>NZ_CP086120.1:0-613333 GCF_021216675.1 Streptomyces gobiensis | reverse complement strand
GGCCCGCGGGGAGCGGAAGCTGACACCCGCTGCCGACGTGTACGCGCTCGGTGCCGTGCTGCTCTACGCCGTCACCGGCCACTACCCCTATGACGGCGGCACCTGGCAGGCCATCGCCCTCAAGATCGAGGATCCGGCTACGCCGCCGGACCTGACCGGCCTGCCCCGGGAGCTGCGGCCGCTCATGGATTCCATGCTCGCCGCAGACCCGGAGCAGCGCCCGGAGCTTCGCGGCGTCGCGGAGGGACTGGTGGAGGTCCTGCGGGCGGAGGGGACAACGCCGGGGCAGGCCAAGCGGCGCCTCGCTTCCCGTACGGCTTCGCCCGGTTCCGAGCCGGTGGTGCCTGATTCCCCCGTTGTGCCGCGGCCCGCGTACACCCCGACGCTCGTCGACGCGGCGGGCATCGCGGACGTGGAGACGGCGAGCGCCTGGGCAGACCCTGAGGCCGAGCCCGGGGGCGGGCCCCAGAACGGAAGTCCCCCCACCGGATCGCCCGCCGTCGCGGACCTGGGCTCCACTGACGTCGGCATGCGGCGCTCGGCGGCGCCGCTGGAGATCGCCGAACGGCTTCGCTCCGCGTATGCCCGCGAGGCCCCGTTCGTCGCGTAGGCGGGCGAGGCGCGGCGCGGCTGCCGGGTACTAGGCCCGGCCCAACGGCCCAACTGCCAGCATTCTTAAGGTATTTGTCATACGAGTTTGTGCTTGAGCCGGTGCATCACCGGCTGTGCGTGAAAGACTTCACACGGTTGTGCCGTACGGGTATCCGCGTGCGGGACGGGGAGGAGCAACGGGTGGCTGAGCAGCCGGAGTCCGGCGACAACAGGTTTCCGCCGGGGGCCCAGATCTGGGTACGGGACGAGGCATGGCTGGTCAAAAACGCCGTCCGTACTGACCACGACGGCTACAAGATCGATGCCGTCGGTATCTCGGAGCTCGTACGAGACGAACCGGCTGTCTTCTTCAGCGGAATTGACACGGTCCAGACACTCGAACCGGAGGACACCCGGCTCGTCGCCGACTCTTCACCACACTTCCGCCGCAGCCGCCTCTATCTGGAGGCCGTACTGCGCAAGACGCCCCTCCCGCAGTCCGAGCGGGGTCTGGCGCTCCCGGACCGCTTCCTGGTCGACCCTCTCACCTACCAGCAGCGCCCGGCGGAGCTGGCGCTCTCCATGGAGAACCTCCGCCCGCGCATCCTCATCGCGGACGTCGTAGGACTGGGCAAAACGCTAGAAATCGGGCTCACCCTGGCTGAGTTGATCCGCAGGGGCCGGGGCGAGCGCCTCCTCGTGGTGACTCCCGAACACATCCTGGAGCAGTTCCAGCGCGAGCTGTGGACCCGCTTCTCCATCCCGCTGGTACGGCTCGACTCGCTCGGTATCCAGCGCATCCAGCGCGATATCCCGGCGGGGCGCAATCCGTTCACCTACTACAAGCGCGTCATCATCTCCGTCGACACGCTCAAGAACATCGGCCAGTACCGGCACCACCTGGAGCGCATCCACTGGGACGCGGTCGTCATCGACGAGTCCCATAACCTCATCAACCCCGGTAGCCAGCGCCGGGCCCTGGCCGAGACCCTCGCCCCGAACACCGATGCCCTGCTGCTCGCCAGCGCCACCCCGCACAACGGCGACCGCGCTTCCTTCGCCGACCTGATCTCGCTCCTCGACCCGACGACCATCGCCGACCCGAACACGTACGACCCGGAGAAGGACCTGCGGCACCTGTTTATCCGCCGCACCAAGATCAGCCCTGAGGTACGGGATCAGGTGGGCACCGAATGGGCGGACCGTGGCCCAACCGACTCGCGCTACTGCCCCGCCACGGCAGCGGAGGAGCGGATCTTCAAGGAGCTGACGGGGCACTGGATTCCAGAAGCGGCGGCGGCCGACAGCATCGAGTTCGGCACGGCCGACGAGGACCGCCAGTCCGTCACCCGAGACCGCCTCTTCGCCTACCAGCTGCTCAAGTCCTTCCTCTCCTCGCACATGGCATTGGGCGAGACGGTACGGGCCCGGCAGACCAGCCTGCGGAAGAAGGCCGCTCAGCTCCGGGAGAGGGGGCGCGACGGCGACGCCGAGGCCCTCGCCCCCGAGCGGCAGGCGCTGGACCGGCTCGGCGCTCTGGTCGCGTCGATGGGCGACGGCAGCGCGCCCGGTGACGCGGCGAAGCTCGACGCGCTCGTCGACAAGCTCAAAGAGATAGGCGTCGGCCCCCGCTCCAGCACCCGTGCTGTGATCTTCTCCGAGCGGATACCCACCCTCAAGTGGCTGGCCGAAGTGGTCCCCGCCCGGCTGGGTTTCACCAAGCATGAGCCCGGCAGACCCTACGTCGACCAGGACGAGCGGCGGCGCCCGGTGCGGATTCTGCACGGCGGCCTCAGCGACCAGGAGCAGCAGAAGACCGTCCGCGCGTTCGAGCTCGCCGAGGACCCGGTCCGGCTGCTGTTCACCGGAGACATCGCCTCCGAGGGCGTCAACTTCCACCACCAGTGCCACGACCTCATACACTTCGATATTCCCTGGTCATTGGTCCGAATCGAGCAGCGCAACGGGCGTATCGACCGCTACGGCCAGAGGCACCAGCCCCGGTTCTGCGCCCTGCTGATCACCTCCCAAGTGCCCGGCGCCCGCGACGACCGCGCCGTCGCCGAGAAGGTACTGCGCCGTGAGGAGGAGGCGTATCTGGTGCACGGCTCGGTCGAGGGGGAGACCGGTTTCTACCGCGCCGAGAGGGAGGAAGAGCGGCTGACCCGCGACCTGATCGCCGGTAAGACCGTGGAGGAGCACTACGCCCAGGCACCGGCCGCCGAGGACCCCTTCGCCGATCTCTTCGGCCAGTTCGACACGCGCGTCGTGCCGGGCGGCGGCCATGAGCCGCCCCGGCGTGCCCGCGTCCCCAGCCTCTTCGGCGGCGACACCGCCGCCTTCGTCGACGCCGCCCTCGCCGAGGTGTACGACGACCGGCCCGGGGAATCCGTCGGCCTGACCCGCGACACCGACCCACTCGGCGGCGACTACCTCTCCCTCGCCCCAGCAAAGGCGCCGGATCTGAGACAGCGGCTCAAGGCCCTCCCCGACGACTATCTCAAGGAACAGGGCGTAGCCGAGCGGCTGACGCTCACCTTCGACCGCGCGCTTGCCAGCCGGAAGCTCACCGAGGCCCGCGACAGCAGCACGACCAACTGGCCCCGGGTCTCCTACGTCACCGACATCCACCCGGTGGTGGAGTGGCTCACCGACAAGGTGCTGGTGCGCTTCGGCCGCCAGGAGGCCCCGGTGCTGACCTCACCGCACGTCGACGGCCCGGTGTTTCTGCTGCAGGGCCTCTACGCCAACGGCCTCGGCCGCCCCACGGTGGTTGAGTGGATCGCGGTGAGCGGCCTCCCGGCGGACGGCAGGGTGGAGCCCATGGAGGAGGCGCTGGCGGCGGCCGGGGTCGGCCCCGGCATGACCGCCACCGGGCGCCCCCGCGATCTGCCGTCCCTGCAGGAGCTGGTCCCCGCCGCTGTGGCCGTAGCCCGGGAACACCTCGTCGTACGCCGCGACGCATGGGCCGAACGCATCCGCGAGCCCCTGGACGCCTACCGTGACCGGCTCAAGGAGTGGCACCAGTACGCCCTCCCGACCGGCTCCCCGGCCCGTAAGGAACGGCAAGTGGAGAGCACCCGCCGGGGGCAGGCCCGCCTCGTCGACCAGCTGGAGACGACCGGCGATCCGCTGATCCGCGTCCTCGCCGTCCTCGACCGGCCCTGATCTGCCTGCCCCGTCCCCTCCGCCCCCTCCGAGGGCGTATGACCGCGTAAGAAGGCTCCAGCATTGAGTTACGACTCCCTCGTCAACCACGGGGACTATCTCTCGGCGCATTACCTGGCCGAGGTCCTGCCCAAGGACCTCAAGGCCACCGGCGGGCTGCTCAGCCGGTGGACAGCGACCGAGACCGAGCGGAAACGGGCCTACGAGAAGGCCGTCGCCGAGGTCGAGCGCGCGGGCGAGGACCCCAAGACGGTCCCCGAGCCCGACCGCACCCCGCGCCAGGGCCTGCGCTCCTTGCGCACCCCTTACTTCGCCGACCGCGCCGCCTTCGCGCAGGTGGCTGAGGAACGGGCGGAGGACCCGGCCGCACCCCTGCCCTCGGACTGGGTGGAACGGCGCGCCCGCCTGGACGCCGCCATCTTGGGCGCCCTGGGTTACGGGAGTGAACTCGGCCAGCCCCAGGAACACACCCTCACCGTCCACCACGCCGACCGTGCCCACGAGGTCCGCGTCGCCCACGCCGAGCCCGGCATCACCGCCGTGAGCTGCGGCTGGACCGCCCAGCCCGACGCCGCCCTCGACCCGGACAGTGCGGGCGCGCTGCTCCACCCCGTGCCGCTGGAAGGCGGCGCGGAGATCGCCGACGCCAAGGCGATGGCCGCGTTCCTCTTCGCCGCCGAGGAGCCGCCCCGCTATGTGCTGCTGCTCTGCGGCGGCGTCATCGTCCTCGCCGACCGCCTCACCTGGGGTGAGGGCCGCTACCTCGCCGTCAGCCTGGACGTGGCCCTGGACCGTATGGACGATTCACGGGCCGGTGAACTCGACACGATCGCCGCCCTGTTCAGCGCCGACGCGTTACGCGTACCCGAGGAGGGCGGCACCGCGCCGCTGGCGGACCTCGCCGAGAAGTCCGCCAAGCACGCGGTGGGTGTGTCGACAGAGCTACGGGAGGGCGTACGCACCTCCGTCGAGCTCATCGCGGGCGAGGTGCTGGCACGTCTGCGGGAACAGGGCGCGCGCTTGGAGGAGATCGACGAACCAAAGCTGCTGGCCAAGCAGCTGACCCGCGAGTCCCTGCGGTACGTCTACCGCATCCTCTTCCTCCTCTACGCCGAAGCCCGCCCGGAGCTGGGCATCCTCCCCTCCGACTACCCCGAATACGGGGACGGCTACGGCCTCCAGCGCCTCGGCGAGCTCGCCCTGCGCGACCTGGTCGGCGACCAGTCCCGCAGCGGCTTCCACTTCTACGAATCCCTCGACCTGCTGTGCCGGATGGTGGAGCGGGGCCACCGCCCGTACGGCACCGAGGAGGAAGACCGGGAGGCCGAGGCCGCCGACCGGGCGACGCGGGAGTCCGAGGCTGAGGCGGCCCGGCTGCTCGCGGAAGGGCAGATCACCGAGGCGGAGCACGCGGCGCGGCTGCGGGAGGCCGAGCGCACCCGGCGCGCGGCCCGCAGTGCCGATACGGGGCTGCGCTTCGAACCGCTGCGTTCGGAGCTGTTCGCGGCGAAGTCCATCGAGCTCATCGGCCCGAGATGCGCGGAGTTCTACGACACCCGGCTGCGCAACGAGGTGCTGCACCAAGTGCTGCGCCGCCTCATGCTGACGAAGGGCAAGCGGGGCCAGCGCGGCGGCTTCATCTCCTACGCCCAGCTTGGCATCAACCAGCTGGGCGCGGTGTACGAGGGCCTGATGTCCTACACCGGCTTCATCGCCGACCAGGACCTCTACGAGGTCGCCAAGGACGGCGACCCGTCCGGCGGCAGCTGGATGGTGCCCGTCAAGCGGGCCGGTCAGTATCCCGATGAGGTCTTCGTACGTCGACGGAACGAGGAGACCGGCGCGGAGGAGCCCATACGCTACGAGCGCGGTTCGTTCGTCTACCGCCTGGGCCGGGACCGGCAGACCTCCGCCTCGTACTACACCCCGGAGTCCCTGACCCAGGTGACCGTGGAGCTGGCCCTGCGGGAGCGGCTGACGCCGGATACGCCCGCGCGGGAGCTGCTGGAGTGGACGATCTGCGAGCCCGCGCTGGGCTCGGGCGCGTTCCTCAACGAGGCCATCAACCAGGTCGCCGCCGAGTACCTACGGCGGCGGGAGCGGGAACTGGGCGCCCGCATCGACCCGGAGGAGCGGCAGCACGAGCTCCAGAAGGCGAAGGCGTATATCGCCCTGCACAACGCGTACGGCGTCGACCTCAACGCCACGGCGGTGGAGTTGGCTGAAGTCTCGCTGTGGCTCAACACCATGCACCCGGGCATGAAGGCCCCCTGGTACGGCCTGCACCTGCGGCGCGGCAACTCCCTGATCGGCGCCGGACGCCGGGTGTACGAGGCGGACGCGCTCGCGGGCGGGGCATGGCTACGGAAGAAGGACGCCCTGGCGCCGACGGAGCTTCCGTTCCGGCAGGGCGCCTTTCCGGACGGGGCCGTGCACCACTTCCTGCTCCCGGCGAGCGGCTGGGGCGCGGTCGCGGGAGAGCGGGAAGCACGGGACCTCGCCCCGGAGGAGACCGCCGCGCTCAAGGCATGGCGCAGGGGCATTCAGAAGGCGCCGAGCGCGAAACGGAAGCGGGGTGAGAGGCGCGGCAGCCAGCTGGACCGGCTCCAAGGGGTTGCCCGGCGGGCGGAGTTCCTGTGGGGACTGGTGGCGCAGCGCCTCCAGCTCTCCGAGCGGGACATCTCGCGCCGCGTGGACGTATGGGGAGCGGACTGGCTCGACCACCCGGGGACGGCCGTCGACAAGAACAAGGTACTGGACGACCTGCTGGCCGTGGGGGCGCCGTACTGGCGGCTGAAGACGCTGATGGATGCGTGGTGCGCGCTGTGGTTCTGGCCCCTGGACGCGGTGGGGCTCGTCGACGGCTCCGCGCCGGAGTACGAGGAGGACGAAGACGCCGCGCCGGAGCCGGTGAACCGCCCGGGCCCCGCCGACCAGCTCGCGGAACAGTCCGCCCTGTTCGACGACGGTGCGGGCGAACAGCTTGGCCTCCCCACGCCGAAGGTGAAGCCCCAGCGCAAGACGGGCACGCGCAAGGCGCAGATCGTGGATATACGCCGCTCGGTCATCCCGCTGAAGGACCTGGACGACTGGATTGACTTCGCCGAGGCGGTGCTGGGCGGCTCGGACGTCCCGGAGGACTCGCTCATCGAGCGCTTTACGACGCTGGAGGCGCTGTCCGATTACGAGGACCAGCTGCCGGGGCTGATGGGCATGGACTCCGCCCTGAAGTTGCACGAGCGCTTTCCCTGGCTGGCCGTGGTCGAGGACATCGCCGGGGCGAACGAGGGCGGCAAGCAGACGGAAGGCGGCCTGGGCTTCTTCCACTGGGAGCTCCAGTTCGCACATGTCTTCGCGGGGGAGGGCGGCGGGTTCGACCTCCAGGTCGGGAATCCGCCGTGGGTGCGCCCGAGATGGGAGGAGGACACGGTCCTCGCGGAACGCGACCCATGGTTCAAGCTCGCGGAGAAGCCGAGCGTGGCGGAGTTCCGGGAGAGGAAGGGGGAAGTTCTGGCGGACGCAGGGGCGCTGTATTACTTCCTGGGTGAGCTTGTGGTCAACGCTGGCTTGGTGGAACTGCTCAGCTCGCCCGTGGCCTACCCCGTGTTGAGGGGGACCCAGCCCGACCTGTACCGGGCGTTCATGTGCCGGGTGTGGGGAAACCTGGGACCTGAAGCTGTAGCGGGGCTTGTTCACCCAGACACCCACTTGGGAGGAATCAAGACCGGCAGAATTCGAGCGGCCGTGTATCCGCGATTGCGTCTCCATGTCGGATTCGTCAACGAGCGAAATTGGGCTTTTGAAGCAGCGCACACCATCGAGTTTGGAGTGCACATCTATGGAGTTCCTCGGCCGGATATTCGGTTCGCTAACTTGAGCCGCTTGCATGGTGTGGACCCTGTTATCGCATCCCTGGACCATGATGGACACGGCGAAGTTCCTGGTATGAGGCATGAGGGCCGCTGGGATCTTCGTCCGCATCGTGCGCGAGTGATCGAGGTTGACGTGGTGCAGCTGGCTGAGTGGCAGGCACTCACAGGAGATACCGGTGTAGCTCCTTCAGAGGCTGCCTTGCTACAGCCGGTGACGACAGCAGAGCAGGGAGCCATTACGGCGCTGTCGACTGTGGAGACCCGGCTGGGGGAGAGGAAACCGCAGATCACCTCGGGTTATCACGAGAAGATGGGTAAAGAGAACGGTTATATCGGCTGGCGTAGTTCCCAGCCGAGGACGCTCGGTGGGCTTGTACTGCAAGGGCCACACTTCGGCCTCGGGACACCAATCAGCAAGCAGCCCAACGTTCCCTGTCAAGGGAACCACGATTGGACTAGCTTTGATCTTACGGATCTCCCACCTGACATAGTACCGCGCGGCAACTACGTAAGGCCGGAATCATGCTCACCGGACCGGTTTCGCCTGGCTCAGGACCGGTGGCTAGATTACGCCCGCTCGGAGAGTGATTGGGAGCCGTCCGACGAAGACTGGGAAAGGCGAGCCGAGTTCCTATCGGAAGAGGAACTTCGGCTGGCAGAGGAGGCGCAGCAGGAGCTGCTACATCGGAGAATGTGGCTCACGCGCCCGTACACTGAGTTCTACCGGTTGGCGTGGCGGCGGATGGTCGCCTTCAACACCGAACGTAGCCTCTTCGCGGCACTCGTTCCTCCGGGGCCCGCGCATGTAGACGGCGTATACTCCATGGCGCTGCGGGACAACAGGGAGACATCACTCAACGCTGGCTTCTGGGCTTCCCTGCCCATGGACTATCTCGTCCGGATCGCCGGTCGCTCTAATCTTCTAGTCGCCGAGGCGAAAAAGATGCCAGCTGCCGATCCGCAACACCCTCTCTCCGGGCCGCTGCTTCTACGCAGCCTCCGGCTGAACTGTCTCAGCGACGCTTACGCCTCCCTCTGGGCTGAGCTGTATGAGTCCCACTGGCCCGGATATGAGGAGTGGGCTGTGGACTGGCCCGAGCTCGCTCCGCTAGCCGGGTACCTCAAGCCAACTTGGGAGTACGGCACTCCGCTCCGCACTGAGTACGAGCGCCGGGCGGCGCTCGTGGAGCTGGACGCGCTGGTCGCCGTCTGGCTCGGGCTGAGCGCTGACCAGCTTGCTGCGATCTACAAATCGCGCTACCCAATCCTCTCCGACCGCGAGTCACGGATGTGGTTCGATACCAAGGGCCGTAAGCTCGCCGAGGACCCGCGCGCCTACGGTTACGGCCAGACCAAGCAGGACTTTGCCGACTTCCTCGCCTTTCAGAAGGGCGAGCGGGACACTCCGCCTTCCGGATACACCGCCGACTTCTACAAGGCCGACCGGGAGCGGGAGATGCGTGAGGCGCACGCCGTGTTTTCGGCGCGGCTCAAGCGGGCCGTCGACCGGGGTGAGCGGGTGCCGTCGCAGCGCGAGCGCGGGTGATCAGGGGGTTGCCCCTACCGGCCTGGCCGGTAAGGGCATGCACCTCGGAGTCAGCTACCTGCCGTGTGGTTGATGAACGCGGTCCACGCGGCCGGGGAGAGGGACAGCCCAGGCATGGCGGTGTCTTTGGAGTCCCGTACGTGGACAGTGCAGGGGCAGGCGGCGACCTCGACACAGCTGTCGCCCTCGCTGCCGCTGCGGGTGGACTTGTGCCAGGCCATGGCCACCTCCACGCAGCTGTCGCCCGAGCTGCCGCTGTAGCTGCTCTTGGACCAGGCAAGTTCGGTAGTGCTCATAGCGCTCCTCGCAGTCGCTCCAGCAGGCCTGCGGAGTCCTCGGGGGTGAGGGCCTGCGAGCGCAGTTTGGCATACCGCATCTGGAGCACACTGATCGTCTTCAGGCCAGAGACGAATTGGCCACTCTCCTGCCCTTCGCAGTAGCCGAACCACTGGTTTTCGGGGGTCTCTAGCAACTGCATGGGACCGTCCATCCCGGCATGGATTTCCCGCGCCAGCGGTACAACCTGGGTCTCAACGTTCCGCAGAGTTGCGAGCCTCAGCACATGGTCGATGAGCTCCCGCATGACCTCCGCACCACCCGTGCGCCGCAGAAATAGCTGCTCTTCAAGGATGAAGCTGAATGCGGTGTTTGGCCGTTCGCTGAGCAGCCGTTGACGCTCGAGGCGGGCCGTGAGCTGGGCCTCGATCTCTTCGTCAGACAGCGGTGGAATGCGGTTTTCGAACAAGGTCCGGGTGTACGTCTCCGTCTGCAACAGTCCCGGCACGAGCCTGGACTCGTACGTGCAGAGGCTGACTGCCTGCGCCTCCAGCTTTGCCCACTGCCGGAACCAGGCAGCGAGGCCCGGCTGCCGGGACAGGTAGCGCGCAGCCTTCCGCAGTGCGTTGAAGGCGTCCAACTCCTCCTCGGCCCGCTCGATGAAGCGGCGGGGCGGGAAGCGCCGACCCTGTTCGATCGCTGCGATCGTACTGACGGCGTAGCCGGTCTTGGGTGCGAGCTGTTCCTGTGTGAGCCCCGCGCGTTCGCGGAAGGCCTGGGCCACGGCGCCGAAAGTCCGCAGGCTGTCGGAGCGTTCGGGCTCGTTGCCGTTCGGTTCCCGGCCCCCTGGCGCGCCAGGGCCGTCCGCGTGGACGTCGTAGTCGTCGGTCATGTCCGGCCACCTCCGTGCGGTCAGCGCCCCGCGCTCAACTCACCCAGAGTTACGGGCCATTAGGCCGACTGTCCACCCCGCGTGCCCCTACGCTGACCAAGCGTAGGGGCTGGCGCCCTGGTCCTGGCACCGCCTGACCGCGAACGTGTCCGCCATGCAGATCCAGTACACCTCCCACGTGCCCGAACTGCCTACTACCGAGCGTATGTTCGTTCAGCGGTTCTCCGCCACCCGTCGGGCGGCCCGCCTCGCCCGGCTGCTCGTCCTTCACCAGCTGGACGAGTGGGGGATCGCCTACGGGAGCGAGCCCTCCGAGATCGCAGCGGCCGTTGTCGCCGAGCTCACCGCGAACGCCGTCCTCCACGGCCGGGTCCCCGGCCGCGACTTCGAGCTGGCCCTCACCCTCCTGGGTTCAGTCCTCCTCGTCGAGATCACCGACACCCGCAGCGATGCGCACCCGCCGACGCAGGACCTGACGACGCCCGCTCCCGGCGATGAGTCCGGTCGCGGCCTTCTTCTCGTCGCGGCCCTCGCCGTCGACTGGGGCGTCCGTATGCGTGAGCCATCCGCCCCGGGCAAGACCGTATGGGCCACGATCCGGGTCCGAAGGTGACTGTCTGCTGTCCGGAAATGGCCGCAGGCGATACGTAGATGCGTACTAACGCACAGCACTGACCGGGAAGTTACGGGTGGTGACAAGAGCGTCACCGCGCCATCACGCGCGGTGTACGGTGCCGCTGAGCGGGTTGCCTCGTGCCGATACGAGGCGACCCCCGGCCGGTGCCTAGGAACACCTGCCAGGGGTCTACATCCGCGAGGATCGGACCATGTAGGAGTCCCCGGAATGCATCGGCATGTTATCGCGCCTGCGCGCTTCTTCTCGCAGGTTCCGAACGAGATCATCCGCCACCCCCGGCTGTCCTCGGACGCCGTGCGTCTGCTGACCTGGCAGCTGTCCCTGCCGGACGATGTGGACGAACCCCTGTCGAAGACGGCCGAACGCGCGGGCATGGGCAAGGCCGCCTTCCAGAAAGCCAAGCGGGAACTACTCGAAGAGGGCTATCTCCACGAGCGGCGGTACCAGGGCGACCGGGGCCGCTGGGTGACGACGCAGCTGGTGTCGAACGTTCCCCTCACACGGGAGGAGGCCGAGGAGGCCCTCCGGGGTGAGCCCGCTCCCACCGGGCCGCCGCCGAGTGCCGCCCCACCGGCCGTCGGTGAGCCGACTCACCGGTCCGTCGGCGGTCAACCCCCGAACACTCCTGAGGAGAACACCTCCCACCAACCCGCCGCCCCCGCAGCGGCGGAAGCGCTGCTGCGGTCGCTGGCGCACACGGACCCCCGCCTCGCGATGTCCGCCCGCACCGCGCGGCAGTGGGCACCCCTCGCCGCACCCTGGCTGGAGCGCGGCATCGCACACGACCAGCTGCGCCGAACCCTCACCGAGGGCCTGGACGGCGCCCGTTCACCCCTGGCCGTACTGCGCTGGCGCCTGGAACACGCCCTCCCGGACCTCCCCCGCCAGGACATCCCGGCCCCACAGCCACCTCCCCGCACCGCCCGGATGCGAGAGTGCGCGGGCACGCACACCCAGCCGCGCCTGTTCCTGCCCGAGGCGGACGAAGACCGCTGCTCGGCCTGCCTCGAAGCAGACCCCGAGCCCATGCCCCCCATCGCCGACAGCCCCGGCTATTCGGCGTTCCGAGCCGCCCGCAGAGCCCGCCAGTTGGGGACACCCGCCGCACACCCGACCGTCGCGTGACCGCAAGACGCCGCCAAGGGTGCCGCTCTGTCGTCGAATGCCTGATCTTCCGCTGATCTGAGCGTATCTTTGATCACCCCACGGCCCTCGCGTGCACCGTTTCAGTGAAGGAGTGCCCTTCGTGCGCCCCACCCTCGCCGCAGAGCAAGTGCAGGGAAGCCTCAGCCAGTATCTGTCGACGACATACGCGCTGGCGGATGAGGGCACGCGCCGGGCGCTGGAGGACTTTCTCACTGATCCGGAGGAGGGCATCTTCCGGGGGCCCTACCTGCGCATCCGCACCCCGTTCCAGGTCGCGGGCGAGGGCTGGCAGCGGTATCTGGGATGGTGGCCGCGCGACTTCTTACCGTATGCGCACCAGGCGCGGGCGTGGGAGCGGCTCAGTACGCTGCACGGCGTCGCGGAGCCCACCCTGGTGACCACGGGCACCGGCTCCGGCAAGACCGAGTCCTTCCTCGTCCCCGTACTCGATCACTGCCGCCGGGCCCGGGTCGCCGGTCAGGAGGGAGTGAAGGCGCTCCTTCTCTACCCCATGAACGCGCTCGCCACCGACCAGGCGCACCGGCTGAGCGAGCTGCTGGAGCAGGATCCGCGGCTGAAGGACGTCACTGCCGGTCTGTACGTCGGAGACACCCCCTCCGCCGAAGTGCGGCAGGCCGCGCCGAAAGTGATGATGCGCCGGGAGGAGATCAGGCGGGCCCGGCCCGACATCCTCATCACCAACTACAAGATGCTCGATCTGCTGGTGCAGCGCCCTGAGGACCAGCGGCTGTGGCGGGATTGCCCGCTCGCCTATGTGGTGCTGGACGAGTTCCACACCTACGACGGCGCGCAGGGCACCGATGTGGCCATGCTGCTGCGGCGGCTCGGTGCCGTCACCGGGCTTGCCCGCCCCGGCAGGCCGCTGGGCGGCGCCTGTCCCGTGGCGACCTCCGCCACCCTGGGCGAGGGCGGTACGGACGGCGATGCCGGGCCGATGACCTCCGTGGCCGAGCAGATCTTCGGTATACCCTTCCCCGCCGCCGCCGTGGTGGGGGAGAACCGGCAGAGCGCGGGCGATGTCACCGGAGACCCCGACTTTTCCTTACCCTTCCCGAATCCGCAGGAGGTCAATGCCTGCGGCGATCCGCTGCGTGATCCCGGGGCCGTGGACCGGCTGGCCGCCGCGTTCACCGGGGAATCAGGGCTCTTAGCTGAGCAGTTGGGCGACCGGCTGAGACAGCACCGTATGACGGGTGCCGTGCTGGAGATCCTGGGCGGCCGGCCTCGCACGATGGCCGAGATCCTCAGCGTTCTGCCCCGCTACGCCTACCACTGGGGTGCCGCGCTCCAGCAGCGGCCCCGCGAGGCCGCCCAGGCGCTCGCCCGTTATGTGGCGCTGCTGTCCACCGCGCGCGACCCGGAGCATCCCGGGCGTCCCCTGCTCTCCATCGAGGTGCACCACTGGGTGCGGCCGGTCGCGCAGTTGCTGCGCGGTGTCGCGTTGAGCCGTGCGGAGTTCCGCTGGGACGACGAGCGGATGGGTGAGGACGGACAGCTGGCCCGGGACGGCGTCGCCACGGCGCCGGTTGCCGGGCCCGGGCCGGACGAAGCCCCGGCCCCCGGCGAGGACAGCGCCCCGCCTCCCGCCCAGGTGTACCTTCCAGCGGTCTACTGCCGCGAGTGCGGGCGGTCCGGCTGGGCCGCGCTCGCCACGGACACCGACGCGGTGATGCTCGAGCTCAAGCCCAAGAAGACCCGGCGTGCCTCCGTCAGCGCGGACAAACGACGCGTCCGCAACATGATCGCGGCGACGCCCGCCGAGGCCCGCCGGGCAGCACAGGGCGGGGACATACCGCGCGGCGGAGCCGCCGTACTCGTCCTGGACGCCGCAGCCGGGCGGATACGGCCCCTGGACCCCGCGCGGGATCTCGACGGGGAGGGGAATCCGGCGCCACGGCTGCGCGACGTGGCGTTCGTGCTCGCGGAAGCCGCAGCCGACAAGGCAGCCGAGGCGGCGGCGCAGCGCGATGAGTGCCCGGCCTGCGGCACTTCGGGGGCGATCTTCTACCTCGGTACCGGCATCGCGGCGCTCGCCGCCGCCTCGGTCACCCAGCTGTTCACCGGGGGAGAGCTCAACAAGAGCCTCAAGGAGAACAAGACCCTCCTCTTCAATGACTCGGTACAGGACGCCGCACACCGCGCCGGATACGTCGCCAACCGCTCCTACACCTTCTCCTTCCGCTCACTCCTCGCCAGGGGCATGGACGAGGAGGAGCCCATCGCGCTCAACGACCTGGCGGCCGACATCATGGGCGATGTCGCCGACAGCCAGGAGGTGCGGGCTGCCGTCATCCCGCCGGATCTGCACACCGTGCCAGGGGTGGACACCCTGCTGAGCGGGCGCAGCAAGGGGTCGCGGCGGACCTGGGAGCTGATCGCGGAGCGGCTGGCCTTCTCCGCCGTCATGGAGTTCGGGCTCAGCTCGCGGCTGGGCCGCACCCTGGAGCTGACCCGTACGGCCGCGGCCGAGGTGCTGCTGGCCGACCCGGACGGGGTCAGCGGCATCGTGGAGGAGCTGTTACGCACCACACCCGGTGAGATCGCCCTCCCTGGCGGGTCCGTCCCCGACGCCGAGCGGTATGTGGCGTATGTGCGCGGCGTCCTGGAGCGGCTGCGCCTGCGCGGTGCCATCCGGCACCGCTGGCTGGACCCATGGCTGCGGGAAGGGGGCACCAGCCGCTTCGGGATCTGGGGCGGCCGTCCCACCGGCATGCCCGCCTTTCCCCCTGGCCGGGCGGCCCCCAGCTTTCTGTTGAGCGGCGCGAAGCAGCGCAGCGAGTTCGACAGCGTGACCGGCCGGGGCGGGTGGTACCAGGACTGGACGGTGCGCTGCCTCGGCCTGCAGCCACAAACCACGGGGCTTTTCCTGCCCCGGCTGCTGCGTGCGCTCGCCGACGCGCGGGTCCTCTCGGTCCGCTCCGCCCGGGACGGGAGCGGCCTCTACGGCCTGCAGCCGGGGCACATCCAGGTGCGCAAGCTCTCCGACGATGTGGTGAGCGAAGCCGTCGCCCGCTGCGCGTCCTGTGGCTGGCAGCAGACCGTGCACCCCGATTCCGCCGACCACTGGCACGGGCAGCCGTGTCTGCGCTACCGCTGCGGCGGCGAGCTCAGAACCGGCCACGTGGTAGACCCCGCCGACCCGTCCAGCCTGCGCGAGCGGGACTACACGCAGGACTACTACCGGCGTATGTACCGGGAAGCCGGGGCGTACACCATCAACACCGCCGAACACACCGGCACCCTCACCCGAGGCCAGCGGGAGGCCGTGGAACAGGCGTTCCGTGCCGGGACCGACGCCCACTACGCCAACCCCCAGATCCTGTCCTGCACCCCGACCCTCGAACTCGGCATCGACATCGGCGACCTGTCGGCCGTGGTCCTCGCCTCCCTTCCGACCGGACCCGCCAACTACGTACAGCGCACCGGCCGCGCGGGCCGCCGCACCGGCAACGCCTATCTGCTCACCCTGGTCGGCAACAGGCCCCGGGATCGTTACTACCTCGAAGAGCCCCGCCAGATGATCGCCGGGGATATCCGTCCTCCCGGCTGCTTCCTCTCCGCCGTTGAGATCCTGCGCCGCCAGTACACCGCCCATCTGCTGGACCTTGCGGGCGCTGGGCGCCTGCGTGCCCCCGGCAGCCGGGACACCGAGGCGCCGCTGCCGCCCCTGCCCCACCGTGCGTCCGCGCTGTTCGGCGCGTCGGGCTGGCTGCAGGAGTTCGCCGAGGCGGCGCTCGCTGACGGGCAGGCGCGCGTCAGCAAGTTCCTCGCGTTGTTCCCGGCGTACGACGAAGACCGTGAACAGGGAGTAAGCCCGCGGGCCGCCGAGGAGCTGCACGCGTACGCGATCGGCGGCCTGCGCGGCGCCCTGCATGAGGCACAGGCGTTCTGGGAGCGGCGCAAGAGGGAACTCCAGCAGCGGCTCGCCGCCATCGACACCGCGGCCCGCGCCCTGGACGAAGGCGGCCCCGAAGCCCAGCAGCAGGCGCGTGAACTGCGCGCGGAACGCCGCTCGGTCACCAGCCTGCAGCGGGCCCACGGCAGTGCTACGGCCCAGCAGGCCCTGGTCGACCTGGGCCTGCTGCCCAACTACGGGCTCATGGAGTCCCGCACAGAGCTGGAAGCCCTGCTGACCTGGCGCGAGGAGGGCACAGCGGGCAAGGACAGCAAGCCCGAGTACCGGACGAAGACCCTCGTCTACGAGCGCTCCGCGCGCCTGGCCCTGACCGACTTCGCCCCGGGCAACACCTTCTACGTCCAGGGCTACAAGCACCGCGTCACCGGCGTTGACATCGGCAGCGTCAAACGCCCGGCGTGGCTGTGGTGGCGGGTATGCCCCTCATGTGGCTACGTTCGCACGCACCGGGCCGAGCACGACCCGTCGCCCTGTCCCCGCTGCCACTCGGCCGCCATCGCCGACAACGGCTGCCTGCACCGAGTGATCAGCCCGCGCCGGGTCCAGTCCCGGGACAAGCGCGATGACGCCCGGGTGCGTGACGACAGGGACGAGCGGGAGCAGCGGCACTACACCGTGGTCACCGCCGTGGACATTCCCCCGGAGGCGATCGACCAGGCGTGGCGCCACAAGAGCGCCACCTTCGGCTGGGAGTTCACCCGCAGTGCCGCGATCCGCCGAATCAATGTCGGAACCGCCCGCGCCGACGGCAGCGGTGACGCCTTCGCCGGGCAGCAGGTTCGGCTCAACCCCTTCTGGATCTGCGCCACCTGCGGACACGCGGATCCGGACGGCGGCCCCGACGATCCCGCTAAGCGGGCCGCCCACCACCGGCCGTGGTGCCCGAGGCTGCGCGAGGAACCTCCCCATACGGGACCCCGTGCTGACGGCGTTGACATCCTCCTCGCCCAGGAGCTGCGTACCGAGGCCCTGCGCATCCTCATCCCGGCCGTCACCGCACACACCGAGGAGCGGCGTGTCTCCCTCAAGGCCGCCCTGCTGGCCGGTGTCTCCCGCAGCTACGGCGGCGACCCGGACCATCTGGCCGTGACTCCGGACTCCATGCCGGAGCCGGGCAGCGGCGACTCGGATCTGCGCCGCCACTACCTCACGCTCTACGACACACTGCCCGGAGGCACCGGCTATCTGCACCGGATGGCCGGACGCGACGGATTGTTGCAGGTGCTGTCGGCGGCCCGCGAGGTGATCGAGGGCTGTGTGTGCCGTCAGGAGGGCCGTCAGGCGTGCCACCGCTGCCTGCTGCGCCACATCGACGACAACGAGTACGCCTACGCCTCGCGTGACCAGGCCCTGGACATCCTCAGTGAGCTGCTCGGCCCCGACGGCTCAGGATGGAACACGGAGCCGGTCGCCTCAGCTGCGGACATCACCCTGGTGAGGCAGCTGGAGAGCGAGCTGGAACAGCGGTTCTTCAACGGGCTGCTCACCTGGGCCGCCCGCGCGGACGTCGAAGCCAGTGCCCGCAGCGAACGGACAGCCGACGGCCGCCGCTCCAGCGAGCTGCGGCTGACGGCACCCGACGGAGCCGTCACCCGGTGGCAGGTTGACACCCAGCAGGACCTGGGCTGGACCCGGCCTGATGTGGTCTTCCACCGCCTGGACGCCGAACCCCTGCGGGTGGCGGTGTACCTCGACGGCTACCGCTACCACGCCAGCCCGGAGTGCAACCGGGTCGCTGACGACGCGGCCAAGCGCACCCGGCTCCGCGCGGAAGGATGGCACGTCTTCCAGCTCACCTGGGACGATGTGGAGTCCTGGACCGGACACGCCGGACACGCCGGAAACACAGCAGCGGAGGCCGACCCCGTCTGGAAGCCGTACGGAGGCAACGCCCAGCGGGAGGCGTGCGACTGGTACCGCAAGGGCGGGGCGGACCCCCGGGAGATGCAGCGCTATATATGGGCCAACCCCGTGGAGACCCTGCTGGGTTACCTCGCTCAACCGGACGCGGAGCGCTGGCTGCTGCGGGTGCAGAGCGCCCTGGCGGGCACGGTCAGGGCGCCGGGCGCCAGCGCGACGCTCGGCGACGGGGAGGCCGTCGCGGAACGCATCGCTGACGCGCTGGCCGGTAAGCCCTTCCCCGGAGGCAAGGGCAAGGTGCGTATCGCGCGGATCCAGGACAACAGCGGCTGCTCGCTGGTCTTCGCCATCGATCTGCGACAGGGCCCGGAGGCGGCTTCCTGGACGGCACTCACTGTCCTGGACGATGCCGAGGAGACCATCGAAGCAGACCAGAAAGCTCATCGGCGGCGCTGGCGCGCTTGGCTGTACTGGACGAACCTGCTGCAGTTCCTGAACGAAGGCGAGGGGGACGGGGTACAGCTCACCGCCTCGCTGCTGCCCGGATTCGACCTCAGCCAGCTGGCTGTGACAGGAGGCGGAGGCTGGCTGGCTTCCCAGCGCAGCCAACCCGCCGTGACCGCCGACCGCCAGGAACAGCCCGGCCAGCACATGCCCGGCACAGCCGGAAGCGATCCGGGCTGGGACGAAGTCCTTGAGTACCTCGAAGACGACCCCGGCCTTCACGAACTGGCTCACGCTCTCGCCGACCGAGGCGTGCCCGCCCCCGAGCAGGGTTACGAGCTCGGCGGGGAGGGCTGGCTCGCCGAACTCGCCTGGCCCGCCCAGCGCGTCGCGGTCGTACTCTCCCACCGCCCCGGAGCCGACGGCTCCCCCGACACCGACGCCGAAGACCGGGACCGCGCCTACGCCAAGGCAGGGTGGCAGGCCCGTACCGCCGCCGGGTGGGACGTCGACGTACTCGCCGTACTGCTGGACACCGGCACGCAGCGCGGCACCCCGCAGCAGAAGAACGAGGAGTAGCCCACTTGACCAGCACTACCGCACCCGCGCAGGGCGCCACGCTGCGCCTGCTCGACAAGGCGGACAAGGAGATCGCCAAGCTCGACCGGCCCGTGATCGGTGCGGTCTACCAGTTCCAGCGCGAGTTCCGCCGCAACCCCACATCCCGCGGATTCCACCTGGAGAAGCTGACCGGTGACAGCAATCTGTGGTCGGCGCGGATCAACCGCGAATACCGGGCCCTGCTGCTGGACCTGGGCGGGAACGACTGGCTGCTCGTCGCGGTCAAGCACCACAAGGACGTCTACCGGAACCTCGAACGGTATGCCTACGGCATCAACCAGGTCACCGGCGGCATCGAATACGTCGACCTCGAAGTCGTCGAGGACAGTGTGCTGCGCCGCGCGCTGCCCCAGCAGCCCACTCCGCGACCATCCGGCCCGCAGGAGACCGCTGCCCCGGGGGAGACCGCCACCCCCCAGCCGCTGTTCGGCGCGTACAGCAGTGAACAGTTCGCGGAACTGGGTGTCGCCGAGCCACTCATCCCGATCATCCGGAAGCTGACCACGGACGACGAGCTGCTGGGGCTGGCCGAATACGCCCCTCGGCACACCGGCGAAGTCCTGCTGCGACTGCGTGACGGGACGCCGTATGACCAAGTCCTGGACCAGGTCACCAAGCCGGTCGCCGCGGAAGGCCCGGTGGACACCGACGACTGGCAGGCGGCGATACACCGCTCCCAAGCCGTCGTCATCACCGACGACGAGGAGCTGCAGAGCATCATCGAGGAGGGCGACTTCGGCCGCTGGAAGACCTTTCTGCACCCCACGCAGGCCAAGCTCGTCCACCGCCGCTACTCAGGCCCCACCCGGGTCAGCGGTGGCCCCGGAACGGGCAAGACCATCGTCGCCCTGCACCGCGTCAAGCATCTGGCCGACCAGCTCCCTCCCGGGCACACCAAGCCCATCCTGCTGACGACCTTCAACAAGAACCTCGCCGCCGACCTGCGCGCGCGGTTGCTCTCCCTGGGCGGCCCCGAAACCTTGGCGAGAGTCGACATCCTCCACATCGACCAGCTCGCCGCTCAGGTCGTGCGCGAGGCTGATCCAGCGGGCGGGAAGCGGCGCATCGACGACAACCAGGCGCTGCGGGAATGGCGGGCCATGCTCGACGAGACGGGCGAGAGCCGATGGGCGGCGGAGTTCCTCAGCGACGAATGGAATCAGGTGATCCTGGGCCAGGCCGTCCACACGCGATCCGCATACTTCCGGGCGCGGCGGGCCGGACGCGGACGTAGCATCGGCCGCGCCGAGCGCGCCGGTATCTGGCAGCTGTCGGAGCGCTTCACCCAACGTCTGGACCTCAAGGGACTGGAGACCTACCGGCAGGTCGCCGAGCGGGCCGCCCGGCTGGAGATGGCCCGTAAGGCGAAGATCGACGCCCGGCAGGCCGAGCGGGACGAACGCGGCGGCATGCACAACATCCACGTGGAAGCCGGATCCGGCGCCTGGCTGCGATACCGCTACCGGCACGCGGTGGTGGACGAGGCCCAGGACCTCTCCCCGTCGCACTGGAAGCTGCTGCGCGCGATGGTGCCGACGGGCCCAGATGACCTCTTCCTCGTCGGCGACACCCACCAGCGCATCTACGACCACCAGGTCACTCTCGGCAGCCTCGGCGTCAACATCCGAGGCCGCTCCTCCCGGCTGACGCTCAGCTACCGCACAACGAGCGAGATCCTGCGCGATGCCCAGCGCGTCCTGGACGGTGCCGCATACGACGACCTGGACGGCGGCGAAGACCCACTGACCGGCTACCGGTCAGTGCTGCACGGCAACCGGCCTCTGCTGCACGGCGAGCCCACCTGGGACCGCGAGCTGGACGCCATCGTCGAGCAGATCAAGGCATGGCACGACGTTCCCCGCGGCGTTGTCGCCATCTGCGTACCGACCAACGACATGGTGACGGAGACCGCCGTACGGCTGAAGCGGGCCGGCATCGAACCCGTGGAGATCACGGCGGAGGGACCAAAGGGCGGAGAGGGCGTCCACATCGGAACGATGTACCGCTTCAAGGGCCTCGAATACCGCCGCGTGATCATCGCAGGGGTGAGCGAGGGGCTGGTCCCCCGCAGCGCGGTCGACCGATGGCAGCACACGGACCGTTCCCGGCACGAGCGGGAACTCCAGCGCGCCCGCTCCCTGCTGTTCGTCGCCGCCACCCGCGCCCGCGACGCCCTGGCGATCTTCTGGCACGGCGACCCCAGCCGCTTCCTGACCGGCCTGCTGAAGTAGACAGCGGCAGAGGTGAAGCCCGGGCAGCGGGGCCGGAGCCGCGGCCGATGCCGGCCAGGCACCATCCACGAGATTCACTAGATACACTTCATGCATGAGTGACACGATCGGCATCGCACAAGCCCGGGCCAACCTTGGTGACCTGTGCCGTAAAGCAGCCACCAGCCGCGAACGCACCGCCATCACTGACCACGGCACCGTCGTGGCCATACTCATCAGTCCCCAGGAACTCGCCGATCTCGAAGATGACCTGGCCATCGCACAGAACCGCCTCAACGAGGCCCATGGGTGCCCGGACCCGGTGCTCACGCAGGAGGAGTTTCTCGCAGAGCTCGCCGCGCAGGACGCTGCCAGGCACCGGCGGGGAGCCGCGTGAGCGCCGAGGTCGTCTTTCAGCCCGCCGCCCGCCGGGCACTGACCCAGCTGCGCAAGTCCGATCGTGAAGAGATTGATCAAGTTCTCGACGCGATCAACCTGCTCCGTGGCAATCCACGGCCGCTCGGATCGCACCCGTACGGCAGCGGCTATTTCCGCATGCACGTCGGAAGGTACCGGGTGCTGTATCAGGTCCGGGACGGATCCCCCGTCGTGATCTCCATCGAAACCGTAGGCAAGGTCCCATGACAGAACGTGTGTGAGGAAAGCAGGCCTTACGCCCCGCGCAACGCCGCCCCAGAACGCCGCCCCAGGGCTGGGGCCCTGGGGCGGCGCTGCTTGTCGCTCCCAAGCAGTCTGGATTCGCTCAGCCCGCTTCTTCTTCTGCCGCCAGTACGCGGTCGCGGAACCACAGCAGGGCTTCGCGTAGGGCCTGCTGGTTGCCCTCGTCCGTCAGGATCGACAGCCGGAAGCTCGGCCGGAGGGTGAGCTTGCCCTGGGGGATCTCCACACCGGTCATCCCGTTGAACCGTCGCCGCAGTTCATCGCGCAGAGCATCATCGGTGAACGGCTCACGGGAGGTCAGATACTGGAAGGCGACCTCGACCACGCCACCACGCCCGGTTCCGGGATAGACGGTCACCGGCCAGATGTCGGGGGCATCGCGCCGGTCGAGCAGCAAAGAAGCACCGGCGTAGGTCTTGCCGCTGCCGATCGAGAAACCGCCACCCGCTTCATTCTCCCAGAAGTCGAGGAGCTCCCGGACAGCGGCGACCACAGCCTCGGTATCGTCGGCCGCGAGCTGGTGGAAGAAGCGTTCCCACCGCTCCTGCACGGATGCCACGGCGCTGTCCGCCTCCCCGCGAGGTGCCGCCTGCCCTTGCCTGTCGTCCCCCTGCAGCCCCAATAGCGCGGCCAGCTCCTCGGTGGACAGCCGTTGCTCGGGGTGCGCGGAGCCGCTCTCGGTGAACTCGACGCACTCGGACGCGAGAAGGTCGCGCACGTCCCCCCGGTCCTCACCGGGCCAGCGGAACCCCTCGGCCGGAAGGCCCTGGTGGGTGAGGACACGGTGTGCGTTGAGCACGCCCGGCGTCTTCAGTAGATGGCTGCCCACAGCCTGCGGGGCGGAGCCGATGAGGGCGGCCAGGTCCCCGTATGTTGTCCAAGTGCCGTCCGGCATCGCGGCCAGCGCCTCGTGCAGTTGCCCCCAGTCCCGTCCCCGCTCCACATGGGAGACACCATCGATGGGTCCTGGCCACAACTTCACGGCACGCTCGGTCAGCATGTCGGCGCGGGCGAGAATCTCCTCCGCACTCCAGCTCTCCGCTTCGGCAATGCCCCGGTTCAGCTCCAGATGGCTGGAGGTGAACAGGTCCTTCTTACGTTCGAAGATGTGGTTGGACAGCCGGGAGTTCACGCCAGTAAGGGTGAGGTTGCCCAGGGTGTGTACGAGGCGGGCGTGCAGCTGCTGGGGCGTCTCGTCCGGTTCACCGCTGACCGCCAGCGCGTCCAGCCACTCTTCGCCGGGAGACTGCGGCATCACGTGCTCGATCGTGAGCTCGGCGCGGGAGAAGTCCACCGGCTCGGGATGCTCGAAGCTCTCCTCCAGGCGCCGCAGGACGAAGAGCCGCTGGTTTGGGCGTCCACGCTCGTAGAAGGGGGCCTTCCGGATCTCCTCCCGCAGCTCGGCATCGGTCGGCCAGAAGCGCCGGGAGACCGACAGCAGCTGTCGGATGCCGTCGGCGGGGGCTACACCCACCGGCAGCTGGCCGGGCATGGCCTGGAAGATGCGGTTGAGATTGTTGGTGGGGATCCAGCAGAGCATGCGCCGGACCAGGAAGCTTTCGATGTAGGACAGGGCACGTATCACCTCGTCGCTGTCCGCCTGGCCCTGGTCCCGCAGGCCAAGCAGGAGCATGACTGCTGGGTGTGTCACGGTCGCCTGCCACTCCTGCAGCCGACGCAGCCGCTCACGGATACCAGCGTGCTCCTCGGTCTCGGGATGCAGGATGCGCCGCAGATGGAAGGAGCTGCGGTGCAGCTCCCGCACATAGGAGGCGATGTCCTCCTCCGTGGTGTCCTGCTTCTCGAAACGCGCCTGCTGGGCCCCGTAGAGGTCCTGTCGGCGCACGCGCTCATCACCGTCCAGCACGAGCTGGAGCCACATCAGATGCTCGAGATCTTCATTGGAGAGGGACTGCTGCACTGGCAGCCAGTGCGTCTCGTACACCTCTTCGCCGCGCACTCGCAGCCGCATAAAGAGATAGTTGCGCAACAGGTCGGCCTGGCTCAGCTTCTTGCCGGTGTTGTTCAGCGACTCGAAGATCCGGTGGACGTTGTCGTCCCGGTCAGCACTGACGCTGATCAGAGCGAGCCGGGTGGTGATGGCATGCTCGATGGAGGTGAGGTCATAGGGATCCGCCGGGTCCTGGGCCGCGACGAGCTTGCGGCGGAAGAACTGGTACGCGGCACCGATACGGCCACCGCCTCGGAACCCGTCGTGTGCCCCGCGCACATACCCGGCGTAGAGGGCACGGTCGGCCTGTGTGGGCAGCAGCCGGAATGCACTGTCGCCGCTGGACCACTTGTTGATCAGGTACTGCTCGTTCAGCCGTTCTCGCGCTTGCGGATCGGTGTCGGCCAGATGGTCGCGAAGCGCCGTGAGCGCGATGGAAATGGTGGTGAGCCGCTGCTGACCGTCCACGACCAGATGACGGGGGAAGGTCGCTTCGGTCTGCGGTGAAGGGGCCAGTACCACGGAGCCGAGGAAGTGGGCGGTGGCCGTATTGCCCTCTTCAAGGAGCCGAGCCTGCTCCAGGATGTCCTGCCACAGCTGCTCCAGATGCTTCTCTGCCCAGGAGTAGGTGCGCTGGTAGAGCGGGATCTGAAACTGCTGCGTCTGCCCCTGCATGAGCCGGGCGACGGTCGTCTCCGAGGCTTTCAACTCACGGCCTTTCCCTGGTCCGGTCCGTACTGGCGATCAGCCTACGAGCGGCGGGTTGGCCGACAGGCGGGTTCGGGCCTACTTTCGCCCGCAACCTGTGGCCGACGCCTGCACAGCGGTGTCAGGACATTGTGGCGATGAGCGACATCGCTGATGCGACGAGGGTGGACAAGCCGGGGGCACCGCCGCACTTTGCAGAATCCGCTCCAGCATGTTGCGGGCCAGGCCACGGCTGTCCGGAGCGGTGATGTCCTGCTCCGCAGCGACATCGAGGAAGCCGAGGCACTGCTCGTAGTCCTGGACGAGGTCGCGCTCTTGCGCCAAGCTCCCGCGACTGTCTTTGAGCTTCTCCGTGAACTGCGCCGCCTTCTCGGCGCCGACCGCCGAAGTACCCGGCTCTGCTGGGAATTGATGTTGCCGACCTGGTTCTGTACGCCGGTCATGGATCCGCCGTTGTTCGGAAGCTGCGGGCAACTGCCCCAGCTCGTATCTCACTTCCGCGAGGTTTGACCATCGCGATGGCCTCCCAGTGGGTGGCGTCGGTCTCTCGAAAGAGGAGAAGGCAGCGTTCGAAATACGTCCTGGCTTCTTTCAGCTGTCGTCTCCGGAGGCAGATCAGCCCGATGTCGTTGAGTGAGAGCGCTTAGCCCAGCCGATCGTCCGTTCGCGTCGTATGGCCAGGGCGCTTTGGTGGTGGTCGGCGGCTTCCGTCAGGCGGTGGGAACTGTGTATAGGCCATGCCGAAGCTTTCCAGGAGCTCGGCCTCTGCTGCTCGGTCGGCGAGCCGACGGGCGGTGCACAGGCCGGTATGGCCCATGGCCAGCCATTCCTCGAAGGGGTTGAGGAGCATATGGACGCTGCGCAGGGCGGCGGGCAGCGTCCATGCGATCCGGTCAAGTCCGGCTGCCCCGGCGGCACGAGCGGCGGCCTGAAGATTGCCGCGCTCCAGCTCGTACCAGCATGGCCTTGCCGTGGTCTGAGAAGGTCAGCGGATCGATGCTGTCAGCAGGTGGATCGAGTGGGATATGGGTTTCCTGGGGATTGATTCAGGCCTGAGCGGTGTCTGCTGAGTGCAGGTACCAGGGCACACGCGCCGCAGAGCGGCTTCGCGGCGCTCGGGCGTCTCCTCGTGCTGGGCTTGATCAGTGGCATGGGCGCACAGCAGACCATGGAACTCATAGCGATCGGGCGCCGCCTGCTCCAGCAGGTGCGCTTTGGCGGCCGGTCAGTTCGCCGTGTCATCGTTCTCCGGGAGAAGGCCGCTGGCGCGGGCGATGGATTCGACCTCGTGGGCGTCCTGCTCCCGCTGCTGCCTCTGCTGCTGCACCTCGGCGTCGAGACGGCGGCGCATCTCGGCGAGGCGTTGGGGGTCTTCGGCGATATCGCGGGGGACCAGGGAGCGGACGCCCTTGGCGTGGTCGCCGTCGCCCAGGTCGACCACTATGTGGTCGGCGCGGTCCTCGTGGCCGGGGTCAAGGGCCCCGACCAGACCCATGAGGGTGAGCATCTCGTCCTGGACGCCGGCGGTGAACAGCTCCTTCTCGTGGGGTTCGAGGTGGAGGCGGAGCGTGCCGCCGCCCTGTTTCAGCCAGGCATGGAACGTCCGCATCAGGAGAGTGAACTGGTCCGTGTCCATCCGGGCGCGCAAGGACTCCACATAGAGTTCGAGTCGCGCCCGTCCGGTCTCGTTGTCCATGGTTCCATCGTGGGGGCTTGGATTGGGGGAGGGAAGGGTGCAGAGCACAACGCGCTCCGGCCCCCTGCTGTCAGCTGAGCAACCGGTAGAGCAGCAGCGCGATGAGTGACACGAACAGCAGGAGCAGTCCGGCCAGCAGGGCCAGGCGTGCCAGTGCGCCTCGGTCGAGGGTGTGACCGGTCTGTATGTGGTTGTTCTGTGCTTGGCTGTCTCGGAGCGGGTTTTTCCATGTTTGCTGCCCGCCGTTTTGGCGGGCTTCGTGCCGCTGCCTGGCCATGGCAGGCCCCCTTCGCTTCGGGGTATCCAGTCTGGGGGAGAGGGGCTGGGGCGCGGGGAGAGCGCACGCCCGCACGCTGTGGCCACGATGCTCGGTGGGTTCACACACAGTTACTCATTCGGGTGATTGTGTGCAGAGTAGTTACGCGGCGTGATTTGGGGAGGCCTCTGGGGGCAGTGCGCTTTGTATGAGTATCACGTCGCAGGATTACCGTCCCTACAGCGGCTCCCTGGCCCAACTGGCCCGGAGGCAAGGGGATGTGGCCGCTCACGCTCAGCTACTGGCTGCCGGGGTGCCCGCCGCGACGATCCGTGACCGGTGTCGTCCTGGTGGCCGGTGGCAGCGGCCGTTGCCCGGTGTGGTGGTGCTGCACTCCGGGCCGTTGACCGGTGAGGAGCGCTACCGGGCCGCGCTGTGCTATGCGACACGGCGGACGGCCAGCCCGCTTCCGGCGCCGGGGCGGGCGCCGGCTGAAGCGGTCATTACCGGGGCTGCCGCACTCATGCTGCACCAGGTACGGGCCGCCCGGATGTGCGGGCCGCAGATGATTGATGTGCTGGTGCCGTATCGGCGCAATGTACGGAGCCGGGAATGGGTGCGGGTCTACCGTACCCGGCGCTTCCCCGGGGTGGCCGCGGGCGGGCGGGGGCTGCCGGTGGCTCCGTTGCTGCGGGCCACTGTGGACGCCGTGCGGCATGCGCCGGATCCGGGGTGGGTGCGGGGGCTGCTGCATGAGGTGGTCCAGGCGCGGGGTGTGAGCCTGGAGGAGCTGGGCGCTGAGTTGCGGAGCGAGTGTCTGGGGACGCGCCCTGGGGTGGCGCAGGTGCTGGGTGAGCTGGTTGCCGGGACGCGTTCGCCGGGGGAGGGGCTGGCGCGGAGGGTGGTGGAGGGGGCGGGGCTGCCTCGCCCCTTGTGGAAGCCGCGGCTGTATGTGGGCGGGGAGTTTCTGTGCGTTGCTGATGCGTACTGGGCTCGGCATGGGGTACTGCTCGACGTCGACTCCCGGGCGCAGTACTTCTCGGTGGCTGACTGGGAGCGTGCGCGGGAGCGGCACCGGCGGCTGGAGGAGACCGGGTTGTGGGTGGTGCGCGTTACGCCGGGGCAGCTGGCCCGGGAGCCTGGGCGCGTTGTCGCCGAGGTGCGGGCGGCGCTGGAGGCGGGGCCGCATGGGCCGCTGGGCCGGGTCAGCGTACGGGGGTGAGGGGGGCGGGTGGGCCGGTGGTCATGAGGTCCAGAGGACGGGATGCAGAAGTCGATGAGGTCGCTGCTGCCGCCCTCGGCAGCACGGTTCATTTGGCGTAGTGGGCCGTGATCAATAGGATCCGCCAATGATCATAGGAAGACGGTCGGCGGCGGTCCTGTGCGGGCTGCTCGCCGCCCTCACGGTCGGCGCACTGCCAACGAGTGCCGCCGCTGAGCCGGTGAAACAAGAGACCCCGCCCAAGGTGGAGTTGGTCTTGGACGTCAGCGGCTCGATGCGGGCCCGGGATGTGGGCGGGCAGTCCCGGATGGCTGCCGCGCAGCAGGCGTTCAAGGAAGTCATCGACGCGGTGCCCGATGAGGTGCGTCTGGGGATCCGGACCCTCGGGGCCAACTACCGGGGTGAGGACAAGAGGCGGGGCTGTGTCGACAGTGAGCAGCTCTATCCCGTCGGGAAGGTGGACAAGACCGAGGCCAAGGCCGCGGTGGCGACGTTGCGGCCCACCGGGTGGACACCCATTGGATATGCGCTGCGCCAGGCGGTGAAGGACCTCCGTAATGGTGATGGTCATGGTGATGGTGACCGTGACGGGACGCGCCGGATCGTGCTCATCACCGACGGGGAGGACTCGTGTGGGCTGCCGGACCCGTGTGATGTGGCGCGTGAGCTCGCCGCTGACGGGACGCATCTGACCGTCGACACGCTTGGACTCGCCTCGGACGCCAAGGTACGGGAGCAGCTGAGCTGTATCGCAGAGGCGACCGGGGGCACCTATACGGCCGTGCAGGACACCGGGCAGCTGTCCGACCGGCTGCAGCAGTTGGTACGGCGCTCCGTTGATACGCCGGTGGTGGTCCCGACCGTGGTGGAGGGGTCCCAGGACCGGTGCGCGGATGCTCCGTTGCTTCAGCCGGGTCTCTACGGCGACCGGCAGAAGTTCGGCGAACACGGTTGGTTCCGGGTGGAGCTGGAGCCGGGGCAGGAGCTGCGGGCCTCGGCGAGTGTGCTCGCGGACCGGGCCGTTGACCGGGATTACGGCGTGCTGGTGCGGGCGGTAACGGAGAAGGGGCAGGAGCTCGCCCGGGGTTCGGGGGCTGGGCATGGCCGTACCGATGTGATGTCGGCCGGACTGCGCTACCCGTGGACCGGTGAGGAGGAGCGGACCGTCTGCGTGGAGGTGAGCCATTCCTTCTCGGCGCCCGCTTCCGTCAAGCGCACCCCCGGGCTGCCCGTGGAGCTGAACGTCGATGTGGTGGCCGCCCCTGATTCGGTGCCCGATGTCGCCGCCTTCGGGCTGGCCCGGGGCTGGGTGCCGCTGGTGCTGCTGGCCGTAACCGGCCTGGTCGCCGGTGTGCTGTGGGGCTGGTTGGGCCGACTGCGCAACCCGGTACGGAGGGCGAGCTGATGCGCGCGAGACGCTTTGTGATGGCTGGGCTGGTGGCGTGTACGGCGCTGCTGGGCGGAGCCGGCACCGCTGCGGCGGATGAGGGCGACGCCCAGGCTGCCAAGCCGTACCAGCCTGCCGAGGCTGGTACGAGCTTCCGTACCGCGACCGCCATGGAGCAGGGGCAGAAGGCTCAGGCGGTCGCCTCCACGGGAGACTACTTGTACTGGGTCTTTCCCGCCGGGGCCGGGCAGGCGCCGAAGGTGAAGGCGACCGTGACGCTGCCGGAGACCGCGACCCGCAGTGGCTCCGTCACCTGGCAGGTGGACGTCTACGACGGGCTGCTGCGGCGGCAGGCCTGTGCGTCCGGGAGACAGACGAAGACGGCGTCCCAGGACGCCGAGACCCTGACGCTCAGCTGCACGCTTCCTGCGGTGCAGCCCTGGGCGGACACCTGGTCCAATGACCCGCTGCCCGGGGCGTATTACCTGCGGCTGACCGCCGTCAAGCTGCCGGACAAGGATCTGGGGCTGCCGGTACGGGCCGAGGTGGAGGTCAACGCCGCGAACGGCAGTGGGGCGCGCAGGGGAGGCGGGGAGCTCGCGGCTCCGCTGCTTCCGGCCGCCCAGCCTGGCTCGACCGGCGAGCAGAGCAGCCCGAAGGGCAGCGAGGAGGACAGCGAGGAGAGCGACAAGGTCCGTACGGTGGCCCTCACCGAACCGGACAGCGGCTGGATGGGCGGCTGGTGGTCCGACCGCATCCTGTGGACCGCCGGCGGCGGAGTGCTCGCCGCCCTGGCGGGTGTGGGCGGATACCACCTTGTGGGGCGTCGTCGGTAGGGGCCGTAGGCCGGTGTGAGTTGTGTGTATCGCCTGGTGTTCGTTGGCTGTGGTCAGCCGTGAGCTCCGGGCGATACGCATCGGCGGGACGGCATGGCGGCCAGATCGCAGAGAGCCAGTACGGTATGGCCTGTGACCTTGCGAAACGAAGAGAGCGATACGGCAGTTGACACTCCTGGCCGCGGTGGGCCGGGTGCGACAGCAGAGGCGCTGCCCCATCAGATAAGCGGCGTACACACCACATATCAGCCCGATCCGGACGGCGAACCGGACCCTGGGGAGATCGTCTGGACCTGGGTGCCCTATGAGGAGAACGACGGGCGGGGCAAGGACCGGCCGGTGCTGGTAGTCGCCCGGGAGGCCGGAGACACCCTGCTGGCCGTCCAGCTGACGAGCCAGCGCCGGGACAACGACCATGAGTGGGTCGCGATCGGCAGCGGGCCATGGGACCGGCAGGGCCGGGAGTCCTGGGTCGACCTCGACCGGGTGCTGCGGGTCCACCCCGCGGGCATGCGGCGTGAGGCGTGCGCGCTGGACCGGGCGCGCTTCGGGCAGGTCGTACACCGCTTGCAGCAGCGCTACGGCTGGCGGTGAGCGTCGCTTGAAGGGGCGGCACTTCCGGGCCGCTGTTCTTCGCGTTGGCGCTCATCGCGGCGGTCGTCATCGGCCCATCGTCAGGCCGTCCTTCGCCGCGCCCCGGCTCAGGACGGCATTGCGGATGGTGTCGCGCGCACGGACGTACTCGGCGCGGTCGGGGTTGTCGGCAAGCGCCCGGGGGAGGTTGACCAGGTCGAAGCGGGGGCTGCTGGCCATCAGATGTGGGATGAACTCCGCCTTCCGTACTGTCCATGCCTCGTCGTCCCGGGCGGGCGGGGCGAAGGTGAAGCGGACGGCTGAGCCCATGCTGCCCCGTGGGTCATTCATCACCCCGGCGATCTGGTCGCCCATGCCGTAGACGACCCAGGTGCCGTTGACCTTCTCGTAGGCCTGCGGCACATGGGCATGGGTGCCCAGGATCAGATCGATATCGCGGCGGCCGTCGGTCCGCGCGGCGGTGAGCTCCCGGGCCACCTTCAGCTGCTGACGGTTCGGTGCCTCCTGCCACTCGGTGCCCCAGTGCATGCTGACCACAACCACATCGGCCCCGGCGCGGCGGGCGGCGCGGGCGTCCTTGATGATCTGGTCCGGGTCGATGAGATTGACGATCCAGGGCTTGTCCGCCGCGACGGGGATGCCGTTGGTGCCGTAGGTGTAGGCGAGCTGGGCGACCTGGGCGTCGCCCGCCTCCAGCATGGCCGGTCTGGTCCGCTCGGCCGCGGAGCGGGCCGAGCCCGCATGCTTCAGGCCCGCCTTGTCCATGGCGCTCAGAGTGCGGCTCACTCCGGCGGCCCCGGCGTCCAGGGTGTGGTTGGAGGCGGTGGAGCAGGAGTGGTAGCCGGTGTCCTTGATCGCCTGGGCGATATGCGGCGGGGTTTTGAAGGCCGGGTAGCCGGTGAAGGGGCCGCCGTCGGGGCCGTACACCGTCTCCATATGGCAGATCGCCAGATCGGCCTTGGAGACGACTGGTTTCGCCCCAGCGAGCATCCGCCGGAAGTCATAGCTGTCGCCGCCGCCCGCGTCGGCTCGCGCCTGCTGGATGATCGAGTCATGCGGGAGGATGTCGCCGGTGGCCACCAGGGTGAATCCCTTGGCGGGCGCGGCCCTGGCCACCGGGGTGCCGCGCTTGGGGGCGCCCTGCTCGGTGGCCGGGTCTTCCGGCGAGCTGCCGCCGCAGCCGGTGACCGTGGTCAGCAGCGCGGCGGCAAGCAGCGCTGCTCCATAGCGTGTGTGCTGTGCCAAGGGTCCGCGCTCCGTACGTGGGATTAGTAGATAAGCCCACTAATGCGTGCGGCATGGTGCGGATCCTTGGCGCAATGCCGGGCGTATCACGAGAACGGAGCAGGCCATACGGCCGTCAGGGTGAGGGCGGGTTGTTCCCCGACCCCGCCCCTTCCCGAAACCGGGGGCTGCGCCCCGGGCCCCACGGTGTGGTGAGCGCTCGTGCCGACCCACGCCGGAACAACGGGGCCGGGACGGAGCCCCGGTTACGGGAAGGGGCGGGACAGGGGAGGCCCTCACCGGGGGCCGGGGCCGGGGCCCGGGGCATGAGCCCCTACCCCGGCGGAGCCGCATGGTGGTACAGCCGGGAACGGGTGGGGCACGTCCGGGGCTGCCCACAGGCAGCCCCCCACGCCGGAACAACGGGGCCCGGGGTGGAGCCCCGGTTACGGGGAGGGGCGGGATTTGGGGAACCCCACCGCCACCCGACAGCGCCGCTCAGCCAGCACCGACGGACGGAGTCCGGCGCTGGCGGCACCTCCCAGCCCGCCAGGGCTAGGGGGAGGCCGAAGCGGGGGAGGTGCCCCGGCACCGAGCGGCGCGAGGACGTCGTGCGAGAAAGGGGTCTAGTCGGGGTGGGCGACCCGGATCTTGGACTGTTTGTGGGGTAGCTCGTCCCAGTCGGTCATCGCCCGGGCCGCCAGACCATTCGCCTTGGCCAGGGCGAGCAGTGTGTCGGTGCGGTAGTAGAAGTCCTCACGCAGCACATGGTGCTCGTCGCCATCGGTGCGGTTGTACGTGAAGTCGAAGAAACCACCGGGCGCGAGGACCCGGCCCACATGCTTCAGGCACTCCTCGATGACCGTGATCGGAGAGTGCGAGAAAACACTGTGCGCGTGCACCACCGTGAAGTGATGTTCCGGGAGATGGGCCAGGCGCAGATCGTCGACCAGGGTCAGATGCGGAAGCTTGCCCTGAAGGTCATGGCTGACCAGGGTCTCCTGGGCGGCGAGCAGGATCTCGGGGGAGATGTCGATGCCGTAGTAGTGGTCCGTGTTGAGGTAATCGATGAAGAGCCGGCCCGCACGGAGATTGCCGCACCCGATCTCCAGCATCCGGTCATCGGGGGTGAGACCGTGCTTGACGAGATAGTCGAACTGCATCTGCCCCAGCGCCAGCCAGCGGTCATGGGTGGCGCTGCCGACGGCGGACTCCGGACTCTTGGCGGTGTCGTGCTTCATCACCGCGCGGTAGTACGACACATGGTTGTCCCCGGTCTGGCGCCGCAGCCGCCAGTCGCGGTAGAGCCGGCGGAAGTACGGTCCGATACGACCCGGATGGCGTACGGCGTAGCGGAGCTGGTAGGCGAGTGAGGCCCGGTTGGACAGCGCGAGTCGGGACATCGGAGTGCCTTTCGTTGGTGCTCTGTGTCGGTGTCTTCCTTGGTGTCTTCCTTGGAGCGCTGCTGTCAGAGTGCTGTGTGAGGATCGGTTCTGGTGTCCGGCGCGACCAAGACCCGAAGAAGGAGAGGCCCTAGTGGCGGAAGAACTGGCAGCCATGCCGCTGGACTGGCAGCGGGCTCTGGCCATCGTGGCGCACCCGGACGATCTGGAGTATGGCGCGGCGGCGGCCATCGCACGGTGGGGGGAGGCCGGGAAGGAGATCGCCTATCTGCTGGTGACCCGCGGCGAGGCCGGGATCGACACCATGGAACCGGCCGAGGCCGCCCGGGTGCGGGAAGCTGAGCAGCTGGCCAGCGCGGCGGTGGTCGGGGTGGAGGCAGTGGAGTTCCTGGACCACCGGGACGGGGTGATCGAGGAGGGCATCGCGCTGCGCCGGGATCTTGCGGCGGCGATCCGCCGGTACCGCCCGGAGCTGATCGTCACCCTCAACCACGAGGAGACCTGGGGCCCGGGCTACTGGAACACCCCGGATCACCGGGCGGTCGGGCGGGCGGTGCTGGACGCGACCGGGGATGCCGGGAATCGGTGGATCTTCACCGAGCAGCTGGCGAAGGAAGGGGAAGGCGGCCTCGAACCCTGGGGCGGGGTGCGCTGGGTGGCGTCAGCCGGGGCCTCGGAGCCGACCCATATGCAGGAGGTCGGCGAGGCGGACATGGAGCGGGCGGTTGCCTCCCTGGCTGAGCACCGCGCGTATCTGACCGCGCTCAGCGACCAGGAGCCCGCCGAGTACGCCCGCTCTGTCCACACCCAGATCATGGACAGCATCGCCGAACGCACCGGCGGGCGTCCGGCGGTCGCCTTCCGGCTCTATCCCCGCTAGACGGGGAGGGGAACGGACACCGCCGAGTAGGACGTCTGGGGCGTCGGCTCGGTGGTGAAGCGGGCATTGGGAAGATAGAGCCGGTCACGGTAGACAGCCACGGTGGTCGGCACATCGAAGCGGTCGTCGGTCACCCGGGTCACAAAGGTGCCCGTATGGCCGGTGCGGTCGAGGTGGAAGACATCCATGGCGTGCTGCCGTTGCTGCACCACATAGAGGGTGCGGCCAAGGATCAGCAGACCATCGCCATTGCTCAGCGGCGCCGCGTCCCCGAGGTCGGCCCGGGTGGTGCGGCCGGTGCGCGGGTCGACGCGGTGCAGCTCGCCGCTGTTCATCTGCACCACCAGCAGGGCATCGCCGTCGGGGGTGGTGCAGATGCCGTTGGCGTTGAAGACCTCCGGGCCGGGGTCCTGCGGCCAGTCGCCGGTCAGCGGGAGACGGACCACGTCCGCAGGGCCGGGGAGCGAAGGGCGGCCGAGGGGGAGGCCGTAGAGCACGGCGTTGAAGGAATCGGTGAACCAGGCCATGTCGGGGGTGAGTACGACATCGTTGACGAAGCCCCCTCCCGGTTCCGCGAAGGCGTACGAAGCCAGGACGGTGCCGCTGCGGGCATCCACGATCCGGGCGTCGCCCGCCGGGCCGCCGCACACGAAGAGCCGCCCGTAGGCGTCGATCTTGAGGCCGACCGACTCGGTGCCGGGGCCCTCGGAGATGATCCGGCCGAGGCCGGTGCGCAACTCGGCCCGGTAGAGGGAGCCGTCGGCCAGCGAGCCGAAGTAGGCATACGGGGCGCGGCCAATGGTGATGCCTTCCGGGCGGAAGCCGTCCGGGAGGCGGATCGTATCGGGCCAGTCGCTGGCGGGCGCCGCTGCCGCGGTCCCGCCCCCGGTCGCCGTCGCGGCAGCCAGGGCGGCGGTGGCCCCCGCCGCTAATCCCAGGGCCCGGCGGCGGGTGAGCTCAGTGGTCATGTCCGTTGTCCTTCACGGTAGTTGCTGTAGTCGGCTGGGATACCTCTGGGATATGCCATCACGGCCGAGGCATGAAGGGGAAGCGGGGCTCAGACCGTGCCTCGGCCGGGCAACCCTCGACGGCGGTGCTAGGACCGGGTACGGACGCGGCCGAAGAGCGCGAGGGCGGCGACCGGGAGGAGCAGGGCGGCGCTCATGGCGTTGAGCCAGCCGTAGCCCGCCTGGGCGACCACCAGTCCGGCCAGCGCACCGCCCGCACCGGCCGCGGCGTTCATGGAGAGATCCGACAGCCCCTGTACGGCCGCCCGGGCGGCCTGCGGGACCGAGTCGGTGAGCAGCGCGGAGCCGGAGACCAGCCCGGCCGACCAGCCCAGGCCCAGCAGAAAGAGACCCGCGGCGCTCTGCGTATGGCTGGGACCGGCGGTGCCCGCGAGCAGGGTCGCGCAGGCCAGCAGGGCGAGGGCGAAGCAGATGACGGAGAGTCGGCCGATACGGTCCGCGAGCCAGCCCATCAGCGGGGAGAAGGCGTACATGCCCGCGATATGGCCGCTGATGACCAGACCGATCAGCTCGATACCGGCGCCGTGGTGCCGTAGGTCGACCGGGGTCATCACCATGACCGAAACCATCGCGGTGTGCGAGCCGGCGATGGTCACCAGAGCGAGCCGGGCGCGGGGAGAGGCGGCGACGGCGGCCAGACCCGCGCGCAGCGAACGGTCCTCCGGCGACTGCTGACCATCCGGCCCGGCACTGGCGATCGCACGGGCGGTCAGCAGCGGATCGGGCCGCAGTAGCGCCCAGACCAGGACGGCCGAGACCAGAAAGACGACCGTGGCGAGCAGGAAGGGACCGGCGGCCTGGGGCATGCCCAGGCCGCTGGCGCCGTGGCCGGCCGGAGCGGAGATGTTCGGCCCGACGACGGCCCCGATGGTGGTGGCCCACACGACCAGGGCGATGGCCCGGCCGCGCCGCTGTGGCTCGGCCAGGTCGGCCGCGGCGAAGCGGGCCTGGAGATTGGCGGAGTTGCCCGCGCCGAAGGCGGCCATGCCGATGAGGAGCAGCGGGAAGTTTCCGAGCGTGGCGGCGACCACCACGAGGGTGCCGCCCGCCGCGGCGATCAGGTAGGCGAGGGTGAGTCCCGCGCGCCGCCCGCGCGCGCCCATCAGCGAGGCGAGCGGCAAGGAGAGCAGCGCGGTGCCGATGACCGAGGAGGTGGTGGCGAGACCGGAGAGTGCCCTGGAGCCGCTGACTTCCTCGGCCAGCACGGCGGCCAGCGCGAGGGCGGTCGCTACGCCGAGGCCGCCGAGGATCTGACTGGCGATGAGTATGGCGTTGGCCCGGCGGCGGATGGCCGGCACATTGGGCGGCACATTGGGCGGCGCGGTGGATATGGCGGCATCGGCATTGGCATCGGCGGTGTCGGTCACGGACCGCAGTCTGCCATCCGGCTCGTAGCACGGCGGAGCGATTTACGCGCGGGTGAGCGGACACCGCCAGGGCCGGCGACGCTCGGCACGGGGCTGCTCCGCCGGCGCCGTCAGACCCTCCTCGCCATCGCCAGCTGCCGTCGGCACTCCAGCGCCAGCTCCGGATAGGCCGCCGCTATGGCGGCATAGGTGCGCTCCCGCAGCAGCCGCGTCCCCTCGGGGCGGCTGGCCCCCGGCGGCAGCGCCTCCAGCAGCACCCGGTGCCGGGCGAGCAGATGCCGCAGATAGTCGACTTTCCAGCGGACCAGCACCGCGGGGAGGGTCGACTCGACCGACGCCGGGGCCGGTGTATGTCCCCAGTGGTTGCAGGCGCGTTGGGCGTCGAGAAGATTGCGGTGCTCGACCGCCCGCCGGGCCAGCTCGTCCGGACTCAGCCGGGGCAGCTCCAGCGGTACGGTACGTATGGCCTCCAGCGCGCTCTGCCGACGGCGGGTGGCCGCCCGGCGCAGCGCGGCGGATCGCCTGACGCTCAGCTCGCGGGCCCGCTGGAAGGCACCGTCCCGCTCGGCTTCCTCCACCCGCGGCGTCAGATAGAGCACCACCGGCTGGCTCCGGTCCGGCTCGCCCAGAAGCTCACGTATGAGTCCCGGGGACCAGCCGCGCGCCAGCAGTGTGTCCAGCGAGAGATAGGTCACCGTCTTGCGCTCATGGGGGACCGCCATCGTCACACTCCTCGGGCAGGGTGACGGCAGAAAAAAGTCGATAACCAGAGCATCCCCCACACGAGTTGACATCAGACCTGGTCCGGGTGTCAGAACAGCGGCTCCGGGAGCACTCCCTCCAGTGCGAGGAGCGCGCGCTTTGTCTCCAAGCCCCCGCCGAAGCCCCCGATGCCACCACTGCTCTCCACCACCCGGTGACACGGCACCACGACCGGCAGCGGATTGGACCCCATGGCCGCTCCCACCGCACGCGCCGCGCCGGGCTCCCCGGCCCGGTCGGCCAGCTCCTGATAGCCCACCACGCTGCCGTAGGGCACGGTGTCGGCCAGCAGGTGCAGCACCCGTGCGGCAAAGCCCGAGGTCAGCGACCAGTCCAGCGGCACCGTGAAGGGACCCGGCGCACCCCGGAAGTACGCGTCGAGCTGGCCGGCGGTTTCGCTCAGCACCGGATCGCCATCGGAACGTATCGGCTCGGTGCCCAGCCGCCCGGCGAGCCGGGTGAGGGCCTGGCCCGTCGTCCGCTCATCGGCGTGGAAGACGATGGTCACCAGGCCCGCACCCGTCGCGGCCAGCAGCAGTGGGCCGACCGGGGTATCCCGTACGGTCCAGGCCGCTGAGGCCGCTGAGGTCGCTGAGATCGCCGTCATACGACGACCCTACGGGCCGCCACTGACAGGCGGCCGCCCGGTCAGCGGCCGCCAATGGCGTCGCGGATCGCGTCGGGCTTGTTGGATATGATCCCGTCGACTCCCATATCCGCGAGCCGCACCGCGGTAGGACCGTCGTCGACCGTCCAGGTGAAGACCTCCAGCGGCTTCCCGTGGGGGCCCTTCACCGACTGGATCGCCTTGACGTAGTCGGGCGTGAGGTCCGTGTAGCGGGGGTTGACCTGGTCGGAGAACTTCGCGTAGTCGGGGAGCTTGTCGACCGACGGGGTGCCCAGGAAACCGGTCTTCACGGTCGGGGCCAGGTCGTGCACCTTCTTGACCGAGTCAGCGCCGAAGCTCTGGATGATCAGCTTCCTGCGGACGTTGAACGGGCCCAGCCAGCCCTCGTTGCTCAGTTCCTTGACGATGTCCGCCTCGATGCCGGGGTACAGCTCCGGCTTCTTGATCTCCAGCAGCAGCTTCTGCCGGTTCGCTGTCATCCGGTTCAGGAACTGTTTGAGTGTGGGCACCCGCTCGCCCGCGTACTTGGTGCTGAACCAGCTGCCGGCGTCCAGCTGGGCGATTTCCTTGGCGGTGAAGTCACCCACCTTCCATGGGGCGCGGTCGGGGAAGACCTCCGCCACGTCCGTGGTGCGCTTGAGCGTGTCGTCGTGCATGACGATCAGCTCACCGTCCCTGGTGCGCTGCACATCGTTCTCAACCCAGTCGATGCCCAGCTCACGGGCCTTGTCGGCGGCGGCCAGGGTGTTCTCTGGCGCATACGCCGACGCGCCCCGGTGGGCTACGGGCAGGGGCGCTTTCGCGGCCGGTGCGGCCTGTGTCGGAGCGGTGGTGAGGACGAGCGCGGAGACACCGAGGAGCGAGCCGGTTACGACTGCTGTGGGGCGAAGGTACACAAGAACTCCTCACGTTGGCGGTACACGGTCATGAGGAGGCTTCCCGTCGTGACACACGGAGAAATGGGCATAGGGCGGGCTTGGGATGGCCATGAGCTGAACATTGTCAGTGGTGGGTCGTACGGTGGGGTTTATGCGGCCCGTATCCAAGATCGAACGCAAGGTGGCGCCCTTCGAGGTCGTCAGCCCCTACCAGCCCAGCGGCGACCAGCCGACGGCCATCGCCGAGCTTGAGAAGCGCGTCAAAGCCGGTGAGAAGGACGTCGTGCTGCTCGGTGCGACGGGCACCGGTAAGTCGGCGACCACCGCTTGGATGATCGAGAAGCTGCAGCGTCCGACGCTAGTGATGGCACCCAATAAAACCCTCGCAGCCCAACTCGCCAATGAGTTCCGTGAGCTCTTGCCGAATAACGCCGTTGAATACTTCGTCTCGTACTACGACTACTACCAGCCTGAGGCGTATGTTCCGCAGTCCGACACGTACATCGAAAAGGACTCCTCCATCAACGAGGAGGTCGAGCGGCTGCGGCACAGCGCTACTAATTCGCTGCTCACCAGGCGCGATGTGGTCGTAGTGGCCTCGGTCTCGTGCATCTACGGCCTGGGTACTCCGCAGGAGTACGTCGACCGGATGGTCCCGCTCAAGATCGGCCAGGAGATCGACCGTGACGAGCTGCTGCGCCGCTTCGTCGAGATCCAGTACACCCGCAACGACATGTCCTTCACCCGGGGCACCTTCCGGGTGCGCGGCGACACCATTGAGCTCTTCCCCGTCTACGAGGAGCTGGCGGTCCGGATCGAGATGTTCGGTGATGAGATCGAGGCGCTGTCCACGCTCCATCCGCTCACCGGTGAGGTCATCTCCGATGACCAGGAGCTCTATGTCTTTCCGGCCTCGCACTATGTCGCGGGCGCCGAGCGGATGCACAAGGCCATCGCCGCGATCGAGACCGAGCTCCAGGAGACTCTGGAGACGATGGAGAAGCAGGGCAAGCATCTGGAGGCCCAGCGGCTGCGGATGCGGACCACCTATGACCTGGAGATGATGCAGCAGATCGGCACCTGCTCCGGCATTGAGAACTACTCGCTGCATATCGATGGCCGTGACCCAGGCTCCCCGCCGCACACCCTCCTGGACTACTTCCCGGAGGACTTCCTGCTCGTCATCGACGAGTCACATGTCACCGTCCCGCAGATCGGCGCCATGTACGAGGGCGACGCCTCACGTAAGCGCACCCTGGTGGAGCATGGCTTCCGGCTGCCGTCGGCGATGGACAACCGCCCGCTGAAGTGGGAGGAGTTTCTGGAGCGCATCGGGCAGACGGTCTATCTGTCGGCGACCCCGGGGAAGTATGAGCTGTCCCGTTCGAAGAACGGTGAGGTGGAGCAGATCATCCGGCCGACCGGGCTTGTCGACCCGGAGGTCGTGGTCAAGCCCACCGATGGGCAGATCGACGATCTGGTCCATGAGATCCGCACCCGCACGGACAAGAACGAGCGGGTCCTGGTCACCACGCTGACCAAGAAGATGGCCGAGGATCTGACGGACTACTTCCTCGAGCTGGGCATCCAGGTCCGCTATCTGCACAGCGATGTGGACACGCTGCGCCGGGTCGAGCTGCTGCGGGAGCTGCGTGCCGGTGAGTTCGATGTGCTCGTCGGCATCAACCTGCTGCGTGAGGGCCTGGACCTGCCTGAGGTGTCGCTGGTGGCCATCCTCGACGCGGACAAGGAGGGCTTCCTGCGCTCGGGCACCTCACTCATCCAGACCATCGGCCGGGCGGCCCGCAATGTCTCCGGACAGGTCCATATGTACGCCGACAAGATCACCCCGGCGATGGAGAAGGCCATCGAGGAGACCAACCGGCGCCGGGCCAAGCAGATCGCGTACAACGAGGAGCGGGGGATCGACCCACAGCCGCTGCGCAAGAAGATCGGCGATATCGTCGCCACCCTCGCGCGCGAGGAGGTCGACACCGAGCAGCTGCTCGGCAGTGGGTACCGTCAGCCAGCCGCCGAGGAGCGCAAGGGCAAGGCCCCCGTGCCCGCTCTCCGTGGCAAGGCGGCGGTGGCGGGCAAGGCCGGCACGGGGGGCAAGGCGGGCAAGGAGGAAGCCGCCACCTTGACCGACCGGCCCGCCGCCGAACTCGCCGGGGTGATCGAGGAGCTGACCGAGCGTATGCGGGCCGCGGCGGCGGAGCTGCAGTTCGAGGTCGCCGCCCGGCTGCGCGATGAGGTGCGTGAGCTCAAGAAGGAGCTGCGCCAGATGCGCGAGGCGGGACTCAGGTAACAGCCCGTCAAGACGGGTGTGTGTTGCAAGAACGCCACAAAGCAGGGGTGGCCCGTCCGGCCGGTCAAGGGCAGTGCGTAGGGTGCGTAAAGCCGTCACGAGGACGGCGGTGTGGATGTGTCGAGAGGGGAACGCACGTGACGGTCAACTTGTCCAAGGGACAGGCGATCAGCCTGCAGAAGTCCGATGGAGGCACCCTGACCGCGGTGCGCATGGGACTCGGCTGGCAGGCGGCACCCCGCCGCGGGCTGTTCGGCAAGCGCACAAGGGAAGTCGATCTCGACGCCTCGGCGGTGCTCTTCGCCGACAAACAGCCGGTGGATGTGGTCTTCTTCCGTCATCTGACCAGCGACGACGGTTCGGTGACGCACACCGGTGACAACCTGGTCGGCGGCGTCGGGCAGGGCGGTGACGACGAGGCCATCCTGGTGGATCTGCAGCGGGTCCCGGTGCACATCGACCAGATCATTTTTACCGTCAACTCCTTCACCGGACAGACCTTCGCCGAGGTGGAGAACGCCTTCTGCCGACTGGTCGACGAGGCCAATGGCCAGGAGCTGGCGCGCTACACCCTGGCCGGAGGCGGTGACTACACCGCGCAGATCATGGCCAAGGTGCAGCGGCAGGGCAATGGCTGGTCGATGACCGCCATCGGCGCCCCGGCCAACGGCCGCACCTTCCAGGACCTGATGCCCGCGGTCCTGCCCCATCTCTGACATCCTCCGCCCCGTTTATGGGGCGGAATCCCGCCCAGGTCACGGTGCGGCCCGGTGGCTGGTCGACGCTTCACAGCCCGGGCCCAGCGGCTAAGGCTCCACGTCCTGCGACCGCCTGTCCGGCGGCCGGTCCGATGGCTTGGCTGTCGCCTTCGGATGCGATGAGCGTACGAGGCTTTCCGGGAGCGGCTGCGGTCCTCCGGACCGCCGGGCTGCCGCGCGGCGGGGTTCGACGCACCACCGGTTGGCCCGGCGACTGTTCGCGGGGACTGTTCGCCCGGGCCAGCCGTTTCAGAATCGAGTCAACCTATCGAGAGGGCACAGCGATGACGGCCGAGCTGGTCCGCGGGCAGAACCACCCACTGCCCGAGACCCGTTTGGAGATCCGGGTATCGACCGGGAAGCCGGTCATAGCCGGGGCGACGCTCGGCGATGAGCAGGGGCGGATGCGCGACGACGGATGGATCGCCCACCCCGGCTCACCGAACCTCCCCGGTCTGGAGGTCTCCCGGCAGGCCGCCGCCGACCACCGGCTCGCCGTGGACCTCGACGCGCTCCCCGAAGAGGTGCACAAGGTCCATGTGCTGCTGGCGCTGCCTCTCGGCGTCGGCGGCCCGGTCTCGTTCGGCGCGCTCGCCTCCCCGTTTGTCGCCGTGACCGGGCTGGACGGCACCGAGGTCGCCAGCTACACCATCATCGGCCTCGACCCCGAGTCGGCCGTCGTCGCCGTGGAGCTCTACCGCAGGCAGGGCGCCTGGAAGGTGCGTGCCGTGGGACAGGGCTACGCGGGCGGTCTCGCCGCGATGCTCGCTGACCAAGGCCTGACTCAGGCGCGAGAGCTGGCGACGACGATCAATGAGGCCGTCGCCAGCGGCATGGCCCGCTCCGTCGCCGCACCCCCTCCCCGGCGTACGGCGGCTGTCAGCGGCAGCCCGGAGGGCCCCCCGGCACCGTCGCCCGGTCCCACCACCGCGCCGCCCGCCGGCACCGGCGGCCCCATCAACTACCAGCACCCGCGACGGCAGACCAGCGCACCACCGCCCCCGGCTCCCACGGCCCCGGAGCCCGAGCCGGGGCAGCCCGCCCAGCCCGTCGCCGGGGACGCCACCGGCTGGTCCATGGACGAGCGGCTCTACAACCAGATCTGGGGCATGTTCGAGGACCTTGCCCGTACGACCGCCGCCTACCGCAGCGCGGTCGACTTCGCCGACTCCCGGATGGAGCAGGAGCTCGACAAGGTCCTCGCCGACCCCAGCGCCCGCTCCGGTCCGGCCGCCGACGCCGCCCGTGGCGCCGCCCGCGCCAAGCACACCGAGCTCATCGACCGGGCCCGCGCCGCACTCGACCGTGACCTCGACCAGCTGACGGCGGAGTCCGAGGTGGTCGAGCCCGCCCTGCCGCTCGCCTACGCCCGCTGGGACAACCCGGTCTGGCATGGCTACCAGGTGCCGATGGAGGTCCCCATGGCGCTGCGTATGGGCGACCTCAGCCTGCCCGAGCGCACCGACCTGCGGATTCCGCTGCTGGTGCGGCTACCGCTGGAGCGCGGGCTGTGGATCGACGCGGGCCACAGCTCCCAGGCCACCTCCCTGGTCGCGCCGGAGGAGCTGCGCAGGCTCTCCGGTGAGCTGGCCACCGCCATCGCGGGACGGCTGCTGGCCGTCTACCCGGTCGGTGATGTCACCGTCCACATCATTGACCCGGCGGGCACCGCGGCTCCCACGCTCGCCCCGCTGGTGCGGTCCGGCGTGCTGCGCGAGCCGCCCGCCCAGGGCGCCGGCGGCGTCGCCACCGTGCTGGCCAAGCTCACCCGGCGCGTCGATCTGGTGCAGATGGCCATCCGTAACCGGGTGGCCGACTCGCTCCCGCCCGACATCGACACCGCCGAGCAGCTTCTGATCGTCCATGACTTCCCGCATGGCTTCGACGACCGCGCCGTCACCCAGCTGCGCTATCTCGCCGACGAGGGGCCATCCGTCGGGGTCCATCTGCTCATGGTCGCCGACCGGGAGGACGCCAGCGCCTATGGCCCGGTGCTTGACCCGCTGTGGCGCTCGCTGCTGCGGATCACCCCGGTGCCCGATGACCATCTGGCCGACCCCTGGGTCGGCCACGCCTGGACCTATGAGCCGCCGATGGTGCCGCCCGGCAGCCAGGTGCTGCCGCAGGTGCTGCGCCAGGTCGCGGAGGCCCGCCAGCGGTACGGGCGCTGACCCGGGCCTTGCCTCTGTTCCCGGGTGAGTTTTCCGCCGCGCGGGTCTCCTGTATCCTGCACGCAATGGAGGGGAGTATTCCCTGCTGCGACGTTCCCGTCAGTACGGGCCGACCTGACCGGCCCCGGGGGCGTTGGCCCGTAGCGCATAACGGGTGGAAGAGACCTCCGGTGACGACAGCCGGAGGAGTGCTGCGTGGATATCGCCCTGACCACCTGGGTGCTGACCATTGTCGGTCTGTGCGCCCTGATCGCCGTCGACTTCCTGATCGGCGGCCGCAAGCCCCATGAGGTCTCCCTCAAGGAGGCCGGGATCTGGACCGCCGTCTGGATCGTTCTCGCTGTGCTCTTCGGGCTTGGCCTCTTCCTCCTGGCCGGGGCCCGGCCCTCCGGCGAGTTCTTCGCGGGGTTCATCACCGAGAAGTCGCTCAGTGTCGACAACCTCTTTGTCTTCGTCCTCATCATGGCGAAGTTCGCGGTGCCCCCGGCCTATCAGCAGCGTGTGCTCATGGTCGGCGTACTGATCGCGCTGGTGCTGCGCGCGGTCTTCATCGCGGCCGGTGCGGCCATCGTCTCGACCTTCTCCTGGGTCTTCCTCATCTTCGGCGGCTTCCTCATCTGGACCGCCTGGAAGCTCATCCAGGAGGCGCGGGCCGATGACAAAGAAGAGGCGTACGAGGAGAACCGCCTCCTGAAGCTGGTCGAGCGGCGCTTCCCGTCCACCGACCAGTACCACGGTACCAAGCTGTTCATCGTGCGGAACGGTCAGCGGCTGATGACCCCCATGCTGATCGTGATGCTGGCGATCGGCAGCACCGATGTGCTGTTCGCCCTGGACTCCATTCCCGCGATCTTCGGGCTGACCCAGGAGCCGTACATCGTCTTCACCGCCAACGCGTTCGCCCTGATGGGCCTGCGGCAGCTGTACTTCCTCATCGGCGGACTGCTGAAGCGGCTGGTCCATCTCTCCTACGGTCTGTCGGTCATCCTCGGCTTCATCGGGGTGAAGCTGGTGCTGCACGCCCTGCACGAAGCCGGGGTGCATGTCCCGGTGATCAGCATTCCGGTCTCGCTCGGGGTGATCTGCGCGGTTCTCATCATCACCACCGCCACCAGCCTCCGGGCGAGCAGCCGCCGACAGGCGGAGGAGAGGCAAGACGCCCAGGGAGCCGACCAGGGGCCCGACCAGACGGAGAGCGCCCGGGTCAGCGACCGCCCGTGATCGTGATGTCCCGCTGCACACGCTCACCGCTCACCGTTACCGCGAGGGTGACCCTCCCCGTGCGCAGGCCGGTGACCGTGCCCGTAGCCGGGGTGAAGACGGCGGCGCAGTGGCGTGGTGCCCGGTGTGGAGCGCCGACGCACATGCCCGGTGAACCGGACCAGTCCGCGCTCGCCGGCCAGGCCACCGGCACCTGACGGGCGTTCGCGCCCGAGCCCTGCGTCACCGTCGCGCCAGCCGGGGCCGATCCGCCGGCCTCGACGCGGTCCGGGACGTCCATGGTCAGCGCATCCACATGCGGATGCGTCTGTACGGAGATCCAGTCCCGCTCACCATCCCGGTCGACTCCCACCAGCGACCAGCCGGTGAAGCCGCCCTCGCCGGGAGCCGCCGCGGGCGCCTTTCCCGCGTCGCCGTTGACCAGATACGGCACTCCGTCCACCCGGGAGGCGTCGAAGACTCCGACGTGGGCCCCGATGAAGGCGGCGCCCTTGCCGCTGTCCCGGCGGAACCCGGCCAGCCACCGCTCCAGCAGCGCCGCTTCCATCCGGTCGGTCAGCTGGCTGGCGGGCCGGGCGGTCGGATCGCGTGGCGGCACATGGGCGACCAGCACCACCGAGCCGATCCGGCGGTCCTTCGCGGCCCGGTCCAGCTGCCGGCGTACCTCGGTGAACTGCGCGAAGCCACCACCGCGGATGGTCAGCGAGGAGGTGTCCAGGGTGATGAAGCGGGTGCCCTTGTGGTCGAAGGTGAGCTGGGTGTCCCCGAACTCCTTACGGAACCTGTCGATGGATCCGCCCATCACCTCATGATTGCCCGGTACGTAATACCAGGGCAGCTGCCCCAGCTCCGCCTTGAGCATGGCGTGGGCGAACGCCAGATCCCCGTCGGAGCCCTCGTCCACCCAGTCGCCGTTGATCAGTACGAAGTCGGGCCGCGCCGCCTTGGCGGCACGCAGCGTACGGCGGGCCTGCCGCACCAGCTCACTGTCCGGCTCCCGGGCGACGAACTGGGCATCGGAGACCACCGCGAACCGCCAGTCCCGGCCGGCGGTGTCGGCAGCCGTGCTGATCAGCGGGTCCCGCACCTGCGGGGCGGTGGGCAGTTCGGCATCCGGCGGAATACGGGCGGTCAGCTCATCGATGACGATCTCGCCGCGGTACTGCTGGTCCGGCCGGGTCTCGGCGATATAGAAGCGGTGCACCGTCAGCGGATACGCCAGGCCCGGCGGCACCTCGAAGGTCACTTCTTCCCAGCCCTCCCCGTCGATATACGGGGCGCGCAGCACCTGACTGGCGCCGGTCGCGTCCTTGAGATGGAGCGACGGCCAGGCTCCCTTGCCGTCCCCCTTGAGCCACAGCCCAAAGCTCTGCGGCTGGTCCGGTACCGCCAGCCGCCCTGGTGGGCTGGCATAGGCGGCGCGGGTGGCCGTGGACCGCGAGAAGTCGTATGTCATCTTCAGCGCGGTGCCGTGGCGGCCGTCCGGCTCGGGCGCCAGCGAGCCGTCGGCGCGGGCCGCGGAGAAGGTCCACCTCCCGGCGTCCTCGAAGTCGGCCATGCGCCGCTCCACCAGCCCCACGGTCACCACCAGCGTGGTGGTCTTCCCGGCGACGGTGGCCGTGATCTTCCCGGCGATGAACTCCTGGCCCGTACGGGCCGTCACGGTGAAGCCGCCCGCCGCCTCATCGGGGCTGATGGTGAAGAGCGAGCGGTCGTAGTCGAGCCGGACATCCGCCGGCTCGATGGGTGCGCTGTGCCCCTCGGTGTCGAAGCCGGTGAAGCCGAAGCCCGCCACCGCCTCGCGGTCCGCCAGCCCCACCCGTTCCTGGCTGGGCGCGATCCGGTCGAGGGCGCCCAGCACGGTGAGTTCGGTGCTGCCCTCGGCGGGGCCACGGGCGGCGGTGACCTCGGTGGTTCCGGGGTTACGGGCGTGGAAGGTGCCGCCCGCGTCGACGCGGCCCACCCGGGGCCGCTGGGCCCGCCACCGCGGGGTGCCGTCGGCGGGGCCGTACGTCTCGTCGTATCCGGCCGCGGTCAGTTCGCGGGTGAGTCCGGGGAAGACCCTCTCGGGGTGGCCACCGGGCATCGGGTCCACGGTGGGGGAGTGACGCGGGTCGGCGGCGGTGGTGACCCAGAAGCCGGTCAGGGCGCCGCTGCCGTTCTCGGCGGTGAGCGCGAGACCGTTGGGTACGGCGCGCTCCTCGCCCTCGGACGGGCTGTTCTCCAGCCTCGGGGTGGTCGAACCGGGCTCCCGGGCGAGCAGTGTGGCGGAGCCGCCGCCATCCAGGTTGAGGGCGTTGTGGGCGCCCAAGTCCGCCATCATCCGTCCGAGTTCGGTGAGGGTGGCGCCCCCCGAAGCGGCCTGACGGCCATCGACGGTCAGCGTATGCAGGGTGGCGCCGTCCCTGGAGAAGCCGACCGCGGTGCGCGGATGTGCCGTATCGTCCGGCCCGGCGTCCAGCGGCTCGCCGTCCACGACCAGCAGCCGGTTACCGCCGACCGCGGTGCGGGGCACCTGTCCGCCGTCACCGGTGCGCGGCGCGTACTCCCACGTCACCGTGTCGCCCACTGTCAGCTGGGCCAGCGTCTTGGCGCCGGTATCGCGGCCCAGTAAGACGGTGGTGCCCGCCGGGATCTCGCCCTGGCCGGGCTCTTCCGCGAGGGCGGTCACCGTGCCGTTGTGGACGGTGACCTCGGTGACGTGATCCGCGCCGACCACGGTCTGGGCCCGGTCGGCCACGCCCCACCGGGCGTTGTAGATACCGATGCCGTTCTCGGGCACCGCGGCGGCGTTGTACGCGCCCAGTGGCTCGGCACCGGCGGGGAGGGTCAGGGTCCCCTCGAAGTAGAGGTCGAGGATACGGCCCGCACGGTCCGGCCCGATGCCGGCAGCCCGGCTCCGGCCTTCCGCCGGGGAGTGGCTGACTTCGCCGTGCCGGACACCGGGGCCCAGCGGGGCGCCGGTCCCGTTGATGTCGAAGAAGTCGGCGTTGAGGGCGGCGACCGTACGTCGCTGCGGGCCGGGATCGTGGTCCCTGGCGAGCTCGGTGACCGTCTTGCGTTCGGAGACCCTGCCGGACGACAGATAGTCGACCCGGGTGCCACCGTCGAGGTCCACGCTGAGGGCGTGGGCGCGCAGCCACTTGCCGGGTTGGAGGCGGTGGAAGGAGGTGAGCCGTGCGCCGGGTGCGACAGGCCGGGTCGTACGGGCCAGCTCCATTCCGCCGTCGCTGGCGGGCGGCCGGGGGGCGGCGGCTGCGCGGTGCGGCGGCGGTGCGGCGTGTGTCTGCGGGGGAGGGAGGCCCAGTCCGAGTGCGGTAGCGGCGCTGAGGGCGACCAGCGAGCGGAGGAGTCTTCCGGTGTGCGGTGTGAGGGGGGACACAGTGCTACAGCGTGGCAAAAGGGACCGGTCTACACCAGAGTCCAGGCGTGAACCCGGAGCGAATAACACCCGGTGCCCGTCCGCCATTTGGGCGAACGGGCATCAGGGTGCCGGTGTGTGTCAGATCCGGCGTCAGATCCCCCGCAGCCCCCGCAGCCGCCGTATGCCGAGCGCTCCGGTGGCCGCTGCCGCCAGCGCGCCCGCGCTGATGCCCAGCGCGGTCAGCGGGAAGGCCGGGCCCTCCTCGGCCACCGGGGCGGGAGCGGCCCGCGGTGCTGAGTGGGGCGCTGAGTGGGGTGCCGAGTGAGGCTGTGACCGCGGGGCATAGCCACCGGCCATGCCGTCGCGGTCATAGGCCGAGCCGGGCAGTTTGCCGCCGTAGGCCTCGCGTACCCGTTCCTGATAGGCCTTCAGGCTGGCGCCGCGGTCACCGATCGCCGCCCGGGCGTCACCGTCCAGCGGCAGCACCCTGCCGCTGGAGTACACATACCAGGCGTTGATCTGCGGCTCATGGAAAACGGTGCCGCCCGGCGCCGCCTGCTCACCCATCGCCGCATAGCGGATCTCATCATCACCGGTGGCGATGTTGACGACCCGCCAGGCGCCGTCCACCTTCGCCGTCCACACGGAGGCCTTCCGGCCATCGGTGGAGACGGCCTTGCTGGCGAGGTACTCCAGCTTGGCGAGGGGCGCGTTCGGCTCACCGGAGACAAACTCGGCCGTGAGCGTGAAGACCGGCACGGCCTTGCCCTTGATCGCCGGATTGCCTGGGGTCTGACCGGACCGGCTGACCTGGCCGTCGCGGGCGAAGAAGCGGGAGAGCGTATCCAGCGTCCCGTTGTCGGTGGCGGCCTGGTGTGCGGCCTGGACACTCGCCGCCGACGGTGCCTTCGGTATCCGCGGGCCGGACCCGTCGGCGTGGGCGTACGGGGCGAGACCGATCGCGGCGGTGGCCAGTGTGCCAGCGGCGACCACGCGCAGAATGATACGTCGTGTGGTCATGACCTCACGCTCCGATCCGGTAGAGCGAGTGGGTCCACGCGAACGAGTTGTTGTTCACGTACCAGCTGTGTGACGCCCAGTTGTAGCGGTTGCTGGAGGGCCATGGATCGCCCCAGTAGACCCAGCTGTTGGCGGTGTCATAGCCGTAGATCACATGCATATGGCCGCCGCCGGACTTCCAGCCGATCCGGGTCTCAATGGGCCGGTCGGCGTTGATCTCGCTCTGCACCGTGCCGTAGCGCAGCCAGCCGCTCACATAGGAGCCGGGATTGACCCCGGTCCAGCGCAGCCCGGTCTGTACATGCCCCAGCGTGGCCTGGTTGTTGGGACAGGTGGTGCCTTGCCGCCGGTTGAAAGCGGCGTTGCAGAACTGGTTTTGGCTGTACTTCTTGCCGTAGTAGTCCGCGATGGTGTTGCCCGCCGCTCCCCAGCACCAGTTGCTCTTCTCCTGGGCCTGCATGGAGATACCGAGCCGTTTCCAGGCGAGGGCCTGAGGATCGTCGGAGGCGGCGGCAGCGGTGGAACTGGCGGCGGGCACGGCTATCAGCGCGGCAGCGGTAGCCGCGGTCAGCCCGAGCCATCTGCGTCGGGTCAGGGACATGGCGTTCCTCCCAAGTGCGAGGGGGGTGTGGAGGAGCGCATCCGGATGCTGGGGTTCAGCATCAACAGTTGTTGACTTCCGGTCAACAGGCTTCAATACGAGGAGAAACGCCGGTGTGAACGGTCTGGCGCGGATGTGAACGACGCCACTGGATCTGCTGGCGGCACGGGTGAACAGTGCGAAGACGGGGCGGCAGACGTGAATATTCACACCAGAGGTGTGCGGTACGAGAACCTTCCGGAGGAACTGGTACAGGCGCTGCGCACGGGGCCGTTCCATGAGGCGCTGCGTGCCGCCATCGCCGCCCGTGGCCTGGCACTGCACCGGATACGGCACCGGCTTGCCCAGCGCGGCGTCACCGTCGGAGTGACCAGCCTCAGCTACTGGCAGCAGGGCGCCCGCCGGCCGGCGCGAGCCGAGTCGTTACGGGCCGTCCCCGCCCTGGAGGAGATCCTTGAAGTGCCCCGGGACGCGCTCGTACGGTTGCTGGAGCCGGAGCTGAGGACCGAGCGGCCCGTCTCCCGCTCGTACCGCTCGCTGCTGGACCCCCATGCCGCGCTCAGCGAACTCCTCACCGAGCTGGGTGCGCCGTCCGACGGTGGGCTGCATACGGTGTGCCATCTGGAGCGGGTGCGGATAGGAGCCGGCCGGGAGCTGGTGGAGCGCGAATCCCAGCAGGTCGTACGCGCACACCGGGACGGGGTCGACCGCTGTGTCGCCATTCACCGCGGTGACCCCGGCTGCGACCCCGCCCGAGTGCGGGTACGGGCGGGCGAGAACTGCCGGGTGGGCAGCGTGCGCTGGCACGGCACGGCGGGGGTCGTCGTCGCCGAGCTGCTCTTCGACGCCCGGCTGCGGGCGGGTGACACCCAGCTCTTCAGCTACACCTTCCAGGACGGCACCGCCGGGCCCAGCAGTGAGTATGTACGCGGCTTCCGGTTCATGGGCGGACAGTATGTGCTGCAGGTCCGCTTTGACCCGGCGGTGCTCCCGGTGCACTGCCACCGCTTCGCCCGTACGTCCGCGGGGGCGCGGCCCAGCGCCCGGGAGGAGCTGACGCTCACCGGGCGCCACCCGACGGTGCACCTGGTGGAACAGGAGGTGCACCGCCGGATCCTGGGCATTGGCTGGCGGTGGGCGTGACCTGCGTGAGCGACGGGCTCAGTACGAGCGGCCGGCGCCCAGCGTGAGGTGGAAGATGCCCCAGGTGAGGTGCTGCTCCCGGCCGCCGTTGATCCAGTGCCCGAGGCCCTTCTTCATCTGGGCCAGATACTCATGGCTGACCTTCCCCGCCAGCCCGTGGTCCTCCTGGCGCTCGGTCTCCTCAAGCACCCGCTCGTAGTGGGTGACCAGATGCTCGCGAAGCTCTTCAAAGCCGCTGTCGACCGTGGTGAAGCCCAGCCGGGCCAGCTCACTGGTGTAGAAACCGGGCGAGCCCATGTCGTCCAGGTGGATGCGGTCGAGGATCGGCTGCAGTACGCCGGTGGGGCAGTTGTCGGCCGCCATCGGGTCGGTAAAGATGAGATGGCCACCCGGTCGCAGTACCCGCGTGATCTCCTCCAGCACCCGGACCCGGTTCCCGCTGTGCAGAAAGGCGTCCTGGGACCAGATGACATCAACCTCATCATCCGGGTACGGGATGTTCTCGAAGGATCCGTCCACGACCTCGATCTTGTCGTTGAGGCCACGGGCCGTGTTCAGCTCCTTATGGCGTTCGTTCTCCACCTCGCTGAGGTTGAGCGCGAGAACCCGGCAGCCGTATGTCCCGGCCAGATACCGAGCGGAGCCGCCGAAGCCTGAGCCGAGGTCGAGCACCACGGAATCCTCGGTCAGCTCCAGCTTCGAGGCCATCCGCTCGACGGTGCGGCGGCTGGCGTCCGCGATGGGTTCCTCAGGGCGCTCGTAGAGGCCGATATGGATGTCCTCACCGCCCCACACCGTGGCGTAGAAGGTGTCAGCGTCAGGTGAGTTGTAGTAGCTGCGGGCGGTACCGACCGCGCCCGCGTACGAGCTTTCCTGGTTGTCTTCCATCCGGTACTCCTTCTCCGCTATATGGATGAAGAAGTCGGGCTGTTCGCCTCGGTACGTGTGCTGGAAGTCGCCGTAGGTCTCGATGCGCTGGAAGCCCACCTCGGACATGAGCCGACGGGTGTAGTCCTTCCGCAGCGGGAACATGTTGAGGTGGTACACGGAGCCGTCCGGGAATTTGTACCGCATACGGCACAGCCCATCGTCGACGTACTCCGGCGCTACGGCGACATCCTCGCCGCAGTAGTAGTAGGTGTGCTTGCTCGTGTATCCCTCATCCAGAATCGCGTCGTAATTGCGTTGGTCCAGGACAAGGACTCCGTCGTGCTTCAGCATCGCGTAGAACTCGGCCAGTGCCTTGCGCCGGTCGCGCTCCGAGAAAAGATGCGTGAATGAGTTTCCGAGGCAGACGATGGCGTCGTACTCCCCGTGTACATCACGGTTGAGCCAGCGCCAGTCCGCCTGGACGACGCGGAGAATGTGGTCCCCGTGCTGCATGCCGTTCTTGAAGGCCATCGCCAGCATCTCGGCGCTGCCGTCCGCGCTTACGGTTTCGAATCCAGCCGCCAGCAGCCGCACCGAGTGAAAACCGGTTCCTGTCGCGACATCGAGCACGCTCTTCAGTCCCCGCTTGCGCAGGAGGTCGATGAAGAAGTTGCCCTCGCTTTCTGCTCTCTTCTCCCAGTCTATGAGAGAGTCCCACTTCTCGACGAAGCTGGGTATGTATTCTTCGGTGTAGTGCCCGGTTTCTCGGACCTCGACGGGGTTGTCTCCGAATTTCTGAGCCGGTTGCGCGGTAATGAGAAACCTCCAGTTGCGGGGGTGGTTGGCCAATGGCACGGCCGCCCAGACGGAACAGGGTTCAGGTCTCGGGAACCGCGCACGGTCCCCAGCGCATCGCTTTCCACGCCTGCGAGATCTATGCCTGCAACATCCCTGCGCAGCGGCTTGGCCGCCGCGGACAAGCGGCCGTGACCAGTACCTTTTCCGGATTCAGATTTCTGGAGGCGCGGACTCCGCGTCCGCGGCCAGCCGCCCCGGCAACTGGGGGAGTTGACGCTCTTATCCGTCTTTATCCCTTGTTGGCCAGTCCTTGTTGGCCGGTCCTTGTTGCTCAGGCGGCGAGCTGGCGTTCGAGGGGGTGAGCTCACCACCGATCAGCTCGCCGTTGCCCCGCGTTCGCCGCCATCGAGGCGACCGGCTGAGCACCGCACGCGTCAGGCGTCTGGGCCGGCGATGAGCTTGCCGCCCTCTACGCGCACCGGTACCTCGGGCAGCCGGGCGGTGGCCGGGGCGCGCAGGACCTCGCCGGTGGTGGCGTCGAAGCGGCTGCCGTGACAGCCGCAGTCGGCTTCCAGGCCCGTTACGGCGGAGAGCACACAGCCCCCATGGGTGCACACCGCGCTGAACGCCCGGTACTCGCCTTGCTCTGGCTGTGCGACGACGACCTTGCTCTCGCGGTAGATCCTGGCGCCCCCGACCGGTACATCTCCGGCCGCGCCCAGCTCGACGGGGGCGGTGGGGGTGGCCGGGCCCGCGTCCCGGCCGGTCGCGGGGGAGCAGGCCGCCACGCCAAGGCCTGCGGCCCCGGCTAGCGCCGCTCCGCGCAGCAGGGTCCGGCGGCGGGGGGACTGTCCGGGGCAGGCCTGGTCATCGTGCGTCATCGGGCTGTTCCTGTGGCGTGGGACGAAGGAGATGATCCGCCAGCCTACGTCCCACGCCACCGTGGTCAGGACTTACGGGTAGCCGCCCGCTTGCGGGGCGCCGCCTTGGCGGGGTTGGCCTTCTTCACGGCCTTCCGGAGCGGCGGCGCGTCACTGACCCGGCTGCCGAGAAGATCCCGCAGGAACTTGCCCGTGTGGCTGGTGGTAACCGCCGCGACCTGCTCCGGGGTGCCCTCGGCGACCACAAGTCCGCCGCCGACACCGCCCTCGGGGCCCAGGTCCAGCACCCAGTCCGCTGTCTTGATCACATCGAGGTTGTGCTCGATGACGATCACCGTGTTGCCCTTGTCGACCAGCCCGTCGAGCACCGTGAGCAGCTTGCGGATGTCCTCGAAGTGCAGACCGGTCGTCGGCTCGTCCAGGACGTAGACCGTACGGCCCGTGGAGCGCTTCTGGAGCTCGGAGGCGAGCTTCACCCGCTGCGCTTCACCACCCGACAGGGTGGGCGCGGACTGGCCGAGCCGGACATAGCCCAGGCCGACATCGTTGAGGGTCCGCAGATGGCGGGCGATGGCGGGCACCGCCTCAAAGAAGTCCAGCGCCTGCTCGATGGGCATGTCGAGCACTTCGGCGATGTTCTTGCCCTTGTAGTGAACCTCCAGGGTCTCCCGGTTGTACCGGGCGCCATGGCAGACCTCGCACGGGACATAGACATCCGGGAGGAAGTTCATCTCGATCTTGATGGTGCCGTCGCCGGAGCAGTTCTCACAGCGGCCGCCCTTGACGTTGAACGAGAACCGGCCCGGCAGATAGCCGCGGACCTTCGCTTCCATTGTCTCCGCGAAGAGCTTGCGCACATGGTCGAAGACACCGGTGTAGGTCGCCGGGTTGGAGCGTGGGGTGCGGCCGATGGGGGACTGGTCGACATGGACGACCTTGTCGACCAGATCGTCGCCCGTCACCCGGGTGTGCCGTCCCGGCACCGACTTGGCGGCGTTCAGCTCGCGCGCCAGGTGCGTATAGAGGATGTCATTGACCAGCGTTGACTTGCCCGAGCCGGAGACGCCGGTGACAGCAGTGAGCACACCGAGCGGGAAGTCGACGTCGATGTCCTGGAGGTTGTTCTCCCGTGCGCCGTGCACGGTCAGTATCCGCTCCGGGTCGACGGGACGGCGGATGTCCGGGGTCGGGATCTGCTTCTTACCGGACAGATACTGCCCGGTCATCGAATCCTGGGTGGCCAGCAGCTCCTTCAGCGGACCACTGTGCACCACCTTGCCGCCGTGCTCACCCGCGCCTGGCCCGATGTCGACGACCCAGTCGGAGCTCTTGATGGTGTCCTCGTCATGCTCAACGACGATCAGCGTGTTGCCCAGATCGCGCAGCCGCACCAGCGTCTCGATGAGCCGGTGGTTGTCGCGCTGGTGGAGACCGATGGAGGGCTCGTCCAGGACGTAGAGCACACCCACCAGGCCGGAGCCGATCTGGGTGGCGAGCCGGATCCGCTGCGCCTCACCGCCGGACAGGGTGCCCGCGGCGCGGTTGAGGGAGAGATAGTCCAGACCGACATCGACCAGGAACCGCAGCCGCTCATTGACTTCCTTCAGCACCCGCTCGGCGATGGTCTTCTCACGGGCGGTCAGCTTCATCTCACGCAGAAAGTCGGCGCAGTCGCTGATCGACATGGCGGAGACCTCGGCGATCGAGCGCCCCTGCACGGTCACCGCGAGCACGATCGGCTTGAGCCGCGTTCCCTCACAGGCCGGGCAGTGCACCTCGCGCATATAGCCCTCGAAGCGCTCCCGGCTGGAGTCGGTCTCCGCCTCCGAGTGCCGCCGCCGGACAAAGGGCACCGCGCCTTCGAAGGCGGTGGTGTAGGAACGCTCACGGCCGTACCGGTTGCGGTAGCGCACCGCGATCTGGGTCCGGTGGCCGTTCAGCAGCGCCTTCTTGGCGCGCTGCGGCAGCCCCGCCCAGGGGATGTCGGTGCGGAATCCCAGCGCGTCGGCGAGCGCGCCGATCAGCCGCCCGAAGTACTCCCGGTTGTGACCGTGTGACCACGGATGGATCGCGCCCTCGTCCAGGGACTTCTCCCCGTCCGGGACGATCAGCTCCGGGTCCACCTCCATCCGGGTGCCGATGCCGGTGCACTGCGGGCAGGCGCCGAAGGGGGAGTTGAAGGAGAAGGAGCGCGGCTCCAGCTCCTCGAAGGAGAGGTCGTCATACGGGCAGTAGAGATGCTCCGAGAACATGCGCTCGCGCTGCGGATCGTCCTCGTCCAGATCGACGAAGTCGAGAATCACCATGCCGCCGGAGAGCCCGAGGGCGGTCTCCACCGAGTCGGTGAGCCGCCGCTTGGCGCTGTCCTTGACCGTCAGGCGGTCGATGACCACCTCGATGGTGTGCTTCTCCTGCTTCTTCAGCTTGGGCGGATCGGAGAGCTGGACGGTCACGCCGTCCACCCGCGCCCGGCTGTACCCCTTGGACTGCAGATCGGAGAAGAGATCGGCAAACTCGCCCTTGCGCTCCCGCACCAGCGGCGAGAGCACCTGGAAGCGGCTGCCCTCCTCCAGAGCGAGCACCTTGTCCACGATCGCCTGCGGCGACTGCCGGGCGATCGGCCGCCCGCACTCAGGGCAGTGCGGCTTGCCGATCCGGGCGAAGAGCAGCCGGAGGTAGTCATAGACCTCGGTGATGGTGCCGACCGTGGAGCGCGGATTGCGCGAGGTCGACTTCTGGTCGATGGAGACTGCGGGGGACAGGCCCTCGATGAAGTCCACATCGGGCTTGTCCATCTGCCCGAGGAACTGCCGTGCGTAGGAGGACAGCGACTCCACGTAGCGGCGCTGCCCCTCGGCGAAGATCGTGTCGAATGCGAGCGAGGACTTGCCCGATCCCGACAGCCCGGTGAAGACGATGAGGGAATCACGCGGGAGGTCGAGCGAGACATTCTTGAGATTGTGCTCGCGAGCGCCACGGACGATGAGACGGTCGGCCACGCCGGTTGGCACCTTTCGTGTGAAGTCGAGGGGTCCAGATAGCCCAGACGGCACTGCCCCTGCCCAAGGGTATGGGGGAAGCCGCCGGAATGTCGCTGGGATACCGCTCCCGCGAGCGTATAGCACGCGCATTCGATTCAGGGCGGAAGTCGGCCAGCTTCACCCGGACGTATGGCGGCGATAGCGTTGGATCATGACCTCGCCTGCGCACGACGCCGCCCGTACGGGAATCCACCGACCGCCTGCTGGCCGCTGCCGGAAAGCTGGACGCCGCTGAAGGAGCCGCCGAAACCGCCGCTGTCACCGAACCCTCGCTGCTCCCCGGCTGGACCCGCGGTCATGTGCTGACCCATCTCGCGCGTAACGCCGACGCCCTGGTCAACGTCCTCCAGGGGCGCCCGATGTACGCCAGCGCCGAGGCCCGGGACGCCGATATCGAAAGCGGCGCCGACCGTCCCCTCGCCGTCCAGCTCGACGACATCCGCACCAGCGCCGCCCGGCTGGACCGGGCGATGGCCGCACTCACCGGTGATCAGTGGCAGCGCACCGTCGAGCTGCGCAACGGGGTCACCGACCTCGCCGCCAGCATTCCCTTCCGCCGTCAGATCGAGGTCGAGCTGCACCATGTCGACCTGGGTATCGGCTACACCGTCGATGACCTCCCGGGGGGCTTCGTCGACCGTGAGCTGGCGAACATGGCCAGGCGCTTCTCCGGCCATCCGGACGTCCCGGCGGTCGAGCTGCGCGCCGAGGACGGCCGCAGCTGGCACACCGGACGTCAGGAGGAAGGCGCCCCTCTGGTCATCGTGGGCTCGCCCACCGCCCTGGCCGGCTGGCTCACCGGCCGTACCACCGGCGGCGGACTCTCCGTAAGCGGAGAATCCCTGCCCGCGCTGCCCCCGCTCTGAGACACTGGCCGCGGCCCGCGGCCGTCCTCTGGAAGGAGCTTCACCCCATGCCCTACACCGGGAAGGTCACCGTCGGCGGCCCGGCCGAGGTCCATGAGCTCGCCGATCTGATGATCTCCAAGGTCGCCGTCGGCCCGATGGACAACAACGCCTATCTGCTCCGCTGCCGCACAACCGGCGAACAGCTGCTGATCGACGCCGCGAACGACCCGGAGACCCTGCTTCAGCTGATCGGTGACGACGGTATCGGCGCCGTCGTCACCACGCACCGGCACGGCGACCACTGGCAGGCCCTCGCCGACGTCGTCAAGGCCACCGGAGCCCGTACCTACGCGGGCCGCTATGACGCCGAGGGCATCCCCGTCCCGACGGATGTCCCGCTGGACGACGGCGACACCATTGAGTTCGGCGCCTGCAGCCTCACCGCCCGCCACCTTGTCGGGCACACCCCGGGGTCCATCGCCCTCATCTACGACGACCCGCACGGTCACCCGCATCTGTTCACCGGGGACTGCCTCTTCCCGGGCGGTGTTGGCAACACCTTCGGTAACGCCGAGAACTTCGCCACGCTGCTGCGGGATGTGGAAACCAAGCTCTTCGGCGAACTGCCCGACGAGACCTGGGTCTACCCCGGCCACGGCAACGACACCAGCCTCGGCGCCGAGCGCCCCCACCTGCACGAATGGCGCGCCCGCGGCTGGTAGGTCCCCAACCCCACCCCTTCCCGAAACTGGGGCTGACGCCGCCAGACCCCCACAGTGTTGTGGGCACTCGGGCCGCCCGAGGGGCGGCACGGGTGGGCACAACACCCGGCCACCGCAGCCGCACCGCCTTACCCCCGGGGCCCGGGGCGAAGCCCCGGTTACGGGAAGGGCCGGGACACGGGGAAACCCACCCACGGCACCCGGGGACCGCCCTGCCAGGCGGGGGTGAGGGGCCGCCCCTCTACGCAACCCACCACCCACACCAGCCCCAGCGCTCCGGTCCCCCCGTAGCAGGGCTCGCACCGCGCTCGCACCGTCGTAGGGTGGCCGCATGGCCGATCCCTCCAGCTACCGACCCAAGCCGGGACAGATCCCCGACTCACCGGGGGTCTACCGGTTCCGCGATGAGCACCGCCGGGTGATCTACGTCGGCAAGGCAAAGAGCCTGCGCCAGCGGCTCGCCTCGTACTTCCAGGATCTGGCCAACCTGCACCCACGCACCCGCACCATGGTGACCACCGCGGCCTCCGTGGAGTGGACCGTGGTCGCCACGGAGGTGGAGGCGCTGCAGCTCGAGTACTCCTGGATCAAGGAGTTCGACCCCCGCTTCAACGTCAAGTACCGCGATGACAAGAGCTATCCGTTCCTCGCGGTGACCATGAACGAGGAGTTCCCCCGGGTTCAGGTGATGCGCGGCGCCAAAAAGAAGGGCGTGCGGTACTTCGGTCCGTACGGGCACGCCTGGGCGATCCGCGAGACCGTCGATCTGCTGCTGCGGGTCTTCCCCGTACGTACCTGCTCGGCCGGGGTCTTCAAGCGTTCCGCGCAGATCGGGCGGCCCTGTCTGCTCGGCTATATCGGCAAGTGCGCGGCCCCCTGCGTCGGCCGGATCAGCCCCGAGGACCACCGCGAACTCGCCGAGGAGTTCTGTGACTTCATGGCCGGGCGCACCGGCACGTATCTGCGCAGGCTGGAACGCCGGATGCGGGAGGCCGCCGAGGAGCTGGAGTATGAGAAGGCGGCCCGGCTGCGTGATGACATCGAGGCGCTGGGGCGGGCGATGGAGAAGAACGCCGTCGTCCTCACCGACGCCACCGACGCTGATCTGATCGCCGTGGCGGAGGACGAGCTGGAGGCGGCCGTGCAGATCTTCCATGTCCGCGGCGGCCGGGTGCGCGGCCAGCGCGGCTGGGTCACCGACAAGGTCGAGGCGGTCACCACCGCCGGTCTGGTCGAGCACGCGCTGCAGCAGCTCTACGGCGAGGAGAAGGGCGACGCCATTCCCAAGGAGGTGCTGGTCCCAGCCCTGCCGGAAGCGCTCGGGCCGGTCAGCGAGTGGCTGGCCGAGCGGCGCGGCGCACGGGTCAGCCTGCGGATACCGCAGCGTGGCGACAAGCGGGCCCTGATGGAGACCGTCCAGCGCAACGCCCAGCAGACCCTCGCCCTGCACAAGACCAAGCGTGCCTCCGACCTCACCACCCGCTCCCGCGCTCTGGAGGAGATCGCCGAAGCGCTGGAGCTGGACTCCGCGCCGCTGCGGATCGAGTGTTTCGACATCTCCCATCTCCAGGGCGAGGATGTCGTCGCCTCCATGGTGGTGTTCGAGGACGGTCTGGCCCGTAAGAGCGAGTACCGCCGCTTCCAGATCAAGAGCTTCACCGGACAGGATGATGTCCGCGCCATGCGTGAGGTGATCGGGCGCCGGTTCCGCCGATATCTGCGGGAGAAGCAGAAGACGGGGGAGTGGGGCGGCCCTGATGACACCGCCGAGGTGAACGGGACGCTGGGTGAGGAGGGCCCCGTCGCACCCGGTGAGGCCGGGGCGCGCGGTGAGGACGGCAGGCCCAAGCGGTTCGCGTATCCGCCGCAGCTCGTTGTGGTGGACGGCGGGCAGCCACAGGTCGCCGCCGCCAAGGCGGCACTCGATGAGCTCGGAGTCGACGATGTGGCCGTCTGCGGACTGGCCAAGCGGCTGGAGGAGGTCTGGCTGCCGGGCGAGGACGATCCCGTGGTGCTGCCCCGCAGCAGCGAAGGGCTCTATCTGCTCCAGCGGGTCCGTGATGAGGCCCACCGGTTCGCTATCCGCTACCAGCGCGGCAAGCGGTCACGCTCGATGAAGACGGGCCCCCTGGATGCCGTACCCGGGCTGGGAGAGACCCGCAAGCAGGCCCTGATCAAGCACTTCGGCTCGGTCAAGCGGCTCCGGGCCGCCACCGTCGAGCAGATCTGCGAGGTGCCCGGCGTAGGACGCAAGACCGCCGAGACGGTCGCCGCCGCTCTGGCCGGCAAGACCGTGGCCACGCCGGCGGTGAATACCGCGACGGGCGAGATCATCGAAGAGGAATGACAGGCTCGGCCCGCCCAGAAGATCACGCGATCGACGATGATGATGAGCAGTAACAGACGCAGTAACAGACGCAGTAACAGACGCAGTAACAGACGCAGTGACAAACGCAGCGACAGCCGCAGCGACGGACACGAGAAGACACAGTCGGGAACCGGGGGATCGCAGATGGATACGCATGATGAGGCGGGAGCACAGGTGAGTACGGGCACAGCGGCGGACAACGGGAACGCGGAGAGCGTGACCATCCCCGAGCTGGTGATCATCTCCGGTATGTCCGGAGCGGGCCGCAGCACCGCGGCCAAGTGCCTGGAGGATCTGGGCTGGTTCGTGGTGGACAATCTGCCACCCGCCCTGATCCCCACCATGGTCGACCTGGGCGCCCGCTCGCAGGGCAATGTGGCCCGTATCGCCGTCGTCGTCGACGTACGTGGCCGCCGCTTCTTCGACAACCTCAAGGAGTCCCTGGCCGATCTCGCCGCCAAGCACGTCACCCGGCGGATCGTTTTCCTGGAGGCCTCCGACAACGCCCTGGTACAGCGCTTCGAGTCGGTACGCCGTCCGCACCCGCTGCAGGGCGACGGCCGGATCGTCGACGGCATCGAGGCCGAGCGTGATCTGCTCCGTGAGCTGCGCGGTGACGCCGATCTGGTGATCGACACCTCCAGCCTCAATGTCCATGAGCTGCGGGCCAAGATGGACGCCCAGTTCGCGGGTGATGAGGAGCCTGAGCTGCGGGCGACCGTGATGTCGTTCGGCTACAAGTACGGTCTGCCCGTTGACGCCGATCTGGTCGTGGACTGCCGCTTCCTGCCCAACCCCCACTGGGTGCCGGAGCTGCGTCCCTTCACCGGGACCAGCGATGAGGTGGCCACATATGTCTTCAACCAGCCCGGCGCCAAGGAGTTCCTTGACCGTTACGCCGAGCTGCTTCAGCTCATCGCCGCGGGTTACCGCCGGGAGGGCAAGCGGTATGTGACCATCGCTGTCGGCTGCACCGGTGGCAAGCACCGTAGTGTCGCGATGTCCGAGCGGCTGGGCCGCCGGCTGGCCGCCGAAGGAGTGGAGACTGTCGTGGTCCACCGGGACATGGGACGCGAGTGAGCCGAGTGACCGGCCGTACGCTTCGGCTGCGGCGCCGCAAGATGCTGCCCGGCCGCAAGGGACAGCCCAAGGTGGTTGCGCTCGGCGGGGGCATGGGGCTGTCCGCCTCGCTCACCGCGCTGCGCCGGATCACCGGTGACCTCACCGCCGTGGTCACCGTCGCCGACGACGGTGGATCCAGCGGCCGGCTCCGCGATGAGCTCGATGTGCTGCCGCCCGGTGATCTGCGCAAAGCGCTGGCGGCCCTGTGCGGCGACGACGAATGGGGCCGGACCTGGGCGCAGGTCGTCCAGCACCGCTTCGCCAGCGAGGGTGATCTGCACAACCACGCGGTGGGCAATCTGCTGATCGTCGCCCTCTGGGAGCAGCTCGGCGACCATGTGGCCGCCCTGGACCTGGTCGGCAAGCTGCTGGGCGCGCACGGCCGGGTACTGCCCATGTCGGCGGTGCCGCTGGAGCTGCAGGCGCTGGTACGCGGTCACGAGCCCGAGCGGCCCGATGAGCTGACCACCGTGCGTGGCCAGGCCACCGTGGCCCTCACCCCCGGCGAGGTGCAGCAGGTGCATCTGGTGCCGCATGACCCGCCCGCCGTCCCCGAGGCCGTCGAGGCCGTCCTCGACGCCGACTGGGTCGTGGTCGGGCCCGGCTCCTGGTTCTCCTCCGTGATCCCGCATCTGCTGGTGCCCGACCTGCTCCAGGCGCTCACCGAGACCAAGGCCCGACGGGTCCTCTCACTCAACCTCGCACCGCAGCCGGGGGAAACCGATGGTTTCTCCCCGCAGCGTCATTTGGAGGTTTTGGCACGACACGCCCCTAAACTCGCCTTCGACGTGGTGTTGGCAGACCAGGATGCTGTGCCCGACCAGGAGAGTCTGCGCGAGGCCGCTGTGCGGCTCGGCGGCACTGTCGAGCTGGCACCGGTTGCCGCGCCGGATGGTTCCCCGAAGCACGATCCGGAACTGCTGGCTGCCGCGTACGACCGTATTTTTCGGATGCATGGAAGGATCGGCCCATGGCGATGACGGCAGCGGTGAAGGATGAAATTTCCCGGCTCCCCGTCACCCGGACCTGCTGCCGGAAGTCGGAGGTCTCGTCGATCCTGCGGTTCGCGGGCGGCCTGCACCTGGTGAGCGGGCGCATTGTGATTGAGGCGGAGCTCGACACCGGCATCGCGGCCCGCAGACTCCGCAAAGACATTCTGGAGATCTTCGGGCACGCCTCTGACCTGGTGGTGATGGCCCCTGGCGGGCTGCGCCGGGGCAGTCGCTATGTCGTACGGGTGGTGGCGGGCGGCGACCAGCTGGCCCGGCAGACCGGTCTGGTGGACGGCCGCGGCCGTCCGATCCGCGGGTTGCCGCCGCAGGTGGTCTCGGGGGCCACCTGCGACGCGGAGGCCGCCTGGCGCGGGGCCTTCCTCGCCCATGGCTCGCTCACCGAGCCCGGCCGTTCCTCCTCCCTGGAGGTCACCTGCCCCGGCCCCGAGGCAGCCCTGGCGCTGGTCGGCGCCGCCCGGCGGCTGCAGATCGCCGCGAAGGCCCGTGAGGTACGCGGGGTGGACCGGGTCGTGGTCCGGGACGGTGACGCCATCGGCGCGCTGCTCACCCGACTGGGTGCCCATGAGTCGGTGCTCGCCTGGGAAGAGCGCCGGATGCGCCGCGAAGTACGGGCCACCGCCAACCGGCTGGCCAACTTCGACGACGCCAATCTGCGCCGCTCCGCGCGGGCCGCGGTGGCCGCCGGGGCCCGGGTGCAGCGGGCGCTGGAGATCCTGGGCGATGAGGTTCCCGAGCATCTGGCCGCCGCCGGGCGGCTGCGGATGGAGCACAAGCAGGCCTCCTTGGAGGAGCTGGGCGCGCTGGCCGATCCGCCGCTGACCAAGGACGCCGTCGCGGGCCGTATCCGCCGACTGCTGGCCATGGCCGACAAGCGGGCCCAGGATCTGGGCATTCCGGGCACCGAATCCAACCTCACCGAGGAAATGGTGGGGTGATCTGACCCCCGCCATACCCGTGATGGCGGGCCGGTGCCACGCCCCGGCCGATGTCACCTGGGCCGCCCGGGCGCGGTAGGGTCGGGGGTGGTCGGGGACATCCCAAACAAAACTCGTCGGTGTCCGCACCGGCGTACCAACGAGGAGATCGGTTCGTGACGATCCGCGTAGGCATCAATGGCTTTGGCCGCATCGGTCGCAACTACTTCCGCGCGCTGCTGGAGCAGGGGGCGGACATCGAGATCGTCGGTGTCAACGACCTGACCGATAACGCGACCCTGGTTCACCTGCTGAAGTACGACAGCATTCTGGGCCGCCTCAAGCAGGAGGTCAGCCACACCGACGACACCATCACCGTCGGCAACCAGACCTTCAAGACGATGGCCGAGCGCGACCCGGCCGCCCTTCCGTGGGGCGAGCTCGGCGCCGATGTCGTCATCGAGTCCACCGGCATCTTCACCAAGCGTGACGACGCCGCCAAGCACCTGGCCGCCGGCGCCAAGAAGGTCCTGATCTCCGCGCCCGCCAGCAACGAGGACATCACCATCGTGATGGGCGTCAACCAGGACAAGTACGACGCGGCCAACCACCACGTCATCTCCAACGCCTCCTGCACCACCAACTGTGTGGCGCCGATGGCCAAGGTCATGGACGAGAACTTCGGCATCGTCAAGGGCATGATGACGACGGTTCACGCGTACACCAACGACCAGCGCATCCTGGACTTCCCGCACAAGGACCTGCGCCGCGCCCGCGCCGCAGCCGAGAACATCATTCCGACCTCCACCGGTGCCGCCAAGGCCACCGCCCTGGTCCTCCCGCAGCTCAAGGGCAAGCTGGACGGCATCGCCATGCGGGTGCCGGTCCCGACCGGCTCGGTCACCGACCTGGTCTTCGAGCTGGAGCGCGAGGCCACCAGGGACGAGATCAACAGTGCCTTCCAGAAGGCCGCCGAGGGCCTGCTCAAGGGCATCCTCGAGTACACCGAGGACCCGATCGTCTCCTCGGACATCGTCAACTGGCCGGCCTCCTGCACCCTTGACTCGGCTCTGACCATGGTTCAGGGCAAGCAGGTCAAGATCGTCGGCTGGTATGACAATGAGTGGGGCTACTCCAACCGCCTCGTGGACCTGACCGTCTTCGTCGGCGGCCAGCTCTGATCGCTCAGCCGATCGCAGACACCGAGATGTGACCGGAACCGGGGCTCGTACGGCGCACTGACGCGTCGTACGAGCCCCGTTCCGTGCAGGGCCTTCACTCAAGGAGTCAGTAACCATGAAGACGATTGACGAGCTCGTCGAAGAGGGCGTCGCCGGACAACGAGTCTTCGTCCGGGCCGACCTCAATGTTCCGCTCGACGGGGATTCCATCACCGACGACGGCCGCATTCGCGCCGCCGTCCCGACCATCACCAAGCTCGCCGAAGCGGGCGCCAAGGTGATCGTCGCCTCTCATCTGGGCCGCCCCAAGGGCGCCCCGGACCCGCAGTTCTCGCTCGCCCCGGTGGCGAAGCGGCTCGGTGAGCTCCTCGGTAAGGACGTCGCCTTCGCGACCGACACCGTAGGGGACAGCGCGAAGGCCACCGTCGCCTCCCTCGGCGACGGCGGGGTCACGCTGCTGGAGAACCTTCGCTTCAACGCCGGTGAGACGGCCAAGGACGACGCCGAGCGCGGCGCCTTCGCTGATGAGCTGGCCGCCCTGGCAGACGCCTATGTGGGCGACGGCTTCGGCGCGGTGCACCGCAAGCACGCCTCCGTCTATGACCTCCCGGCCCGGCTGCCGCACGCCGCGGGCGGCCTGATCGCCACCGAGGTCGAGGTACTCAAGAAGCTCACCGAGGACGTCCAGCGTCCCTACGCGGTGGTGCTCGGCGGTGCCAAGGTCTCCGACAAGCTCGCGGTGATCGAACACTTGCTGGAGAAGGCTGACCGCATCCTCATCGGCGGCGGCATGGCGTACACCTTCCTCAAGGCCCAGGGCCATGAGGTCGGCGGGTCGCTGCTTCAGGAGGACCAGATCCCGGCGGTCCAGGGCTACCTCAAGCGGGCCAGGGAACGCGGTGTGGAGTTCGTGCTCCCCGTCGATGTGCTGGCCGCGACGGAGTTCCCGGACCTCAAGACCAAGGCCCCCGCCCACCCCACGGCCATCCCCGCGGACGCCATTCCGGCCGATCTGCAGGGACTGGACATCGGCCCGGAGACCCATAAGCTCTACGCCGCGAAGCTCGCCGACGCGGCCACCGTCTTCTGGAACGGCCCGATGGGTGTCTTTGAGCACCCCGACTACGCCGAGGGCACCAAGGCCGTTGCCCAGGCTCTGCTCGACAGCCCTGCCTTTACGGTCGTGGGCGGTGGCGACAGCGCCGCCGCGGTCCGGATTCTGGGCTTCGACGAAAATGCTTTCGGCCATATCTCGACCGGCGGTGGCGCCAGCCTCGAATACCTCGAGGGCAAGACGCTCCCCGGCCTCGCCGCACTGGAGGACTGACCCCACATGGCAGCTGACATTTCCCAGGGCCGCAAGCCCCTGATGGCAGGCAACTGGAAGATGAACCTCAACCACCTTGAGGCCATCGCCCATGTACAGAAGCTCGCCTTCGCCCTGTCGGACAAGGACTACGACGCCGTTGAGGTCGCCGCCCTGGTGCCCTTCACCGATCTGCGCTCCGTGCAGACCCTGGTCGACGGTGACAAGCTGAAGATCAAGTACGGTGCCCAGGACATCTCGGAACATGACTCCGGCGCGTACACCGGTGAGATCTCCGGCGCGATGCTGGCCAAGCTGAAGTGCGGCTATGTCGCCATCGGCCACTCCGAGCGCCGCCAGTACCACGGCGAGAACGAGGAGATCTGCAACGGCAAGGTGAAGGCCGCCTTCAAGCACGATCTGACCCCGATCCTGTGCGTCGGTGAGGGCCTGGACGTCCGTAAGGCGGGAAATCAGGTCTCCCACACCCTCGCCCAGGTCGACGGGGCACTGAAGGACATTCCGGCCGACCAGGCCGAGACCATCGTGATCGCCTATGAGCCGGTATGGGCCATCGGTACCGGTGAGGTCGCCACCCCCGGGGACGCCCAGGAGGTCTGCGGGGCGATCCGCGGCCGGCTGGCTGAGCTGTACAGCAAGGATCTGGCCGAAAAGGTCCGTATCCAGTACGGCGGCTCGGTGAAGTCCGGCAACGTCGCGGCGATCATGGCCCAGCCCGATATCGATGGCGCCCTGGTCGGCGGTGCGGCACTGGACGCGGACGAGTTTGTCAAGATCGTCCGCTTCCGTGATCAGTAACAGCTAGGCCGACGGGGCCATCCCGTCGTACCCTGTCGGGGTCGGGCACCGGTGTACGGCCCCGACAGTTCCTCCAAACCGTCACCATCAAGAGTCCGAGAGAGTTGGTCCAGCCGTGGAAATGGGGTTTACCATCGCCCTCATCGTCTTCAGCCTGCTGCTGATGCTGCTGGTGCTGATGCACAAGGGGAAGGGCGGCGGCCTCTCCGACATGTTCGGTGGCGGCATGCAGTCGTCTGTCGGCGGCTCCTCGGTCGCTGAGCGCAACCTCGACCGCATCACCATCGTGGTCGGCCTCATCTGGTTCGGTATCATCGTGGCGCTTGGCATCATGATGAAGACGTCATGAAGGCGTTGGACGGCTGACACAGCGTCGTACTCCCTGCCTATCATGAGGCTCGCGTCCCTCGGTGGGGGGTAACTCCCATCAGCGGACGCGCGTTGGGCCTTACATACACTAGGGCGCCCGCAGCGGAGCTGCTTTCGACGCTTCGCAGCACCATGAGGCAGGGAGTTACAACCGTGGCAAGTGGCAACGCGATCCGGGGAAGCCGGGTCGGAGCGGGGCCGATGGGGGAGGCCGAGCGGGGCGAGTCCGCGCCGCGTCTCCGGATCTCCTTCTGGTGCTCGAATGGGCACGAGACCCAGCCCAGCTTCGCCAGTGATGCGCAAATTCCGGAGACTTGGGACTGCCCGCGGTGCGGCTTCCCGGCAGGCAAGGACCGGGACAGCCCGCCGGACCCACCGCGTACGGAACCGTACAAAACGCATCTCGCCTATGTGCGGGAGAGGCGCAGTGACGCCGACGGCGAGGCCATTCTCGCCGAGGCGCTGGCCAAGCTCCGGGGCGAGATCTGACCGGTGCCTGAGCGAGAGACGAACGGCCTGGCCGCGTACCCCTAGGGAGTGCGCGGCCAGGCCGTTTCTCTATTAAGTTGGGGAGCTGGCGGGGCACGGACGAGAAGAATGGGCTGAATTCGCAGATGAACGCAGTAGGCGCGGCAGGCCGTACTGGCTCGGCTGATCACGAACGGCTCGACCGGATGCCGGAGTGGATCGCACTGGCCAAGCACCGCGAGCAGCTCGGGGAGGTGCGGCTGCGCGACCTGTTCGCGGACGACGCGCGCAGGGGCGAGCGGTACCAGCTCCAGGTCGGTGATCTGCATCTCGACTACGCCAAGCATCTGGTCACCGATGAGACGCTGCGGCTGCTGCGGGAGCTGGCCGGGGCCGCGGGAGTCGCGGAGCTGCGGGACGCGATGTTCCGCGGCGAGAAGATCAACGTCACCGAGCGGCGGGCCGTGCTGCACACCGCGCTGCGGGCCCCGCGCGACGCGGTGATCGAGGTCGACGGCGAGAATGTGGTGCCGGGCGTGCACGCGGTGCTGGACAAGATGAGCTCCTTCGCTGACGCGGTCCGCTCCGGCGACTGGGTGGGCTCCACCGGCCGACGGATCAGGAACGTTGTCAATATCGGCATCGGCGGCTCGGATCTGGGCCCGGCCATGGCCTATGAGGCGCTGCGGCCCTTCACCACGCGCGAGCTGACCTTCCGGTTTGTGTCGAATGTGGACGGTGCGGATCTGCATGAGGCGGTACGGGATCTGGACCCGGCCGAGACACTGTTCATCGTCGCCTCGAAGACCTTCACCACCATTGAGACGATCACCAACGCGAAGTCGGCCCGCCGGTGGCTGCTGGACGGGCTGGACGGCGACACCTCGGCGGTGGGCTTCCACTTCATCGCGCTGTCGACAAACGCGGAGAAAGTCGCCGAATTCGGTATCGATACCGCGCATATGTTTGAGTTCTGGGACTGGGTCGGCGGGCGCTACTCGTTTGACTCGGCCATTGGGCTCTCGCTGATGATCGCTATCGGCCCGGAGCGCTTCCGGGAGATGCTGGACGGCTTCCGGCTGATGGACGAGCATTTCCGTACCGCACCGGCGGAGGCCAACGCGCCCCTGCTGCTCGGCCTGTTGGGTGTCTGGTACGGCGGCTTCCATGCGGCACAATCGCATGCGGTACTGCCATACAGCCACTATCTCTCCAAATTCACCGCATACTTGCAGCAGTTGGATATGGAGTCCAACGGCAAGTCCGTGGACCGGCAGGGCAAGCCGGTGAACTGGCAGACCGGGCCGGTCGTCTGGGGTACACCCGGCACCAATGGCCAGCACGCCTACTTCCAGCTGCTGCACCAGGGCACCAAGATGATCCCGGCCGACCTCATCGGCTTCGCCGCGCCGGTGGCGCAGCTGGGCCCGCTGCGGGAACAGCACGATCTGCTGATGGCCAATCTCTTCGCCCAGGGTCAGGCGCTGGCCTTCGGTAAGACGGCAGAGGAGGTACGGGCCGAGGGGGTCGCCGAGGAGCAGGTGCCACACCGCACCTTCCGGGGCAACCACCCGACGACGACGATCCTGGCGACCGGGCTCACGCCGTCCGTACTGGGCCAGCTGATCGCGCTCTACGAGCACAAAGTCTTTGTACAGGGCGCGATCTGGGACATCGACTCCTTCGACCAGTGGGGCGTTGAGCTGGGCAAGGTCCTCGCCAAGCGGATCGAGCCCGCGCTGACGGAAGGGGCGGCGGTCGAGGGCCTTGACGGCTCCACGCGTGCGCTGGTCGCCCGCTACCGGGAGCTGCGCGGGCGCCGCTGAAGCGTGGGGCACCCCTCGTGAAAACAGGCACAAGCTCCCGCCTACCATGGATCCGTGCTGACCCCCCTCGCCTGTATCGCCCAGCGCTGGACTCCGTCCCAGCGCACTGTGCGGCGCGCTGCCCTGTCCGCGCTTCTGATGAGCGTGATCATTGTGATCACCGGTGGGGCGGTGCGGCTGACGGGCTCCGGGCTCGGCTGCGACACCTGGCCGAAGTGCACCGACGACAGCCTGTTCGCCACCCCGGAGATGGGCCTGCACGGTGCCATTGAGTTCGGCAACCGGATGCTGACGTATGTGCTGTGCGCGGCGGTCGGCTGGGCGATCGTCGCGGCACGCGCCGCGAAGCCACGGCGGCCGACGCTGTCCCGGCTGGCCTGGGCCCAGTTCTGGGTCGTCATGGGCAACGCGGTCCTCGGCGGCGTCACCGTGCTGACCGGCCTCAACCCGTATATCGTCGCCGGGCACTTTCTGCTCGCCACCTCACTGATCACCGTCGCGCTGATCACCTGGCAGCGCGCCCGGGAGGGTGACGCCCCGCCGCGTCCGCTGGTGGGGCGTCGCCTCAAGCAGCTGGCGGTGGCGCTGACGGTCGCGGCCGCGGCTCTTGTCGTGGTGGGCACCGTGGTCACCGGTGCGGGGCCGCACGCGGGCGATGGTGGCGAGGTGGAGCGGATCCGGGTGGGGTGGGAGACCATCACCCGGGTGCATGCCTCTCTGGCCTGGGTTGTGGTCGTGCTGACCCTGGCGCTGTGGCTCTTGCTGCGTGTCCTGGATGCTCCGCCCGGGCCCCGGGCCCGGACCCGGGAGCTGATGCTGGTGCTGGCCTCCCAGATGGTGATTGGTTACGCCCAGTACTTCTCGGATGTCCCCGAGCTGCTGGTGGGCCTGCACCTGCTCGGCTCCTGTCTGGTCTGGATCGCGGTCCTCCGCGTGCTGCTCTCGCTGCGCGAGCGCAGCACGCTCCCGGCTACCGCCGCCCCCGCTGCCCCCTCCGCTGTCCCGGTGGCTCTCCCCTAACCCGGCCCCTTCCCGAAACTGGTGTCTACCGCCCCCAGACCCCCGAGGTGTTGTGGGCACCCGTGCCGCCCGAGGGGCGGCATGGGTGGGCACAACACCGGGCCACCCGCCCGCATCGGGCCAACCCCGGGGCCCCGGGGCGGAGCCCCGGTTTCCGGGAAGGGGCGGGATACGGGGAACCCCACCCACGGCACCCGGAGCCGGGCGGAGTCCCGCCACGCGGCGGAGCCGCATATCGGCACAGCGGGAAGGGGAGGGATATACGGGGACACACCCACCGGCCGGGGGGCCGTCAGGCGGCATCCAGCGCGTAGACGCGCCGTGCCGTGCCGCCAGCCACCCTCGCGGCGATCCGTTCCGCGTCCCCTCTACCGCAGCAGCCATCCGTGACCCAGTCATCAAGCAGCCGCTTCATCGCGCCGGTGAAGAGCCGGGCACCCACCACGTACAGCTCGGGCAGCGCGCGGGCGCCGGTGGAGAAGAGCAGCTTGCCGAAGGGCGCCTCTGCCAGGGTCTCCGCGGGGCGTGGCCCGATATCGGCGTAGACATGCGGGAAGGCGGCGGCCAGCTGGGCCGCGCGGCGGTGGTGAGGGGCGCGGGGCAGCAGGATCACGGTGGCGCCCAGGCCGCTGGTGGCGTGGAGAAAACCGGTCAGCGGTGAGGGGTCGGCGCAGTGCAGCTGGACCGGCCGGCCGGTGGTCAGGGCGCTCCACAGCAGATGGCGGACCAGGACCGGCTCCAGCCGCCGCTGCCGGTCGCGCAGCCAGCGCCCAACGGCCCGGTGTACTTCGGGGAGCTCGGGCGCGCTCTCCTCAAGAAAACCGTCTCCGGAGACAAAGGCGATCGCCTCGCGAGCGGCGGCGTACAGCGCCTCGGCAGTGTTGGTGAGGAAGGAGCCGACCGTTCCGGAGGTATCAGCGATCTGGGCGGCGAGCTGACGCAGACAGACCGCCTCGTGGGCCCGCGCCTCGGCGGCGGAAGCCAACTCGTCCGGGGTGGTGAGCTCGCCGGAGGCGTCCGGGTCGGGGCCGACGAGATAGGTGCCGATGCCGCTGCCGCGCAGCAGCGCTCGCGCGGCGCTGTAGGCGCCCAGCTCCCGGCGGCGGGCCAGATAACGGACGGGCGTGCAGTGCTGCTCCAGCCCGAGCAGCGGCGGGCACCAGCGCCGTACGGCGAGGCCGAGGCGGCTGTCGAAGAAGGTGCTTCCAGCGGGCGGGGGCGCCGCCCCGCCACCCGTGGCAGCGGCCAGCTGGGCCTCGAACGTCCCCAGCCCCAGTTCCCCGTGCAGGGCACCACGGCTGTACTGATCGACGAGGGGCTCCATGACCGGACTAACGCCCGGGGGCACCGTCAGGTATTGCTCGGGCCCCCGAGCTGGCTTCCCGCCATCCTCGACCACTCATAGGGGCCCGTCTTCACCTTCGCGGCCATCTCTCCGTCGAAGGTCTCACGGAGAGAGATTCCGGCCTGCCGCACCGCCTGTTCGGCGATCTCCCGGCTGGTGGCCATCAGATCGCCCCACTCCCCGTTCTCGCCGACGAGAGCGATACGGGCGCCGGTCTGACCGGTGTACGAGATCTGGCCCTCCGCGCTGCCGCCGTGGCTCTCGGCGAACGCGGTGATCTGCTTGGCGAGCCGTGCCGCCTCGTGCTGGGCCTGCTTCGTGTCTGCCATAAACAGGATGCTACCCGCAGGTAGATCAACTGGCGACGGGAGCCGCGGGTGGCTTCCGCCACCCCTTCCTGACGGCGTCCTCGCTCCGTCGGCGGTGGCTGGGCGCCGGTACCGGGCGCGGGTGGGTAGCTGCCCCCGATCCCCTCCCCCCAGTTTCCTGCAACCGCCCCCGTGACTAGCGGAGGAAGGGGTCGACGGCTACCGCTACGAAGAGCAGGGACACGTAGGTGATCGACCAGTGGAAGAGCCGCATCTCCTTGAGTTTCGCACCCGTCGCCCCCGCCTTGGCGCGGGCCTGCAGCGCATGGGCCTCCCAGAGCCACCAGCCGCCCGCGGCCAGTGCCACCAGGGGGTAGAACCAGCCGACGTAGCCCAGGGGCCACAGGGCTAGCGAGACCGCGACCATGACCCAGCTGTAGATAACGATCTGCTTGGCCACATCCCGGTTGGAGGCGATGACCGGAAGCATCGGGACGCCGACCCGGGCGTAGTCGTCCTTCACCTTCATCGACAGCGGCCAGTAGTGTGGCGGCGTCCAGAAGAAGATGACCAGGAAGAGGACGAGGGCGGCCCAGGAAATCGTGTTGGTCACGGCCGACCAGCCGATGAAGACGGGCATACAGCCCGCGATGCCGCCCCAGACGATGTTCTGTGAGGTGCGGCGCTTGAGCCACATCGTGTAGACGATGACGTAGAAGAGCAGGGCGCCCAGCGAGAGCGCGGCGGAGAGCCAGTTGACCAGCAGGCCGAACCAGAGCGTGGAGACGGCGGCGAGGGTGAGGCCGAAGACCAGGCCCTCGCGCGGCGAGACCATGCCGGTGACCAGTGGCCGCTGCGAGGTGCGGGACATCAGCGCGTCGATGTCACGGTCGATGTACATATTGAGCGCGTTGGCGCCGCCCGCCGACATATAGCCGCCCAGGCAGGTCGCGAGCACCAGCCAGAGATTGGGCACACCCTCGGCCGCCAGGAACATCACCGGGATAGTGGTGATCAGCAGCAGCTCGATGATGCGGGGCTTGGTCAGAGCGATGAACGCCTTGACCCGGGCACTGAACGGCCGGCGTACCGGGCTCGAATCGAGCTCCCCCACAGCCCTCCGGGTAGGGGAGGTATCCCCACCCGAGGGACGGGATTCGACGGCCGTCACGAACACCCCTGATCACAAATGACATGCGCGGCTGGCGCCATGTGGGAACAAACGAGCACCGGCGTGAAGGCCCGGTAAAGACTCGCACGTACCACGCCACTTTAGACGTTGGCCTTACGCCACCCGCTTCGGGGGTGGGTCGTGTTGGGCGGTGGGGGAAGCCGGGCAGGTCCCGGGCGTTCCGGCGGGGCGATAAGGGAATAAACGCCCGTTGGCTTTTGGTTGCCCTGGGCGTCGGGTGCCCACAGGGCGAACACTCGAAAGAGTGCACCTCTTATCAGGGGTAGGCTCGACAAGGCCCGGTGAGGGACAGGTCACCGGCTTTCGTTTTGTGGAGAGGAGCCCTGAGTCAGGGTGAGCACCAAGCCGACCACCACAGAGTTCGAGTGGACCGATCTGGACCAGCGTGCCGTCGATACCGTCCGGGTCCTTGCAATGGATTCCGTGCAGAAGGTCGGTAACGGCCACCCGGGCACGGCGATGAGTCTGGCCCCGGCCGCGTATGTGCTGTTCCAGAAGCTGATGCGGCACGACCCGGCCGACCCCCAGTGGACGGGGCGGGACCGCTTCGTGCTCTCGGCGGGACACTCCAGCCTGACCTTGTACATCCAGCTCTACCTGGCTGGATACGGTCTGGAGCTGGATGATCTGAAGTCCTTCCGTACCTGGGGCAGCAAGACCCCGGGCCACCCGGAGTTCGGGCACACGGTCGGCGTCGAGACCACCACCGGGCCGCTGGGTCAGGGCATCGCCAACGCGGTGGGCATGGCGATGGCCACCCGCTACGAGCGCGGTCTGTTCGACCCGCAGACCCCCAGGGGCGAGGCCCCCTTCGACCACACCATCTGGGTCATCGCCGGTGACGGCTGTCTGCAGGAGGGCGTCTCCGGCGAGGCTTCCTCGCTCGCCGGGCACCAGAAGCTGGGCAATCTGGTCCTGCTGTGGGATGACAATCACATCTCCATCGAGGGAGACACCGAGACCGCCGTCTCCGAGGACGTGCTGAAGCGGTACGAGGCGTACGGCTGGCATGTGCAGCGGGTCGACCAGGCACCCAACGGCGACCTGGACCCCCAGGGCCTGTTCACGGCGCTGAAGGCGGCACGGGACGAGACCGAGCGTCCGTCGATCATCGCGGCCCGCTCGATCATCGCCTGGCCCGCCCCCGGGGCGCAGAACACCGAGGCCGCGCACGGCTCCGCGCTGGGCGCCGAGGAGGTCGCCGAGACCAAGAAGGTGCTCGGCTTCGACCCCGCTCTGGACTTCCAGGTCGAGGAGCGCGTGCTGACGCACACCCGGCAGGCCATCGACCGGGGCCGTGAGGCGCACGCCGAGTGGGACAAGGAGCTGGCCGCCTGGCGCAGCGCCAATCTGGAGCGGGCCGCGGAGTTCGACCGTATCCAGGCAGGCGAGCTGCCGGAGGGCTGGGAGGAGGTCCTGCCCACCTTCGAACCGGGCAAGGACGTCGCCACCCGCAAGGCCTCCGGTGCGGTGCTCAAGGCGCTGGGCCCGGTCGTACCCGAGCTGTGGGGCGGCTCCGCCGACCTCGCGGGCTCGAACAACACCACGATCGAGAACACCTCGTTCCTCCCCGCGGACAACCCGCTGCCCGGCGCCGACCCCTACGGCCGCACCGTGCACTACGGCATCCGCGAGCACGCCATGGGCGCGACCATGAACGGCATCGCGCTGCACGGCAACACCCGGATCTACGGCGGCACCTTCCTCGTCTTCTCGGACTACATGCGCCCGGCCGTGCGGCTGGCCGCGCTGATGAAGACGCCGGTCACCTATGTGTGGACCCATGACTCCATCGGCCTGGGCGAGGACGGCCCAACCCATCAGCCGGTCGAGCACCTGTCCGCGCTGCGTGCCATCCCGGGCCTGAACATTGTCCGCCCGGCCGACGCCAATGAGACCGTCATCGCCTGGCGAGAGGTCCTCAAGCGGCACAGCGACAGGCCCGCCCCGCACGGCATCGCGCTCACCCGGCAGAACGTGCCGACCTACAGCGCCAATGACGACGCGGCCAAGGGCGGCTATGTGCTGTTCGAGGCCGAGGGCGGCGACGCCCAGGTCATACTGATGGGCACGGGCTCCGAGGTGCAGCTCGCCGTCGAGGCCCGGGAGCAGCTGCAGGCCGCCGGAATCCCCACCCGGGTGGTCTCCATGCCCTGTGTGGAGTGGTTCGAGGAGCAGGACCAGGCGTACCGGGACTCGGTGCTGCCGCCGTCGGTCAAGGCCCGTGTCGCGGTTGAGGCCGGGATCGCGCAGAGCTGGTACCGATATGTAGGTGAGGCCGGCCGGATCGTGTCCCTTGAGCACTTCGGTGCGTCGGCTGACTACAAGGTGCTGTTCCAGGAGTTCGGCCTGACCGGTGACGCGGTGGCCGACGCCGCCCGGGACTCGCTTGAATCTGTCGCAGGGCCAGCGGCCGCCGCGCGCTGACGCCCGTATTCGAACCACCGTAGGAGATGCAAACCCCATGACAGACGCTTTGCAGCGCCTCTCGGAAGAGGGCGTCGCGATCTGGCTGGACGACCTGTCGCGCGAGCGCATCACGTCCGGCAATCTCGCTGAGCTCCTTGACCAGCAGTATGTTGTCGGAGTCACCACCAACCCGTCGATCTTCCAGAAGGCGATCTCGGGTGGCGGTGATGGATATGAGCAGCAGCTGGCGGATCTCGCCTCGCGCGGTGTCACCGTCGACGAGGCGATCCGCATGATCACCACCGCCGATGTCCGGGACGCCGCCGACATCCTGCGGCCGGTCTTCGACGCCACCGGCGGCCGGGACGGCCGGGTCTCCATCGAGGTCGACCCGCGGTTGGCCCACAAGACCGGGCCCACCGTCGCGGAGGCCAAGCAGCTGTCCTGGCTGGTCGACCGGCCCAACACCCTGATCAAGATCCCTGCCACCAAGGCGGGCCTTCCGGCGATCACCGAGGTGATCTCCAAGGGCATCAGCGTCAATGTCACGCTGATCTTCTCGCTGGAGCGCTACCGCGAGGTCATGGACGCCTATCTGGCCGGTCTGGAGAAGGCCGATGCCAGGGGCCTGGACGTCTCCACGATCCATTCGGTGGCGTCCTTCTTTGTCTCCCGGGTCGACACCGAGATCGACAAGCGCCTGGACGCGCTGGGCACCACGGAGGCCAAGGCACTCAAGGGCAAGGCGGCCCTCGCCAATGCCCGGCTCGCCTACCAGGCGTACGAGGAGTTCATCGCCTCCGACCGCTGGGAGGCGCTGGCCGCCAAGGGCGCCAACCCGCAGCGGCCGCTGTGGGCCTCGACCGGCGTAAAGGACCCGGCCTACCCGGACACCCTCTACGTCACCGAGCTGGTCGCCCCGGGCACGGTCAACACCATGCCGGAAGCCACGCTGGAGGCCACCGGCGACCACGGTGAGATCACCGGGGACACCGTCCGTGGCCGTTATGACCAGGCGCGAGCCGACCTGGACGCCCTCGCGGAGCTGGGCATCTCCTACGACGAGGTCGTCCAGCTGCTGGAGGAGGAGGGCGTCGACAAGTTCGAGGTTTCCTGGAACGACCTGCTGGAATCCACCAAGGCCGAGCTGGGGCGCCTCACCCCGAAGGAGGCGTAACGGCGGTGACCAGCGCAGCCAATCCGCTGCGTGACGCTCAGGACCGACGGCTCCCGCGTATCGCGGGGCCGTCGGGACTGGTGATTTTTGGTGTCACGGGCGATTTGTCACGTAAAAAGCTGATGCCCGCCGTTTACGATCTCGCCAACCGCGGACTCCTCCCACCGGGCTTCTCCCTTATCGGTTTCGCCCGCCGCGACTGGGAGCACGAGGACTTCGCACAGGTCGTCCATGACGCGGTCAAACAGCACGCCCGCACCCCCTTCCGGGAAGAGGTCTGGCAGCAGCTGGCCGAGGGCATGCGCTTCGTACCCGGCGTCTTCGATGACGATGAGGCGTTCCAGAAGCTCAAGGGCACCATCGAAGAGCTGGACAAGGTCCGGGGCACCGGCGGCAACTTCGCCTTCTATCTCTCGGTGCCGCCCAGGTTCTTCCCCACCGTCGTACAGCAGCTCAAGAAGCACCAGCTCTCCGACGCCCCCGAGAGCTCCTGGCGACGCGCGGTCGTCGAGAAGCCCTTCGGCCACGATCTGGCCAGCGCCCAGGAGCTCAACCAGGTCGTACACGGGGTCTTCCGGGCCAGCGAGGTCTTCCGGATCGACCACTACCTCGGCAAGGAGACCGTCCAGAACATCCTGGCGCTGCGCTTCGCCAATACGATGTTCGAGCCGCTGTGGAACCGCTCGTATGTGGACCATGTGCAGATCACCATGGCCGAGGACATCGGTATCGGCGGCCGCGCGGGCTACTACGACGGCATCGGCTCCGCCCGTGACGTCATCCAGAACCACCTCCTGCAGCTTCTCGCGCTGACCGCCATGGAGGAGCCCGCCTCCTTCGACGCCAAGGCACTGGTCACCGAGAAGCTGAAGGTGCTGAACGCCGTACGGCTGCCCGAGGACCTGGGCAGGCACACCGTGCGCGGGCAGTACGCGGAGGGCTGGCAGGGCGGCGAGATGGTGCCCGGCTATCTGGAGGAAGAGGGCATCGACCCCGCCTCGAAGACCGACACCTACGCCGCGATCAAGCTGGAGATCGACAACCGCCGCTGGGCGGGCGTCCCCTTCTATCTGCGCACCGGCAAGCGGCTCGGCCGCCGGGTCACCGAGATCGCCGTGGTCTTCCAGCGCGCGCCCTACTCCCCGTTCGACACCACCGATACTCAGGAGCTGGGCCAGAACGCCCTGGTCATCCGGGTGCAGCCGGACGAGGGCGTCACCATCCGGTTCGGCTCCAAGGTGCCCGGCACCTCGATGGAGATCCGTGATGTGACGATGGACTTCGCCTATGGTGAGTCCTTCACGGAGACCAGCCCGGAAGCGTATGAGCGCCTGATCCTCGATGTGCTGCTGGGCGACGCCAACCTCTTCCCGCGCCATCAGGAGGTTGAGCGGTCCTGGGAGATCCTTGATCCGATCGAGGAGTACTGGGAAAAGAACGGCAAGCCCGAGCCGTACACCGCCGGGACCTGGGGACCCGCGGCGGCCGACGAGATGCTCGCACGCGACGGTAGGAGCTGGCGGCGGCCATGAACATCGACCTCACGGACACCACCTCCGGCCAGATCAACGCGGCTCTGGTGAAGGCGCGGCGGGCAGCCGGGTTCCCGGCCGTCGGCATGGTGCTGACCCTCGTCATCGTCACGGACGAGGGCAACCACTACGACGCGCTGCGGGCCGCCAGCGACGCGTCCAAGGAGCACCCCTCCCGGACCCTCGTCGTCATCCGGCGTCCCGGCCGCTCACCGCGTGACCGCGCTCAGGCACGGCTCGACGCCGAAGTACGGCTGGGCGGGGAGACCGGCACCGGGGAAACCGTCCTGCTGCGGCTGCACGGTGAGCTGGCCGCGCACGCCTACAGCGTGGTGCTGCCGCTGCTGCTGCCGGACGCCCCGGTGGTCGTCTGGTGGCCGGAGGACGCACCGCGGAACCCCTCCAGGGATCTGCTCGGCACCCTCGCCCAGCGCCGTATCACCGATGCCGCGGCCACCGAGGACCCGGTCGCGGCCCTTGGGCTGCGCGCGGAGAACTACGCACCGGGCGATACGGACCTGGCCTGGACCCGGGTGACGCCCTGGCGCAGTGTGCTCGCCTCGGCGCTGGACCAGCGGCACAGCCGGATCAACTCCGCGGTGGTCGAGGGCGAGGAGTACAACCCCAGCACCGAACTGCTGGCGCTGTGGCTGGCCGACCGGCTGCGGGTCCCGGTGGAGCGGGTGGTCTCCAGGGGCCCCGGCATCACGGCGGTCCGGCTGGTCACCGACGAGGGGGAGATCTGCCTGGACCGGCCCCATGGCCAGCTGGCCGAGCTGGCCGTGCCGGGGCAGCCGGACCGGCATGTGGCGCTGCACCGGCGGTCGACCGCCGAGCTGATCGCGGAGGAGCTGCGCCGGCTCGACCCGGACGAGGCGTATCAGCACGCCCTCTGCTACGGGGTGAGCAAGCTCGTCCTGACACCTCAGCCTCAACCTCAACCCGAAGCCGGAAGGTGACCGCCCCATGACCACCACGCCCCAGGTCGTGGTCCACCACGGGAAAGAGGAGATGGCCCGGGCCACGGCGGCCCGGCTGATCACTACGGTCGTGGAGGCCCAGACCTCCCGTGGCACCGCCTCGGTGGTGCTGACCGGTGGCCGTAACGGCAATGGGGTGCTCGCGGCGGTGGCCGCCTCCCCGGCCCGTAGCGCGGTGGACTGGTCCCGGCTCGACCTGTGGTGGGGCGATGAGCGGTTCCTGCCGGACGGTGACCCGGAGCGCAACTGCACCCAGGCCCGGGAGGTCCTGCTGGACGCTGTGCCGCTCGACCCGTCCCGGGTGCATGCCATGCCGCCCTCGGACGGCCCGTACGGTGACAACGCCGAGGCGGCGGCGGAGGCCTATGCGGCCGAGCTCGCAGCGGCCTCCCAAGGCCACGGCCACGGTCCCGTGCCGTCCTTCGATGTCCTGCTGCTGGGCGTTGGCCCCGATACGCATGTGGCCTCGCTCTTTCCGGAGCTGCCGGGGGTACGGGAGACCGAGCGCACCGTCGTCGGTGTGCATGGCGCGCCCAAGCCGCCGCCGACCCGGGTCTCGCTGACGCTGCCCGCGATCCGTGCGGCTCGCGAGGTCTGGCTGCTGGCGGCCGGGGAGGACAAGGCGAACGCGGTGGCCATCGCGCTGTCGGGGGCGGGCGAGATTCAGGCGCCGGCGGCGGGGGCGTATGGGCAGGCCCGCACGCTGTGGCTGCTGGACGAGGCGGCAGCCTCCCTTTCTTAACGGCGTCCTCGCATTGTTCGGCCCCAGGGGGCCTCACAAGCTTCGGACGCCTGCGCCGGACTCCGTCCGTCGGGTGGTGGTTGGGCGCCGTTGCCGGAGGTGGGAGTCCCCTAACCCGGCCCCTTCCCGAAACTGGGGGCTGCCGCCCCCAGCCCCCCACCCCGTGTTGTGCCCACCCACAGCCCCCGGACCTCACCCTGTTGTGGGCACTCGGGCCGCCCGAGGGGCGGCACGGGTGGGCACAACACCCGGCCACCGGCCCGCACCGAGCCACCCCCCGGGGCCCGGGGCGAAGCCCCGGTTTACGGGAAGGGGCGGGATACGGGGAAACCCACCCACGGCACCCCGCAGCCGGGCGAAGCCCCGCCACGCGGCGGAGCCGCGTGTTGGTGCCGCCGGGAAGGGGCGGGATACGGCGGCGCCCACCTACGGCACCCCCGCAGCCGGGAAGGGACGGGGTACGGGGGCACCCGCCCACGGCAGCCTCTCGCCGGGGCGGAGCCCCGCCATGCGGCGGAGCCGCATATCGGTTCACTCCCAGCGGAAGTAGCGGGCCGCAGCGGTAAGCGCCGCGGCCGCCCACGCCGCAAGAATGGCGAGGCTGGACCAGGGCAGGCCGGCACCGTCCTGGAGCACCGTGCGCAAACCGTCCGACAGCGCGGAGACCGGCAGCAGCTCAAGCACCGCCCGCAGCGGCTCAGGGAACTTCTGCAGCGGCACGATCACCCCGCCCCCGATCAGCAGCAGGATGAAGACGAGGTTCGCCGCGGCCAGCGTGGCCTCGGCCTTCAGCGTCCCGGCCATCAGCAGCCCCAGCCCGGAGAAGGCGGCGGTGCCCGCCAGGAGCAGCAGGAGGACGGCAGCGGCTCCGGCCAGGCCGCCCCGCGGCGACCAGCCCAGCGCGAGGGCGACCGAAGCCAGCAGCACCACCTGCAGCACCTCGATGACCAGCACCGAGCAGGTCTTGGCCGCCATCAGCCCCCAGCGCGGCAGCGGCGAAGCGGCCAGCCGCTTGAGCACGCCGTAGCGGCGCTCAAAACCGGTCGAGATGGCCTGCCCGGTGAAAGCGGTGGAGAGCACCGCCAGCGCCAGAATGCCGGGCGCCAGGAAATCGACACGCCTGCCTTCCCCGGTATCGACGATGTCCACCGCGCTGAAAAGCACCAGCAGCAGCGTCGGGATGACCACGGTGAGCAGCAGCTGCTCGCCGTGGCGCAGCAGCATCCGGGTCTCCAGCGCGGCCTGCGCGGCGATCATCCGGCCGCGCGGCGCGGCGCCCGGCTTGGGGGCGTAGCGGCCCGTCGTCCCCGTCGTATCGGCGCTCACGCGCGCAGCTCCTTACCGGTCAGCTCCAGGAACACGTCCTCCAGGGTGTGCCGCTCCACCGAGATACGGTCCGGCATCACCCCGTTCTGCGCACACCAGGACGTCACGGTGGCGAGCAGCTGCGGGTCGACCGTGCCGGTCAGCCGGTAGGCGCCCGGGGTCAGCTCGGCGGCCGCGGTGTCCAGCGGCAGCGCCTTGAGCAGTGAGCCGAGGTCGAGCCCGGGGCGGCCGGTGAAGCGCAGCGTGTTCTCGGCGCCGCCACGGCACAGCTCCTCGGGGCCGCCCTGGGCGATGACCCTGCCCGCGTCGATGATCGCGACATCGTCGGCCAGCTCTTCGGCCTCGTCCATAAAGTGCGTGGTCAGCACGGTGGTGACGCCATCGGTGCGCAGCTCTCGCACCAGGTCCCAGGTGGCACGGCGTGCCTGTGGGTCCAGACCGGCGGTCGGCTCATCGAGGAAGACCAGCTCGGGGCGCCCCACGATGGCCATCGCCAGGGAGAGCCGCTGCTGCTGGCCGCCGGACAGCCGCCGGTAGGAGGTGCGGCCGCAGCCGCCAAGACCCAGCCGCTCGATCAGCGCGTCGACATCCAGCGGGTGGGCGTGCAGCTTCGCCATATGGCGGAGCATCTCCTCCGCCCGGGCCCCGGGGTAGACACCGCCGCTCTGCAGCATGACCCCGATCCGGGGGCGCAGCGCGGCCGCCTCGGTGACCGGGTCGAGGCCCAGTACCCGCACGGTGCCCGCGTCCGGACGGCGGTAGCCCTCACAGGTCTCGACCGTGGTGGTCTTTCCGGCGCCGTTGGGGCCCAGCACGGCGGTCACGGTGCCGTACCCGACGGTCAGATCCAGCCCGTTCACCGCGGTTTTCGACCCGTACCGCTTCACCAGCCCTGCGACCTCGAGAGCCGCCGTATTCCGCATATGGGCGAGTCTAGGGAGCCCGGGGTGGTGCTGGTTTCGCGGGGTATCTCCGGGGTTCCGTACCCGCTGGAAGTAAGGCTTGCCTTACGTGATGCACCCCATTCGTGCGGGTCAGGGCAGCACTTGCCCGGCTTCGCGGAATTACGCAACAATGGTGTTGTGAAAAACATGGGTGAAGCTCAGGAGACGCGGGTGGCCACTTCGGTCACCGGCGCTTCTGCTGTGCCCGCCGCGCTGGATGAGCAGCACGGCACCCGCAACAAGGTCGCGCGCTCCATCCTCGACCATGGTCCGTCCACGGCGGCCGAACTGGCGCAGCGCCTGGAGCTGACCCAGGCGGCGGTCCGCCGCCATCTGGACACTCTGGTCAGCGAGGGTGTCGTCGAGCCCCGTGCCAAGCGGGTCTACGGTTCCCGAGGCCGTGGCCGCCCCGCCAAGGTCTTCGCGCTCACCGATTGTGGCCGCGATGTCTTTGAGCAGGCATACGATGAGCTCGCGGCCGATGCCATGCGCTGGATCGCGCAGACGGCAGGCGGCGGCGAGCAGGGCGAGGCCGCCGTCACGGCCTTCGCCCGGGCCCGGGCGAAGGCTCAGGCCGAGCGCTATCAGGCGCGTATGGACCAGGCGGCCCCCGAGGACCGTACCCAGGCGCTGGCCGAGGCACTGACCGAGGACGGGTACGCTGCCGCTGCGCGGAGTGCGCCCGCTTCCATCGGTGAGCAGCTCTGCCAGCACCACTGCCCGGTGGCGCACGCCGCTGAGCAGTTCCCGCAGCTGTGCGAGGCGGAGACTGAGGTCTTCTCCCGTCTGCTGGGCACCCATGTGCAGCGTCTGGCCACCATCGCCCACGGCGATGGGGTGTGCACGACGTTCATCCCCAAGACCACCGCCCCGAAAAAGACCACCGGAACCACCACAGCATCCGCAAGCACAGCCGGGAGGAACCCCGCATGACTCTCCCCACGGAGACTGCCCACCCTGAGCTCGAGGGCCTGGGCAACTACGAGTACGGCTGGGCCGACTCCGACGCGGCCGGCGCCGCGGCCAAGCGCGGCCTCTCCGAGGAGGTCGTCCGCGACATCTCGGCCAAGAAGTCCGAGCCGGAGTGGATGCTGAAGCTCCGCCTGAAGGGCCACAAGCTCTTCGGGAAGAAGCCCATGCCGAACTGGGGCGCGGACCTCTCCGGCATCGACTTCGACAACATCAAGTACTTCGTACGGTCCACCGAGAAGCAGGCACAGTCCTGGGAGGACCTGCCCGAGGACATCAAGAACACCTACGACAAGCTGGGCATCCCGGAGGCCGAGAAGCAGCGCCTGGTCGCCGGTGTCGCCGCCCAGTACGAGTCCGAGGTGGTCTACCACCAGATCCGTGAGGACCTGGAGCAGCAGGGCGTCCTCTTCCTGGACACCGACACGGCGCTCAGGGAGCACCCGGAGCTCTTCCAGGAGCACTTCGGCACCGTGATCCCGGCCGGTGACAACAAGTTCGCCGCGCTGAACACCGCCGTGTGGTCCGGCGGCTCCTTCATCTATGTTCCGCCGGGTGTGCACGTCGACATTCCGCTGCAGGCCTACTTCCGGATCAACACCGAGAACATGGGCCAGTTCGAGCGGACGCTGATCATCGTCGACGAGGACGCCTACGTTCACTACGTCGAGGGCTGCACCGCACCGATCTACAACTCGGACTCGCTGCACTCCGCGGTCGTCGAGATCATCGTGAAGAAGGGCGGCCGCTGCCGCTACACGACGATCCAGAACTGGTCGAACAACGTCTACAACCTGGTCACCAAGCGCGCCGTGGCCTACGAGGGCGCGACCATGGAGTGGGTCGACGGCAACCTCGGCTCCAAGGTCACCATGAAGTACCCGGCTGTTTACCTGATGGGTGAGCACGCCAAGGGCGAGACTCTTTCGGTCGCCTTCGCGGGCGAGGGCCAGCACCAGGACGCCGGCGCCAAGATGGTGCACATGGCGCCCAACACCTCCTCGAACATCGTCTCCAAGTCGGTGGCCCGGGGCGGTGGCCGCACCTCCTACCGTGGTCTGATCGAGATCGGCGAGGGCGCTGCAGGCTCCAAGTCCAATGTCCTGTGTGACGCGCTGCTGGTCGACACCATCTCGCGCTCGGACACCTACCCGTACGTCGATGTCCGCGAGGACGATGTGACGATGGGCCATGAGGCGACCGTCTCCAAGGTCAGCGACGACCAGCTCTTCTACCTGATGAGCCGCGGCCTGGCCGAGGACGAGGCGATGGCGATGATCGTGCGCGGTTTTGTCGAGCCGATCGCCAAGGAGCTGCCCATGGAGTACGCGCTGGAGCTGAACCGGCTGATCGAGCTGCAGATGGAGGGCGCGGTCGGCTGACGCCTTCCGTCACCCCCGTAACTCCGCGTCCCTTCCCTGACCTATGAAAGAGAGCACGACGACAGCCATGGCAGAGGCTCAGAATCTTCCGGCTGGTGCCACCACCACCGGCTCTATCGCGGTGGCCGCCGAGTCCACCGTCGCCACCCGGATGAGCGCGCCGCCGTCCTTCGATGTGGCGGACTTCCCGGTGCCGCACGGCCGCGAGGAGGAGTGGCGCTTCACTCCGCTGGAGCGGCTGAAGGGCCTGCACGACGGCACGGCTGAGGCATCCGGCACCATCAAGGCCGAGATCGCCGCGCCCGAGGGCGTGACGGTGGAGACCGTCGGCCGCGATGATGACCGGATCGGCCGCGCGGGCAAGCCGGTCGACCGGGTCGCCGCGCAGGCGTTCAGCGCCTTCGAGAAGGCCACGGTCGTCTCGGTCGCCAAGGAGGCCGTGCTCGACGAGCCGATCCGGGTGACTCTGCACGGTGAGGGCGGTGTCACTTACGGGCACACCATCTTCGAGCTCGGTGCCTTCGCCGAGGCCGTCATCGTCATCGACCACACCGGTGACGCGGTCCGCGCCGCCAACGTCGAGTTCGTCCTTGGCGACGGCGCCAAGCTGACCGTCGTCTCCGTACAGGACTGGGACGGGACCGCCGTCCACTGCTCCCAGCACAACGCCCTGGTCGGCCGGGACGCCACCTTCAAGTCCGTCGTCGTCACCTTCGGCGGTGACGTCGTCCGGCTGCACCCGGTGGTCAACTACGCGGGCCCCGGCGGTGAGGCCGAGCTCTACGGCCTGTACTTCACCGACGCGGGCCAGCACCAGGAGCACCGGCTCTTCGTCGACCACAACAGCCCCAACTGCCGCAGCAACGTCGCCTACAAGGGTGCGCTGCAAGGCGAGGACGCGCACGCCGTATGGATCGGCGATGTGCTGATCCGTAAGGCGGCCGAGGGCACCGACACCTACGAGCTCAACCGCAACCTCGTCCTCACCGACGGCGCGCGGGTCGACTCGGTCCCCAACCTGGAGATCGAGACCGGCGAGATCATCGGTGCCGGACACGCCTCGGCGACCGGCCGCTTCGACGACGAGCAGCTCTTCTACCTGATGGCCCGTGGTATCCCGGCCGATGAGGCCCGCCGCCTGGTCGTACGCGGCTTCTTCGCCGAGCTCGTCCAGCAGATCGGTCTGCCCGATGTTGAGGAACGCCTCATCGCCAAGCTCGAGGCCGAACTGGAAGCGTCCGTAGCATGAGTGCGTCCGCCCATTTCGTCCGCGTAGCGAGCCTCTCGGAGCTGGTGGAGGACACCCCGAAGCGGGTGGAGATCGACGGCACGCCGGTCTCGGTCATCCTTACCGAGGGCGAGGTGTTCGCGATCAACGACATCTGCTCGCATGCGAACGTCTCCCTCTCCGAGGGCGAGGTCGAGGACTGCGCCATCGAGTGCTGGCTGCACGGCTCCAGCTTCGACCTGCGCACCGGCAAGCCCTCGGGTCTGCCCGCCACCCAGCCCGTCCCCGTATACCCCGTAAAGATCGAAGGGGACGATGTGCTCGTCTCCGTCACCCAGGAGTCCTGAAGTCCCCATGGCAACCCTTGAGATCCACGACCTGCACGTCTCCGTTGAAACCGAGAGCGGCCCCGAAGAGATTCTGCGTGGCGTCGACCTGACCGTGAAGCAGGGCGAGACACACGCCCTCATGGGCCCCAACGGCTCCGGCAAGTCCACCCTCGCCTACTCCCTGGCGGGCCACCCCAAGTACACCGTCACCGGCGGCACCGTCACCCTGGACGGCGAGAACGTCCTGGAGATGTCCGTCGACGAGCGCGCCCGGGCCGGTGTCTTCCTCGCCATGCAGTACCCGGTTGAGGTCCCCGGTGTCTCCGTCTCCAACTTCCTGCGCACCGCCGCCACCGCCATCCGTGGCGAGGCGCCGAAGCTGCGTACCTGGGTGAAGGAGGTCAAGGGGGCCATGGAGCGTCTCCAGATCGACCCTGCCTTCGCCGAGCGCAATGTCAATGAGGGCTTCTCCGGCGGTGAGAAGAAGCGCCACGAGATCCTCCAGCTTGAGCTGCTCAAGCCGAAGATCGCGATCCTCGACGAAACCGACTCCGGTCTGGATGTCGACGCGCTGCGCGTGGTCTCCGAGGGCGTCAACCGCATCCATGAGAGCGGCGAGGTCGGCACCCTGCTGATCACCCACTACACGCGCATCCTGAAGTACATCAAGCCGGACCACGTCCACGTCTTCACCAAGGGCCGGATCGTCGAGTCCGGCGGCGCGGAGCTCGCCGATGAGCTTGAGGCCGAGGGCTACGAGAAGTACGCGAAGGGTGGCGCTACCGCGTGACACAGATGCCTGGCCTCCTCGACACAGAGGCAATCCGCAAGGACTTCCCGATCCTGGACCGTCAGGTCCACGACGGGAAGAAGATCGTGTACCTGGACAACGCGGCGACCTCGCAGAAACCGCGCCAAGTGCTCGACGCGCTGAACGCCTACTACGAGCGGTCCAACGCCAACGTCCACCGCGGTGTTCATGTCCTCGCCGAGGAGGCCACGGCACTGTACGAGGGCGCGCGTGACAAGGTCGCCGCCTTTGTCAACGCGCCGAGCCGCGACGAGGTGATCTTCACCAAGAACGCCTCCGAGTCGCTCAACCTCGTGGCGAACATGCTGGGCTGGGCCGATGAGCCCTACCGGGTCGACCATGAGACCGAGATCGTCATCACGGAGATGGAGCACCACTCCAACATCGTGCCGTGGCAGCTGCTCGCGCAGCGTACCGGCGCGAAGCTGAAGTGGTTCGGCCTCACCGACGACGGCCGCCTCGATCTGTCCAACATCGACGAGATCATCACGGAGAAGACCAAGGTCGTCTCCTTCACCCTGGTCTCCAACATCATGGGCACGATCAACCCGGTCGAGGAGATCGTTCGCCGGGCCCAGGAGGTCGGCGCGCTGGTCGTCTGCGACGCCTCGCAGGCCGCCCCGCACATGGTGCTGGACGTCCAGGCGCTGCAGGCCGACTTTGTGGCCTTCACCGGCCACAAGATGTGCGGCCCGACCGGTATTGGCGTGCTGTGGGGCCGCCAGGAGCTGCTGGAAGACCTGCCGCCCTTCCTGGGCGGCGGCGAGATGATCGAGACCGTCTCGATGCACTCATCGACCTACGCTCCCGCTCCGCACAAGTTCGAGGCCGGTACACCGCCGATCGCCCAGGCCGTCGGCCTCGGTGCGGCCGTGGACTACCTCACCGCCATCGGCATGGACAGGATCGCCGCCCATGAGCACGCGATCACGGAGTACGCGGTCCGTAAGCTCACCGAGGTCCCCGACCTGCGGCTCATCGGTCCCACCACGGCCGAGGACCGGGGCGCGACGATTTCCTTCGTACTCGGCGACATTCACCCGCACGACGTGGGCCAGGTGCTCGACGAGCAGGGCATCGCGGTCCGGGTCGGCCACCACTGCGCCCGGCCCGTCTGCCTGCGGTACGGAATTCCTGCGACCACGCGAGCGTCTTTCTATCTGTACTCCACGCCGGCCGAGGTGGACGCCTTGGTCGACGGCCTGGAGCACGTACGGAACTTTTTCGGATAGATAAGCACAGCGGCTGAAGGTGACTCGTGAAGCTTGACTCGATGTACCAGGAAGTGATCCTGGACCACTACAAGCACCCGCACGGACGTGGACTGCGCGACGGCGACGCCGAGGTGCACCACGTCAATCCCACGTGCGGTGACGAGATCACTCTGCGTGTGCGGTACGACGGCGAGACCATCGCCGATGTCTCATATGAGGGCCAGGGCTGCTCGATCAGCCAGGCCAGCGCCTCCGTACTCAATGAGTTGCTGGTCGGCAAGGAGCTGTCCGATGCGCAGCGGATCCAGGAGACCTTCCTGGAGCTGATGCAGTCCAAGGGGAAGATCACCCCGGATGACGCCATGGAGGACGTGCTGGAGGACGCGGTCGCGTTCGCCGGTGTCTCCAAGTACCCGGCGCGCGTGAAGTGTGCTCTGCTGAGCTGGATGGCATGGAAGGACGCGACAGCCCAGGCGCTGGGCGACGGCGCGCTTAAGGAGAAGACGGCATGAGTGAGACGACTACCAAGCCGGCGAGCGAGGAAGAGGTCCGCGAGGCCCTCTACGATGTCGTCGACCCTGAGCTGGGCATCGACGTCGTCAACCTTGGTCTGATCTACGGAATCCATATCGACGACTCCAATGTCGCCACCCTGGATATGACGCTCACCTCGGCGGCCTGTCCGCTGACCGACGTCATCGAGGACCAGGCCAGGTCGGCGACCGAGGGCATCGTCAACGAGCTGAAGATCAACTGGGTCTGGATGCCCCCGTGGGGTCCGGACAAGATCACCGACGATGGCCGTGAGCAGCTGCGGGCGCTCGGCTTCAACGTCTGACGGCGGACAAGAGCCCCGGAACATAGCCGTGCCCACCAGCGATGCTGGTGGGCACGGCTATGTTCCGCTCCGACGGGCGCCCCTGGATGGGCTGACGCTCAGCCCATCCAGGGGACATGGTCGGCGGCGTCAGTCGTCGTTGCCGTCGTCCTTGTCGTCCTTGTCGTCCTTGTCGTCGTGGTCGTCGTCCCGGTCATCGCCGTCGTCATCCGCGTCGCCCTGGCCGGCGTGATCGGTCAGGACCTTGCCGGTGTCCGGGTCGATGGTGACGTCGTGCCACTTCTGGTCCTTGCCGAAGATGTCGGCGTCCCAGACGAGACTGCCGTTGTCATCGTCCAGTTCGATCGACTCTGCCGTGCCCGGGACTGCCGAAAGTGCCTTCTCCAGCGCCTCCTGAGCGTTGATCTTCGCCTTGGCCAGTTCCCTCGCATCGTCGTTATCGCCGTCGACGCCATCGTCGGTGTCGGACAAAGGCATGGCGGCGGGCGTGGTGGACTCGCCGACGGAGTCCTTGATGTCGCCCGGCGAAGTGACGGCGGCGGCGGTACCGCCCGCGGCCAGCGTGGTGGCGGCGATTGCGGCGACGATCAGCTTGCGGTTCATCGTTCCCTCCCGAGTGGTTGTTGACGTGGACCACCGTCGCAAGGGGATGCTGAAGCCAGGCTGAAGCCACCTGAAGATCGCTTCAGGTGGAGTTTGGCACCCTTGGGCCATGCGCGTACTGATAGTGGAGGACGAGCGTCGTCTCGCCCTGTCGCTGGCCAAGGGACTGACGGCTGAGGGATTCGCCGTCGATGTGGTGCATGACGGCCTGGAAGGGCTGCACCGGGCGAGCGAGGGGACGTACGACCTGATCATCCTCGACATCATGCTGCCCGGGATGAACGGCTACCGGGTGTGCTCGACGCTGCGTTCGGCCGGGAACGAGACGCCGGTGCTGATGCTCACCGCCAAGGACGGTGAGTACGACGAGGCCGAAGGGCTCGACACCGGGGCTGACGACTATCTGACCAAGCCGTTCTCCTACGTGGTGCTCCTCGCGCGGGTACGTGCGCTGCTGCGGCGGCGGACGCGGGGAGTGGCCACCGTGCTGCGGGTCGGGGAGCTGGCGGTGGAGCCGGGAAGCCGGCGGGTGACCGTGGGGGAGCGGGAAGTGACGCTGACCACCAAGGAGTTCGCAGTCCTGGAGCAGCTTGCGGTACGGGCGGGGGAGGTCGTGTCCAAAACCGAGATCCTGGAACACGCCTGGGACTTCGCCTATGCGGGCGACGTGAACATCGTCGAGGTCTATGTGAGCGCGCTGCGCCGCAAGTTGGGCGCGGGATGGATCAGCACCGTACGGGGCGCCGGATACCGGCTGGTGGATGCCGGTGCGTAGGGGCTCGGTACGGACGCGAGCCGCCCTCGGCGCCACTGCCGTGGTGGCGGTGGCCCTGGTGGCCGCAGGCCTCGCGGTGGTCGCCGTGCTGCGCGGCGGGCTCGCCGACAACGCCCGGCTGAAGGCCGAGGCGGCGGCCCGCGAGGTGGCGGCGCAGGTCACGGACGTACGCGCCGGGAAGGTCGGCGGCATCGACGGGCTGGACGACGAAGGCCCCGTACAGGTCGTGGACGGGAAGGGCGAGGTGCTTGGGGCATCGGAGGAGCTGCGCGGCCGGCCGGCGGTCGCCGACTTCCACCGGGCGGAGGAGAAGCGCCCGGACCCGGATCCGACCACCGTCCCCGCTGACCCGGACGACCCGGATGACGACTCCGACGACGACGATTCCGATGACGATTCCGGTGATGACGACGCCGGCGACGACGGCCCCGACGGGGACGACGACACAGCGACCGTCACCCCGTCCCCCGAGCCGGTCGAGGTGGACCGGGCCAGCGAGGAGGGTACGGTCTCGCTGCCTGTGGACGAGGACGGCCAGGTGACGTACGGCGAAGACGCCACCGGCCAGCAGGACTTCAGCCTGGTCGCGGTGCAGAGCGCGACCTCGGACGGCACCCCGGTCACCGTCTACGCGGCCGCCTCCCTGGCCGACCAGGAGCAGGCGGTCTCCTCGGTCAGCCGCGCCATGCTCACCGGACTGCCCGCCGTGCTCGTCGTGGTCGCCGGGGTCACCTGGCTGGTGACACGCCGCGCGCTGCGACCGGTGGAGGGAATCCGGCAGGGAATGGCGGAGATCACCGCGAGCACCGATCTCTCCCGCCGGGTGCCGGAACCGGCGGCCCGCGACGAGGTGGCCCGGCTCGCCCGTACGACCAATGAGACCCTCTCGGCGCTGGAGACCGCGGTGGAGCGGCAGCGCCGCTTCGTCGCCGACGCCTCGCACGAGCTGCGCAGCCCCATCGCCTCACTGCGCACCCAGCTGGAGGTGGGCGCGGCCCACCAGGAGCTGCTGGACGTGGACGGCGCGGTGCAGGACACCGTACGGCTGCAGCGGCTCGCCGCCGATCTGCTGCTGCTCGCCCGGCTGGACGCGGGGGAGCGGCCGGGCCACACCCCGGTGGCGCTGCCCGCCTTCGTACAGGAGGAGCTCGCCCAGCGTGTGGGGGACCGGCATCCGGTGCGGGTGGGGGAACTGGCCGACCTGGAGGTGGCCGGGTCGCGCGGGCAGCTGGCGCGGGTGCTCGGCAACCTGCTGGACAACGCCCAGCGGCATGCCGCGACGCAGGTACGGGTATCGGTCCGCCCGGACGGCGACTGGGCCGTACTGGAAGTCGCCGACGACGGTGACGGCGTGCCGGAGATCGAGCGGGAGCGGATCTTCGAGCGCTTCGTACGCCTCGATGACGCCCGCACCCGGGACGACGGCGGCGCCGGGCTCGGCCTGGCCATCGCCCGTGACGTGGCGCTGCGCCATGGCGGCACCCTCACCGTCGGCACGGCGGAAGAGGGCGGCGCCCGCTTCGCACTCCGGTTGCCGGTCGCCGCAGACCGGTGACACGGCGCCCCGCCGGGTGGACGTCGGCCAGAGCGAGGACGTGACGTGGGCCGTACTGGCCGACCCGGAGGGTAACGAGTTCCGCGCTGTGCCCGAAGCGGATCCTGTTCGGCTGAATGGGGCGGCCCGCTGGTGTGTACAGTCGTACGCATCGATGCGTACACTCGTACACATGATGTATCTGACGCTCTCCGGAGCGATCTTGGCGGAGATCCTCGGGACCACCGCGATGAAGTACAGCGACGGCTTCAGCAAGCTGTGGCCGTCGCTCGGGACAGCCCTGGGCTACTTGATCGCCTTTGTGCTGCTAGCGCAGACACTCAAGACGATGTCCGTCGGTACCGCGTACGCCATCTGGTCCGGGGCCGGGACAGCGGCCATCGCCGCGATAGGGATGGTCTTCATCGGAGAGGCGGTGACCGCAGCCAAGATCATCGGAGTGCTGCTGGTGATCGCCGGGGTCGTCGTGCTCAACCTCGGCGGGGCGACGCACTGATGGGGCGGCGATACGATCCGGACCGTCGGCAGCGGATCATCGACGCCGCGATCCGGGTGGTCAGCGAGCGGGGCATTGCAGCGCTCAGCCACCGGGCGGTGGCCGCCGAGGCGGACGTGCCGCTCGGCTCGACCACGTACCACTTCGCCACTCTTGACGACCTGCTGGTGGCAGCCCTGCAGCAGCAGACCGACGACTGGCTGGCCATGGTCGGGCACTGGGAGCGCGGTCTCGCCCCCGACGCCTCGCTCGCCGCGGCCCTGGCCGAGCTGATCGGGGAGTCGATGGCGGCCGACCGCAGCTGGCTGCTGATGGAGTACGAGCTCTATCTCGCGGCGCTGCGCTACGAGCGCGTGCGGCCGATCGCCGCCGTGTGTGTAGATGGCCTGGCCGAGGTCCTGCGCCGCCGCACCGACGACGAGACAACGGCGCGGGCGCTGGCCGGACTGACCGACGGGCTGACGCTCCAGCACCTGCTGACCGGCCGCGACTACGACAAGACCGAGGCCGAGGCCATTCTCGCCCGTGCCATCGGCGGTTGTCCGACCCCCGGGACCGGTTAGCCAGCGTACGGCCGTTCCGGTTAGGTTTTCGGTATGACCGACGCAGCTACTCCCCGTACGACCGGCGCCGTCGCCGCCGGGCTCGCCACTGTCACCGCCGACGGGACCGTCCTGGACACCTGGTTCCCCAGCCCCGAGCTGGCCGAGGGGCCCGGCCCGACCGGCACCGAGCGGCTCAGCGCCGAGCGCGCCGCCGAGCTGCTGGGCGACGCCGCCCCGAAGGCGCTCGGCCCCGATGACCGCCGTGGGGTCGAGGTCATCGCCGTACGTACGGTGATCGCTTCGCTCGACGACAAGCCCACTGACGCGCACGACGCCTATCTGCGGCTGCACCTGCTCAGCCACCGGCTGGTCCGCCCGCACGGGCAGAACCTGGACGGCGTCTTCGGCCTGCTCGCCAATGTCGCCTGGACGAACCTTGGCCCCGTCGCCGTGGACCAGGTCGAGCAGGCCCGGCTGGCGGCCCGTGCCACTGGGGCGAACCTCACGGTCACCAGCATCGACAAGTTCCCGCGCATGACCGACTACGTCGCGCCCAAGGGCGTCCGTATCGGTGACGCCGACCGGGTACGGCTCGGTGCGCACCTGGCCGAGGGCACCACGGTCATGCACGAGGGCTTCGTCAACTTCAACGCCGGTACGCTCGGCACCTCCATGGTCGAGGGCCGGATCAGCGCGGGCGTCGTCGTCGGCGATGGCTCCGACATCGGCGGTGGCGCCTCGATCATGGGCACCCTGTCCGGCGGCGGCAAGCAGATCATTTCCATCGGCGAAGGATGCCTGCTCGGTGCCCAGGCGGGCATCGGAATCTCACTCGGCAACGAGTGCATCGTCGAGGCGGGCCTGTATGTCACCGCGGGCACTCGCGTCACGCTCCCTGACGGCGATGTCGTCAAGGCGCTGGAGCTGTCCGGCGCCACCAACCTGCTCTTCCGCCGCAACTCCACCACCGGCGCCGTCGAGGCCCTGCCCCGCTCCGGCTCCTGGGGCGGCCTCAACGAGGCCCTGCACAGCCACAACTGATCGCGTCATCGGTCGTGAGCGGGCCCGGCCGGACGGCCGGGCCCGTACGCGCCGCGGAGGCCAGCTCCTGGAGCTGCCTCATGGACGGAACCGCAGTACCTGCGGGTCGTGGTCGCTGGCCTGGTCGGCGAACTCCGCGTTGAGGTGGACGATTTCGTAGTCGAACCTCTTGATGGACGGAGAGACCAGAGTCTGGTCAAGCACCTGTGAATTGCCCTGGTAGACATATGTGTAGCGCTCCCCGGCCGGCAGTGAGAACACCGCGCTGCGCAGCGCGCCACCGGCGGTGAGGGCCTTCGTCGTCCCGGAGAACTCAAAGTCGTTGATGTCGCCGAGGACCACGACCCGGGCTTTCCGCTGGACCGACTGGATGTCCTTGACGAAGCTGTTCACGGCCTGGGCCTGCCGCAGCCGCTTGGCCTCGGAGGAACGGTTCGGCGGCTGGAAGCGGGCGTGCAGGGACTGGTCGCCGCCCTTGGAGCCGAAGTGGTTGGCGACGACGATGACCGGCTTGCCGCGGAAGGTGAACTCGCCCGCGAGTGGCTTGCGGCTGTTCTCCCAGGCGGTGTTCGCCGGGTCGACCCGGCCGGGGGAGAGGGTGAGCGCGGCCTTGCCCCGCCGCTTGACCACCCCGGTGGCGGTGGTGGCGTCGCCGCCGGGGCGGTCGGTGAAGGAGACCCGCTCGGGGTTGAAGAGGAAGACATTGCGGATGTTGCCGCCCGGCTGGCCGCCGTCCTGGCCGTCCACCGGGTCGATGCCGCGCCAGTCGTAGCGTGGGCCACCGGCCGCGACAATCGCGTCGGTGAACAGCTTCAGGGTCTGGCCTGCGGCGACCGTCCCATCGCTGACCGGGCCGTTGTTGTCCTGGATCTCCTCCAGGGTGAGGATGTCCGGGGAGGCGAGGCCGTCCACCACGCCCGCGGCCAGCCGGTCGAACTTCTCCTGGTCGTTGCCCGGGTGCAGGTTCTCCACGTTGTAGGTGGCGATGGCCAGCTCCCTGGCCCGCTGCTTGCGGGCGCTGACCGGCCGCAGTCCGCGGTCCAGGACGGTGCCCAGCTCTTCGGCGGCGATGAGGTAGCCGCCGAACCGGTCGTAGTCCAGCGGTCCGGTGGTGGCACCGGCGAGCAGGTCTCCGGTGTTGGCGGTGGGGAAGGGCTGCTCGCTGAGCGGTGCCAGCGTCTTGACCTTGAGCCGTCCGGAATTCTGCGAGGTGTACGAGCCGTACACGGTGCCGCCGCGCGGGGTCGGGTTCTGCTCCGGCTTGAGGGTGACCCACAGCTCGGCGTACCGGGTGCTCGGGCCGACCACCCGGGCGTCCTGGATCTGCGTCCGCATGCCTTCCAGGGACTCATAGCGGTCCAGGGCGTAGCGGCTGGGCTGGAGCTCCAGCCCTTCGATGCTGCCGCTGTCCGCCGGGTCGCCCTCCGGAGCGTAGGCCTCGGGTATGGCGTCGGCATGGAGCACCACCGGGGCGGGCAGTTCATCGCCGGCGGAGAGCACGGTCACGGACGGGCGGGAAATCTGGGTGACCGACTGGTTCCCGGACTTCACACCGCCGTAGTAGTACTCACCGACCGTCCCGGACACCTGGACCCGGTCGCCGGCCCGCACCGTGGGCGTGGAGCCGGTGAAGACGAAGATGCCCTCGCTGGTGGCCGGGTTGTCATCGGGCGCGGCGTCTTGCAGCCAAAAGCCCCGGGAGCCGTAGTCGCGGACGCCGGTGACGATACCCGGGACATCGGCCACCGGCTGTCCGGCGTACGGGGAGATCCGGGAGGTTCCCTGGATGTCGTGGACGCGGACCTTGGCAGGGGAGGGGGAGGCGGCGGCAGGGATCACCAGAAGCGTGGAGGTCAGGGCGGCAACGGTGAGCGCGCCGAGCGTGGCGTTTCTGCGCATGGTCAAGGGGTCCCTCCGGAACAGGGATGAGGCACCGGAACAGAGCCGGAGTGCGATGGGGGGTGCTGCTTCTACGCTGCTTCTACGCGCGTAAAAATCGTCGAGGCCAAGGGAGTTGTCAAGGCACCGCACGGATACGCAGGCGTACGGGTGGGTGAACCCGGCGGGAAGCGGTCGAACCGGTCTAGGCTGGGACACTGCCCACCAGCGCCCCACTGAGGAGCCCGAAGTTCATGTCCGGTGACGACCGTCCCATCATGCCGCCCGTGCGGCTGCCCTCCGAGGCTGAGCTGGCACGGGAGGCCCTAGCCGCACCCCTCCTCGTCAGGGCCGTCAGGCTCGCCCGCTGGGCCGGGGCCGAGATCCGGGTCGGCGCCGGCGGTGAACTCCTCGGCGAGCAGCTGAAGGCTGCCACCGTCCACCTGGGTCTGGACGGCGCCGAGGACGGCCCGGCCGCGGCCGCCGACGCCTGGAATCTCGCCGTGGACACCGGCCTGTTGGAGATCGAAGAGGACGCGGACGCTGAGCCGACGCTGGAGTCCGACGAGACCGTCGGCACCGCCACCCCCGGCCCGGAGCTGGAGCTGCTGACCAGCGGTGGTCCCACCGATGTCCTGGAGATCTGGCAGGGCGGTCTGGAGGCGCTGCTCGCCGATGCCGCGACCCCCAGCTTCGAGGATCTGCTCGGCGGCCTGGGAGGCGCCATCGGCGAGGACGGCCAGCTCGACCCGGACTCCATCGACCTCGACGCCCTCGACTGGAACCCGGAGGAAGAGGCCGACTTCCTCGACGGGGCGCTCGGCAATCTCTATCTGCTGACCATCACCGATGACGCCGTCAGCGCGGGCGCTATGGTTCCGCTGCCGGTGCTCGCCGCTTCCATGATCGTCCCCGAGGACATGGACGAGCCGACCAATGAGGTGCTGGAAGAGGTGTCGGCGGCGATGATGAGGCTCGATGAGCAGTTCCGGCTGCTGGAGCCGATTGGTCTCGTCGAGTACCGGCCAGTCGATGAGGCGCTGATCGAGGAGGCCGCGGGCGAGAGCGCGCAGGGCGCCGCGCCGGACGATGAGGATGTCACCCGCTACGGCATGGTCCGGCTCACCCCGCTGGGCCTGTACGGTGTACGGTCGCGCATGCTGGACGCCGGAATCGAGGCCCCCGCGGTCGGCGACCTCGCCGACGCGGACGCCGAGACGCTGCTCGCCGCCCTGCCCGGACACCCCGAGGACGCCGCTCAGTCCGAGCTGGAACAGTGGCTCGACGGGCGTACGCCGCTGGACGCCGCGCGCGCCCTGCTGGACGCCGCCCGGGGCACGGACCCCGGGGCGCCGCGTCGCCGCCTCCTGTGTCAGCAGGCGCTCTCGCTGGTCGACGTAGCGGCCGAGCCCGCCCTGCGCGAGGTGCTGGACGACCGGGAGCTGGGCGGTCTGGCCCGGGTGTGGCTGGCCGAGCGCGGAGCGGGCGAAGTGCCGCCACCCGATGAGGAAATGGTCTTCTGGCTGACGGTGGACACTCTGGCCGCGCAGCTGGACACCGAGGGCGACGACGGTGAGTCCTCCGAGCTGCGGGATCTGATGCGGGGGCTGGTCGACCAGCACACCGGCTTCTTCGACAGGGCGTGGCGCGTCGACCACCCGGCCACCGCTGAGGTGCTGGAGGCGATGGGGCGCGTTCACCCGGACCGTAAGGCGGCGAAGGAGGCCCGTAAGGCGGCGTACAAGGCCCGCTCACGCGTCTGACGCGGCTGCGCGCATGAGGCGCGCGAGGGCTGGGGGTGTCTGGTGGATCTCCGCGGCGTCGCGACGCCTGGCACGCACGCTCGCTGCGTTGTCGTCGGTCGCCAACCAACCAGGTTGGCTTCCTCCTCCGCCTTGCGATCGCACGCACCAGACGCCGCTCCTCCCTCCACGGAGATCCACCAGACACCCCCTAGCGGTGAGATGCCGCTGATGTCCTTCTTTGTCATGATTCTTTATGTGGTACTTGCGCGTCGCCACCGACTGACTCGGTGAAAGGGCCCTTGGCGTCGCGTCACGTTCAGCTTCCGTTCGCCACGGGGCGGCAGCCTGAGCCCGCCGCAGCCAGAATCCGACGGGAGACGCGATGCCGATCAGCCGCAGGGATTTCGCCAGAGGAACCGCTGCCACCAGTGCGGGAATCGCAGTGGCCGGAAGCGTGGGCGCGCTCGCCAGCGCCCCAGGGGCCATAGCGGCCGGCGGGTGGGGCGGACTGGGGTATGGACCCCTCATCCCCGATCCGGCGAGGATACTCTCGCTGCCTGAGGGATTCTCGTACCGGGTGCTCACCTGGGCGGGCAGGACCAAGCTGGAGACGGGGGAGTTCACCCCCTTCAAGCACGACGGCACCGGCTGCTTCGCGGGGCCGCGCGGGGCGGACCTGCTGGTCGTCAACCATGAGCTGAAGGGCCCTCGGGAGCAGTGGGACCACCCGGTGCCGCTCACCGAAGGGCTGGTCTACGACCCGGCCGCCTCCGGCGGGTGCACGGTCGTCGATGTCCCCAAGCACGGTGACCCGGTGACCGAGTGGGTCGGCATCGCCGGTACCTCCACCAACTGCGCCGGTGGCACCACGCCCTGGGGCACCTGGCTGACCTGCGAGGAGAATTCCGACCTCGCAGGTGAGAACGGTATGACCAGGGATCACGGCTATGTCTTCGAGGTGGATCCCTACGACCGCCGGGCCAACCGCGACCCCAAGCCCATCAAGGCGCTGGGCCGTTACGACCATGAGGCCGTCGTCGTCGACCCCAGGCGCGGCCATATGTATCTCACCGAGGACGACAAGAATCCCAACGGGCTGTTCTTCCGCTGGGTACCGCCGCACGGCTTCCGGCACGGCCGGGGTCAGCTGAGCGGGCTCGCCGATGACGCCGGCAGGCTCCAGACGATGAGGTGCTTTGACTCCGGCGGCCGGTTTGTCGAGGACCTGTCGCACGCGTCGAAGACCGGTGTCGTCTACGGCGTCGACTGGGTGGACGTCCCCGACCGGGACGCCCGTGAGGTGCCGGTCCGCCGGCAGTTCGGTCAGCGAGAGGTCACCCGTGGCCGCAAGCTTGAGGGCATGTGGTGGAGCGACGGCGGCGCGTACTTTGTCTCCTCCTACGCCCGTGACGAGTCCCCGGGCGCCCCGCACGACGGTCAGGTGTGGTTCTACGATCCCAAGCGCCGTACCGTAACGCTCAAGGTGCTGCTCGGCGTCAATCCGGATCCCTCGGAGCCAGGTGCCTTCGACGGGCCGGACAACATCACCGTCTCTCCGTACGGTGGTCTCATCATCGCCGAGGACGGCGAGGGCGTGCAGCACCTCTTCGGTGCCACCGACGATGGGCGCACCTATGAACTCGCCCGGAACGAGGTGAACGTCGGCACCGATGAGAAACCGGCCTACCAGGAGTTCACCGGCGTCTGCTTCTCGCCCGACGGGGCGACGCTGTACGCCAATATCCAGGAGCCGGGAATCATGGTTGCGATCACCGGGCCGTGGCAGCGGCAGCCACGCCGCTGTCCCTGACCAGGGGCTGCTACAGAGCCCGGCCGCCCGGCTTGACCATGCCGCGGACCGTCCGTGCGTCGAGAAAGTCACCCAGTGCGGTCATCTCCCACTCACCGGAGAACTGGCGCACGAACTTGCACATCAGCACCGCGGTACGGGGCTCCGCCCCGGTGAGGTCATAGCGGACCAGCTCCTCGCCGGTCGTGCCGTCCAGCAGCCTGCAGTACGCCTTGGCGACCTCGCTGAACTTCTGCCCGGAGAACGAGTTGACCGCGAAGACCAGCCCGGTCACCTCCGGGGGCAGGCCCGCCAGATGGACCGTGATGGTCTCGTCGTCGCCCGAGCCCTCACCGGTGAGATTGTCGCCGGAGTGCTGGATCGCGCCGTTCAGGATGGCCAGCTTGCCGAAGTAACAGGCGTCGATTTTCTTGCGGTTGGCGTCGTACGCGATGACGGAGGCGTCCAGATCGATGTTCTTGCCCTGATAGGCGGGCTCCCAGCCCAGGCCCATCCTGAGTGATGCCTGGAACGGCTGGTTGTTCTTGACCAGGGATACGGTCTGCTGCTTCTGGAGGCTGACCCGGCCCTTGTCCAGGTTGACCTTCCCCGCGCCCAGCGTGGGGGCGGCGGCGGGCATCGGGGGAGCGGCGGGAGTGGCGGGGGCCGGTGCGGGATCCTCCACCGTGACCCCGAAGTCCGTGGCGATCCCGGCCAGTCCATTGGCGTATCCCTGGCCGACCGCCCGTACCTTCCAGGCGCCGCCGCGCCGGTACACCTCGACCACCACAAGTGCGGTCTCCGGGCCCAGCTGAGGCGGGGTGAAGGTGGCGATCACCGCGCCTCCGTCGGCGTCCCGCACCGTCCCGGTCGGCTCGGTTCCCGCGAAGGTCGCTCCCGGAGCGTCCAGACTCGCCGTGACGACCACCTTGTCGATGTCACCGGGGATGGCCGCGGTGTCCACGGTGATGGTGTCAGCGGCGGCGCCGTTGCTGTGGGTTACTCCCGGGGCGGTCGGCTGGTTGTAGAACACGAAGTCATGGTCGGAGCGCACCTTGCCATCGGCACCGATCAGCAGCCCCGACACATCCAGCCGCACCGGAGCGGAGACGTCCACCGCCACGCGGGCGGCGGGAAGGGGGATGTTCGATCCAGGAGTCATTGCGGTCATGCCCCGGCTAACGACTGGTCTGGCCACGCGGTTCCTCGGAACGTCCTCTCCCGGTCGGTCTCTGCTCGTACCAGCGGGAACTACCGGCGGGAACTGCCGAACAGCACCCGGTACCCCACCAGCAGGACAAGTGCGCCGGCGATTGCGGAGATCCACATCGTCGGCTCGTAGAAGTCCTGGTTGACCGGCTTGTCCAGGAACGTGGCCGATAGCCAGCCACCGAGGAAGGCCCCCGCGATGCCGATCACCGTGGTGCCGACGAGTCCGCCCGGGTCCCGGCCCGGCAGCAGGACTTTGGCGATGATTCCGGCCAGCAGCCCGAGTACGAGCCAGCTGATGATGCCCATGGCGGATCCTCCCCGTGATGATCGGCTTTCCGGACCATCATGCCCTGCCGCGGACTCGCTGACTCAAGCGGGTCAGCGGGCCTGGCTGTTCGGCCCGTCCCATTCCGCTGGCGGAACAACGCACCGCTGGACGTACCGCTTCAGCCTGTTCTTCCGGGCAACCGCGGGCGTTTACGCCGGGAAGGACCGCATCCTTCGGCCGCGGAGGCAGCCAGCCGTGAACGGGGAGCGCGAATCGGTGTGGCCGGTCGAGTCAACAAGCTCGGTCGGTCACAGTCGAGAAGTTGACGTGACCTTGGTCAGATGCGCGTAGACCACGACATTGCCCAGATAGCCATCGGACTCGGAGTATCCGCCACCGCAGGTGATCAGACGGAGCTCGGCGCGGTCCGAGCGGCCGTAGACCCGCTTGTTGGGGAAGTCCTTGCGGCTGTAGACCTCAATGGCGTGAATGGTGAAGACGGCCGTACTGCCATCCTGGCGGTCCACCTGGACGGTATGGCCCTTCCTGAGCGCCCCGAGATTGTAGAAGACGCTGGGTCCGGTGGCGTGGTCGACATGTCCGGCGACTATCGCTGTGCCGATGGCGCCGGGCGCGGTCCCGTGCCGGTACCAGCCGGTGAGGTTGGCGTTGTCCTCCGGCGGAGTCTGGAGGCTGCCGTCCTGCTCCAGTTCGAGTTCCATCACCGGGGCATCGACGCTGATGGCCGGGATACGCACCCGGAGGGGGTGGGACGGCGCCAGCGGGGAGATGCTCGGGTCGGCGGTCGGCTCCTCCAAATCGGAGGGCGCGGCCTCGGCCGGGGACGGCTGGGGCGGTGCCTGTCCCTCGGGGGTGTGGTCTATCAGCCACACTCCCGCGCACAGCCCTATCGCGGTGACGGTCGCGGCTATGGTCTCGCGACGGCGGTGATCTCGGTCCATCGAACCCCTCCGGCTGGGGACCTCGGTGGGAGACACTCCGTCTGGCCGGGCCGCTCAGGACTCCGGCTGGACGGGTTCCTGGCAGGGTGGCCGGATCAGGACCGGTTCTCGTTGCGGCGGCGCAGGAACCAGGTGCCGCCCGCGGTTGCCACAGCGAGTGCGACGGCGCCCGCCACATACGGGACGGGGGTGCCGTTGGAGCTTGAGCCGCCGATTCCGGTCCGCATCGGGCCGGTGGGAGTGCTGGGGGCCGGGGACGGGCCACCGGCGCTGACGGTGAGCGTGCCGGAGAACCGGGAGGAGCCGTCGGTGTCCTTGGTGCAGGCGCCGCTGACCTGGTAGGTGCCGGGTCGGTTCACGGCGGTGGCCTCACCCCAGAAGCGCCCCTCCTGGCCAGTTGGCTTCAGCCGGATCTGGCCTTCCTTGAAACCGGGGGAGCTCACGCCCGTGGGACTGGGGCTGGCAAAGGCGGAGCAGTCCACCCGGACCTCCACCATCATGCCCGGTCTGGCGGTCGGTGGTGAGAGAGAGACGCTCGCGCCGCTGATATCGGACTGAGCGAAGGAAGCGGGCGTGGACAGGCCGAGGGCGGCTATGGACAGGGCGGCGCCGGTGAGAACGCTGACGGGGCGCATGCACTTCACTCCTCCCGGAACGTGGACACGACGCTGGGAACGCCGCTGAGCTGGGAGAGAATCCACGCTTCCAAGCTGAGCCAACCGGCACGCCGGTGTCCGCGCCATTTGATAAGCCATCAGTAATGCCCCGAACGTGCGGCGTGTCACGACGTATTCACGGCATCACACCAGCTCAGAGCGGTATATTTCCCTTTTGGGTGAAATATGGCAAACGGGGGATCGGGTGGCTGGTGTGCCGCGGTCCATGCGACACATGGCCGAAACCTGAATGGCCCTCCGAACCGACAGAATCCCCTGATCTGTCAGCGACATGCCTGCCAGCAGCCAAGGAGCACCATGCCGTCATCCGCTGCCGTCTACCAGCGCGTCGACCGGTACTTCCGGGTTTCCGAGCGCGGCTCCACCTTCGGCCGGGAGACACGGGGCGGGATCGCCACCTTCTTCACCATGGCCTACATCCTGGTGCTGAACCCGATCATCCTCAGCGGTGCCAGGGATGTGAACGGCGCCCAGCTGTCCTACCCGCAGGTGGTCACCGTCACGGCGCTGGTGGCCGCCGTGATGACCGCGCTGATGGGCTTGACGGCCAATCTGCCGCTGGCGCTCGCCGCCGGGCTCGGGCTCAACACGATGGTGGCCTACCAGGTCGCTCCGCTGATGAGCTGGCCCGACGCCATGGGGCTCGTTGTCCTGGAGGGCATCATCATCTGCCTGCTGGCCGTGACCGGGCTACGGGAAGCCGTGATGAACGCGATCCCGATGCAGCTGAAGCAGGCCATCAGCGTCGGCATCGGGATGTTCATCGCCTTCATCGGCATGGTCAACGCGGGCTTCGTCACCCGTATCCCCGACGTGGCGGGAACGACAGTCCCGGTGCGGCTCGGCGCCGCCGGGGAGCTGGCCGGCTGGCCGGTGCTGGTCTTCTGCCTCGGGGTGCTGCTGGCGCTCTCACTGCTCGCCCGCAGAGTGAAGGGCGCGATTCTGCTGAGCATCGTGGCGATGACCGTGCTGGCCATCGCCATCAATCAGATCGCCGACATCGATGATCTGGACTGGGGCCTGACCGTCCCGGCGCTGCCCAGTGAGGTGGTCGCCGCTCCGGACTTCGGGCTGATCGGCGCCTTCAGCGTCTTCGGTGCCTTCGGCAAGGTCAGCCTCATCACCGCGCTGCTGCTCGTCTTCACCCTCTTTCTGACCGACTTCTTCGACACCATGGGCACGGCGGTCGCCGTCACCAACGAGGCCGGGCTGCTCGATGAGCAAGGCCGCGTCCCGAACCTCGGCCGGCTGCTGTTCGTCGACGGCCTCGCCACGGTCGCGGGCGGGGCCGCGTCCGGCTCCTCCAACACCTCCTACATCGAGTCCGCGGCGGGCGTCGGCGAGGGCGCCCGCACCGGCTTCGCCAACCTGATCACCGGCGCCCTCTTCATCCTGGCTCTCTTCTTCGCCCCTCTCGCGGCGGTCGTCCCGGGCCAGGCCGCCGCTCCCGCCCTGGTCGCGGTGGGCTATCTGCTGATGACCCAGGTCCGGCACATCGACTGGACGGACCCAGGGATCGCCATCCCGGCCTTCCTGACGCTTGCCCTGATGCCCTTCACGTTCTCCATCACCAATGGCATCGGCGCGGGGTTCATCGCCTACGTGGTCGTCAGGACAGCGCTGGGCAGGGCCCGCGAGGTGCACTGGCTGCTGTGGGGTGCGGCGGCAGTCTTCGTCATCTACTTCGCGATCAACCCCCTGGAGGAGCTGCTGGCCTGACCTGCTGGGCCTGACCCACAGCCAACGCGGATCCGCGCTGTCCGTTCCCTGATGTCACATCCATGGGGGTGCGCTCCGTCGTAGGGATGTCAGGACCTTTGCGAAGGAGACAGATCATGGCCCGTATCTCACTCGACCCACCGCGTTCTCTTGTCGTACGGCTCACCCAGTGGTACTCGCGGCGCAGGTACGGCAAGGCTCTCGACCCCCTCGCGGCGCTGGGGCACCACCCCAGGGTGCTGCTGGGCGGTGCCCGCTATGAGCTGAGCATCGCCAGGTGGAAGGAGCTGGACCCCGGCTTGAAGCTGCTCGCCGTTATGGTGTCGGCCGCCCGGATCGGCTGCTCGTGGTGCATGGACTTCGGGCACTGGGAGGCCGCTCGGCACGGGCTGCCGATGGAGAAGATTCAGCACGTGCCCGTCTGGCGGGAACACCGGGAACTCTTCAGTGAGCTGGAGCTTGAGGTGATGGAGTACGCCGAAGCGATGACCGAGACCGAGCCGACCGTTACCGACGCGATGACCGAGCGGCTCATCGGCCGGTTGGGAGAAAAGGCGTTCATTGAGCTGACCGTGATGGTCGCGGTGGAGAACCAGCGCTCGCGGACCAACTCCGCGCTCGGCCTGGTCGGGCAGGGCTTCTCGGACCAGTGCGAGGTGCCACCGCTCAAGCGGTAGCTGAGCCGCCGGGGCCTTCGGTTCACAGGCGCCGGGTGGCGAGCGTCAGCCGGTCGCGGGCCTCGAAGAGCGCGTCCACGATCTTGCGCTTGTGGGCGGGGGTCAGCCGGGCCACCGGTACCGAGCAGCTGATCGCGTCCCGGGCCGGGGCGCGGTAAGGGATGGCGACACCGAAGCAGCACAGGCCCAGGGTGTTCTCCTCGCGGTCCACCGCGTAGCCCTGCTCCCGCACCAGGGCCAGCTCCTCGATCAGCCTCTCCCGGTCGGTGGTGGTGTGCTCGGTGACCTGCGGCAGTGCCTGCGGCAGCAGCTCGCGGACCCGCTCATCGCTGTAGGTGGCCAGCAGGGCCTTGCCCAGCGAGGTGGAGTGGGCGGGCAGCCGCCGCCCGACGCGGGGAGACGGGCGCAGATAGTGCTGCGACTGGCGGGTGGCGAGATAGACGACGTCCGTGCCGTCGAGACGGGCCAGGTGAATGGTCTCGGTGGTGTTCTCGGAGAGTCGGTCCAGCGTTGGCCGGGCCGCGGTCACGACCTCGTCGCCGTCGATATAGGAGGTGCCGACGAGCAGCGCCCGGACGCCGATGCCGTAGCGGGTCCCGGTGGAGTCCGTCTCGACCCAGCCCAGCTCCGCCAGCGTGCGCAGCAGCATATAGAGGCTGGACTTTGGGTATCCGACGGCCTCCTGGACGGCCGCCAGGGAGTGCATACCGGGCCGTTCGGCGAAGTACTCCAGCAACTCCACCGTTCGCACCGCCGATTTGACCTGCGCTCCGCCCGGCTCGGCAGCTGGCATCGTCCGTGATCCCTTCGATGTGTGAACAGCCATGGAGTCCCCGGCGGGGATTCACCTATGGGGACGGTGTTCAGCATATCGAACGAGTGTGGCTGTTCACCTGCGGGTGAGCGGTCAGCGGGAAGGCTGAAACTCGTCCATACGTGGGGTTGGGGATGCCTCGTGTTCACCTCAGGGGTGTCGCACAGTCAAACTACGGTCCTAATATCCGATCCTCGTCACCCCTTCCCGGCGGCCATCGCGCGCCGGAACATTTGAACCAGTGAGGACGGAAGATGTCTGCTGACCGCCCCGTGTTCCCCGAGATCGACCCTGATGAGGTGAGCTCCAACCCCTCCGGCAACCGGCTGTTCACGGATGTGGTCGCCTCACGGATGTCCCGCCGCGCCGCCCTGCGCGGTGGGACCGCGGCGGCTGCGGGCTTTCTCGTCCTCGGTACCGCGACGGGCACCCACGGTGCCACGGCGGCGGAGGCCGGTGGGGAGGGCACTGATTCAGCCAAGAGCGACAAGGGTGGCAAGGGCGGCAGAGGGCTGCTCGGCTTCGCGCCGGTCGGCACCCATGACAGGGATGAGCTCACCGTCCCGGAAGGCTATGAGACCCAGGTACTGATCCCCTGGGGCACGCCCATCCGGCCCAGCGGTCCCGCGTGGAAGAAGGACGCCTCCAACACCGCCGCCGAGCAGGCCGAGCAGGTCGGCATGAACCACGACGGGATGCATTTCTTCCCGCTCGGCTACGGGAGGAAGGGCAACGAGCGGGGCATGCTCGTGCTCAACCACGAGTACATCGACCAGCAGCTGCTGTTCCCCGACGGCCCCGATGAGATGACCCGGCAAAAGGTCGACAAGGCACTGGCCGCGCATGGCGTCAGCGCCGTCGAGATCGCCCGGAACCGTGCGGGTGTCTGGGAGGTCTCCGAGTCCCGCCGTGCCCGCAAGGTCACCGGCACCACACCGGTCGCCTTCTCCGGTCCGGTCTCGGTCAACCATCCCGAGCTGCGGTCGGACAATGAGCCCATGGGCACGCTCAACAACTGCTCGAACGGTGTTACCCCCTGGGGCACCTACCTCACCTGCGAGGAGAACTGGAACGGATACTTCGGCACCGAGGACAAGACCTGGGAGCCGACGGAGTCGCAGAAGCGCTACGGGGTCTCCAACTCGGGCTTCGGCTACCGCTGGCACCTGGCCGACCCGCGTTTCGATGTGGCGGTCAACGGCAAGGAGCTCAACCGCTTCGGCTGGATAGTGGAGATCGACCCGATGAACCCCCGGGCGAAGCCGGTCAAGCGCACCGCGCTGGGCCGGATCAAGCACGAGGGCTGTGCCGCCACCGAGTCGCGCGGCCGGGTCGTCGCCTACACCGGGGATGACCAGGACGGGGACTACATCTACAAGTTCGTCGGCAAGGGCTCCTGGCGGATGCGGCGTGCCATGGGCCAGAGCCCGCTCGACCACGGCACGCTCCATGTCGCCCGCTTCGACGACGACGGCAGCGGCACCTGGCTGCCGCTCGTCTTCGGCGAGGGACCACTGACCGCCGAGAACGGCTGGCAGGACCAGGCCGATGTGCTGATCCGCACCCGCGAGGCCGCCGACGCGGTCGGTGCTACGCGCATGGACCGCCCCGAGTGGATAGCGGTCAACCCCAAGAACAAGGATGTCTACGCCACCCTCACCAACGGCCAGGGCTGGGAGGGCAAGGGCAACCCGCGCACCCCCAACCCGTACGGGCACATCATCCGCTGGCGGGAGAAGCACGGGGACAACACCGCCACCACCTTCAACTGGGACATCTTCCTGCTCGCCGGTGACCCGGCCTACGACGATGCCGTCGAGCTGGACGAGACCAATATCCTCGGCTCGCCCGACGGCCTGTCGTTCGACGCCGACGGCCGGCTGTGGATCCAGACCGACATCTCCAACTCCTCGCAGAATGTGCCGGAGAAGGGCTACGACAACATCGGCAACAACGCGATGCTGACGGCTGACCCCAGGACCGGTGAGATCCGCCGCTTCCTCGTCGGCCCGCGCGGCGCCGAGATCACCGGCATGGCCATCACACCTGACCAGCGGACGATGTTCGTCAACGTTCAGCACCCCGGTGAGGCCAGCGCGGCCTGGGGCAAGCCCACCCCGGCCGACCCCCGGGCGGTGAGCAACTGGCCGGACTTCGACCCCGAGGGCCGTCCGCGCTCGGCCACGGTGGCCATTCGCCGTACCGACGGCGGAAAGATCGGCGCCTGACCGGCGAGAGGTGACCGGGGCGTATAAGGGCGGCTTGGCGTCTCCCGAACAACATCGGCAATGGACAGGCCGGAAAACGGCCCGGACAGTGATCCCATGGAGAGTTTGGGAGGCGCCGAGTTCGCGCCGCAGCTGACGTACCTCAATACCGCGTCTCATGGCCTGCTTCCGGCCCGCACCACCGCCGTACTGCGGGACGCGGTCGAGGAGATGGCCAGTGGACGGATCGATATGGTCCGCTACTTCGAGCGGACCGAGGAGGCCCGGGCCACCTTCGCCCGGCTGGCGGGCGTTCCCGCGAACCGGGTGGCGACGGGTGCCAGCGTCGCCGCGCACGCCGGGCTGATCGCCGGATCACTGCCCGCCGGTGCGGAAGTGCTGGTGGCCGAAGGAGACTTCAGCTCCCTGGTCAACCCCTTCGTGATGCGCGCCGACCTCAAGCTGCGCTCGGCGCCGCTGGCCGAGCTGCCGAACGCGGTGCGCCCTGGCACCCGGCTGGTCGCGGTCAGCGCGGTGCAGTCGGCCGACGGCCGGATCGCCGATCTCGCCGCGGTCAGCGCCGCGGCACGGGTGCATGGCGCCCGTACTCTGGTCGACACCACCCAGGCCACCGGCTGGCTGCCGCTTGACCACGGCGCCTTCGACTACACGGTGTGCGGCGCGTACAAGTGGCTGATGTGCCCGCGTGGCGCCTCCTTCCTCACCGTCCCGGCGGACGGTGGCGATCTGCTGCCGCTGTACGCGGGCTGGGTCGCGGGCGAGCGTCCCTGGGAGAGCTGCTACGGGCCCGTTGCCGAGCTGGCTGGTTCTGCCCGGCGCTTTGACGAGGCCCCGGCCTTTCTGCCGTATCTGGGCGCGGCGGCTTCTCTCGCCCTGGTCGAGGAGCTGGGCCAGGAAGCGATCGGCGCCCATAATCGTCTGCTCGCCGAGCGCTTCCGTACGGGAGCGGCCGCGCTCGGCCTGGAGCCGGTGCCCGGCGACTCGGTGATCGTGGCGGTGCCCGGTCTGGGCGCGGCCGCCGGGCCGCTGGCTCGGACGGGTGTGAAGGTCTCCGTACGGGCCGGGAACCTTCGTGCCGCGTTCCATCTCTACAACACGGTGGGGGATGTGGAGCGGCTGCTGACTGCGCTGGGATCGGCTGTGCAGGCCTGACGTCAGCGGGGCGGGGGTTCCCCAATTCCCGCCCCTTCCCGGCTGTGCCGGTATGCGGCTCCGCCGCGTGGCGGGGCTTCGCCCGGCTGCGGGGGTGCTGTGGGTGGGTGTCCCCGTATCCCGCCCCTTCCCGTAACCGGGGCTTCGCCCCGGGGCCCCGGGGTTTGCCGGTGCGGGCCGGTGGCCGGGTGTTGTGCCCACCAGGCGTCGCGAGCTCCGTTACGGGGTTAGCCGGAGCGTCGTGGCTGGTGCGGGTGGGTGGTTGCGTAGCAGGGTGGGCCCACGCCCTCGCGGGGCTGGGAGTGCCCACAACAGTCATAGGTGGGTGGTGAATATCCAGCTGCCTGTCGTGTAGAGCGCTGTGGTGACCAGGATGATGGCGATCAGGTTCAGGCCGATGCCGCCACGGATCATCTGGCCGATGGTGATCTCGCGGGAGCTGAAGACCACGGCGTTCGGCGGGGTCGCCACCAGCAGCATGAACGCACAGGTGGCGGCCAGCGCGACCGGCAGCGCCAGCAGCAGCGGACTGTGTCCCAGGCCCTGGCCGACCACGGCCATGATGGGTACGAAGATGGCGGTCGTCGCGGTGTTGCTGGTCAGCTCGGTCAGCAGCAGGACCATCCCGGCGATGACGACCACCAGAAGCAGCGTCGGGATGGTGTCCAGCGAGGCGACCCGCTCACCGATCCACGGGCCCAGCCCGCTCTGTTCCGCGCCGAACTGTCCGGACAGGCTGAGTCCCCCGCCGAACAGCAGCAGGATCCCCCAGGGCAGCTCCCTGGTGTCCTCCCAGACCAGCACCCGCCTTCGGCCGTGCCGTTCGACCGGGAGGAGAAACAGCAGCATGGCGGCCAGCATGGCGACCCCCGCGTCGGAGACATGCTCAGCCACCCAGGTGACATGGGGCTTCAGCACCCCGACGAGCACCCAGAGCAGCGCCGCCCCCAGGAACACCGCGAGGACCGTCCACTCACCCCGGCTGATCGCGCCCAGCTCTCGCCTGCGTTCCTGAATCAGCTCCTGTCCGCCGGGTATATGCGTGATCTTCGGTTTGAAGACCAACTGCGTCAGCACAGCCCAGGCGATGACGAGGAAGACCGCGGCGAGCGGCACGCCGAAGAGCATCCACTGGGCGAAGCTGATGTCGATGCCGTATTCGCTCTTCAGATGGCTCTGCAGGAACGCGTTGGGCGGGGTGCCGATGATGGTGCCCAGTGAGCCGATGGACGCCGCGTAGGCGATACCGAGCATCAGCGCGGTGGCGAAGTTGGGGTCCCGGTGCCCGTCGCGCAGCTGGGCGACCAGGCCGAGCACCGCGACGCCGATCGGCAGCATCATCACCGCGGTGGCCGTATTGCTGATCCACATGCTCAGCAGCGCGGTGGCGAGCATGAAACCGCCGATCATCCGCACCGGGCTGGTGCCCACCAGCTGCACGGTGGCCAGCGCGAAGCGGGTGTGCAGATGCCAGCGCATCATCGCCAGGGCGATGATGAAGCCGCCCATGAACAAGAAGATGATCTCGTTCGCATAGGGCGCGGCGACCTCACCGATCGGGGCCACCCCCAGTACCGGGAACAGCACCAGCGGGGCCAGGGCGGTGACCGGCAGCGGCAGCGCCTCGGTCATCCACCACACGGCCATCAGCCCAGCGATGGCGGCGACGGTCTTGCCGTCCGCGGACAGGGAGTCAGGAAGCGTCAGGCGCAGCAGAATCGCCAGGAGCACACCGCCGAGAAGTCCTGTCCACTGCCGGGGCACCACAGTGGGGTCGGCAGAGCTGTCTTCGTACTGAAGTTCCATCCGTGACACGGCTCACCTCACGTTGACAGTTGGCCGGGACAACTTCCCACCGGTACCAGGGCAGAACAAGAACTGGGCGTCACCCCGTGCACGGGATGACGCCCAGTTCACTCACTGTTCTCGGTTAGTTGCCAGCTACCTCACCGGTGTGAAATCGCGCGCACCGATGAACTCCGGGCGCCGGATGGGCGCCGCGAACGGCTCAACCGCGGGGTTCTCCACGCTGTTGAACACGATGAAGACATTGCTCCGCGGGTAGGGCGTGATGTTGTCGCCCGAGCCGTGCATGCAGTTGCAGTCGAACCAGGTCGCTGATCCGGCCTTGCCCGTGAAGAGCTTGATGCCGTGCTGGTCGGCGAAGCCGGTCAGCGCCTCATCGGACGGGGTGCCCGCGTCCTGCATCTGCAGTGACTTCTTGTAGTTGTCCCTCGGCGTGGCGCCAGCGCAGCCGAGGAAGGTCTTGTGCGACCCCGGCATAATCATCAGCCCGCCGTTGGTGTCGTAGTTCTCCGTGAGTGCGATCGAGACCGACACGGTCCGCATATTCGGCAGACCGTCCTCCGCATGCCAGGTCTCGAAGTCCGAGTGCCAGTAGAAGCCGCTGGCCCCGAAGCCCGGCTTGACGTTGATCCGGGACTGGTGGACATAGACGTCCGAGCCCAGGATCTGCCGTGCCCGGCCCACTACACGTGGGTCTCGCACCAGGTTGGCGAAGACCTCGCTGATTTTGTGCACCTCGAACACGGACCGGACGTCCTGCGACTTCGGCTCGATGATCGAGCGCTCGTCGGCACGGATGCCCGGGTCCGAGATGAGCCTTTCCAGTTCCGCGCGGTAGACCGTCACCTCGTCCGGGGTGATCAGCTGGTCGATCGCGAGAAACCCGTCCCGCTCGTAGTCCCCCAGGTCCGAGGCCGTGATCGGCCCCGGCGTACCCGGTTCGGACCACACCACCGGATCCCTCCGCGGAGTAGCCACCTCGGCTGCTCCTCTGGTCGGGTACAGGTCGGCGGTGCGCTCGGGTGCGGTGGTCATGGGGTTGCCTTCCTCTCCTCTCGTACGGCCCTGTCTCTCTCAGTGGGAGGCTCTCAGGTCAGCTCAGCTGGCGTTGTCAGCTGGCGTCGTCCTCGGTGAGCAGCGGGTAGACACCGTTCTCGTCGTGGTCCTCCCGGCCTGTCACCGGCGGGTTGAACACGCACACGACCCGGAAGTCGGTCTTCGGGCGCAGTGTGTGCTTCTCATGCCCGTCGAGCAGGTACATCGTGCCCGGGGTGATCCAGTGCTTCTCACCGGTCTCATCGTTTGTGAGCTCGGCCTCACCTTCTACGCAGAGTACGGCCTCGACGTGGTTGGCGTACCACATCGATGTCTCGGTACCCGCGTAGAGCACGGTCTCGTGGAGCGAGAACCCGACACGTTCTTTCGCCAGGATGAGGCGCTTGCTGCGCCAGGTGCCGGAGGCCGACTTGATGTCGCGGTCGGTGTCCTCGATTTCCTGAAGGGATCGGACGATCACAGTGCGTGGTGCCTTTCTGTTCTTGCGATTAAAGGGGGCGGCCCGCTCCGGAGACCGGAGCGGGCCGTCAGGGGTGGCTTCAGACGGTTTCGCGGACCGCTCGGGCCAGGACGCGCAGACCCTCGTCCAGCTCCTCGGGGGTGATGGTCAGGGCGGGCAGCAGCTTGACGACCTCGCCCTCCGGACCGGAGGTCTCGATGAGCAGCCCCAGCTCGAAGGCGCGCTTGGCGACCTTCCCGGCGAGCGGCTTGTCCCGCAGCTCCAGGCCCCAGACCAGGCCACGGCCCCGGTACTCGACCACGGCCTCGGGGTGCTCCTCGGCGATGCCCCGGAGGGTGGCCTCGACCTGCTCGCCGCGGGCGAGGGTCTGCTTCTCCATCTGGCCGTCGGCCCAGTAGGTCTCCAGGGCGGCGGTGGCCGTGACGAAGGCGGGGTTGTTGCCGCGGAAGGTGCCGTTGTGCTCGCCGGGCTCCCAGATGTCCAGCTCGGGCTTGAACATGGTCAGCGACATCGGCAGGCCGTAGCCGCTGATGGACTTGGACACGGTCACGATGTCGGGGGTGATACCGGCTTCCTCGAAGGAGAAGAAGGCGCCCGTGCGGCCGCAGCCCATCTGGATGTCATCAACGATCAGCAGCATGTCGTGCCGCTCGCACAGGTCGGCCAGGGCGCGCAGCCACTCGGCCCGGGCGACGTTGATGCCGCCCTCGCCCTGCACCGTCTCGACGATGACGGCGGCGGGCTTGTTGAGGCCGGAGCCGGAGTCCTCCAGCAGCCGCTCGAACCAGATGAAGTCCTGGGTCCGGCCATCCAGGTAGTCGTCGAAGGGCATGGGCGTGCCATGCACCAGGGGGATGCCGGCGCCCGCGCGCTTGAAGGCGTTACCGGTTACCGCGAGTGAGCCCAGGGACATGCCGTGGAAGGCGTTGGTGAAGGAGACGATCGCCTCACGGCCCTTGACCTTACGGGCCAGCTTCAGCGCGGCCTCGACGGCGTTGGTGCCCGTCGGGCCCGGGAACATGACCTTGTAGGGCAGGTCCCGGGGGCGCAGCACGATGTTCTGGAAGGTCTCCAGGAAGCCGCGCTTGGCGACGGTCGACATGTCCAGGCCGTGGGTGACGCCGTCGCGCTCCAGGTAGTCGATCAGGGCGCGTTTGAGGACCGGGTTGTTGTGGCCGTAGTTGAGTGATCCGGCGCCGGCGAAGAAGTCGAGGTAGGTGTGACCGTCCTCGTCGTACATATAGCTGCCCTGGGCGCGGTCGAAGATCGTGGGCCAGCCACGGCAGTAGCCACGCACCTCCGACTCCAGGGTCTCGAAGACGCTCAGGTCGGGCTGGGTGATGGTCACAGGAAGCTCCTGGGAGGTGAGTCTTGGGGGGAAGAAGTCTTGGGGGTCGGAGCGGCTCAGCGCAGTGCGTCGGCCAGGGCCGGAATCGGCCCGATCCGGTACAGCACTTCGGGCTGGTGGCCGCCGCCGGGGAACGCCTCGCCGTCGAACAGCACCTCGCGCTCCACCGCGGCGCCATGCCGCTCGGCGTAGGACGTGAACAGCCGGTTGGAGGGGGCGTTGTCAGGTGTGACGGTGGTCTCGATGCGGTCTATGCCCAGGTCCAGGGCGACCCGCGAGGTCAGCCCGTCCAGCATCGCTCCGGCCAGTCCGCGGCCACGCTGCGAGTGGTCCACCGCGACCTGCCAGATGAGCAGGGTCCGCGGGTGCTGCGGGCGGGTGTAGCCGGTGATGAAGCCGACCGGATCGCCGTTCCCGTCGCGAGCCACAACCGAGGTGGCGGCGAAGTCGCGACACCACAGGAGATAGCTGTACGAGGAGTTGAGGTCGAGTGCCTGCGAGTCACGGGCGATCCGCCAGATCGCGGCTCCGTCCTCAACTCGTGGCGTGTCGAGCTTCAGCCCCTCCGGTATTTCGAGGAATTCGCTATGGGCACGTGCATGGTCTGCTTGTGCGGGGGTCATGCGGATTGAATTTACCCAGGAGAATCTGAAATTGCATCGTTGGAAGGGGTTACGAAGAAGGCAGATCTGTGTTATCGCGCGGGGGCGCGCCTGCGCGCACCGGAGCGGTAAAACCGGAGGTCATGTCAGGAAACGCCGGTATGAATCGGGCGTCCTGTGGAGTGTGTCACATGTGCGTAACAGCGGCGAGACTTGTCCGAATTACGGTGGTTCTGTTTAGCGAAAATTTAGCGTTTGAGCCGCCGCAAAGCGGGCATAAGAATACGGGCGCCTACGCTAAATGACCTGCCTTGCACGTATCCTATTCGGTGGCTGAGCCGTTGGCAGCTGTTTTCGCAGGTTCCGCAGATTTCACTTGAGCAGTCTTCCGGGAGAAGGTACCCCGGAGTGCCGTCCATGTGAGTCGGGCGGCCTCGTACAGTGCGTTTATGAGTGAGAGCGCGGTGCTGCACATCAAGGGCCGGGTCCTGGTCGGGCCTGAGGACGTACGGGACGAGCTGTGGGTCGTAGCCGGCCGGATCACCTTTGACCGGCCCCGTGGCGCCCGTGAGGTGTCCACGCTGGCGGGCTGGACGCTGCCCGGCCTGGTGGACGCGCACTGCCATGTGGGGCTCGACGCCCATGGCGCGGTCGATGAGGCGACCAGCGAGAAGCAGGCCCTGACCGACCGGGAGGCCGGCACGCTGCTCATCCGGGACGCCGGTTCGGCCGCCGACACCCGCTGGATCGATGACCGCGAGGATCTGCCGCGCATCATCCGGGCGGGCCGGCATATCGCCCGTACCAGGCGTTACATCCGGAACTACGCGCATGAGATCGAACCGGCGGACCTGGTGGCGTACGTCCGCCAGGAGGCCCGGCGGGGCGACGGCTGGGTCAAGCTCGTCGGTGACTGGATCGACCGCGAGGCCGGCGATCTGAGCCCCTGCTGGCCGCGTGACGCGGTCGAGGCCGCCATCGCGGCCGCCCATGAGGAGGGCGCGCGGGTCACCGCCCACTGCTTCGCCGAGGACTCACTGCGCGATCTGGTCGAAGCGGGCATCGACTGCGTTGAGCACGCCACCGGGCTGACCGAGGAGACCATTCCGCTCTTCGCGGAGCGTGGTGTCGCGATCGTGCCCACGCTGGTCAACATCGCCACCTTCCCCCGGCTCGCGGACGGCGGTGAGGTGCGGTTCCCCCGCTGGTCCGCCCATATGCGGCGACTCCATAAGCGGCGCTACGACACGGTGCGCTCGGCCTACGACGCGGGGATCCCGGTCTTCGTCGGTACGGACGCGGGGGGCTCGCTCGCGCACGGCCTGGTCGCGGCGGAGGTTGCTGAGCTGGTGAAGGCCGGTATCCCGGCGCTGGACGCCCTCTCCGCGACCACCTGGGGAGCACGGGGCTGGCTTGGCCGCCCCGGCCTGGAGGAGGGGGCTTCAGCGGATCTGGTGGTCTATGAGTCCGATCCACGGGCGGACGTCCGGGTGCTGGCGGGACCGCGGCGCGTGGTTCTGCGGGGACGCGTTATGCAGTAGGGGCACCGGATTCGATCACCCATGCGCAAACACCCCGTATGGGTGAACTGATAGGACGTTGGTGGCGGGTTCACCCTCCGTGAGTGAACGATGGCGTGGTCTCAGTCACCGGGCGAGCGATGTCCCCCGCCATTGGCCCGTGCCGGTGACACCAAGCCATCTGTGGGGGTTCCACAACGTGAACAAGTCTGTCTTCAGCATGCTCGCAGCCACTGCCCTGGTGGGCGTGGTCGCTGTTCCGGCGCACGCCACCGGGGCCGGTGACCAAGGGGAGGCCAGCGCGAGCGTGCTCCGTACCAACCTGAACATCGGGCTGCTCGACAAGACCGAGGTGCCGTTCGCCGTCGCTGTCAACGAGGTGAAGGCGCCCGGCAAGAGCGGAGGGAGCGAGGAGAAGACCACGCTCACCGCCAAGCTGGACGGGGTCGGCCACGGCAAGCCGTTCCCCGTGCTGCGCGCAGATGTCGCCAGCGCGAAGGCCAAGGCTCACGAGCACAAGGCCGCGGCCCATGTCCGTCTGGCCCACGCCAAGGTCTATGTGCCCGGCAAGCCGCTGCACCCGGTCGTCGAGCTTGAGAAGGTGACGTCCCAGGCATTCTGCCCGGCCGGTGAGCAGCCCAAGGCCGAGGCCAATGTGCTCGGTTGGGTGAAGCTGCTCGGCAAGAAGGTGAAGCTCACGGCGGCCGGTACGACCACGGTTGAGGTGCCGGAGGTCGGCAAGGTGCGGCTGGACCTGTCCAAGACGCATACGACGTCGCGGACATCGGCTGCCAGCGCGCTGATCCTGAGCGTCTCGGTCAAGCCGCTCGCCCTCAATGTCGCCGATGTGGCCGGCAAGATCACGCTCGCCGAGGCGAAGTGCCGGACCCCGCACGGACAGAAGGAGAACGGCGCGGAGAGCGGCTCCAAGGGAGAGAACGGCACCGACCACAAGGACGGGCACAACAGCGGAGAGTCCGGCAAGACCAGCGGAACCGAGGGCACTGGAGGAACTGCAGGGAACGGAGAGACGGCAGGGACCGGCACGGCGGCACAGCCGGAGAAGGCCGCGGCGGGGCTGAAGGCGGCCGAGGCCGGAAACGCGCGGAGCGAAGAGACGGAGAAGACGGAAGGAAAGACGGACCAGACCGAAGCGGCCTCCGGTGACCTCGCCGCGACCGGCAGCAGCTCGGCCACGCCGTACATCGCGGGCGGCGCGGCCCTTCTCGTCGGCCTGGGCGGCCTGCTGATGCTGGCCCGGCGCCGCAAGAGCTGATGCGTCGCCACCACTGAGGCGGCGGCGGCCTCACTCCACCCCGGCCGCCGTCAGCGCGTGGGCGAAGCGGTCCGTCGTCGCGCGGTCACGTACCGCCAGCCGGAGCCACTGCGGGCCCAGTCCCGGAAAGGTGTCTCCCCGGCGGACCGCGAAGCCCAGTTCCCGCAGCCGGGCCCGCAGCGCCATCGCCGCGGGGTGGTGTACGAGCACGAACGGCGCCTCGGCTCGCGGTGACGCCAGCCGCAGCTGGCCGAACCGTGCCAGCCGGGCCAGCAGATGGGCCCGGTCGGCGGCGAACTCCTTGGCCGCCGTCTCGGCCTCCAGCAGCGCCTCGGGGCCGCAGCAAGCCTCCGCTGCGGTCAGCGCCGGGGTGGAGACCGGCCACAGCGGCTGATGGTGGGCCAGCGCGGCGATGGTCTGCGGACCGGCAAGTACGTAGCCGATCCGCAGACCGGCCAGCCCCCAGGTCTTGGTGAGGCTGCGCAGCACGACCGTATGGCCGGGAAGCTCCCCGATCCGGCCCGCCAGGGACTCCCGCTCGCCCGGCACCGCGTCCATGAACGCCTCATCGACCACCAGGGTGCGGCCCGGGCGGGCCAGCGCGGCGAGGGAACTCGCCGGGTGCAGCACCGACGTGGGGTTGGTCGGATTGCCGACCACCACCAGGTCGGCCTGCGGGGGGACGGCCGCCGGGTCCAGCCGGAAGCCGCTCCGTTCGCTCAGCAGGGCGCGGTGGACCGTATGCCCGGCATCGCGCAGCGCGGCCTCCGGCTCGGTGAACTGCGGATGCACCACGGTCGGATGGACGGTGGGCAGTGCACGGGCGATGAGGACGAACGCCTCCGCCGCTCCCGCCGTCAGCAGCACATGGTCCTCGGGCAGACCGTGGCGGTGGGCCACGGCCCGCCGGGCGGCCCGGCCGTCCGGATAGGCCGCCAGCTCATCGAGCGAGGCGGCGATACGGGCCTTGAGCCAGCCCGGGGGAGTGCCGGTGCGGACATTGACCGCGAGATCGGTCAGCCCGGCACCGGCCCCCCGTATCTCCGCGTCACCGTGATGCCGGAGATCAGGCTCGGCAGACCCGGCAGACCCGGCAGACCCGGCAGACCCGGCAGGCCCGGCAGGCTCAGTGGGCGTGGGCATGGCCGCCGTGGTGATGGTGGTGATGGCCCCCGTCACCGCTGTCGTCCGGGTGGTAGTGCGGCTGCTGCGGCATACCGACCTTGTCCTCGAAGCCGGGCAGCGCGACCCGGTAGACGCATGAGTCGCAGTTCATCCGGATGTCGCCCTCGATCGCCTCCTCATAGCGCCGCAGCACAAGCCCGGCCAGCTCATCGGTGGGCCCGATGACATCCGCGGAGCGGACCTCGACCTCCGGGTTGGCATCCGCCCAGCCCCGCGTCTGAAGCTTCACCCGCTCCGGGAGGATGCCGGTGAACAGGAAGTACGGCAGCACCACGATCCGCTTCGCACCCAGCGCCCGGCAGCGGTCCAGACCGGAGGGCACATCGGGCGCGGCGAGCGAGACGAAAGCCGTCTCCACACCGGCGTAACCCCGGCCTTCCCACAGCAGCCGGGCCGCCTTGTACACCTCCGCGTTGGCGTCCGGGTCGGTGGAGCCCCGGCCGACCAGCAGCACCGTGGTGTCGGCCCGGTCGGCGGGGGTACGGGCACCGCCGCCCAGTGCCTCGTCCAGCCGGCGCTCCAGCACGCTGAGCAGCGCCGGATGCGGGCCCAGGGGACGGCCGTACGCATAGCTGGTGCCCGGATGGCGCTCCTTCTCCCGGGCCAGGGCGGCCGGAATGTCGCCCTTGGCGTGTCCGGCCGAGACCAGCATCAGCGGCACCGCGGCGTAATGGCGCACCCCACGCTCGGCCAGCTCGGCGACGGCGTCGGTGAGCGGCGGCGGGGACAGCTCGATAAACCCGCCCGCGACCGGGATGTGGGGATTCCGCTCGCCCAGCTCACGGACGAACGAGCGGAAGGCCTCGGCTCCATCGTCATCACGGGTGCCGTGACCGACGAGAAGCAGCGCGGGCGGGGTAGTCACGAATTCTCCTTGAGGGTGGTGCGGTGTGGGTTCTCTGTGTAGAGGAGGGCGTTCAGCGCGGCCGCGGCGACGGCCGAACCGCCCTTCTCCGAGACATTGCTGACGGCCGGAAGCCCGCTCTCCCGCAGGGCCGCCTTGCTCTCCGCGGCCCCGACGAACCCGACGGGCAGGCCGATGACCAGGGCGGGGGCGGCCTTCAGGCTGATCAGCTCGAAGAGCGCGGTGGGCGCACAGCCAACCACCCAGACGGCGCCGGGGCCGACCTGCTCATAGGCGAGCCGGACCGCGTGCGCGGAACGGGTCAGCTCCGGCCCCGCCTTGGCGTCTGCGAGGCGGCAGACGGTATCGCGGCGGGTGATCCCGGCCGCGACCATCTCCACATCGGTGACCACGGGGGCGCCCCGCTGATGCAGCGCGGTGTGCGCGGCGGACAGCGCGGCCTCATCGGTGATGAGATCGGTGGCGTACTCAGGATCGGCGCTGGAGTGGATCACTCGCTCCAGCACCGCCCGGGTGAGCGGCGGAAGCCGGGAGGTATCCAGCCGGGACCGCAGAATGCGGTAGGACTCCTGCTCAATGGGGTGGACCGGGCGGCCGGTTGTCACGACCTCGCCTCCTGCCAGCGGTAGCCACGGGGGGTGACCATACGGCCGGCCACGGTACGGGTAGCGGTGTTGCCGACGGTCACCACGGTCATCATGTCCACGTCTGCGGGATCGATTCCGCCCAGGGTCGTGAGCGCGGCACGCTCATCGGGGCGCGAAGCGTTGCGTACGACGCCGACCGGGGTGGCCGGGTCCCGGTGCTCGGCGAGGATGCCCAGCGCCTTGGGCAGCTGCCAGTCGCGGCCCCGGGAGCGGGGGTTGTAGAAGGTCACGACGATATCCGCTGTGGCAGCGGCCCGGACCCGGCGCTCGATCACCTCCCAGGGAGTGTGCAGATCGGAGAGGCTGATCGAGACATGGTCATGACCCAGCGGCGCCCCCAGAATCGCGGCGGCGGCCAGCGCGGCGGTAACCCCCGGCACGCCCACGACCTCGATATCCGCCGAGGCCTCGGCCAGAGCGGGAGAGGCCATCGCGTAAACCCCCGCGTCGCCGCTGCCGATCAGCGCCACGGCGTGCCCCGCACGCGCCTCGGCCACGGCGGTACGGGCCCGCTCCTCCTCGGCGCCCAGGCCCGATTCCAGGATCCGGGTGCCGGGGCGCAGCAGATCGCGGATCTGGTCCACATACTGATCGAGGCCGACCAGCACCGAGGCACGGCGCAGCTCATCGCGGGCACGCGGGGTGAGCAGATCGCGGGCGCCGGGGCCGAGGCCGACCACCGCGAGACGGCCCCGGGGACGGCGCCGGGCGATGGCACAGGTGGCCATGGCCGGGCGGGACCCGGGGGCGGACTTCCGCTTGGGGACGAGGAGTCCGGCCCCCTCGCCAGCGGTCAGCAGCGCTGCCGCCTCGGCGACGCTGGGGGTGCCAACGGCCTCGCGCGGCGCGTCGGACGGGTTCGGCACAGCGACCTGGGCCAGCGCCTCAGCCGGGTGAGTACGCAGCGGCACACCGAGCCGCTCGGCGGCCGCCAGGATGCCGGGCTCCTCCGCCTTGGCGTCCACGGTGGCCAGCTTGGCAACGGAGTGCGGGGAGAGCCCGGCCTCCTCAAGGGCTTGCTCGATCAGTTCGTGGACCTCGTCGGCGGGCGCACCCCGGCTGGCGCCGACACCGATGGTGAGCGACGGCGGCCGGAGCACGGCTTCGCTCTCGCTGAGCGGCACGGCGCGGTCCGTGACCCGGAGGACGTACGCCCCGCGCGCGTTGTCCTCCGCGAACCCCTCGCTGTGCGGCATGGACGTCACGCACGGCGGCAGCGCCGGAAGCGGCCACTGCCCGTCCGCGCGAAGTGCGACGGGCGCACCATCCAGGATGGCGCGGCTGACGGCCGCGACCGCGCCTTCCACCGGCCAGCCGAGGGTGTCCAGGCCGGGAAGGCCGACGGCGTCGGTCGCCGTCGTGATGACGGGACGGCAGCCGGGCAGCATATCGGCCACCGCCAGCGCCAGCGTATTTCCGCCGCCCGCGTGGCCGCCCAGCAGGGACACCGCATGCTGCTGCGCCTCATCGACACAGACCACACCCGGATCGGCGGTCTTGCTCTCGAGCAGCGGGGCGAGGATACGGACCGTGGCGCCGGTGGCGAGGAAGCAGACGAGCTGGTCGCACTCGGCGAAGGCACGCCGCACGGCCCCGCGCACGGTCGGACCGTCATAGACCCGCGTACGGTCCGGCCATGCCGCGGCCAGCCGGTCGCGGGCGGCAGCGCCTGCCGCCGTGGCGGAGATGAGGCCGATCAAGGGGTAACTCCTTCGACACCGGGCTCAGGGGGCTTTCCCCTGGTGCCCCACAGAACGAACACGGGATTGGTGGCGGCGAGACGGGTCACCTCGCCGGGGAGCGGGGCCAGCCGGGAGGAGTGCAGCAGCACACCGTCGACGGTGAGATCCGCGGCGGCCAGCGCGGCCCGTACCCCGGGGACGCGGTCCAGCGCGGCAAGGGTCACGACAACGGTGCGACGGGCGCGCCTGGCGCAGGCTGTGACGATCGCGGGCAGCTCCCGGCCGCCGCCACCGATGAAGACGGCGTCCGGGTCGGGGAGTTGGTCCAGCACCGTGGGGGCGGCCCCGTGCACGGTCTGCACATCGACACCATGCGCGGCGGCGTTGGCCCGGCAGCGTCCGGCGCCATCGGCGGTCTGCTCCACGGCGATCGCCGCCGCACCCAGCCGTGCGCACTCCACAGCGACCGAGCCGGACCCGGCGCCGATATCCCAGATCAGCTCACCCAGGCGCGGCCCCAGCCGGGCCAGCGCGAGCGCCCGCACCTCGTACTTGGTCACCATCGAGTCCCGGTGCGCGAAGTCGCCCTCCGGCAGCGCCCAGCCGGCGGGCGGTGCCGGGGGACCGGCGAGGGTGCGCTGCGCGGGCGCGAGCGCCCTGGCGGGGTCCAGACACAGCACCACGCTGACCGGATCCGGCCAGTCACGGGCGGCCGCCTCGGCCGGGGAGAGCCGTTCGACGCTCTCGGCCGGGCCGCCCAGCGCGGCGGCGACCACCAGGGTGCGCTCGATACCGGTACCGGCGAGCGCCGCGCCCAGCTCGGCCGGCCCCGCCCCGGGGCCGGTGAGGACCGCGGTCTTGGGGCGGGCGCGGCAGACGTTGACCGCGGTACGCAGTGCGCGGCCATGCGCGCTGACCACGGCGGCGTCGTCCCACGGCAGCCCGGCCCGGGCGAAGGCCACGGCGACGGACGGCATACAGGGCCGGATATCGAGCCGCCGCGGCCCGAACCGTTCAGCGAGTGCCCGTACGATCCCGAAGAACCCGGGATCGCCAGAGGCGAGGACGAGCACCCGGCCCCGTACGAGGTGCTTCTCGATCGCGTCCAGCGCGGGGGCCAGCGGCCCCAGGACAACGCGCTGGACACCGGGCGGCACGACGGCGGCGTCAAGATGGCGCCGAGCGCCGACGACCAGAGACACGTCCTCCCACGCTGTTTCCCACGCCGCCTCGCCCCGCACGACGGCATCCGTACCGGTGCCTACGACAGTGATCACGGGCGGCCGGTCCGGTGCTGGGCGCGCAGCGCCTTACGGGCGTCGGGGTCGGCCCGGCGGAAGCCATGGAAGTGACCGGGGTGGTAGAGATGCGAGCGGGTGCCGGAGGCGGACAGGGCGGGGCCGACGAGGAAGAGCGTGTGCTTCCAGAGCTTGTGCTCCTTCACCGTCTCCTCCAGCGTGCCGACCGTGCAGCGCAGAATCAGCTCCTCCGGCCAGGTCGCCTGATAGGCGATGATGACCGGGGTGTCGGTCGGATAACCGCCCTCCAGCAGCTCCACGGTCAGCTGCCCGGACCGGGCCGCCGACAGGAACAGCGCCATCGTCGTACCGTGCCGGGCGAACTCCCGCACCTCCTCGCCGGGCGGCATGGGCGTCTTGCCGCCACCGAGCCGGGTGAGGATCACCGACTGCGCCACCTCCGGGATCGTCAGCTCACGCTGGGCGAGCGCCGCGACGGCCGAGAACGAGGACACCCCGGGGATGATCTCCACCTCGATGCCCAGCTCCTGGCAGCGGTCCACCTGCTCCTGAGTGCCGCCCCACAGCGCCGGGTCCCCGGAGTGGATACGGGCGCACCGCAGCCCCGCGTGCCGCGCCCGCTCATACACCGCGATCACGTCCTCCAGCGACATCGCCGCCGAGTCAAGGATCTCAACGCCCTCGCGAGCGTGCTGAAGCACCTCCTCCTGCACCAGGCTGGCGGCCCAGATCACGATGTCGGCCTCCGCGATGGCCCGCGCCGCACGGAAGGTCAGCAGATCGGCGGCGCCCGGACCGGCGCCCACAATGGTCACCTTGGCAGTCACAGCTTGTCCCCCCGTGAGCCCCGGTGGGCGGGGGCGATCAGTGTGGACAGATACGGCAGTGGCCCGCCGTCCAGCTCGGCGGCGGACCGGATCGACTCCTCGGGCAGCCCGAGTGCCGAGCCCCACACCGCCCCGTCGATACGGCCCGTATCCCGCAGTGCGCCGGCGACTTCGGCGGCGAGCCGCCCGAACTTGTACGCCACCACCGTGCCGGGCCCCTCCAACGCCTCTTTCAGCACCGCCGACCCGGCGGTGACCGGCACCAGCGTCAACGGCTCCGTCCCCTCGGTCAGTACGGCGCCACCGCGTGCGGCCAGATCCTGCATGGCCGTGATGCCCGGCACCGTCTCCACGGTCACCCCGGCCACCAGCTCGCCGACGGTCTGGGCGAGATAGCTGAAGGTCGAGTACACATTGGGGTCGCCGATCGTCGCGAAGGCCACCGTGCCGTGCTCCCGCAGCAGGGCCGCGACGCGCTGACCCGCCGCGTCCCAGGCCGCCTCACGACGGGCCCGGTCACTGCGCTCATTGAGCGCGAACACCACCCGGACCACCTTGGCGGAGTCCACATAGTGCAGCACGGTCGCCTCGGCCCGGCCGCGCTCTCCCGTATCCATCACGGGGACCACCACGATCTCGGCGTCCCGCAGGGCGTTCACACCCTTGACGGTCACCAGCTCCGGATCGCCGGGGCCGACCCCGACCCCGATCAGCCGTGGCTCGCTGCTCGTACGGCTCGTACGGCTCGTACGGCTCATACAGCACACCTCTCTACGAAGCGCTGAGCCAGTGACGGCTCAGCTGCCCAATGCACATGCAGATAGGAGGCATGCACGTTCTCCTGCACAAACCCTTCAGTCCGCCGCCTGGGGTGGATAAATCCCCACGCGGCCGTCGCTCCCGCCCCCGGCTCCATGGCCGTGCGGTGGAACTCATGGCCGCGCACCCGGGTCCCGGCGGCGGCCAGCGCGCTGTCGCCGATGGCGACCGCCTCCCGGTATCCCAGCGTCAGCTTCTGCGTCATCCGGGCGGTGGCGTCCAGCACCCCGCACATCGGTTTCCCGTCCAGCTCCCGGGCGAGATACAGCAGTCCGGCGCACTCGGCGGCGATCGGCCCGTCGTGGGCGGCCACGGCCTTGCGCAGCGGCTCGTTCGCCGACAGCTCCGGCGCGTACACCTCGGGGAAGCCCCCGCCGATGACCAGGCCGCGGGTGCCCTCGGGCAGCGCCTCGTCCCGCAGCGGGTCGAAGGTCACCACCTCCGCGCCCGCGGCACCCAGCAGCTCGGCGTGCTCGGCGTACGAGAAGGTGAACGCGGGCCCGCCCGCCACCGCCACCACCGGACGCCGCGAGGTCTCCACAACGGGCGGTGCCCAGGGGGTCTCCGGCAGCCTCGGCGCGCTACGGGCCAGCGTCAGCAGCGCCGCCAGATCGACGCCCGCACGGATCTGCGCAGCCAGCGCCCGTACCGCGTCAACCGCCTCCGTACGCCGCTCGGCCACCGGCACCAGGCCGAGATGGCGAGAGGGCGTACGGACCTGGGGAGCCCGGCGCAGCGCGCCCAGCACCGGCACGCCCGACTGATCGAGCGCCTCGCGCAGCAGCTCCTCGTGCCGGTCCGAGCCGACCTTGTTGAGGATCACCCCGGCGACCCGTACCTCCGGATCCCAGGACGCGAAACCATGCACCAGCGCCGCGACCGAGCGGGACTGCGAAGAGGCGTCGACCACCAGGACGACCGGTGCCCGCAGCAGCTTGGCCACATGCGCCGTCGAAGCCAGCTCCCCCTGCCCGCCCGCCCCGTCGTACAGCCCCATCACACCCTCGACCAGCGCCAGATCAGCCCCGGCCGCCCCATGCAGAAAGAGCGGCGCGATCCGCTCCGGCCCGCACAGATACGCGTCCAGATTGCGGCCCGGCCGGTCTCCTCGCGGGGAGGACACAGCCAGCGCGTGGTAGCCCGGGTCGATGTAGTCCGGCCCCACCTTGTGCGCGGACACCGCGAGACCGGCCGCCGTGAAGGCGGCCATCAGACCCGTGGCCACGGTGGTCTTGCCGCTGCCCGAGGCGGGCGCGGCGATGACCAGCCGAGGTACCGCTCCTACCATTCGATGCCCCGCTGGCCCTTCTGCCCGGCGTCCATCGGGTGCTTCACCTTGCCCATCTCCGTCACCAGATCGGCGGCGTCCACCAGCCCCTGCGGAGCGTTGCGTCCGGTGATGACGACATGCTGATTGCCCGGGCGGGTGCGCAGGGTGTCAATCACCTCATCGGTGTCCACCCAGCCCCAGTGCATCGGATACGCGAACTCGTCCAGCACATAGAGCCTGTACGTCTCGGCCGCCAGATCCCGCTTGACCTGCGCCCAGCCCTCGCGGGCCGCCTCCTCGCTGGACTCGATGTCGCGCTGCACCCAGGACCAGCCCTCGCCCATCTTGTGCCAGGCGACGGTCCCGCCCTCGCCCGAGTCGCCCAGCACCCGCAGCGCGCGCTCCTCACCGACCTTCCACTTCGCCGACTTGACGAACTGGAACACCCCGATCGGCCAGCCCTGATTCCAGGCCCGCAGCGCCAGCCCGAAGGCGGCCGTCGACTTGCCCTTACCTATACCGGTATGCACGGCGATCAGCGGACGGTTGCGCCGCTGGCGCGTGGTGAGCCCGTCGTCCGGTACGACAGTCGGCTGTCCCTTAGGCATTACGCGGCCCTCTTCCGTCCGTTGCGTACATCCTTCACCAGCGCGGACACCGCGTCCGCGCGCAACTCCTCCAGCGTCACCGCCGGACCGCCCAGCTCCTGGGCGAGCGCGCCCGCAAGACCGAGCCGTACCGGCCCCGACTCACAGTCGACGACCACCGACGCCGTCCCCTCGGCGGCCAGCAGCCGCGCCGCCCGCTGCGACCGTACGACCGGCTCAGGCCCGCCGGTCGCCCGGCCATCGGTGACCGCGACCAGGAGCGGGCGGCGGGACGGGTCGCGCATCCGCTCCACCCGCAGCACCTCGTGCGCCTTGAGCAGCCCGGCCGCAAGGGGGGTCCGGCCACCGGTGGGCAGCGACTCCAGCCGGGCGGCGGCCGCGTCAACGGACGACGTGGGCGGCAGCACGACCTCGGCGTCCGCCTTACGGAAGGTCACCAGGCCGACCTTGTCCCGGCGCTGGTACGCGTCCAGCAGCAGGGACAGTACGGCACCCTTGACCGCGCTCATCCGCTGCCGGGCCGCCATCGAGCCGGAGGCGTCGACGACAAAGAGGACGAGGTTGGACTCCCGCCCCTCCCGTACCGCTTCCCGGAGGTCATCCCGGCGGACCACCAGCCCCGGCCCGGACCGGCCGCGCGCTCGCTGATGCGGGGCGGCGGCCTGCACGGTCGCCGCCAAGTGCAGCTTGGACAGGGTGCCCTGGGGCCGCCGCGCCCCGGTGGTCCGCCCCTGCGCGGTACGCGCCCGGGAACGCCGCCCGGCAGCGCCTTCGCCGAGGCCGGGCACGGAGAGGGCACGCGCCTTGAACGGCTCGGCGGCCGGGGCCGGGGTCTTGTCGCCGCCGCCCTCCGCACCGGGGGACTGCTGCTCGGGCACGGACGGCTCGGGCGCCGCGTCTTCCGGCTGACCGCCGTCATCCTGCGGCGGCTGACCACCGGGACCGCCGTCCGGGCCGTCGGGACCATCGGGGTCCGGATCGTCGTCCTCGCCGCTGTTCTGCTCCAGGGTCTCGTCGAGCTTGTTCTCGTCCAGTCCTGGTGCGTCGAACGGGTTCCTGCGCCTGCGATGGGGGAGGGCCAGCAGCGCCGCCTGTCGCACATCCTCGGCCAGTACATCCGTACGTCCCGCCCACGCGGCCAGCGCGGTCGCGGCGCGGGCCATGACGATGTCGGCCCGCATGCCGTCCACCTCGAAAGCCGCGCACGTGGCAGCGATCTGCCGCAGCGCGGCATCGCCCAGCCGTACGCCCGGCAGCAGCGCCCGCGCGGCGGTGATCCGCTCCCGCAGGGCCGTCTCCTCGGCCTCCCACTGGGCGGCGAACCCGTCCGGATCGGCGTCATAGGCGAGCCTCCGTCGTACGACCTCCACCCGCTCATCGGTCTCCCGCGATGCGGCGACCTCGACGGTCAGCCCGAACCGGTCCAGCAACTGCGGGCGCAGCTCGCCCTCTTCGGGGTTCATGGTCCCGACGAGCAGGAAGCGGGAGCTGTGCCGTACGGAGACGCCTTCGCGCTCCACGTAGGAGGCGCCCATGGCGGCGGCGTCCAGCAGAAGGTCGACCAGGTGGTCGTGCAGGAGGTTGACCTCATCGACATACAGCACGCCTCGGTGCGCGTCGGCCAGCAGACCCGGTTCGAATGCTTTGACGCCTTCGGAGAGCGCCCGCTCGATGTCCAGCGCCCCAACGAGCCGGTCCTCGGACGCCCCGACCGGCAGCTCCACCATCCGGGCCGCACGTGCGGTGCCGGTCCCGGTCTCATGTGGCCCATCCGGGCAGCCCGGGTCCGGTGCGCCCGGATCGCAGGAGAAGCGGCATCCTGCGACGACCGGAACCTCGGGCATGAGTGCCGACAGGGCCCGCACAGCGGTGCTCTTCGCGGTGCCCTTCTCACCGCGGACCAGGACGCCCCCGATCGCCGGGGACACCGCGTTCAGCAGCAGACCCAGCCGTAGATGGTCCATCCCGACGATCGCGGTGAACGGGTACGGGGTGCTCACGCTGTTGTCCCTCCTTGATTTGCGGTTCCGCGCCGGGCGGGGTGCTTTCCCCGATCCCTCCCCTTCCCGGAAACCAGGGCTTCGCCCCGGGGCCTCCCAGCGGTAGCTGGGGGAGGGGTTGGGGAAGGGCCACACCGCCGTGCGGAGGCGCTCATGCGTCACCCTCCAGGTCGCCCTCAAGCTCGAGGTAGGTCTGCCGGAGCCGGTCCAGGGTCTCCTGGTCCGGCTCCGCCCACAGGTCGCGGTCCGCCGCCTCAAGCAGCCTCTCCGTGATGCCCCTGAGAGCCCACGGATTGGACTTCCGCATGAACTGGTTGTTTTCCGGATCAAAGACGTACTCGGCGCTGAGCTTTTCGTACATCCAGTCGTCGACCACACCCGCCGTCGCGTCGTATCCGAAGAGGTAGTCGACGGTCGCGGCCATTTCGAAGGCGCCCTTGTAGCCATGCCTTCTCATCGCGCTCATCCAGCGCGGGTTGACCACGCGCGCCCGGAAAACTCGGTGGGTCTCTTCCTGCAGGGACCGCGTCTTGACGTGTTCCGGCACGGCGCTGTCGCCGACGTACGCCTCCGGGGAATCCCCGGTCAGATGCCGCACCATGGCGACCATGCCGCCGTGGTACTGGAAATAATCGTCGGCGTCGATAAGATCGTGTTCCCTGGTGTCCACATTCTTCGCCGCCACCTGGATGCGCCGGAACGCCGACTCCATATCACCGCGCGCCGGACGCCCGTCCAGGCCGCGTCCGTATGCGTAGCCGCCCCACACCGCGTACACCTCGGCCAGGTCGGCGTCGGAGCGCCAGTTGCGGGCGTCGATCAGCGGCAGCAGCCCGGCCCCGTACGCCCCCGGCTTGGAGCCGAAGATACGGGCCGTGGCCCGGCGCCGGTCGCCGTGCCCGGCGGTGTCCTCGTCCGCGTGGGCCCGTACAAAGTTCTGCTCGGCGGGCTCGTCCAGCTCCGCCACCGCCCGTACGGCGTCGTCCATGAGCCCCACCACATGGGGGAACGCGTCCCGGAAGAAGCCGGAGATGCGGACCGTGACGTCGATGCGCGGGCGGCCCAGCTCCTCCAGCGGTACGACCTCGAAGCCGGTCACCCGGCGCGAGGCCTCGTCCCACACCGGGCGGCAGCCCAGCAGCGCCAGGATCTCCGCGATGTCATCGCCCTGGGTACGCATGCAGGAGGTGCCCCAGACCGTCAGGCCGACGGACTTGGGGTATGCCCCGTTGTCCGCCAGGTGCCGGGCCAGCAACGAGTCCGCCAGCGCGGTGCCGACGTCCCAGGACAGCCGGGACGGGATCGCCTTGGGGTCGACGGAGTAGAAGTTGCGGCCGGTCGGCAGGACGTTCACCAGGCCACGGGTGGGTGATCCGGACGGGCCGGCGGGGACATAGCCGCCGTTCAGCGCGTGCAGCACATTGCCGATCTCATCGGTCGTACGGGCCAGCCGTGGCACGACCTCATTCGCCGCGAACTCCAGCACACGTACGGCGTCCGGCAGCGCCACGCCCAGCACCTCGTCAACCACCGGAGCCACCGCCTCCGGGGCCCAGTCCCGTGCCTCCATCGCCTCCACGAGCCGCCGCGCCAGCTGCTCCAGCAGGTCGATGGCGTCCGAGGCGGTACGGGCGGGCCCGTCGGCCAGCTTCGTGAGCGCTTCCGGCGCAATGACCCGCGCCCCCGGCTCGGCGAGCAGACCGGCTTCCCTGAGCCCGAAGTGCTCGGCCAGCGCCGCCCGCAGCCCCGGCAGGGCGCCGCCGACACCGCCCCACACCTGGGCCGAACGCAGGACGGCCAGCGCCAGATTGACCCGGGGCTCACCGACCGGGCCGCCGCCCAGGATGTGCAGGCCGTCGCGAATCTGCACATCCTTGATCTCACACAGCCAGCCGTCGACATGCATCACGAAGTCGTCGAACTCGTCCTCGTCGGGCTGCTCGTCGACATGCAGATCGTGGTGCAGCTCGGCGGCCCGTACCAGCGTCCAGATCTGGCTGCGTACGGCCGGGGCCTTGGCCGGATCGAGATCGCAGACGAGCGCGTACTCATCCAGCAGCTGCTCCAGCTTGGCCAGATCGCCGTAGGAGTCCGCACGGGCCATCGGCGGCACCAGGTGGTCGACGACCGTGGCGTGCCCGCGCCGCTTGGCCTGGGTGCCCTCGCCCGGATCGTTGACGATGAAGGGATACACCAGTGGCAGATCGCCCAGCACCGCGTCCGGCGCGCAACCGGCCGACAGGCCCAGGCCCTTGCCCGGCAGCCACTCCATCGTGCCGTGCTTGCCCAGGTGGACGACGGCGTCGGCGCCGAAGGTGTTTTCCAGCCAGCGGTAGGCCGCCAGATAGTGGTGCGAGGGCGGCATGTCCGGGTCGTGGTAGATCGCGATCGGGTTCTCGCCGAAGCCGCGTGGCGGCTGGATCATGATGACGACATTCCCGAACTGCAGCGACGCCAGCACGATGTCGTCGCCGTCGACATAGAGCGAGCCCGGGGGCTCGCCCCAGTGCTCCAGCATTCCGTCGCGCAGCTCGGGGTTGAGCGTCGCGAACCACTCCCGGTAGTCCTTCAGCGGCACCCGGGCGGGCGCTGTGGCCAGCTGGTCCTCGGTCAGCCACTCCACATCGTGGCCACCGGCGGCGATCAGGCGGTGGATCAGCTCATCGCCGTTGTCGGGGTAGCCGTCGACCCCGTATCCGGCCTCGCGCAGCGCGTCGAGCAGTTCCACCGCCGATGCCGGGGTGTCCAGGCCGACCGCGTTGCCGACCCGGGAGTGCTTGGTCGGGTAGGCGGTGAAGACAAGTCCAAGCTTCTTCTCGGCGTTCGGCTTATGCCGCAACGCAGCGTGCCGTGCGGCGATTCCGGCGACGCGGCGGGCCCGCTCCGGGTCGGCGACATAGACCGGGACCTCGTCCGGTCCCTCCTCCTTGAAGGAGAACGGCACCGTGATCAGCCGCCCGTCGAACTCCGGGATCGCCACCTGCATCGCCGCGTCCATCGGCGACAGCGCGGCATCCGACTCCTCCCACACCTTGCGGGACGAGGTCAGACACAGCCCTTGCAGCAGCGGTACGTCCAGCTCGGCCAGCGCGCCGATGTCCCATGCTTCGTCATCGCCGCCCGCGCTGGCATCGCTCGCCCGGGTGCCGCCCGCCGCCAGCACCGTGGCGATCAGCGTGTCGGCCTGCCCCAGCAGCTCATACAGCCCCGGGTCGGCACCGCGCTCTTCGGCTACGCCGCGCTCGTCTGTTGTGCGCGCTTCGCCTTGATTTCGCTGCGGGCGGGTGCCGTCCGCTCGTTCCTCGCTCCCGACCCCCACCCTCCGCTGCATCTCGGCTACGCCGCGCTCGTCTGTTGTGCGCGCTTCGCCTTGATTCCGCTGCGGGCGGGTGCCGTCCGCTCGTTCCTCGCTCCCGGCCCCCACCCTCCGCTGCATCTCGGCTACGCCGCGCAGCGAACCGCAGTACACCGGCAGGGCATTGGCGCCCCGCTCCTCGATGGCGTCGCAGAGCACGTCGATGAACGCGGTGTTCCCGGACAGCTCATGAGCCCGGTAGAAGAGCACACCGACCGTCGGCCGGGACTCATTCCGCTGACGGGCGCCATGGACGCCGTACTCCGGCATCTTCTGCGGCTCCGCGAAGCCCTGGCCGGTGAGCAGGACCGTGTCCGACAGAAAGCGGGCCAGCTCGACCAGGTTTCCGGGGCCGCCCTCGACGAGGTATTTGAGTGCTTCGGCGACCACTCCGGCCGGGGCGGTCGACTTGGCCATCAGCTCGGCATCCGGTACGGACTCGCCCCCCAGCAGCACGGTGGGGATCCCCGCGGCTTTGAGCGCGGCCAGCCCGTCCTCCCAGGCCCGCTTGCCGCCGAGCAGCCGTACGACGGCGATATCCGCGCCGTCGAGCAACCCCGGCAGTTCCTCCGCGATATCGACCCGGGTGGGGTTGGCGATCCGGTACGGCGCCCCGGACGCCCGCGCGGCGAGGAGGTCCGTATCGGCGGTGGACAGCAACAGAACGGTGCTCATGAGGGTGCTCCCGGCGGTACGAACGGCAGCCCGGCGGGCACACCGTCTTCGATGAGCCGCAGCAGGGCTGCGGTGTCGGCGTGTTCCTCGATCAGATCGCCCAGGCGATCGAGCTGCTCCTCGCGCAGCGCGGCGAAAGATGTGTCCGGCGCGGGCACGAAGGCGCGGCCGGTGTCTGCGGCTACCCGGCGCAGAAAGGCACGGCGGAACACGTCGCTCTCCAGCGAGCCATGCCAGTGCGTGCCCCATACGGCCCCGACCCGGCAGCCGTCCAAGAAGGGTTCTCCACCGGTGACGTCGGCGACACCATGGTGGATCTCGTATCCCTCGACCCGGGCGCCCAGCGCCGCACCGACCGGCCTGGCCAGCGTCTTCTCCGGGTGGAAGCGCACCCGCACCGGCAGCAGACCGAGCCCGTCCACGGTCCCGGCCCGGGACTCGATCTCGTCCTCGATCCGTTCCCCCAGCAGTTGGAAACCGCCGCAGATGCCCAGCACGGGCCGGCCTTCCGCCGCGCGGCGCAGGAGGGCGCGCGCCAGCCCGCGTTCACGCAGCCACCGCAGCGCCTTGACGGTGCCCCGGGTGCCCGGTATGACCACCAGGTCGGCGTCGGCCAGCTCTTCCGGCCGGTCGCTGAAGCGGACGATCACACCCGGCTCCGCGGCCAGGGCGTCGACATCCGTGAAGTTCGACATCAGCGGCACCGGCAGCACCGATACCCGCAGCACATCCGCGCCATGCGGCGGCGCGGTGCTGCTCTCCCGCACGGTCCCGCGCAGCGAGACGCGCAGCCCGTCCTCCTCGTCGATGCCGAGGCCATGCTGGAACGGCAGCACCCCCACCGTGGGCCGCCCGGTGAGCTGGCGCAGCATCTCCAGGCCAGGCTCCAGCAGCGTCACATCGCCACGGAACTTATTGACGACATAGCCCGCGACCAGCTCCTGGTCCTTGGCGGACAGCAGTGCGGTCGTACCGAAGAAGGAGGCGAAGACGCCGCCCCGGTCGATGTCCCCGACGACCACCACGGGGATACGGGCCGCCCGCGCGATACCCATATTGACGATGTCGCCGCGCCGCAGATTGATCTCGGCCGGACTCCCGGCTCCCTCGCAGATCACCGCGTCGTGGGTGCGCCGCAGCTCGGCCAGACAGTCCGTCACCGTGCCGAGCAGCCGCTCCTGCCGCCCCGCCGCGTGGTAGCCACGCGCGCTCAGCTCGCCGACCGGCTTCCCCAGCAGTACGACCTGGCTGGTGCGGTCCCCGCCGGGCTTGAGCAGTACGGGATTCATCAGCGCGCTCGGCTCGGTCCGGGCGGCGGCCGCCTGCATGGCCTGCGCCCGCCCGATCTCAGCACCCTCACGGGTGACAAAGGAGTTGAGTGACATGTTCTGCGCCTTGAAGGGCGCGACGTTGATGCCCTTACGCGCCAGCCACCGGCAGATGCCCGCTGTGACCACACTTTTGCCCGCGTCGGAGGTCGTTCCCGCCACGAGGAGCCCGCCGCCCGTCATGTCCGCTCCTTCACATAACCGGCCGCGCAGCACACGGCCAGAGCCAGTGCGCTGACATGGCGGGAGAGCCGGACAGCCCGCTCGATATCGGCTGCTTCGACCGCTCTGCCGGGAGCGTTGAGCACCGGGCGGTGTTCGACGCGTCCGCCATAGGAGAGGGTGCCGCCCAGCCGTACCCCCAGCGCGCCCGCGAACGCGGCCTCCACCGGCCCGGCGTTGGGGCTGGGGTGCAGGCCCGCGTCCTGCCGCCAGGCACGCAGCGCGCCGCGCCGGTCCGGGCCGAGGAGCGCCGCCAGCGTGGCGGTGAGCCGGGAGCCCGGCCACCCGGCGACATCGTCCAGCCGGGCGGCGGCCCAGCCGAACCGGCGGTAGCGGGCGGACTTATGGCCGACCATGGCATCGAGGGTGTTGACTGCCCGGAACGCGGCCATTCCCGGCACGCCCCCGAGGGCGCCCCAGACGAGTGCGCCGACGACCGCGTCCGAGGTGTTCTCGGCGACCGACTCCACTACGGCCCGGGCGATTCCGTCCGCGTCCAGCGCCTGTGGGTCCCGCCCGCACAGTCCCGGGAGCAGCTTCCGGGCCCGCTCGATGTCCCCGTCGGCCAGCGCGTCCCGAACGGCCCACGCCTCGCGAGCGAGTGACGTACCCCCCAGCACGGCCCACGTCACCCCAGCGGTAAGGACCTTGGAGCGGCGGGGGAATAGCCGCGTCAGCGCCGCCGCGCCGGCGGCTGCGCCCCCAACGCACAGCACAGCGTGCAGCGCGCCCGCGGCGCGGTGATCGCGCCACAGCCGGCGCTCCACCGTGGTGGCAATGTGCCCGAAAGCGGCGACAGGGTGGGCACGGCGCGGGTCCCCCGCGAGCACATCGCAGAGATAACCCAGCGCGGCGCCGGTCGCTGAGAAACGCATCGCGTCGTCAGCCGGCCGTCGTACCTCGTACGGTCAACAGGTCAGGGGGCGGAGAAATGCCAGGCATGGCGGTATGTCCTCACTCAGGGTCCTCGCCCTGGCTCGACGTGACCGGCGGTGAGAGTCTCCTGGCTCCCGGATCGGCACATCCCCCGGTCTTCCAGCCTCCGTGCGGGACCGTGACTTCTTCGGGTGGGGGTGTGCTCCCCGGTGACAGTGGCGGGACCGCGCCGGATTCGCACCGGCTTCCTCTCCTGCCGCCGTTTGGCAACGGGCAGTCCACCATGCCCGGACAGAGCCGTCAACTCACCCCTGACCTGCGACAGGAGAGTGTGAGCAGACACACGAAAGGGGGTACGGGCGGTGCCCGTACCCCCTCGGGGAACGCCGGTGCCGACTGTGCCAGTTGTGCCAGCTGTGCAGTTGTGCAGCTGTGCTCGGCTGACTCAGGTCGCGATGATGTAGATGCCGTATGCCACGGCCATCGCGCACAGGGCGTAGCAGATGTACGCGCCGGTCCGGGCGAGCGCGGTCGAGCCGCCGTCCGCCTTGCGGGCGGAGGAGCCGACGATGCCGAGCGTGAAGACACCCACCAGGGCCACGGTCGCCACGAGGCTGACGCCGAAGACCTGGCCGAGGGCGGCCCAGTCAATGTTCATCGTGGTGGTTCCTTCTGGATTACGGTGCCTGGCTTATGGGGTGACGCTGGCAGCGGGCTGTTCGGGCTGCTCAGCGTTCTGCTGCTCGGCGTTCTGCTGCTCGGCGGGCATGGTGCCTGCCGGGGGCGGGGCGACGGCCTGGACGGCGGCGGTGACGACACCCTGGGGCTCCGTGCGTATGTCACTGATGGGCGCCACATCGTTGACGTTGGTGTGGTCGACCGGCTGGCGACGGGAGGCGAACCAGATGGTGGTGCAGCTGGCCACCAGGAGGAAGGTGACCGTGCCGACTCCCCAGGCGCCCTGACTGGCCAGGACCGCCGAGATCGCGGCGATCAGCGCGGCGGCGGGCAGGGTCAGCCCCCAGCCGACGAACATCCGGGTCGCGGTGGACCAGCGGACGATTCCGCCCCTGCGGCCCAGCCCGGAGCCCATGACCGCGCCGGAGCAGACATGCGTGGTGGAGAGCGAGAAGCCGATGTGGGACGAGGCCAGGATGGTGGCCGCGGCACTGGTCTGGGCGGCGAAGCCCTGCGGCGGCTGGATGTCGGTGAGGCCCTTGCCCATGGTGCGGATGATGCGCCAGCCACCGAGGTAGGTGCCGAGCGCGATGGCGAGACCGGCTGAGGCGATGACCCAGGTCGGCGGATCGGAGCTCGGGGCGAGCGCGCCACCGGTGATCAGCGCGAGGGTGATCACACCCATGGTCTTCTGCGCGTCGTTGGTGCCGTGGGCCAGGGAGACCAGGGCGGCCGAGGTAATCTGCCCCGCCCGGTAGCCCTTGGCGGTCTGCTGCTGATCGGCCCTGCGCGCCAGCCGGTAGGTCAGCCGGGTCGCGAACATCGCGGCGATACCGGCGACGAGGGGGGCGGCCAGTGCCGGAATCAGCACCTTCATGACGACGACATCGCCGTTGACGGCGCGGAATCCGGCCGAGGCGACGGTCGCGCCGATCAGACCACCCATCAGGGCGTGTGAAGAACTGGAGGGCAGACCGGCGAGCCAGGTCAGCAGATTCCAGGTGATCGCGCCCACCAGACCAGCGAAGATCACTTCCGGTCGGATACCGGCGCCCTCGTCAACGATTCCGGAGGAGATGGTCTTGGCGACCTCGACGGAGACAAAGGCGCCGACGAGGTTGAGTGCCGCGGACATCGCCACCGCGGCCTTGGGCTTCATCGCCCCGGTGGAGATGGTGGTGGCCATGGCGTTGGCCGTGTCGTGGAAGCCGTTCGTAAAGTCGAACACCAAGGCGGTGACGATCACGATCCCGATGAGAAGCGTGATGTGTTCCATTCACCCGGCAATCAGTTTGGCGGTCAGTGGGCCCGGCGAATGTAGAGACATTTGGTGAACGGAAAGTGAACTGGGCCGGGCTTTGGGGTTTCCCAGGCGGCGTCCCGGCCTCACCCTTCCGCCGACTGGCCGCTGAAAGACCGTTGGAGAGATCCTGGTCACTCAGCGCGCGCTACAGTCCCCGTCGGAGGTGCGGCATATGCGGCAGGACTGGCAGGCATGGCAAGGCCATTGGCGCGAGCTGGTGACCACGGCCCGGCGGACCGTGGCGGACGGGCTGGTCGTCGGCACCTCGGGCAATGTCTCGGTGCGGGTGGGCGACACCGTACTGGTCACTCCCAGCGGCGTCCCCTATGACCGGCTCGGCCCCAATGAGCTGTGCGCCGTCGACCTCGACGGGCGGCGGACAGCCGGTGACCTCAGCCCGACCAGTGAGCTGCCCCTGCACCTCTCGATCTACCGGGGTACGGACGCCACCGCCGTGGTGCACACCCACGCCGTGCACGCGACCGCCGTCTCCACGCTCGTCGACGAGCTCCCGGCCATCCATTACATGACCGCCGCCCTGGGCGGGCCGGTACGGGTGGCGCCGTATGCCACGTACGGCAGCGATGAGCTGGCCGCGCACACCCTGATGGCGCTACGTGAGCGCACCGGCTGCCTGCTGCGTAACCATGGCACGATCACGTACGGGCGCAGCCTTGACCAGGCCTACGACCGCACCGCCCAGCTGGAGTGGATGTGCAGGGTCTGGCTCGCCGCCAGCTCCGTACCCGGACGTACCCCGACCGTGCTGTCGCCCGAGGAACTGGCCCGGGTCGCCGACCGGCTGCGCGGATACGGGCAGCGGTCGCTCAGCTGAGTCACCCGGCCACCGCGGCCCACTGGCCGCGGCGGCGCGGCGGACCGACACTGGACAGGATGCGAAGGGGTACCGCGGCGGCCGTCGCCGCCACCACCGTGCTGGGTGCCACCGTGGCCGCCGTGGCGGCGGGGCGGTACGCAGCCGACGCCGCGCTGCGGCCCTCCGCCGACCGCCGTGCCCCGGCCGGGTTCGACGGCCCCGAGCTGACCGTGCACTCCATCGCTTCCGGACGGATCGCACTCACCCGGACGCTGGCCTCCCGCCTGCCCGGCGTCTACGGGCTGACCGGCCGCGGCTGCCATGCCGTGGTGGGGGAGGTGCTCGACGGCGAGCACCATGCTGCCACCGCTGCCACCGCCGATACCGTCGTACGGAGACTGGTACGGATCACCCATGGCGAACTCGCCCCCGGCACCCGGGTGCGGCTGACCCCACAGGTGTACATCGGCAACCCCCGCGACGCCCTCGACCTCAGCTGCGCGGAAGTCGAAGTGCCCAGTGAACTCGGCCCGCTGCCCGCCTGGCTTGTGCCCGGCTCCCGCGACACCTGGGTAATCACCGTGCACGGTCTCGGCACCACCCGGGAACAGCCGCTGGTCATACTCCCCTTTCTGTACCGGCACCAGCTCCCGACGCTCGATATCGCCTACCGGGGAGACGCTGGAGCGCCCCGTGCCCCCGATGGCGTCGGGCATCTGGGCGACTCCGAATGGCGTGATCTCGATGCGGCGATGCGCTACGCCATCGGTTCCGGGGCCCAGCGGATCGTTCTGCATGGCTGGTCCACCGGCGCCTCCATGGCCCTGCACGCCGCCGCCCGTTCCGCGCGGCGCGGACATATCGCCGGACTGGTGCTCGACTCGCCTGTCCTCGACTGGCGGGCCACTCTGCGTTCGCTGGCCGCTCGCCGGGTGCCCGGCGCGCTCGTGCCACTGGCCGTACGGGCGGCGCAGGGCCGCGCCGGGCTGCACGCGGAACGGCTGGCCGAGGTGGCCGACCCCACAAGACTGAGGGCGCCCGCTCTCCTCCTGCACGGGCCGGACGACACCATCGCACCCTGGGAAGCCTCCCGTGCCTTCGCCGGGGAGCGGCCCGAGCTGATTACCCTGCACACCGTCCACCGGGCCCCGCACGCGGCGATGTGGAACGCTGATCCGAACGGATACGAGGAGGCCCTGCGGCGTTTCCTCACCCCGCTCATGTAAGAGCCCGCATGAGAAGAACGGGGGCCGTTTTGGGCTTTTGGAAGGTCACGAGGAAGACTGCTGGTGTGACGTCCCGTACCCCGCGAGACAACCGACTGAGCCTTGTCCCCCAGCAGGCCCTCGCTGCTTCCCCCAGCCGACCGGTGACGATCCGGCGTACCCGGCCCGCGCCGAGGCCGCCCGAGTCCCTGGCGCCGCGCGACCAACTGGCCCGCCAGGCGCGGGCGGCCCTGAGCGACGCCGTACGGCTGGCCCGTTGGGCCGGCACCACCGGGGCCTCCCCGGCCCTGGCGCCGGAGCGGGCCGCAGCCGAGCAGCGGATGCCGGTTGACCAGGTCCGCAGCCACTGGGACCGGGCGCGGCTGGCCGGACTTGTCGAACTGCACCAGGGCGTCGTACAGGCCGGGTGGCGGCTGCGCGCCTGGGACCGTGATGACTCCGCCGTACTGCGCGGCTGGGTGGCCCTCTTTGACGCCTGGTCACTGGTCCACCCGGCGCCCGCCACCGCCGACGCCGCCGTAGTCAGTGAAGTCGTGGTCGCGGCACCGCAGTTCCTCTCCGTGATGCATCTGTCCTCAGGTCCCGTCACGGAGCCGGCGCTGCTGGAACTCCTGACGCAGCGGATCACGGAACTGCGTGCGGAACGGGCGGAGACCGGCGATGAGGCGCGGGAGCCGTCTCCTGAGGAGCTGACCGCGCTGCTCGGCTGGGCCCTCGACGGGCTCGCGGCCGTTGGCGCGCTGACCCGCTGTCAGGGCCAGGGACAGACGGGACAGGCCGTACTCACACCGCTGGGCAACTGGGCGGTCTGGGTGAAGCTGGAACAGATCTGCGTCGCCGCGCTCAGCCCGGTGGGGAACATCGAGCAGTCCGCCGAGAACATGCTGCGCGGCTGCGCCCGGCTCTCCCCGGGCCCGGCCCGCAATGAATACCGTGCCTGGCTCGCCGCCCGCCCCACCGGGCCGGCGGTCACCGAACTCCTCGATGCCGCCCGGGGCGAGGAGGCCCTCATCCGCGGGCTGGCCTTCGAGGCGCTCCGCGTCGTCGGTGCACCCGCTGAGCCCGCCGTGCGGAGCGTTCTGGAGGAACCGACCCTGCGCCCCTACGCCCTGCTCTGGCTCGCCGAACACGAGGGCGCCGACCCTGAGGATCTCGCGTTCGGCGCGCCCGGGGTGCTCACCCGGGAGGAGGCGACCTGGCTCTGGGTCGACACCGCCGCGGCCGTCGCCGACCACGGTGAGAGCCAGCTCCTCATCGACCACCTGGACTCGGCCGTTCAGACAACGGTGCCCCGACTGCTGGAAGAAGTACGCGCCACCGGCCACCCGCGCACGGTGCAGGTGCTGGTCGCCATCGCCGCCGCCCACCCCGACTTGGCACTCGCCAAGGCGGTCCGCCGAGCAGCCTTCCAACTCCACACCGGCACGCCCTCCTCTTCTTCTTGACGGCGGCCTCGCATTGTTCGGCCCCTGGGGGGCCTCACAAGCTTCGGGCCGCCTGCGCCGGACTCCGTCCGTCGGGTGGGTGGCTGGGCGCCGTTGTCGGCTGTGGGAGTTCCCCGAACCCGGCCCCTTCCCGAAACTGGGGGCTTGCGCCCCCAGCCCCCCGCCCCGTGTTGTGGGCACTCGCAGCCCCGCGAGGGGCTGTGGGTGGGCACAACACCCGGCCACCGTCCCGCACCGGACCAACCCCCGGGGCCCCGGGGCGAAGCCCCGGTTTCCGGGAAGGGGCGGGAATTGGGGAAACCCACCCACGGCACCCCGCACCCGGGGGCGAAGCCCCGCCGCGCGGCGCAGCCGCATATCGGTACAGCGGGAAGGGGCGGGAATTGGGGAAACCCACCCACGGCACCCCGCAGCCGGGCGAAGCCCCGCCACGCGGCGGAGCCGCATATCGGTAGCCGGGACCCACCCCCACGGCACCCCTCGCTGGGACGGAGCCCCGCCCCGGCCTAGCTCCCGCTCTGCCCAGGAACGTACGTGCCGAACGACCAGACATTCCCCTCGGTATCGCAGGCGATGTAGTCGCGAGCGCCATAGTCCTGGTCAGTCGGCGGCATCAGGACGGGCACCCCGTACTCCGCGGCGCGCTTGTGGTGGGCGTCCGGGTCGTCAACGACGACATAAACCGAGGCCGGGCCCGCGTCCTTCATCGCTTTGGCGAATTCCCCCTCGCCACCCTTGGTGCCGAGCATGACCTTGCCGTTGCCGTAGGACAGCTCGGCGTGCACAACGTAGCCGCCCTCGCTCTCGTACACCGCGTCCTTGGTGAAGCCAAAGCCCTCTGTCAGCAGCCTGATGGCGGCATGCGCGTCCCGGTACAGCAGGGTGGGATAGACGGTGGGCGACTCAGCCGTGCCTGCCATGGTGATCACCTGTCCTCTCGATTGAGATTGAGACCTGTCTCACAGCCTTTCAGCGGGGTCTGACAACGGCCTGGAGCCGACTCTCGGAAATCCGGTTGCGTGGCGCCGTTAGACTTGTCGTATGGCAACTCCTCTCGTGCATTAGCTGACGTACGTCCGCTTCTTCCGCCCTGTTACGTACGTCCCGCCCAGGAGTTTTTCCCGTGATCACCGCCTCCGGTATCGAGCTGCGTGCCGGTGCCCGTGTCCTCATCGAGTCCGCCACCTTCCGTATCGCCAAGGGCGACCGTGTCGGCCTGGTCGGCCGCAATGGCGCGGGCAAGACCACGCTCACCAAGTGCCTCGCGGGTGAGGGCGTCCCCGCTGCCGGCACCATCACCCGCAGCGGAGAGGTCGGCTACCTCCCGCAGGATCCGCGCACCGGTGACCTCGATGTCCTCGCCAGTGACCGGATTCTCTCCGCCCGCGGCCTCGACACCGTGATCCGCAAGATGCGGGAGAACGAGGACCGGATGGCAGGCGGCCAGGGCGCCACCCGTGAGCGTGCGATGCGGAAGTACGAGCGGCTGGAGACCGAGTTCCTCACCAAGGGCGGATACGCCGCTGAGGCCGAGGCGGCCACCATCGCGGCCAGTCTGGGGCTGCCCGACCGGGTGCTCGGCCAGCCGCTGCACACCCTCTCCGGCGGTCAGCGACGCCGGGTCGAGCTGGCCCGCATCCTCTTCTCGGACGCGGACAGCCTGCTGCTCGACGAGCCGACCAACCACCTTGACGCCGACTCGGTCGTCTGGCTGCGGGACTTCCTCAAGACCTACCGCGGTGGCCTCGTGGTCATCTCCCACGACATCAACCTCGTGGAAACGGTGGTCAACAAGGTCTTCTATCTGGATGCCAACCGCTCCCAGATCGATCAGTACAACATGGGCTGGAAGCAGTACCTCAGCCAGCGCGAGGCCGATGAGAAGCGGCGTAAGCGTGAGCGCGCCAACGCCGAGAAGAAGGCCGCCGCGCTCAGCTCCCAGGCCGACAAGATGCGCGCCAAGGCCACTAAGGCAGTCGCCGCCCAGAACATGGCACGGCGTGCCGAGAAGCTGCTCTCCGGGCTGGAGGCCGAGCGTCAGTCGGACAAGGTCGCCAAGCTCCGCTTCCCGGACCCCGCGCCCTGTGGCAAGACTCCGCTGATGGCGGAGGCCCTGTCCAAGTCGTATGGCTCGCTGGAGATCTTCACCGATGTCGACCTGGCCATCGACAGAGGCTCCCGGGTGGTCATCCTCGGCCTCAACGGCGCGGGCAAGACCACCCTGCTGCGGCTGCTCGCCGGGGTCGAGGAGCCGGACACCGGCAAGGTCGCGCCCGGCCATGGGCTCAAGCTCGGCTACTACGCCCAGGAGCACGAGACGCTGGACCCGGACCGCACCGTTCTGGAGAACATGCGCTCGGCGGCGCCCGATATGGATCTCGTCGACATCCGCAAGACGCTGGGCTCCTTCCTCTTCTCCGGCGACGATGTCGACAAGCCCGCCGGGGTGCTCTCCGGCGGCGAGAAGACCCGGCTCGCGCTGGCCACCCTGGTGGTCTCCTCAGCCAATGTGCTGCTGCTCGACGAGCCCACCAACAACCTCGACCCGGCCAGCCGGGAGGAGATCCTGGGCGCGCTGCGCACCTTCACCGGCGCCGTGGTGCTGGTGACGCACGATGAGGGCGCGGTCGACGCGCTCCAGCCGGAGCGGATCATTCTGCTGCCGGACGGGACCGAGGACCTGTGGGGCGAGGACTACGCCGATCTGGTCGCACTTGCCTGAGCCACTTGCCTGATCCGGGCTTGATCCATCTCTTCTGGATCATTCGGTCGACGGGTGATCCTTCATCTGAGTGAGGGCGGCTCGTATCCCCGCCCGGCCGCACGCCCGGCGTGCGGCCGGGCGGGATGCGCCGCCGGGCCCGGCTGGGCCGATTCAGTGAACGCCGCTGACCTGCCGCTTCGCCGTGCGCCAGGGCACACTCATACGGCCGCACCCCACCGGAATCCCTTATTCCATCGGGCCTCCGCTCCCTACCGGTCGCCGAGGTTGTCGTATGGACCTTGCCGAATGGGTGGCCAGATCAGCAAGAAGGGGTGATCATGAGAGTCCAGAGCGCACTTCCCATGAGGAGGCACGGGTGGCCGAGACTCTGAAGAAGGGCAGCCGGGTAACCGGCGCCGCGCGCGAGAAGCTCGCGGCTGACCTCAAGAAGAAGTACGAATCCGGTGCGAGCATCCGGGCGCTGGCCGAGGAAACCGGCCGTTCCTATGGATTCGTGCACCGGATGCTCAGCGAGGCCGGTGTGAACCTGCGTGGTCGCGGCGGCGCGACGCGGGGCAAGAAGGCCGCGTCGGTCTGACAGGGCCCGAGGCGTCCGGTGGGTGTCCACCCGGCCGATCGGCTGACCGGTCGGGTGGTTACTCTGCAGTCACTTAACTGCGGTCAAGCCACCGGAGGACTCGATGACCCTGTTCGACAAGGACGGTGTCCAGCTCACCGTTGATGGCGCCGTGGCCACGGTCACGCTCGCCAGTCCAGCCAAGCGCAATGCCCAGTCACCTGCGATGTGGCGAGCGCTGGCCGAGACGGGACGGCTGCTGCCGGGTGACATCCGGGTTGTCGTGCTGCGCGGCGAAGGCAAGTCCTTCTCCGCCGGGCTCGACCGGCAGGCGTTCACGCCCGAAGGCTTCGACGGTGAGCCGTCCTTCCTGGACTTGGCGCGTGGCCCGGCCGAGGAACTGGACGCCACGATCGCTGAGTACCAGGAGGCGTTCACCTGGTGGCGGCGCAATGACCTCGTCAGCATCGCCGCCGTACAGGGGCATGCCATAGGCGCGGGTTTCCAGCTGGCGCTCGCCTGCGATCTGCGGGTGTGTGCCGACGATGTGCAGTTCGCCATGCGGGAGACCAGCCTCGGACTGGTGCCCGACCTCACCGGCACCCACCCGCTCGTGGGCCTGGTCGGCTACGCCCGTGCCCTGGAGATCTGCGCGACCGGCCGGTCCGTGCGTGCCGAGGAGGCCGAACGCAGCGGTCTGGCCAATCTTGTGGTGCCCGGAGCCGAACTGGACGCCGCAACGGCCGATCTTGCGGCGGCGCTGCTGGCCGCACCACGGGACGCGGTGATCGAGACCAAGGCACTGTTGCGCGGCGCGCAGGGCCGTACGTACGAGGATCAGCGAGTCGCCGAGCGCGCGGCGCAGGCACGCAGGCTGCGCGATCTCGCCGGGCTGGGTGAGTGAGCGACGGCCTCACACGGCTACGGCCGTGACCAGGATCGTGGCCGTCACCGGGCCCGGAGCGTCCACCGAGGCCGCTGACACGGCGGCATCGCGGGCCGCGCGGGCCACATCCAGGGCGCGATGGCCGGCGGCGACCGCGAGCTGAAGGTGCACCTGACGGCCCGTCGGTGAGTCGATGGTGCGGGCGGCATGGGCCAGTCCGCCCGGTCCGCCCAGCCCTCCCAGCGCGGGGGACAGGCCCGCCACTCCCGGTACGGCGGTCACCGCGTCGGCCACGCTTCCCCGGTCTGCCGCCGTGGCCGGTGGCTCTTCTGTGCCAGGGGCTGCGTCCGGGTCCGGGTCCAGCGCCGGCTGTCTGGCGGGCGCACCGGAGCCGGGCTGCTCCAGCAGGTCCGTGGCGTGCAGATCGATGGCGGTTACGGGCAGACCGAGCCGCTCATCGGCTGCTTGGCCCAGCACCTCCCGTAGCCGGTCGGCGGTCTGCGGGAGCGGCTGGTCCACTGGGGCCGCGAAGTCGGCGGTGATGCGGACCGGACCCGGTGGCAGCGCGCTCGGCGGGGGCGGTACGGCGGGCTCGGCGTCCCCCTCAGGGTCGGCCAGGGCCAGCCGCAGCGAACGCAGCCCGGCCCCCGTCGCGCTGTCCGCCGATGCTACGGCGGCGCGCAGCACAGCGGCGGCGGCGCGCTCCGCGATCCACACGCCATCGGCCGCCTCGCCCAGGGACAGCAGCCGTCCCAGGCCGAGTTGCTGCCGTACGGTCTGTGCCAACCGGTCCGCGGTCATGTGTACTCACCCCTCTTTCTGGATACAGGCTTCCCTGTCCATCGGCGCGCGGCTGTCCCCGTTCACCCATTCAGCGGTGCATGCACCGGGTGGTCCGGGCCGTGCACGCTTAGTGTGGCAGTGGGCGGCAGCCGCCCTGTCCCTCGGAAAGGTGTGAAGGCTATGTCTGAGACCTCTACCGCGGCCAAGGAGTCCCCGACCGAGACCGCCGCCAAACCGGTCACCACCCGCCGTGGCACCGGCGATCCGGCCACTCGGGGACGGACCACCATCGCCGACGGGGTGGTTGCCAAGATCGCCGGAATGGCGGCCCGTGATGTGATCGGTGTCCATGCGATGGGCAGCGGATTCTCCCGTACCTTCGGCGCGGTACGCGATCGGGTGCCCGGTGGCAGCAAGGCCGTCACCCGGGGCGTGAAGGCCGAAGTCGGTGAGGTGCAGACCGCGCTCGATCTGGAGATCGTCGTTGACTACGGGGTCTCCATCGCCGATGTGGCCCGTGCCGTACGGGAGAACGTCATCTCCGCGGTCGAGCGGATGACCAGTCTTGAGGTCGTTGAGGTCAATATCGCGGTCGGTGATGTGAAGCTGCCCGATGAAGAGGAAGAGGAAGAGGAGCCGGACAAGCCGCGTCTGCAGTAGGGGAATGCGAAGGAGCGCACGATGAGCATGGCTGTGGTCGGCTTGATCGCCGGAATGGGGCTGGGATTCGCCGGATACTTTGGCGGCTTCGGAGCTTTTCTGCTGGTGGCGGCGTTGGGCGCCATCGGGTTTGTCGCCGGGCGGTTCGCGGACGGCGACCTGGAACCGGGGGATTTCTTCCGTATCCGGGACCGCGGCCGCGGTGATGAGCGGCGGCGGTGACCGGTGGCGCCGGAGCCCGTCCCCGCGCCGGAGCGCGGAGCTACCCGGATCGCCGACCGGGTCATCGCGAAGATCGCTGCGCAGGCGGCCCATGAGGCACTGCGCAGGGGGCCCTGGAAAGGGCACGGCGGGCCGCAGGCACCGCAGGCACCGCACGCTACGGTGATCGTCCGTAAACCGCCCGGCAAGGACGGTGACGGCGGGCAGGCCCGGGTCCGGGTCGCCGTGGAGCTTGGCTATCCCTCCGATATCGGGGCCCAGTGCGGCGCGGTGCGTCGTCGGGTCACCGCGCGGGTAGGGGAACTGACCGGTATGGCTGTACCGGATGTGATCGTCGATGTTGAACGGCTCCACTCGGCGCATCTGCACGGCGAGGGCAGAGGGAGAGTGCGGTGAGCGACAACAGCACACAGCGGATGCCGACGCTTGAGAAGGCGCAGTCCGGCGAGGAGCTGGAGCAGTCCGCCTCCGCCGCCGCGTATCAGGCCGGTCAGTCCACCGGTCAGGGCGAGGGTGGTGGCCGCTTCTGGTCGGCGCGCAGGGTGCCCGCCACCCTGGTCGGCCTCGTGATGCTCGGCTGCGCGAGCCTGCTGCTCTACGACATCGCGGCCGTACGCGCCGACCGGCCCGCGATGGCCTGGCGCCGCAGCCTGGCCGAAGAGCTCGCCACCCGCCGGCTGGACGACATCTGGGTGGTTCTCGGTGCCATCGTCGCCGTGCTGCTCGGTGTCTGGCTGATCGTGCTGGCCCTCACCCCGGGGCTGCGTGGACTGCTGACGATGCGCGGTGTGCCGGGGACGCGGGCCGGTCTGGAGCGTGCCACCGCCGCGCTGGTGCTGCGGGACCGTGCCACGCAGGTCGCCGGGGTGCGGTCGGTCCGGGTGGCAGTGGGGCGCCGCAGGGTGCGGGCCCGCGCCGAAGCGCACTTCCGGGAGCTGGACGCGGTGCGCGGGGATCTCGATACCGCCCTTGAGGACGGCATCCGGCAGCTCGGCCTCGGCCGGCCGATGGGGCTGACCGTGCAGGTGCGGCGCCCGGCGAAGCGATGAGGTGGGGACGGTGCTGAGAAGCGTCAACCGGGTACTGCTGGGGCTCGTCGGGCTGGGCCTGACGGGGCTGGGCCTGGCCGTGCTGATGGCCGCGCTGGATCTGCCCCGGCGGCTGGGATTCGGGCTGCCCTCGGGCTGGTCATGGCGGGAGCCGGGTGAGGTGCTGCTGACCCAGGCGGACCGTACGCAGTGGCGGGATCAGGGCTGGTGGTGGCCGGTGGTCTTCGCCGTACTGGCGGCCCTTGTCGTGCTCTCGCTGTGGTGGGTGCTGGCGCAGGCCCGGCGGCCGCGGCTGAGCGAAGTTCTCATAGAGAGCGAAGACGGCGAAGACGGCACGGGTGCGCTGTTGCGCGGCCGTGCGCTGGAGGACGTGCTGGCCGCGGACGCGGAGTCCCTGCCCGGCGTTGACCGGGCCCAGGTGACCCTGGTCGGCCGCCGCACCGAACCCCGGGTCCACCTGGGCCTGCTGCTGGAGCCGCACGCGGCACCGGGCGACGCCGTGCAACAGCTCCGGGCGGAGGTCCTGGAACCCGCCCGCACCTCCACCGGCCTGGCCGAGCTCCCGGCGGAAGTGCGGCTGCGCAGCGTCAAACACCGCGCCGAACGGGTGAGCTGAGTCAGATCCGGTGCTGTGCCCCGCCGTCGACGGGCAGCATCGTGCCGGTCAGATACGAGGCGGCGGGGGAGAGCAGAAACGCCGCGGCCTTACCGAACTCCTCCGGTGTGCCGTAGCGGCGCAACGGGATCACCGCGGAGTGCCGCTCGCGGGCGGCCTCCGCGTCCCCGGAGAGCGCGTCGAGCTCGCCCAGCCGGTCCGTATCGATACGGCCCGGCAGCAGACCCACCACCCGGATGCCACGCGGGCCCAGCTCATGGGAGAGGGACTTGGCGAAGCCCGCCAGACCGGGGCGCAGCCCATTGGAGATGGTGAGCCCCGGAATCGGTTCGGTGACGGAGGCGGAGAGCACAAAGCCGATCACACCGCCGGCTGCGAGCCGCTCAGCGGCCGTACGGGCCAGCCGTACCGCACCCAGGAAGACGGACTCGAACGCGGTCTGCCACTGGTCATCCGTGATGGTTTCGGCGCTTCCGGCGGGCGGGCCGCCCACACTGATGAAAATGCCATCGAAACGGTTGAAATGAGTGAAAGCCGCCTCGATGAGACGGCTAGCGGCCGAGGGGTCGGCGTTGTCGGCGGTGATGCCTACGGCGTTCTCACCCAGTGTCTTCGCCGCGTCCCCGGCCGACTCCTCCGTACGGCCGGTGACGATCACCTTCGCGCCATCGGCGACCAGCTCCCGCGCCGTGGCGAAGCCCAGCCCCCGGGTAGCGCCGGTGATGACGTATGCCCTGTCCTGCAGTCCAAGATCCATGCAGTCAGTCTGCCGTGCGGGAGGTGGCGCTCGCGAGAGCGCCGTCAGCCCGCTGAGCCGCGGTGGCTGTGCGCTCCTGGGACCGGTCACGCCGCTCACGGCGGACCAGGACCACCCAGCCGACCGGGACGGCGGCCGCGAAGAGCCACCACTGGACGGCATACGCCATATGCGCGCCGATCCCGCTGTGATCCGGCTCGGGCACCGGCTGGGCGAGCTGTGCCTCGGAGGGCTTCGGCTCGGTGTCGGTCAGCTCGATGAAGCCGCCGAGCACCGGACGGCCCAGGGCCCTTGTCTGCTGCTCGCTGTTGATCAGCATCACCTGGCGGGGCGGCAGGCCGGGCCGGTCCTTGATGCCGCTGCGGGCGGTTGTCTCATCGGGCAGCAGCCGGCCGGTGACGGTGATCTTTCCGCTGGGCGCGGCAGGGACCTCGGGGAAGCTGGTCTGGTCCTCGCCCGGGGAGACCCAGCCACGGTTGACCAGCACCGCCGAGCCGTCCCGCTGGATCAGCGGAGTGAGCACGAAGTAGCCGATCTTCCTGCCGTCGGCGGCGGTCCGGCGCCGGACCACCACCTCGTGCTCGGTGTCATAGGACCCGGTGGCGGTGACCGGGCGGTACCTGTCGCTGTCGGCCACCTCACGGCCCGGGCCGGTGAGCTCACCGATCGGCACCGGCTCGGCCGCCAGACTGTCCGCGACCAGCTGGTTATGTGCCACCCGCGCCTGATGCCGGTGGAGCTGCCAGAAGCCGAGCTGAACCATGACAGGGATCAGCACGAGAGCGACCAGCGTGAGGATCACCCACTGCCGGGACAACAGGAAGCGGTACACGCTCATTGACGGTACCCGCCCCTGGTCAGCCCTTCGGCGCGGGGGCCACGTCCTGGAGGAGCTGGGTGAAGGCGGCTTCGTCGATGACCGGGGTGCCAAAGGAACGGGCCTTGGTCACCTTCGAGGTGACGGCGTCCGGGTCATTGGTCACCAGCAGGCTGGTGAGCCGCGAGACGCTGCTGGCGATATGCAGCCCCGCCTCGATCGCCCGGTCCTCCAGCAGCTCGCGGTCGGTGCAGGTGTCACCGGAGATCGCCACGCGCATGCCCTGCGTGAGCCGCCCGCCCGGCTGATAACGGCCCGGGTTGGGATACGGGCAGGCGGGCCGTTTACGCGCGGGCCGCCAGCTGGTTCCCCCGTACGGTTGAGCACGGTACCCACCGGAGGTGACCGCACCGCCGCCGTACCGGCTGTCCGACCACTCGGTGAGCGGCTGACAGGCCAGCAGCGGCAGCCGGACTCCCCCCTGGGCGGCCAGATGCAGACTCGGCCGGAAGGCCTCGGCCAGCACCCGGGCATCGTCGAGCGCGTGGTGCGCTCGTTCCTGTACGACGCCATAGTGCGCGGCGAGCGATTCCAGCTTGTGGTTGGGCAGCGGCAGGGACAGCTCCTTGGCGAGTGCGATCGTGCACAGCCGCTGCCTTACGGGCGCGGTGCGCCTCGCCCGCGCGTACTCCCGGGCGATCATCGACCAGTCGAAGAGCGCGTTGTGCGCGACCAGCACCCGGTCCGCCAGCCGGGCCGCGAACTCCTCGGCGATCTCCGGGAAGAGCGGTGCGTCGGCGAGCATGTCGCTGGTGAGTCCGTGAATCCAGGTCGGTCCGGGATCGCGCTGTGGATTGACCGGCGAGTACCAGCGGTCCTCAACATTGCCCTGGGCGTCCAGACGGTAGACGGCTGCGGACACTATCCGGTCATCACGCGCCAGCCCGGTGGTCTCCACGTCCACCACCGCATAGCCGTCCGGATAGCCCGACGGCCATACGGGGGCGGCGGCTTGCTGCTGCGCGGGAATCTGCGGTGCGGCTGCCGTCTGGTCTTCGAGCATGGTCACAGAGGATACGGGTCTTGACTGACAGCGCCCGCATCGCCGCTCAGCCGGGTGACAGCAGCCCATCGACCAGCGCTCGTACCGAGACCAGAAAGAGCCGTTCGGTATCCGGTGCCCGGGCCAGCATCCGGGCGAGGGCCGGATCGCCGTCAGCCGCCGCGGCCTCCCACAGCTCCACCTCACCGGGCCGCTGCACCGGTTGCCGCTCCCGGTTCCGCTCGACCAGAACATGGCCAATCACCTGAAACTGTACGGCCCGTACGGCCTCCGCCGCCCGCGTCCCCCGCAGTCCGGCGGCGTGCGTCTCGGTTATCAGCGCCTGCTGCGCGGGCAGGAACATCCGCTCGGTGAGGCCGCGTTCATGCACCATCGCGATCAGATGAGGGCGGGCCAGCAGCTCACGCCGCAGGGTGCGGGCCAGTGAGACGAGCCGGGTCCGGGGGGTGTGCCCAACGGCCCGTATTCCGCCCAGCTCCCGCACGGTGCGCTCAACCAGCGCGTCCAGCAGCGATTCACGGTGCCCCACATGCCAGTAGATAGAGGTGACGGCCGTGCCCAGTTCGGCGGCGAGCTTGCGCATGGTGAGTGCCCGCGGTCCCTGCTGCTTGACAAGGTCGGCTGCGGCGTCCAGCACGGCCTCGCGAGTGAGGTTCGGTCGCGTCATGGAAATCCCATCTGGCCCGTGCATCTCTCTTCACCCTTCGCGCGTCTCGTTGTAACGGTGTTACAGGCAAGAGGCAAGGCACGCTAACGAAGGGCGGTACGGCATGACACGCGTACGGTATGGCCCGCGCGGCGAGGCCGAGAGCACAGCGGCGCGGCGCGGCGGCGCCCGGCCGGCGGACATCTGGTCAACGGGTGTCGTCGCCAGCTGGGAAAGCGACCCGGAGGCGGTAGCGGCGGTACTGCCACCACCGCTCAAGCCCGGTGAGCGTCCGCTCGTACGGGCGACTATCAGCCGGGTCGAGCTGCCCGGCTATCCGCTGGGCGCTGGTTCGGTAGCGGTATCCGCATACCACAGCGGCCACCCGGGCTGGTATCCCCTGGTGATGCCGATGACCCAGGAGCGGGCACTGATCGGTGGCCGGGAGGTCTTCGGCGAGCCAAAGAAGCTCGGCGAGGTGACCCTGGCACGCGAAGGCGCGGCCATCCGGGCCCAGCTGGCGCGGCACGGCATCGCGTTTGTGGAGGTGCGTGGTGTGGTGGGTGGGGAACTGCCGCTGCCCGGGGAGACCGAGAAGCTTGACTTCTACTTCAAGTTCCTGCCCGCGGTGGACGGCAACGGCTTTGACACTGACCCGGTGCTGATCTACTGCACCCGCCGGGAGAAGGTTCGCAAGCTCGCAGCGGTCAACGGCGAAGTGGTGCTGCGCGAGTCCGCCCATGACCCGGTCGTCGATCTGCCCGTACGGCGCCTCGTCGAGATCACCCTTGGGGAGAAGACCACCGACCAGCGAGGACGGGTCGCCGAGCGGGTCAGTGCGCGGGCGCTGCTGCCGTATATCCACCAGCGCTACGACGACGCACGGCAGATCCTCGACGAGCCGCCCGCGGAGGAGAGCTGATGGAGCTTCGCGCGGGACAGACCGCCGTTGTCACGGGTGCGGCCAGCGGCATCGGGCTGGCCATGGTGCGGCGCTTCGCCGCCGAGGGGCTGAACGTCGTCCTCGCGGATGTTGAGGAGGGCGCGCTGCGAAAGGCGGCGGAGGAGCTGCGCGAAAGCGGTGCGGTGGTCCTGGCACAGGTGGTGGACGTCAGCGCACGCGATGCGGTGGAGGCGCTGGCCGAGGCGGCGTACGAGACCTTTGGCGCCGTCCATGTGCTGTGCAACAACGCGGGCGTGGGTTCCGGTGCCGAAGGCCGGATGTGGCAGCACGACCCCCATGACTGGCAGTGGGCCTTCGCGGTGAACGTATGGGGCGTATTCCATGGGATACAGGCCTTTGTGCCCCGGATGCTGGCCACCCAGGAGCCCGGCCATGTCGTCAACACCTCCTCGGGGGACGGAGGCATCGCCCCGCTGCCGACCGCCTCGGTCTATGCCGTGACCAAGGCGGCCGTCGTGACCATGACGGAATCGCTCTACGCCCATCTCACAGCGGAAGGAGCGGGTATCGGCGCCTCCGTCCTCTTCCCCGGCCCGCACATGCTGCGCACCGGGCTGTGGGAGTCGCACCGCAACCGGCCCCAGCGCTACGCCAAGTCCCGGCCCCGTAAAACCCCTTACCGCAGCCTTGACCAGTGGGAGACGGCGATGCGCGAGGCCGGGCATCAGGTGCGGTTCACCCCGGTCGAGGAGGTCGCCGAGCTGGTCATGGACGGCATCCGCTCTGACCGCTTCTGGATGCTGCCCGCGAGTGAGCGCAGCGACGCACAGATCCGGGCCCGCGCCCAGTCGATGCTGGACCGCGCGAACCCGGCGTATCTCGAAAGCTTCATCCTGGATTGAGAGGGGATCGCGATGACGGACCCATACCTGATCATCTCCTCCGACTGCCATGCCGGGCTCCCCACCGAGGAGTACCGGCCGTATCTGGAGGGAAAGTTCCACCGGGCCTTCGATGACTTCCTCAGCCGCCGCGACGCCCGTATCGCTGAGGCGACCCGCCTGGGGGTGCGTAACGAGGCCTTCGCCGCCAAATGGTTCGCGGACCATGCGGAGGGCCTGCGCGGAGGCTGGGATCCCGCACAGCGGATCAAGGAACTGGACGGCGACGGGGTGGCGGCCGAAGTCGTCTTCCCGGACGCCGACGCCGTGGACAGCCGGACCGCCGCCCCCTTCGGAGTGGGCCTTGGACTCTCCGGCGACCAGGACCCGGAGCTGGGCATGGCGGGCGCCCGGGCGCACAACCGCTGGCTGGCGGAGTTCTGCTCCGCGCACCCCGAACGTCACTGTGGTGTCGCTCTCCTGCCCATCACCGGTGAGGTGGACCAGGTCATCGCCGAGATCCACCGGGCCAGGGAGTCGGGGCTGGGTGCGCTGATGATCCCCTCGATGTGGGTCGACAAGGCGCCGTATCATGACCGCCGTTATGACCCTGTCTGGGCTGCGGCGGCCGAGGCCCGGATGCCGCTCATCACCCACTCCGGCAACGCACCGCGCCATGAGTACGGCGACCATCTGGGTATCTATGTCTCCGAGGTGACGTGGTGGCCGGCCCGGCCGCTGTGGTTCATGCTCTGGTCCGGGGTCTTCGAGCGCCACCCCGGGCTGCGCTTCGGGGTGGCGGAGTCCGGCTGCTGGTGGCTGCCGAATCTGCTGTGGTTTATGGACCGGCTCTATCTCGGCGCGCACGGCGGCAAGAAGCTTTCGCCGTTCGCCGAACTGAAGCGGCCGCCGCATGAGTATCTGGACCGCAATATCTTTCTCTGTGCCACCAACACCAAACGGCGTGAGCTGGCCCAGCGCTATGAGATCGGCGTCGACAACATCCTGTGGGGCAGCGACTTCCCGCACCCCGAAGGCACATGGCCGCATACGGGAGAGTGGCTGCGGAAGACGTTCCATGACATCCCCATCGGTGAGACCCGGCGGATGCTGGGGGAGTCGGCGGCGGATGTCTTCGGCTTCGACAAGCAGCAGCTCGCACCCATCGCACGCCGTATCGGACCGACCCCGGCCGACCTCGGCCAGCCCGCGAACCAGGCGCCGGTCGAGGAGTCCTGGCGGCGCTCCCGGGAGACCGGCCGGCACTGGCTGACCGGCTTCGACTTTCCCTTTATCGGGGTGGGGTCATGAGCGATCGCTATACGGTCATCTCCGCCGACTGCCACGCGGGCGCGGATCTGCTGGACTACAAGCCATATCTGGCGAAAAAGCACCATGACGCCTTTGACGCCTGGGCGGCGGAGTACGTCAATCCTTATGAGGACCTGCTCGCCGACACGGCCGACCGCAACTGGAACTCCGAGCGGCGGCTCAACGAGCTGGCCGAGGACGGGATCGTGGCGGAGGTCATCTACCCCAACACCATCCCGCCGTTCTTTCCCAGTGCCTCACTGATGGCACCGGCGCCGTCCCCGGCGGAGTTTGAGCAGCGCTGGGCCGGGCTGCGTGCGCATAACCGCTGGCTGGCCGATTTCTGTGCCGCCGCCCCCGGCCGTCGCGCCGGGATCGCCCAGATCCTGCTGGGTGATATGGACGAGGCGGTGAAAGAAGTGCGCTGGGCCAAGCAAGCCGGGCTGACCGGTGGGATCCTGCTGCCCGGTACGCCGCCCGGCTCTGGGCTTCCCGAGCTTTACTCGCAGGTGTATGAACCGCTGTGGGCGGTCTGCGAGGAGCTGGATGTGCCGGTCAACCACCACGGCGGCGCAGCCTCGCCACCACTGGGCGAAGAGCCCGCGGCGCGCGCGGTCTTTATGGTGGAGACGACCTGGTTCTCCCACCGGGCGCTGTGGCACCTCCTCTTCGGCGGCGTCTTCCGCCGCCACCCAGGCCTTCGGCTGGTCCTCACCGAGCAGGGCTCCGGCTGGATTCCTGGTGTGCTGGAGATGCTGGACTACTACCACGGCAGGCTGGTCGCGGCCGCCGGTAACGAGGCCGGTAAGGCCGCCACCGCCGAGGCCAAGTTCGGGGCCGGGCTGGCCGAGGCGATGGGCAAGGGGCCGAGCGCGGTCTGGCGGGAGAACTGCTTTGTGGGCGCCAGCTTTATGCGCCCGCATGAGGTGCCGCTGCGCGAACGGATCGGGCTCGACAAGATTATGTGGGGCAGCGACTACCCCCATGACGAGGGCACCCATCCCTATTCGCGCGAGGGGCTGCGTATCGCCTACGCCGGTCTGCCACAGGATGAGATCGCGCGGCTGGTGGGCGGTAACGCCGCCCGCGTCTACGGCTTTGACCTCCGGCTGCTGGACCGTATCGCCGCCAGGGTCGGACCGACGGTCGAGGAGATCGCCGAGCCTTTGGAGAAGATCCCGGCGGACGCCACCAGCCCGGCCTTCGCCCCGGGCGGGAATGTACGCGTCTGGTGACATCCCCGGCATAGCGGGACCGGTCGTCGCTGTTGACGGCCCGTCTCTCATACTTGTCGGTAACAACCCCTAGCCCTGGCCCATCAGCGGCTCTACCGTGCCCGTATGCCGAGTGCGCTCCCCGATGTCGTGTTGTGGTCCATCCCCGCCTTCGTCCTGCTGACCGTCATCGAGATGGTCAGCTACCGGCTCCACCCGGACGAGGACGCAGCCGGATACGAGACCAAGGACGCCGCCACCAGCATCACCATGGGCCTGGGCAGCCTGGTCTTCGACGCGCTGTGGAAGATACCGATTCTCGCCATCTATGTGGCCGTCTATGAGCTCACCCCGCTTGAGGTGCCCATCCTGTGGTGGACCGTCCTGCTGATGCTGCTCGGCCAGGACTTCTTCTACTACTGGTCGCACCGGGGCCACCATGTCATCCGGATTCTGTGGGCCTGTCATGTGGTGCACCACTCCAGCCGGAAGTTCAACCTCACGACCGCGTTGCGTCAGCCGTGGACGACGTGGACCGTCTGGCCGTTCTATCTCCCGCTGATCGCGCTCGGCGTCCACCCGGCGGCGCTGGCCTTCTGCTCCTCGGCCAACCTCGTCTATCAGTTCTGGATCCACACCGAACGGATCGGCAAGCTGCCCCGGCGCATTGAGTTCCTGTTCAATACGCCCTCGCACCACCGGGTCCACCACGCGTCCCAGGGGGACTATCTGGACCGTAACTTCGGCGGCATCCTCATCATCTGGGACCGGCTCTTCGGCTCCTTCACACCGGAGACGGAGCCCTGTGTCTTCGGTCTCACCAAGAACATCAGCACCCATAATCCCCTGCGGGTGGCCACCCATGAGTACGTCGCCATCGGACGGGATCTGAAGGCCGCGCGCAGCTGGTCCGAACGCGCCGGCCGGCTGCTGCGCGGCCCCGGCTGGCAGCCCACGCAGCAGACGTCCCCGACCCGTTCCGTGGCTCCGCCCCTCACCAAAACCGGAACCCCGTCCCGCCCCCCGCACCTGTAGCACGGCCCCGCAGGGGCCGGGGCGTTTCCCCGATCCCACCCCTTCCCGTAACCGGGGGCTGCCGCCCCCAGACCCCCAGGTGTTGTGGGCACTCGGGCCGCCCGAGGGGCGATGGGGGTACCTCCCAGCCCGTTCAGGGCCTGGGGGAGGGTGGGCACAACACCGGCCACCGGCCCGCACCGGCCCAATCCCGGGGCCCCGGGGCGAAGCCCCGGTTCCGGAAAGGGGCGGGAATTGGGGAAACTCACCCGGCATCCCCGCAGCCGGGCGAAGCTCCGCCACGCGGCGGAGCCGCATGTCGGTGCAGCCGGGAAGGGGCGGGAATCGGGGAAACCCACCCTCGGTACCCCGCCCCCCGGGGGGCGAAGCCCCTCCGCGCGGCGCCAGCCGCATATCGGTACAGCCGGGAAGGTGGGGGCACCTCCTGGGGGCACCTCCCAGACGAAGTCTGGGGGAGATAGCTGGGGGAGGGATACGGGGAAACCCACCACGGCACCCCCGCCCCCCGGGGCGAAGCCCCGCCGCGCGGCGGAGCCGCATATCGGTACAGCCGGGAAAGGGGCGGGATACGGGAAGCCCCCCGGTGGCCTACTTCCGTACGGCCGCCAGCGCGTCGACAATGCCGTACCCGTAGAAGCTGTTGATGTGCTCCGTGCCGGTGCACTCCGCCGCGTACCTGCCGTCCCCGCCCGGATCAAACGCTCCGTCAGGGCACTTGGTGCTCATCGCCTGGGCCTTCAGCCGCCAGCCGAGCTCCTGCGGAGTGACGTCCGGGTGCTTGCTCCTGATAAGCGCGGCGACACCGGCGACATACGGACCGGCCATTGAGGTGCCCTGCAGGAAGGCGTACTCGCCGTCCGGCATGGTGGACAGGACGCCACCGCTCTTGGCCGGTGCCTCCGGGATCTGGTAGCGGCTGTCACCGCCCGGTGCCGCGACGTCGATCTGCCCTTGGCCGTAGTTGGAGTAGAACGACTTCAGCTTGTGCGAGCCGGTCGCCGCGACCGACGTCACACCATCGAGCTGGGTCGGCAGATCCGGGCAGACCTTCGGATCGATGCTCCGCTCGACCGGGGTCGAGTCATTGGGGCTGGTCGTGTCCACGATCTCCTTGGCGGCCAGATCGTGGTTGGAGTTGCCGGCCGAGGTGACATGGGCGGTGCCCTTGCCCTGTGCGTACCTCATCGAGCGGCTCACCGCGTCGACGAGAGCCTTCTGGTCCGCGTCGTCCCGGCAGGTGTAGAGCCATGGGTCGATGTAGTAGCTGTTGTTGGTGATTTCGACGCCCTTCTTGGCGGCGAACATAAACGCGCAGACCACGGCCTCCGTATAGAAGAAGCCCTCACCCGGCTCACTCACCTTGATGGAGGAGACCTGTACGCCCGGAGCGGCACCGGCGATGCCTGTCCCATTGCGCGGGGCGGCGATGATGCCCGCGACATGCGTGCCGTGGTAGCTGCCGTCCGGATAGGGGCGCCACGCGCCGTGGGAGGTGTCGGGTATGCCGCCCACACAGTTGGCGGACTGCTTCCTGGAGAAGTTCGGGGCCAGATCGGGATGGGTGTCATCGACCCCGGTGTCGATCACGGCGACGGTGACATCCCGGCTGCCCTCACTGACCTTGTGGGCCTTGTCGGCCTTGATCTGCGGCAGGCCCCACTGCAGGGACTCCAGCGGCTCCTGGGCGGTCGCCGCCGAGCGGAACCGCTGTGCGGGCTCTTCGATGTACTCCGGCTCGCCCACATCGGTGGTGGCGGCCGTCTCCAGCGGTGCGGTACGGGTGGCCCCCGCCGAGTCGATGCCCTTGACGGCCCGGATGTCCTTGCCGAAGTCCGGGTTCTTCGAGTGCGCGACGATCACGCCGATCTTCGTATACGCGGTGACGACGGTGCCGTTGGCCCTCGCTATCGCCTTCGCCGCCTTCTTCACCGCGCCCTTGCCGGCCTTGGTGTTGACGACGTACGACAGCTTCGGGCCGTTCTCCGCGGCCGTTCCCTTCGCGAGCGCCGTACTCGCACCGGGCAGCAGCCCGAGCGAGGCGGTCAATGCCAGCCCGACGGGAATCGCGAGCAGACGCCGGCGTCTGGTGGAAGGTCTCAGTGCCATGGGATCTCCATGTCCTCGTGATCACGCTTGGGGTGAACCACCCGTTCATATAACGGACTTGACCGTTCGGGTGCGTGCCGATGGAAGCTATCGCTCACCGATGAGCGGCAGCAATGGGGCAACAAGATCGAGACCGGCGGGAACAGAGGGTGATCACGAGGTGACTTCAACGATCTGTTGAATGTCGGAGGGGTCGCGTACGCTGCCAGGCAGAAGTTCCAACCGTAGGAGGGGCTGCCGCGCATGTTGACGGACACATACGGCCGGGTCGCGACCGACCTGCGGGTGTCGCTGACCGACCGCTGCAACCTGCGCTGCACGTACTGCATGCCGGAAGAGGGACTGCAATGGCTGGCCAAGCCCGAGCTGCTCACCGATGACGAGATCGTCCGGCTGATCCGGATCGCCGTCACCGAGCTCGGTGTCACCGAGGTCCGCTTCACCGGCGGGGAGCCGCTGCTGCGCCCTGGGCTTGTCTCCCTCGTCGAGCGCTGCGCCGCCCTGGAGCCGCGCCCCAAGATGTCTCTGACCACCAATGGCATCGGCCTGGAGCGCACCGCCACCGCGCTGCGCGACGCCGGTCTCGACCGGGTCAATGTTTCCCTGGACACCCTTGACCCCGAGGTCTTCCAGCGGATGACCCGCCGCAAGCGGCACGCCGATGTGCTGCGTGGCCTGGCGGCCGCCCGCGAAGCCGGCCTGACCCCGGTCAAGGTCAACGCCGTGCTGATGCCCGGGCTCAATGACGCCGAGGCCCCCGACCTGCTCTCCTGGGCCGTTGAGAACGACTATGAGCTGCGCTTTATCGAGCAGATGCCGCTGGACGCCCAGCATGGCTGGCAGCGCGACGGCATGATCACCGCTGGTGACATCCTGGAGTCGCTGCGCACCCGCTTTACGCTGACCCCCGAGGAGGAGGGTGAGCGGGGATCCGCCCCCGCCGAGCGCTGGATCGTCGACGGCGGTTCCCACCGGGTCGGCGTCATCGCCTCGGTCACCCGGCCGTTCTGCCGTGCCTGCGACCGGACCCGGCTGACCGCCGACGGCCAGGTCCGCACCTGCCTCTTCGCCCGCGAGGAGTCCGATCTGCGCGGTGCGCTGCGCTCCGGGGCTGAGGACACGGAGATCGCCCGGCTGTGGAAGGTCGCGATGTGGGGCAAGAAGGCGGGCGCGGGTATCGACGATCCGTCCTTCGTGCAGCCTGACCGCCCGATGTCAGCGATCGGCGGCTGAGTCCCACTCCGCCAGGGGAACGACATCCTTGAGGAAGCCGCGCGCGCCCAGGAACTTCGACAGATACTCGCGGTGCTCCTCGCACGCCAGCCAGGTCTTGCGGCGTTCTGGCGTGTGCACCTTCGGGTTGTTCCAGGCGAGCACCCAGAGGGCGGGCGCGCGGCAGCCCTTGGCGGAGCAGATCGGCGAGTCTTCAGTCGTCACGTCCCCCATCCAAGCACCTCGCCCGAGCATGGCGACGCCGGGCAGCCACGGGGGGAGCCGCCCGGCGTCGGTCCGTCGCTCCGACGGGGGATGCGGAGCGCGTACGAAGTATGGCATGTGTGGACCCACGTAGTGCACCGGAACAGCATGATTGATCTGAGCTTTTCTTGAGCTTTGCGCTCCGTAGAGATCATCCCCCGTCCCGCTCCGAGTCATTGGGGCTGGTCGGAGGCGATTTCGGGGTGTCTTCCGGGGAGTTGAGCATCGGTCGCGGCGGCGTCGGAATATAAGTGGAGGGAATCGCGGGGGAGTTCTCCCGGCCCGCGTTGGCGATCACTACGGCGATGTACGGCAGCGTCACGCCCAGCACCAGGGTCACCACGGCCAGCGGGCGCTGCACATTCCACAGCACGACGGTGAGCAGGACCGACACCGTGCGGACCAGCATGGAGATCACGTAGCGGCGCTGCCTGGCCCGCACATCGTCGGCCAGGCTCTGCCGGGCCTCCGTGATGCGGAAGACCTCAGGGCTGCGCTGCTTCCGCATCACGTTCCACCACCTGATCACACGCCGGTCAAGGACGTCCCGGTCGCTTTCCACGGTACGCCGCTGCCCTACCGCATTCGAGACCGGGCCATGGCGCAGAAGAAGAGGGTGCGGACCCGCCATGGTTCGTATGGCGTACTCCGTCATGCGGCGTAGTCGCCCTCAGTACAGGCTGAGAGAACACGCGGTGGGAACACGCGGTGGGAGCACGCGGCCCGGGCGCCGCAGGAGGAGGCGATATGAGCTGGCTGTGGGCGATCATCCTGGGACTGATCCTGGGGGTGCTGGCCCGTGTCATCCTCCCCGGTAAGCAGGCCATCCCCATCTGGCTGACGATCATCTTCGGCGTCCTCGGCGCCCTGCTGGGGAACGCGGTCGCGAGCTGGATCGGAGTGGCCGACACCAGGGGCATCGACTGGGTCCGGCACTTGCTGCAACTGGGCGGTGCCGTACTCATCGTGGCCCTTGGCACACCGCTGTGGGGGTCGGTCAGAGGCAGGAAAACCCGCTAGCGACAGCTGCGAGAACGGCCGGGGTGCTGGGCAGAGCACCCCGGCCGCCGTATGCCTGAGGGGCCGGGAGGCCGGGAGGCCGGGAGGCCGGCTACAGCCCCTTGATCTCGGCGACCTTGCGGCCCGCCTTGAGGTAGACGGTGCCCGAGACACCCGCCTCGGCCAGCTTCTCCGGGACGACCTCGGCCAGCGGGCGCAGCGCGTCCGCCTCGGGCAGCACGACCGTCTCCTGACCGCCGCCGGTCTCGACGACCAGCCGCAGACCGTTCTGCTTGGCGATCCGGCGGGCGGCCGAGGCGCTGGGGGTGAACTCGAGAACCCTGGTGAGAATGGCGGCGATGCCCTCCCCGCCGTGCTCACCCGCGTCCACGGACGGCAGGGTCCCGACATCGTGGAAGGACTTCTTGGAGAACTGGGCGGTAAAGCCCGCCCGCGCCGCTGTCGCCGCCTCCACGCCGTACAGCGCCGCCACCACCTCACCGGCCAGGATCTTCTTCAGATCCATCGGATGCAGCGACTTCTCCTCGATCCGGGAAAGAGCGAGGGCGATCTCCTCGTCCGTCCACTCGGTCCAGGCCTTGAGGTAGGGCTCCATCAGCCGGTCCGGAATCGACATGATCTTCCCGAAGACATCATCGGCGGATGACGTCAGCCCGACGTAGTTGTTCTTGGACTTGGACATCTTGGCGCCGGTGCCGTCCGTGCCCTCGATCAGCGGCATGGTCACCACGAGCTGCGGCTGCTGGCCACGCAGCTCCATCAGTTTCCGGCCCATCTGCAGATTCAGCAGCTGGTCGGCGCCGCCCAGCTCCACATCGCACTCCAGCGCCACAGAGTCGAGGGCCTGCGCGATCGGGTAGAGCAGCTCCGACATCGTCAGCCCGGAGCCAGCCGCGAGCCGGCTGCGGAAGTCCTCACGCTGGAGCAGCTGCGAGACCGGCACCTGGGCGAGGAGACCCAGCAGCTCAGGGAAGGTATAGGGGGCCAGCCACTCGCTGTTCTGCCGGAAGCTGACCTTCTCGAAGTCGACGAAGGGCCGCACCTGCCCCCGGTAGCCCGCGAGGTTCCTGGCGATGTCCTCATCGGTCAGTGGCGGCCGCTCGGCCGTGCGGCCCGACGGGTCGCCGATCTTGGCGGTGAAGTCACCGATGAGCAGGGTGACGTCATGCCCCATCCGCTGGAAACGGCTGAGGATGATCACCGGCACGGCATGGCCCAGATGCATATCGGCCGCGGTCGGGTCGATACCCAGCTTGATGCCCAGTCCCCTGCCCTCAGCGCGGCGCTCCTCGATCCGCTCGGCCAGCTTGTCGGCGCCCGGCAGGACCTCGACCGAGCGGGCGGCGATCAGCTCGGCCTGCTCCTTCGCCGACAGGTCCGTCAGGTCCAGATAGCGCCTCGCCTTGGTCTCCGTGAGCAGCTGCTCCACGGTCGAGTCGGAGGAGAGGTTTTGCGCCAGCAGTGCGCTGGCGCGTGCGACGGAGTCGCCGAGGCGTGTCATCGTGGTGTTCCTGTGGATGCTGGTCGGACGGAGGACAGGTCGAGTCTATTGGGTCCCGTCATACGCCCCGGCTGACGGAGCTCATATTGAAGTCCGGGATACGCAGCGCGGGCATCGCGGTGCGGTTGAACCAGTCCGACCACTCCCGGGGCAGCGTGCCCTCGCTGCGCCCGGCCTCGGTGGCGCGGGAGAGCAGATCGACCGGGGACTCATTGAAGCGGAAGTTGTTCACCGCACCGACCACCTCGCCGTCCCGTACGAGATAGACGCCATCCCGGGTCAGCCCGGTGAGCAGCAGGGTGGCCGGATCCACCTCGCGGATGTACCAGAGGCAGGTCAGCAGCAGCGCGGGCCCGTCATGCCCGGAGCCCGCGACCATCTCGTCCAGCGAGCGGCCGCCGCCGCCCTCCAGAATGAGATTGCCGACCGGCGGCGTCACCGGCAGCCCGGTCAGGCCCGCCGAGTGCCGGGTGGTGAGCAGATGGGTCAGCTCGCCCTCGTGGATCCAGTCGGTGGCCGTCAGCGGCAGCCCGTTGTCGAAGACGGAGGCGTCGTCCCCGGAGGAGTGCGCGATAACGAAGGGCGCCGCCTCCAGCCCTGGGGCACCCGGGTCGCTGCGCAGCGTCAGGGGTAGCTCCGACAGCCTCTCCCCGACCCGGGTCCCACCGCCCGCCTTGCTGAACACGGTCCGGCCCTCGGCGGCGTCCCGGGCCCCGGACGACCAGAACTGGTAGATCAGCAGGTCCGCCACGGCGGTTGGCGGCAGCAGCGTCTCGTACCGCCCGGCGGGCAGCTCGAGCCGCCGCTCGGACCAGTCGAACCGCTGGGCGAGTTCGGCGTCGAGCGCGGCCGGGTCCACATCCGTGAAGTCACGGGTCGCCCGCCCCGCCCAGGCGGACTTCGTATGATCCGCGGACTTCGCGTTCAGCTCCAGCGACCCAGTGGGCTGATCATGGCGGAGCCGCAGTCCCGTGGACGTACCGAGGTAGCTGGACACAACCTCGTGGCTGGCGAAGCCGTACAGCTCGCGGCCGCCGGCCCGAGCGCGGGCGAAGGACTCCCCGAGGGCCGGGGCGAAGGCAGCGAACACGTCCGAGGAGGTCTCGGCAGGGGCCTCGGTGAAGTCAGGAGAGCCGGGCACCCCCTCGACCAGCGGCTGGGCGTCCTCGGCCGGCCCCGCGGTACGGGCGGCGTCCTCGGCGGCTCGTACGAGCGGTTCCAGCTCATCGGCGGTCACCGCTGAATGGGAGACCACACCCGAGGCGGTGCCCCGTGCGCCGTCGACGGTGGCGATGACCGTGAGCGCACGGCCACGGGTGACGCCGTTCGTCGTCAGCGCGTTGCCCGCCCAGCGCAGATTGGCGCTGGTGTGCTCATCGGCGATCACGACACAGCCATCGGCACGCGAAAGCTCCAGAGCACGCTCGACGACCTCATGGGGAGCGATGGGCTTGGTCACCGTCCGGCCTCCTGGCTGGTGTTGAGGCTGTGCTGACCCGAGTGGTAACCCCCGGACCCCCAGCCGGAATCTGTGGTGCGGGTGCCGTTCACCGTCCGGCCTCCTGGCTGGTGTTGAGGATATTGACGCCGCGGAACAGGGCGGAGGGGCAGCCGTGCGAGACGGCGGCGATCTGGCCCGGCTGGGCCTTGCCGCAGTTGAACGCGCCGCCCAGGACGTACGTCTGCGGCCCGCCGACCGCGTCCATCGAGCCCCAGAAGTCGGTGGTGGTCGCCTGATAGGCGACATCCCGCAGCTGACCCGCCAGCTTTCCGTTCTCGATCCGGAAGAAACGCTGCCCGGTGAACTGGAAGTTGTAGCGCTGCATATCGATCGACCACGACCGGTCGCCGACCACATAGATGCCGCGGTCCACACCTCCGATCAGCTCCTCGGTGGACGGCCCGTCCGGCGCGGGCCGCAGCGATACGTTCGCCATCCGCTGCACCGGCACATGCCCGGGTGAGTCCGCGAAGGCGCAGCCGTTCGACCGGCCCAGGCCCGTCAGCTTCGCGATCCTGCGGTCCAGCTGGTAGCCGACAAGCACACCGTCCCTGACCAGATCCCAGGACTGCGCCGCGACGCCCTCGTCGTCGTAGCCGATGGTCGCCAGACCGTGCTCGGCAGTGCGGTCACCGGTCACATTCATGATCTTCGAGCCGTACTTCAACGTGCCGAGCTGGTCGAAGGTGGCGAATGAGGTGCCCGCGTACGCCGCCTCATAGCCCAGTGCCCGGTCCAGCTCCGTGGCGTGGCCGATCGACTCATGGATGGTGAGCCAGAGATTGGACGGATCCACCACCAGGTCGTAGCGCCCGGGCTCCACACCGGGCGCCGCCATCTTCTCGGCGAGCAGCCCGGGAACCCGCGCCAGCTCGGCGTCCCAGTCCCAGCCCGTTCCCTGCAGATACTCCCAGCCCCGGCCGACCGGAGGTGCGATGGTGCGCATCGATTCGAAGTCACCTGAGTCGCTCACCGCCACCGCGGTGAGCTGCGGATGCAGCCGTACCCGCTGCTGTGTGGTGACCGTACCGGCCGTATCGGCGTAGAACTTGTTCTCCTGCACGGTCAGCAGCGCCGCGTCGACATGGGAGACCGCGTCTGCCGACAGCAGCCGCTGGCTCCACTGGGCGAGCTGCCCGGTCTTGTGCTCATCCGGGATGTCGAAGGGGTTGATCTCGTAGCTGGAGACCCAGCTACGCTCCCCGTGCACCGGCTCCTCCGCCAGCTCCACCCGCTCGTCCGAACCGGCCGCCTGGATCACCTTCGCCGACAGCTTGGCCATCGCCACGGCCTGGGAGGCCACCCCGGCGGCAGCGTCCATGGTCAGATCCACCCCGGCGGCGAAGCCCCAGGCCCCGCTGTGCACCACCCGCACCGCGTATCCGGTGTCGGTGGTGTCCGAGGCGCCGGACAGTTTCGCGTCCCGTAGCCGCCAGGACGCACTCCGCACCCGCTCAAAGCGGAAGTCGGCATGCTCGGCGCCCAGTGACCGGGCACGCGCCAGCGCGGCGTCGGCGAGCGCGCGCATCGGCAGTGCGGTGAAGGTCTCATCGATGGAATGAGGCAAGGCTTCCTCCCATGGTCGGCTAACCGATCATGCCTTGTTCCGGAGGTTCATGCCGGTATTTCTGTAGGGATCCAACAGCGGGCCAATGGTGCCCCCTGTCGGTGCCCGATTCTTCCTCAGGGGCTGCGGCCCGATAGTTTCGTACTGCACAGCCGACTACCCACGACACAGCAAGAGAAGAAGGTGGTCCCTTGAGCCGCTCGGTTCTCGTCACCGGAGGCAACCGCGGCATCGGCCTCGCCATCGCGCGTGCCCTCGCCGAGGCAGGCGACAAGGTCGCCATCACCTACCGCTCGGGCGAGCCCCCGGCGGGGTTCTTGGCGGTGAAGTGCGACATCACCGACTCCGAGCAGGTGGAGCAGGCCTACAAGGAGATCGAGGAGAAGCAGGGCGCGGTCGAGGTGCTGGTGGCCAACGCCGGTGTCACCCGTGATCAGCTGTTGCTGCGGATGTCCGAGGAGGACTTCACCTCGGTCCTCGAGACCAACCTCACCGGTACCTTCCGGGTCGTCAAGCGCGCCTCGCGCGGCATGCTGCGGGCCCGCAAGGGCCGTATCGTGCTGATCTCCTCCGTCGTCGGCCTGCTGGGTTCGGCGGGGCAGGCCAACTACGCCGCCTCCAAGGCCGGTCTGGTCGGCTTCGCCCGCTCGCTCGCCCGCGAGCTGGGCTCCCGCAACATCACCTGCAATGTCGTCGCGCCGGGTTTCGTCGACACCGACATGACGCGTGCGCTCAGCGAGGAGCAGCGTGCGGGCATCGTGGGCCAGGTCCCGCTGGGCCGCTACGCGCAGCCCGAGGAGATCGCCGCCTCGGTGCGCTTCCTGGCTTCCGACGAGGCCGCGTACATCACTGGAGCCGTCATCCCGGTTGACGGCGGATTGGGCATGGGTCACTGAACGATATGAGCGGAATCCTCGCTGGCAAGCGCATCCTCGTCACCGGAGTCCTCACCGAGGGGTCCATCGCCTTCCACGCGGCCAAGGTCGCCCAGGAGGAGGGCGCCGAGGTGATCCTGACCGGCTTCGGGCGGCTCTCCCTCGTGGAGCGGATCGCCAAGCGGCTGCCCAAGCCCGCACCGGTGATCGAGCTGGACGTGACCAACCAGGAGCAGCTGGACGGCTTGGCCGACAAGGTGCGTGAGCATGTCGACGGCCTGGACGGCATTGTGCACTCCATCGCCTTCGGCCCGCAGGGCGCCTTCAACTTCCTGGAGGCGAGCTGGGAAGACGTCGGTACCGCCGTGCATGTCTCGGCGTACTCGCTCAAGTCGCTGACCATGGCCTGCCTGCCGCTGATGCCGCGCGGTGGCTCGGTCGTCGGCCTCACCTTCGACGCGCAGATCGCCTGGCCGAAGTACGACTGGATGGGCGTGGCCAAGGCGGCCCTGGAGTCCACCAACCGCTACCTCGCGCGTGACCTGGGCGCCAAGAACGTCCGCTGCAACCTGGTCTCGGCGGGCCCGCTCAAGTCAATGGCCGCCAAGTCCATCCCGGGCTTCGAGGAGCTGGCGGACGTGTGGAACCACCGCGCCCCGATCGGCTGGGACCTGGCCGACCCGGAGCCCGCGGGCCGCGGCGTCGTCGGCCTGCTGTCGGACTTCTTCCCGAAGACGACAGGCGAGATCGTGCACGTCGACGGCGGCGTACACATGATGGGCGCGTAACACCCGCGTAGCACCCGGGGCCCAGGCGCTGGCGGACTTCCCCTAACCTCCCCTTCCCGAAACCGGGGGCTTGCGCCCCCAGACCCCACAGTGTTGTGGGCAGTCGTTCCGCAGGGCGTGGGGGCACCTCCTGGGGGCACCTCCCAGACGGAGTCTGGGGGAGGTAGCTGGGGGAGGGTGGGCACAACAGACCCGCACCCGAGGGACATCCGGGGCCCGGGGCGTGAGCCCCGGTTCCGGGAAGGGGCGGGTTCGGGGACGCCCACCCGGGCGCCCCGAGGGGCGCGGGGTCACCCCGGCGGGGTGACCCCGCGGCAGGGAAGCGCGTACGACCCGGCCTCCCGCGCCGCGGCATCCGCGTCGCCGTCGCGGATCGCCGCCACCATGCGATGGTGATCCAGATGCTCCTCGGGGTGCAGCTTCTCGCCCACATCCCAGCGGAGAAAGTCACGCAGGACGGCGCCCAGATCGGCGTAGAGAGCGGTCAGCACCTCGTTGTGCGAGGCCTTCACGACCGCCAGATGCAACGTCGCGTCCGCTTCCACAAACCGCTCCACCTCACCCGTCGCCCACGCGGCCTCCCGCCGCTCCAGCAGGGTCTCCAGCTGCCGTAGATCCTGCTCGGTGCGCCGCCGTGCGGCCAGCCGGGCACCCTCCGCCTCCAGGGTGGAGCGCAGTTCGGCGACATGCTGGGGGTCGGCGTGCGCGAAGCGCCGGTGCATCACCCCGGCCAGCTCGCTGGTCGCCAGCACATACGTGCCCGAACCCTGCCGGATGTCCAGCAGCCCGTTGTGGGCGAGCGCCCGGATCGCCTCGCGCACCGTGTTACGGGCCACCCCCAGCTGTTCGACCAGCTCGGGCTCGGTGGGGATGCGGGAGCCGACGGGCCACTCACCGGAGGTGATCTGGTCGCGCAGCTCGTCGATGACCTGGTCGGCGAGAGCCGAGCGACGGGGCGAGGTCAGCGGCATGGCTCTCCTGACAGGTCGACAGCGGTTGGCGGTAATACATCCTATGATTCTATGATGGCCGCCATGGCCAGGGACGACCAGCTCACGCACGACCAGCTCACGCACGACACATCCGCCGGCTCCGACGGCCCGGCAGCGAGCCGGGGCCGTGCGGCGGCTGTCGCTTCCTCGCCCTGGACCCTCCGCCTTGTGCTCGTCGGCCTCATCCTGGCAGCCCTCAATCTCCGTCCGGCCGTTGCCGGACTCGGTCCACTGCTGGCGGAGGCCCGGGACGCCCTGGGGATGAGCGGCACCGTCGCGGGTCTGCTCACCTCGATGCCGGCACTGTGCTTCGCGCTGTTCGGCGGCGTCGCGCCCCGACTGGCCCGCCGCTGGGGCCCCGCCGCCGTGGTGCTCGCCGGAATGGCGGCGATCACCGCTGGTCTGGCACTGCGCCCGCTGGCGGGCGGCACCGTGGTCTTCCTGCTCACCAGCGCCCTCGCACTGGCCGGTATAGCGGTCAGCAATGTGCTGATGCCCGTGATCGTCAAGCGCTGGTTCCCGGACCGGGTCGGCACCATGACGGGGCTCTACTCCATGTCGCTGGCCCTGGGCACCGCGGCCGCGGCCGCGCTGACCGTTCCTGTGGCCCAGGCGCTGGGCGGCAGTTGGCGCGTCGGTCTCGGCCTCTGGGCGCTCCTGGCCGCGCTCGCCGTGTTGCCCTGGACCGGCGTGCTGCTGCGCAGCCGTACGGCCCGCGAGATCCCGCGGGCCGACTCCCGGCCGGTAACCGCGGAAACGGTGCCGGTTCCGATCACCCGCTCCACCACCGCCTGGGCGCTCGGTGTCTTCTTCGGCTTCCAGGCCACCGCCGCCTACGTCACCCTCGGCTGGCTGCCGCAGATCTTCCGGGACGCCGGGGTCCCCGCCGTCACCGCCGGGGTACTGCTCGCGGTCACCATGGGACTGGGAGTCCCGCTCTCCTTCGTGCTGCCCCGGATCGCCGCCCGGCTCAGCCACCAGGGGCCGATCGTTGTTGTCCTCGGGCTGTGCGGTCTGAGCGCGTACGCCGGGCTCTGGCTGGCCCCGGCCGGTGGTGCCTGGGCTTGGGCGCTGCTGCTCGGTGTCTCCAACTGTGCCTTTCCGCTCGTACTGACCATGATCGGCATGCGGGCGCGAAGCAGCGCCGGGGTCGCCAAGCTCTCCGCCTTCGTACAGGGCACCGGCTATCTGCTCGCCATTCCCGGGCCGCTCCTGGTCGGCGCGCTGCATGACAGCAGCGGCGGCTGGCATGCCCCGCTCACCTTGCTGGTGACGCTGATGCTCGCCCAGATTACGGTCGGTGTCTTCGCGGGGCGGGACCGCTGCGTCGAGGACGGCGACTGAATGCGACACTGGGCCGTATGCCAGTGCTCGATCCCAATCCCGGCAACGGACAGAAGAAGCTGCTGATGGTCTTCGGGGCGATGATCGGTATCACCGTCCTCATCGGCGTGATCGCCGCCATCGCCGCCCCCTGAGCCAGCCTTTGCGGCTAAATCTCCCCCAGACTCCTTCCCCAGCTACCGCTGGGAGGTGCCCCCAGGGAGGTGCCCCCAGCCGCTTTCGCGGACCTGGTTGCTCGTCGTTGGGGTGGCTCAATTGATGGTTCGGGTTTCATGGCCCGTAGTCATTGTTGCCCGGGGGCTGGCACCACTGTTCCCTAGGGGGTGGGCTCCGGGGTAAGTGGGTGGTTCACCGGATGGGAACGCCTCCCGCGCTTCCGTAACTTCGAGGTACACCGCTCGAAGATCGACGAAGCTGACGGAGGCGAGTTCCATGACGGCCCGTGCGCACACGCGGACCTCCTGCCCGGCGGCCAGCGGTGTGGGTAAGCGGTTGCGCTGGTGGGCCGTCGTGCTTCCGGTGACCGTCTTTGCCGTGCTGCTGGCGCTGTCCGTCGGTGGTGGTGAGGCCCGGGCCAACGACGCCGTCGGCCTGCCGGTCGCCCAGTTCCTGGGATACCTCCAGCAGTCGCTGGGGAGCTGATCTCCTGTACTGGCGTATCACCCGTGCCGGGGAGCAGCCTCAACACCCCGAGCCCTGTGGCGGGTTTCATGGGAAGCTGGGGAGCATGAGCGTCGATGTGCCCCGCAGGATCGTCCTTCTCCGACACGCCAAGGCCGACTGGCCCCAGGTGGCTGATCATGAGCGGCCACTCGCGGAGCGAGGACGCAAGGACGCCCCGGTCGCCGGTGACTGGCTCGCCGCCCAGGGCATCACCCCCGATCTCACCCTCTGCTCCACCGCTGCCCGGACTCGCGAGACCTGGAAACTGGTGGTTCACCAACTACCGCAGCGCCCCAAGACCGTCTACGAGAAGCGGATCTACGACGCTTCTCCCGGTGAGCTGATCGCAGTGATCAACGAGATCTCCGACGAGGTCAAGGACCTGCTCATCATCGGCCATAACCCCGGCATCCAGGGGCTGGCCGAGGTGCTGCCAGGCGAGAGCCAGAGTGGTGCCGCGGCCCGGATGAGCCAACGTGGATTTCCCACCTCCGCCATGGCCGTGCTGACCTTCAACGGCTCCTGGAAGTCCCTTGAGCCCGGTGCCGCCCGGCTGGCCGAGTACTGGACCCCGCGGTAGCCCGGCCTTCCTTGGGGAGGCCCGAGTGCCCACCCCCCGCTGGCGCCGAAACGCCCCCAGGCGCTCCTGACTGCCCACGTCGCTGGGGTTTTGGAGGTAGGCCCGGCTCTCTACGCAACCCACCACCCACACCAGCCCAGGCGCTCCGGCAAACCCCGTAGCGGGTCACTGTTCGTGGGTGGCCGCTGCCTCGACTTCCTCGCGGGTGATGCCCAGCAGATAGAGCACGGTGTCCAGGAAGGGCACATTGACGGCGGTGTGCGCGGCCTCGCGCACCAGCGGCTTGGCGTTGAAGGCGACACCGAGGCCCGCCGCGTTGAGCATGTCCAGATCGTTGGCGCCATCGCCGATCGCCACCGTCTGTGCCAGCGGTACCCCGGCCTGCTCGGCGAAGCGGCGCAGCAGCCGGGCCTTCCCGGCCCGGTCCACGATCTCCCCGGTGACCTGGCCGGTCAGCTTCCCGTCCTTGATCTCAAGGGTGTTGGCTGAGGCGAAGTCCAGCCCGAGCTTGTCCTGGAGATCATCGGTGACCTGGGTGAAACCACCCGAGACGACCCCCACCTGATAGCCGAGCCGCTTGAGGGTACGGACGAGCGTGCGGGCACCGGGGGTGAGCCGGACCTCGGTCCGTACCTCGTCCACGACGGACTCGTCCAGCCCGGCGAGCAGCGCCACCCGCGCGTGCAGGGACTGCTCGAAGTCCAGTTCACCGCGCATCGCGGCGGTGGTGATCTCGGCGACCTTGTCGGCGCAGCCCGCGTGCGCCGCGAAGAGCTCGATGACCTCGTCCTGGATGAGGGTGGAGTCCACATCCATCACGACCAGCCGCTGTGCGCGGCGCTGCAGCCCGGAGGCGACGACGGCCACATCCACTCCGAGGGCCGCCGACTCGGTTGCCAGCGCGGTGCGCAGCAGCCCGGTCTCGGCACCCGAGACCTCGAACTCCATCGCGGTCACCGGGTACTTGGCCAGTCGGAAGATACGGTCGATGTTGCCGCCGATACCAGTGATACAGCCCGCGATGGCAGCCGTGGACTGGGTCGTCAGCGGGTGGCCGAGCACGGTGACATGTGAACGTCCGCTGCCGCGCGGGCGGTTGTCGCCCCGGCCGGAAATGATCTCCGCTTGCAGCTTCATGGACTCGGCCCAGCTGTGCACGGTGGCCCGCAGCGCGCCCTCGGTGGTGCCGCTGCCTTGCCCGGTCGGCGCGGTGACCAGCGCGCACAGGGTGATACGGCCCCGGGTGACCACCTGCTCGATGTCCACGACGATCAATGAGTAGGCGGCCAGGGTGTCGAATAGTCCCGCGGTGATGCCAGGGCGGTCCTTGCCAAAGATCTTGACCAGGAGAGTGGGAGTGTCCTCACCGGGCACGCCGGTGGGAGGCAGGGGGGTCTGCGATGCGCTCATGGTATATCCAACGGTATCGGGAGCCGCATACGCCTCGTACGCCTGTCCGTACCTCGGACAGCACAGTCTCTCGTAGGTGGAATGTACCCATTCATTCGGTTTTCGGCCAATGGTCGGGTTGTCGATTGGCAGGTGGTTTCCGGCGACTCGGTGGAGTCCGGCGAGGTGCTTCCTCCGGGGTGACTTCCTGTTCGGCGGCGGAGCCTGGAATAGTGCCCCACGATGTTCGCCATCCCTAGACTCCCTTCGCCGGGAGTAGCTCGGGGGACAACTTTGTGGGGCATGGAGTGCCGGAACTCGTACTGGAACTGAACGGACAGACCTGGGCGTTGGACCCGTCCCGGTCGTACACCCTGGGCCGCGATCCGCAGGGTGATCTCGTGGTGGAGGACGCCAGAGTCTCGTGGCGGCACGCTACCGTGCGCTGGGGCGGGCGCAGTTGGATCATTGAGGACCATGGCAGCACCAACGGCACGTATGTGCATGGCCAGCGGATCCAGCAGATGGAGATCGGCCCGGGCACGACGGTGAATCTGGGCAACGCCACTGATGGCCCGCGGTTGAGCCTCACCGGCTCCGCCGCGATGGCCCAGCAGCAGGCCCCTGCCGTCCCTCCGCAGCAGCAACCGCAACCGCAGCAACCGCAGCCGCAGGCTGGGCAGGCTGGCTGGCCCCAGCAGCCGCCGCACCCCCAGCACCCCCAGCAAGTCCAGTATCCGCAGGCCCAGCCACCCCAGCAGCCCGCTGCGTGGCAGCAGGCACAGCCGCCGCAGCAGGCCGCTGTGCCACCCCAGAAGGGCGGCGGCCAGGGCATACCGCCACAGGGAATGCCCCAGCAGGGCACGCCGCCGCAGGGCAGGAACGGCGACCGCAGCCCGACCACCTTCCACCAGCTCTCGCTCGGCCGTGTGATGCGTATCGGTCGTGCGCTGGAGAATGAGCTGGTCGTCTCCGACCTGCAGGTCTCCCGGCTGCACGCCGAGTTCCAGGCCAGCCCCGACGGCCGCTACGAGATCCATGACCTCGGCAGCCACAACGGTACGTACGTCAACGGTCAGCAGCTGCCGAAGAACGGCCGTCAGCAGATCGGCCCCAGCGACATCGTCGGCATCGGCCACTCCACCTTCCGGCTGGTCGGCGACCGGCTTGAGGAGTTCGTCGACACCGGTGAGGTCTCCTTCGCGGCCCGCCATCTGACCGTGCAGGTGGGCGACGGCGTAACGATCCTCAACGACGTCTCCTTCGGCGTCCCCGAGAAGTCCGTCATCGGCGTCATCGGCCCCTCCGGATCCGGCAAGTCCACCCTGCTCAAGGCGCTCACCGGCTACCGCCCCGCCAATCAGGGCGAAGTCCTTTACGACAACCGGAATCTGTATACGCAGTTCGCCGAGCTGCGGCACCGCATCGGCCTGGTCCCGCAGGACGACATCCTGCATACCGCCCTGAAGGTCCGTACCGCGCTGCGCTACGCCGCCAAGCTCCGCTTCCCCGGCGATGTCGCCGAGGCCGAGCGCAACGCCAGGGTCGAGGAAGTCCTCGCGGAGCTGAAGCTCGACATCCATGCGGACAAGAAGATCAACTCCCTCTCCGGAGGCCAGCGCAAGCGGGTCTCCGTCGCCCTTGAGCTGCTGACCAAACCATCGCTGATCTTCCTGGACGAGCCGACCTCCGGCCTCGACCCGGGCATGGACCGCGATGTGATGCAGCTGCTGCGGGGCCTGGCCGACGACGGCCGCACCGTCCTCGTCGTCACCCACTCGGTGGCCGAGCTTCAGCTGTGCGACCGGCTGCTGGTGATGGCACCCGGTGGCGGCGTGGCCTACTTCGGGCCGCCGGAGGAGGCGCTGAACTTCTTCGGCTATGGCTCCTGGGCGGATGTCTTCTCCGCCTTCGAGAACTACCGCGACTACGACTGGATGAGCCGCTGGCGCGGCTCGGAGCACTACCAGATGTACGCCGCGGACATCGACGCCGTCGCCCCGCAGCCGGTGCAGTGGCAGCAACAGCAGACCCGGCTGCGCAAGCCGCAGAGCTGGGGCTCCCAGCTGTGGACCCTGATGCGCCGCTACGCCTCGGTCATCGCCTCCGACCGCGGCTTTATGGCGCTGATGCTGATCCTGCCCGCCGTCCTCGGCGTGGTGAGCGTCGTGATCCCCTCCGACCACGGCCTGGGCTTCGGCCCGCAGCGGACGGGCTTCACCAACCGGGACGCCAGCACCATCCTGCTGATCCTCGCGGTCGGTATGTGCTTCTCCGCCGCCGCCAACTCGGTCCGTGAGCTGATCAAGGAACGGGTCATCTACGAACGGGAACGGGCGACCGGCCTGTCCCGGTCCGCGTATCTGATGTCCAAGGTGATCGTGCTCGGTCTGATCACTGCCCTGCAGGGCGTGATCATCTGTGGCATCGGCTTCCTGCCCCGGAAGATGCCCGCTGAGGGCGTGCTCTTCACCGGCTCCCCGGCCGTGGAGATGACCCTGGTCGTCATCGCTCTGGGTCTTGCCTCGATGATGGTCGGCCTGATCATCTCGTCGCTGGTCAAGACCGCCGAGAAGACCATGCCGCTGCTGGTCATGTTCGCCATCGTCCAGGTGGTCTTCACCGGAGTGCTGTTCCAGATCCACGACAAGGTCGGGGTGGAGCAGCTGGTCTGGCTGATGCCCTCGCGCTGGGCGGTCGCCGGTATGGGCAACACCGTGCAGCTCAACGTTCTGCTGCCCTGGGAGCGGGGGAATCCGGATCCGCTGTGGGAGCACGAGGTGAGCCAGTGGCTCCTCAATATGGGTGTGCTGCTCACCATGGCCGTGCTCTGCGGTGTCGTCGTGGCGCGCTTCCTGCGCCGCCACGAGCCGGAGGTCATGCGTAAGTAGCCGTCTCACGCCATACGAGGGGGCGGTGGCCCCCCGGACCGGGGCGCCACCGCCCTCGGCGTATGGGGGCGCGGTGCGCGATCAGTACCAGTTGTTCTTCTGCCAGAAGGACCAGGCGTCACACGGGCTTCCGTAGCGGTCCTTCATGTAGTCCATGCCCCACTTGATCTGGGTGGCCGGGTTGGTCCGCCAGTCGGAGCCGGCCGAGGCCATCTTGGTGGCGGGCAGCGCCTGGACCAGACCGTAGGCGCCGCTGCTGGAGTTGCGCGCGGTGTGGTCCCAGCCGCTCTCGTGCTCCACGATCTTGGCGAAGCACTGGTACTGGGTCCGGTTGCCGATCAGCTTCTTGGCGATCTTCTTCGAATCGCCGGAGGAGGCGGCCGCGAGCTCAGCGGAGAGGCTCGCGGTCTGCTGCGCTGAGCGGCCCTTGTCCGCCTGCGGCTGCGCGTGTGCCGTTCCCGTGAGGGCCGAGAAGGCCAGGGTCACGGCGCCGACGGTGGTGAAACCTACGGCGGCCTTACGGGCCCGGGTCTGACGGCGGGAGAGGGGAGCGGTATGGACGGGCATAGAGGAGGGGACCTTCCGGTTGCCTTGACGCAGGCTCCCTGCGCCGCCAGACATTGTTAGCGAGTCAAAAGACAGAGGGCAAAGAGGACATTTACTACCTTGTCTAGTGGAACCGCCCCAGTCGGAGCTCCTCTTAAAGGGCTGCTGGGCTGAAATGCCCGCTTTTCTCCACTACGCGGTTTCGTAAGTGATGTGGGCCCTATGTGCCGTCTCACATCCGCCCCGCTGGGGACCGACAGAGGGTCCGCGCCCTGATACCCGTCGTAGCCACCACGGGGCAGACCGTGTACCACCCAGCGGCAGCTGGGGGAGGCGCCGGTACGGTGATCAGCATGGTGCTCAGAACCGGGCTGTCCGCTGTCAGCGCCGCACTCCTTGCCATGAACCGGCAGCTCGAGGTGCGCGACGTCCTCCAGACGATCGTCCGCTCCGCCCGCGACCTCCTGGACGCCGAATACGCGGCGCTCGGCGTCCCCGACGACCGCGGCGGCTTCGCCCAGTTCGTGGTGGACGGCGTCAGCGACGAAGAGTGGAAGGCCATCGGCCCGCTGCCCCGCCAGCACGGCATCCTCGCCGCGATGCTCCAGCAGGGCACCCCACAGCGTCTCGCCGATGTCCGCCAGGATCCCCGCTTCGAGGGCTGGCCCGCCGCTCACCCCGAGATGTCCGACTTCCTCGGGATGCCGATCGCCGACGGCGACGAAGTGCTGGGCGCGCTCTTCCTCGCCAACAAGCGGTGCGACAAGCCGGCCGGTGGCTGCGCCTTCACCGAAGAGGACGAGGCGTTGCTGCGCATCCTCGCCGAGCACGCCGCCATCGCGCTGACCAACGCCCGGCTCCATGAGCGCGGCCGTGAACTCACCATCGCTGGTGAGCGAGCCCGTATCGCCCATGAGCTGCATGACGCCGTCGCTCAGAAGCTCTTCTCACTGCGCCTCACCGCTCAGGCCGCCGCGGCCCTGGTCGACCGCGACCCGGACCGTGCCAAGGCCGAACTGCACCAAGTCGCCGGGCTCGCCGCCGAGGCCGCCGACGAGCTGCGCGCCGCCGTGGTCGAGCTGCGCCCCGCCGCTCTGGAGGACGACGGCCTCGTCGCCACCCTGCGTACCCAGATCCAGGTACTCGACCGTGCCCACTCGGCCGCCGTCACCTTCGACTGTCAGGGCGTACGGGCGCTCCCCGCCGCTCAGGAAGAGGCGCTGCTGCGGGTGGCACAGGAGGCGCTGCACAATGCCCTGCGACACTCCGCCGCCAGCCGGGTCGGGGTAGCCCTGACCCGGCGCGACGGCGACGTCGTGCTGCGTGTGACCGACAACGGCAGCGGCTTTGACCCCATCGCGGTCCGCCGGGCCGGACGTCATCTGGGCCTGGTGTCCATGCGTGACCGGGCCAGCGGGGTCGGCGGCGCCCTGACCGTGGTGTCGGAGCCCGGCAAGGGCACCGTAATCGAGATGGAGGTGCCCGGTGAATGACCGGATCCGTGTGCTGCTCGTCGATGACCACCAGGTCGTACGGCGCGGACTGCGCACATTCCTCGAAGTCCAGGACGATATCGAGGTGGTGGGCGAGGCGTCCGACGGCGCGGAGGGGGTGGCCCGCGCCGAGGAACTGCGCCCCGATGTCGTCTTGATGGATGTGAAGATGCCCGGCACCCACGGCATCGAGGCGCTGCGCCGGCTCCGGGAACTGAACCATCCCGCCCGGGTGCTGGTCGTCACCAGCTTCACCGAACAGCGCACCGTTGTCCCGGCCTTGCGCGCGGGCGCCGCGGGATATGTCTACAAGGACGTCGACCCGGACGCGCTGGCGGGCGCGATCCGTTCCGTGCACGCCGGACATGTGCTGCTGCAACCGGAGGTGGCGGGGGCGCTGCTCGCTGAGGAGGGCGCCTCAGGAGGCCAGGGGAGGGGTGGTTCGCTGACCGACCGGGAGCGCGAGGTGCTGGGGCTGATCGCGGACGGCCGCTCCAACCGGGAGATCGCGCGGGCCTTGGTGCTCTCCGAGAAGACGGTCAAGACACATGTCTCGAACATCCTGATGAAGCTCGATGTCGCGGACCGGACCCAGGCCGCGCTGTGGGCGGTCCGACACGGCCTGACCAGCTGACAAACACTGCCGTACGGAGTGAACAGCCGCAATGGTTCGGTGCGTTCTTATCTGAGATTCATACCGTCGTGTGATTGTCGCCCCACCGGCGCATCCTGATCGGCCCCGGCCCGTTTTCCATGGCGTGCTGCGGCGACTGGTCGCAGCGATCGCAAGGAGGGTCAAGAAAGTGAAGAACCTGAAGAAGGTCACGGCCATCACGATGGTGGCTGGTGGGCTCGTCGCAGCCGGTGCTGGTGTCGCTTCCGCCACCGATGGCGGGAAGGCCCACGGCAACGCCCAGCACTCGCCCGGTGTTGCCTCCGGTAACAACGTTCAGATCCCGGTCACGGTGGGGGCGAACATCTGCGACAACACCCTCTCGGTCATTGGCCTTCTGAACCCGCACTTCGGGAACAAGTGCGTTACTAAGTGAGCGCAGCGGCGCGGAACCGTCTGCCGCGCCCGTCGGCCCCCACGGCAACGCCTGGGGGCCGACCCTCGTTTCCTGCCTTAATGCTCCGAATGGGCGGCTAGCGACGCTGGCCCGTGTCATCGGGGAAGCTCCCGCGTTTCTCAGCATGTGGCTCCGCGGCTGGAGTCGTTGACCGTAACCTGGAGGAACACTTCCCATGAACGCTGCCAAGAAGGTCGCTATCGCCCTCGCCGCTACCGGCGTCGCCGCTAGCACCTCCGCTGGGTCCGCAGTCGCCGACTCGGGTGCCGAAGCCCATGCCGTGGGCTCCCCGGGCGTCATCTCCGGCAACATCGTTCAGGTCCCGATTCACGTGCCGATCAACCTCTGTGGCAACTCCATCAACATCATCGGCCTCCTGAACCCCACCTTCGGGAACAAGTGCGTCAACGACTGAGCCGCAGCAGCGACGCAGCGAAGAAGGCCCCGCGGAACAGCCGGTTCCTGCGGGGCTTTCGCGATTTTACGCTCAACTGCGCCTGCGCTCCAGGTCCTCCGCATAAGCGTTATACGCCGCCACCTGCGCCCGTCGCGCCGTACGCTCCACCGGACGCAGCAGTTCCATGCGTGCCGCGATCCCCGACGCGCTCACCGCGCCGCCATGCTCCGGCCCATGCGCGATGGCGATCAGCGCCGCCACCCGCTGCGCCAGCTCCAGCACCCGTACCGCACGTGGCGGATACCCGGGCGCCAACAGCTGCCGCCCGGCCTCCATCCGCGCCTGATAAGCCTCCAGCGCGGCTCGTGTCACCGGGCCCGAACCGGCCACATCCAGTCGCGTCAGGGCCTCGGTGGTTTCCCGCAGGGCGTGAGCCAGCTCCCGCTCGGCCTCGCCCAGCGACGGCACATCCGCGGGCGGCGCCTCCCGGACCGGCAGACAGTGCCAGACGGTCTCCACATGCAGGTCACCCTCCGGGCCCGCCTGGAACACCTCCGGCACCAGCCCCAGCGCGGCGCCCGATACGAGCACCGCCTCCTCGGCGTCCAGCGCCCGCGCATTGAACTCCGGCGGCCCACTCAGCCCCAGCGGGTGCCCCGGCACCGGCAGCGCCACCCGCAATCCGACCGCCCCCAACGACCGCAGCCGCCCCAACGCCAGCGTCAGCGCCACCGGCGCCGACTCGCCCGGCAGCCCGGCGACCCGATGTACGGCGTCCTCCGCGACGATCCGCGAAGCCGCGTCATCCGGTGAGATCTCTCCGGCGAACAGCGCGTTTCCCCAGGCGGCCAACCGCCCCGAACGAGGTTCCTCGAGCATCCCCCCACCTTAGGGACAAGCCTGGCGGCCGGAGCACGGGACGCGTGGCGTAGGTTTGCCCTGGGGATCGTGCCTACAGGCATAGACACACGCGACTGCAATGGGAGACAACGCGCTCATGAGCGATGTACTGGAGCTGGTGGACGTATCCGTGGTCCGCGAGGGTCGGGCTCTGGTGGACGAGGTCTCCTGGTCGGTCAAAGAAGGGGAGCGCTGGATCATCCTCGGCCCCAACGGCGCCGGCAAGACCACGCTGCTCAATGTCGCCTCCAGCTATCTCTTCCCGACCACCGGAACCGCCACCATCCTCGGCGAGCGGCTCGGCAGCGTCGACGTCTTCGAGCTCCGCCCGCGTATCGGCATGGCCGGCAGTGCCCTGGCCGAGAAGCTGCCGCGCTCCCAGACCGTGCTGGAGACGGTGCTCACCGCCGCCTACGGGATGACCGCCCACTGGCATGAGCACTACGACGCCGTCGACGAGGAGCGCGCCCGCGCCTTCCTGGACCGGCTCGGCATGAGCGACTTCCCGGACCGCCAGTTCGGCACCCTCTCCGAGGGCGAGCGCAAGCGCACCCAGATCGCCCGCGCGATGATGACCGACCCCGAGCTGCTCCTGCTGGACGAGCCCGCGGCCGGACTCGATCTGGGCGGCCGCGAGGACCTGGTACGACGCCTCGGACGGCTCGCCCGTGACCCCTACGCACCCTCCATGATCATGGTCACCCACCATGTCGAGGAGATCGCTCCGGGCTTCACCCACGTCCTGATGATCCGACAGGGCAAGGTGCTCGCGGCGGGACCGCTGGAGACCGAGATGACCTCCAGCAACCTCTCCCGCTGCTTCGGCCTGCCGCTCGTAGTCGAACGCCGTGGCGACCGCTGGGTCGCGAACGGCCTGCCCCTGGGCTGACACCAGGCGCTGATCCGAACCCAGCGGGGCTGCGTTCCCCGCTCTGTCCCTGGCGGTGCTACGCGCATACCATGACCTCGTGGATGCATGGGTGTGGTGGCTGGTAGCCGCCGTAGGGCTCGGAATCCCGCTGGTCATGACCGCCATGCCCGAATTCGGGATGCTGGCGGTCGGTGCTGCAGCGGGGGCGATCGCGGCCGGGCTTGGCGGGGGACCCGTAGCGCAAGTGGTGGTTTTCGCTGTCGTATCGACCGCGCTGATCGTAGTCGTACGCCCCGTGGCGAAGCGCATGCGCGCCGAACGCCCGGAGCTGGCGAGCGGCGTCGACGCGCTCAAGGGCCAGCACGCGGTCGTACTCGAACGGGTGGACAGCAACGGCGGCCGGATCAAGCTCGGTGGTGAGGTCTGGTCGGCACGGGCACTTGACTCGGGCGAAGCCTACGAACCCGGCAGCCAGGTCGATGTCGTGGAGATCGACGGGGCGACCGCTGTCGTGATGTGATAGCCGCCGACTCACCGCACAGCCCACAGTCACAGCCCACAGTCACAGTCAACTAACCGTCTAGGGGGACACGATGGACGCCGTCATCATCGTGCTGATCATCCTGGTGGTGCTGGTATTCATCGCACTCATCAAGACGATCCAGGTGATTCCGCAGGCCAGCGCCGCCATTGTGGAGCGTTTCGGCCGTTACACCCGCACGCTGAACGCGGGCCTCAACATCGTTGTGCCGTTCATCGATACGGTCCGCAACCGCATCGACCTCCGTGAGCAGGTCGTGCCCTTCCCTCCGCAGCCGGTGATCACCCAGGACAACCTGGTCGTCAACATCGACACGGTGATCTACTACCAGGTGACCGACGCCCGGGCCGCGACCTATGAGGTCGCCAGCTACATCCAGGCGATCGAGCAGCTCACCGTCACCACTCTCCGTAACATCATTGGTGGCATGGACCTGGAGCGGACCCTCACCTCCCGGGAGGAGATCAACGCGGCACTGCGCGGCGTCCTCGACGAGGCCACCGGCAAGTGGGGCATCCGGGTCAACCGAGTTGAGCTGAAGGCCATCGAGCCGCCCACCTCCATCCAGGACTCGATGGAGAAGCAGATGCGCGCCGACCGGGACAAGCGCGCCGCGATCCTCCAGGCCGAAGGTGTCCGGCAGTCCGAGATCCTGCAGGCCGAAGGCCACAAGCAGTCCGAGATCCTGCGTGCCGAAGGTGACGCCAAGGCCGCCGCGCTGCGCGCCGAGGGTGAGGCACAGGCCATCCGCACGGTCTTCGAGTCCATCCACGCCGGAGACCCGGACCAGAAGCTGCTGTCGTACCAGTACCTCCAGATGCTGCCGAAGATCGCCGAGGGCGACGCCAACAAACTGTGGATCGTGCCAAGCGAGATCGGCGACGCCCTCAAGGGCCTCGGCGGTGCACTCGACGGCTTCCGGGCACCGGGCGGCGGCAATGGGCCCGGCATGAGCAAGCCATCCACTGAGCGGCCCTCGATCGACTGACCGCTTCCCGTATGCGTATGCGTAGGCGTACGCATACGGGAATGGCTGCGCCCCGGTGCTCCGGCAGCGGGGCCGCAGCCATGCCCGGGCGGCCAGGTCAGTTCAGGCGGGCGTGGGCAGCGGCAGCCACTCCGGCAGCGTCTCACCGTCCCGCAGCCCCAGCGCCAGCAGCAACGTGTCCGCCGGCGTCGGCTCGAAGGGCTTGGCCAGCAACCGCATTCCGGCCTGGGCGGGCGTACGGTCGGCCTTGCGGTGGTTGTCCTCCGGACATGCCGCGACCGTATTGAGCCAGGTGTCGCCGCCACCGTGCGATTTCGGCACCACATGGTCCACCGTGGTCGCGCGCCGTCCGCAGTACGCACACCGGTGCCGGTCACGTATCAGCACACCGCGCCGCGACCACGGCGCCCGTTGTCGGAACGGCACCCTGACATAGCGGCAGAGCCTGATCACCTGCGGCACTGGAAGATCAATACTGGTAGCCCGCACCCGCAGCCCAGGATGCGACTGTTCGACGACGGCCTTGTCCTGCATCACCAGCACCACAGCTCGCCGCAGTGACACCGTCGACAGCGGCTCAAAGCTCGCGTTGAGCACCAACGTCTCGCGCATCCCGTCCACCTCACCATCGGCCCCGCCCCATGGCGGGTTGGCACCACTGTGCCGGTGCCCGATCCGGTGGACAACGCAATTTCCTTACGGTGTACGGGAGGTGGCCGCTGCCCAGCGGCAAGAAGAGAGCCTGAATAAGGGACAGCTGAAGGGACAGCTTGAATAAGAGGCAGTCGACGCGGTCATCCGGCCCCCGGCCGGACTCCGACAGATGGCTGGCGCACCCGCGCCCCGCCGCCTCCGCACTGCGGTGCCGACTGCCGGCTACCACTGTGCGTTTCCGGACGACGGGGCGCAACGGATTTTCGCTGAGGGACCCCCGGCTCAGACCTCGGCCAGCTCTTCGTACTCGCCGATCAGCTGGGCGCGCCCGATGGCCTTGAACCGCAAATGGAAGCCAACCACGGCCGGCGTAGCATCCGCGTCCGGCCCGAGCTTCTCCCGGTCCACCGCGTACACCGTGAAGACATAGCGGTGCGGTCCATCACCGGCCGGCGGCGCGGCGCCGCCGAAGCCCTGGGTGCCGTAGTCGTTGCGTACCTGCACAGCTCCCTCCGGCAGCCCCTTGAAGTCACCCGAGCCTGCCCCGGCGGGGAGTTCGGTCACGGAAGCGGGAATGTCGAAGACCGTCCAGTGCCAGAAGCCACTACCGGTTGGCGCGTCCGGGTCGAAGCAGGTGACAGCGAAGCTCTTCGTGCCTTCCGGGAACCCCTCCCAGCGCAGGTGCGGCGAGGTGTCGCCCCCGGCGCGGAGCTGCGCCTCCGACAGCCGTTCCCCCTCGGTCACATCATCGCTGACCACCGTGAACGACGGCACCGGAGGATGGAAGTCATGGGGGAGCGGGCGCCGCTTCTGCTCGGTCACGTTGGAACCTCCTGATCGCGCGAATCGCTGCAACGGCCAGCCTAACGATCCCCGGCCGCCACGGCTGGGACCATGTCCGGGTGCTACGAAAGACGCTGCTCGCTCTCCTGACCGCGCTGGCGCTGCTGCTGACCGGCTGTGGCTCCAACGGATCCGATGGCTCAAACGGTTCTGTGGCCGAAAGCCCAACCGCCATCGCCACTCCCTCCTGGGCCCACGGGATGGCGGTCGTCACCCCGGACCAGCTCCCCGAGCAAGCCCGGGAGACCCTGCGGCTCATCGATGACGGCGGACCGTTCCCCTACCGGAAAGACGGCACCGTCTTCGGCAACTTCGAGCGCCGCCTTCCACGACAGGCCCGCGGCTACTACCGCGAGTACACCGTCCCCACTCCTGGCTCCCGCGACCGTGGCGCTCGCCGCATCGTCACCGGCGAGAACGGCGAGCGGTACTACACCAGTGACCACTACGACACCTTCAAGGCGGTGGTGCAACCATGACCAGCCCCGTATATCTTCCCGAGCTGCCGGACACGGATCTCTCCGGTGTGTTCGACGGCTCCGTGCCACCCGGAATCTACCGTTGGCAGCCCGCCGCCCCTGACACGGAGCTGCCCGAGATGCTCGGAGCGGCGGGGGCCGCGGGCTGGCACAGTGCGGCCGTCGACCTGGGCGGTGTACGGGACAAGGCCGCCTTTCTTGACCGCTGCGCACGCGCGCTGGCGCTTCCCGACTGGTTCGGGCACAACTGGGACGCGCTGGCCGACTCCCTCACGGACCTGTCCTGGTGGGGTGAGCCCCGCGGCTACCTGCTGGTCACCCGCGACTGGGACGGCTTCGAACAGGCGGCCCCCGGCGACGCCACCACCGCCGCCGAGGTCCTCGCCGCGGCCTCGGGCTACTGGTCGGCCCGGGAGATCCCGATGACGGCTCTGCTGGGCTGATCCCGCCCGGGTCAGAGCCAGCTGCGCCTGCCGCCCACCTCTGCCAGCCAGTGGTTGAGGTAGCCGGTCCAGTCGGTCTGCTGGAAGTTCGCCAGGTCGACCTGGAAACAGCGGTAGGAGTCGCTGTGCTCAGAGAACAAGCCGGGCTTCTTGTCCATTTCCAGCACGACATCCATCGCCTGGCCATCCGCGACAAACGTCAGCTCGACCTCCTTGAGCCCTCGGTACTGCGGCGGAGCGTGGAACTCGATCTCCTGGTAGAAGGGGAGCTGCTGCCGCGTTCCACGCACCCGGCCCTCCTCTATGTCCGCGTTCTTGAACCGGAAGCCGAGAGCCCCGAAGGAGTCCAGCAGCGCCTGCTGGGCAGGCAGCGGGTGCACATTGATCGGATCGAGATCGCCGGAGTCGACGGCCCGGGCGATGTCGAGCTGTGTCGTCACACCAATGTGCGTACCGGTCAGGTGCTGGCCGAGGAACATGGTGACGGGTGTCTCCCACGGCACGCTGAGCCCGAAGGGCACCACATGCGTCGCCCCCGGCTGAAGCTCAAACTCGCCACCCAGCTGCTGGCGGTGAAACCCGATGTTCCGCAGTACCTCGCCGTCCTGGCTCTCCACCTCCACCTTCGCCTGCAAACCGACAGAGAGGCCCTGAATACGCTGAGCGACCGCACCCCCCTGAATCCGCACCTCCCCGTGCACGACCCCGCCCGGCAGCACATTGGGCTCGACCAGCAGTGTCTCGACCGAAGCTCCGCCGAACCCCACGCTCGCGAACAGTTTCTTGATGGCCATCTCGTCCTTTCCCGTCCCTCGGTACCCTCGGCGACATGATCGCTGGCCGTGACCGTACTGCCCTCCCGCGCACCTTCTTCGACCGCCCCGTCCTTGACGTAGCCCCAGAACTGCTCGGCCACATCCTGGTCCGTATGACACCCGACGGACCGATCGAGCTCCGGCTGACGGAGGTCGAGGCGTACGCGGGCGAGCGGGACCCCGGATCGCACGCCTTCCGTGGACCCACCAACCGCAACGCCGTCATGTTCGGCCCGCCCGGCCACGCCTATGTCTACTTCACCTACGGGATGTGGCACTGCCTCAACATCGTCTGCGAGACGGACGGGACGGCCAGCGGGGTCCTGCTCCGCGGCGGAGAGGTGCTGACCGGCAAGGAACTCGCGCGTAAGCGTCGCCCGAAGGCCCGCAGCGACAGCGAGCTGGCGAAGGGCCCGGCCCGGCTGGCCACCGCGCTCGGTGTCGACGGCCAGCTGAACGGCGCCGATGTATGCAGCGGCCAGGAGGAGGCCCCGCTCCGGCTCCTGACGAGCGCCGAGCCCGTGGGCGAACGGGTACGCAGCGGCCCCCGCACCGGGGTGGGCGGCGACGGCGCAACCCACCCGTGGCGCTTCTGGATCGACGGGGACCCCACGGTGAGCCCCTACCGGGCACACCAACCCCGTCGCCGTCGTACGGGACTTGACGCAGGGGCGAACGGCGCCTAACGTAGTCCGAGCCGCTTGAGCAGGAAGGGCATCCACAACGACCGCAAGGCCGAGTGGAAGCAGCCTGAAGCGGCCAACCACTACCTACGATTCCCAGACGGGGTCAGTTTTGGTGTGCCAAAAACTGACTTGAAAAGCTCGATTAGGAGCTCGCAGGGAAATCCGCTAAAGTAGTGGACACACGAAGGGAAGCGCCCGGAGGAAAGCCGGTAAAACGGGGATCCGAAGGAAGCGTCCGTTCCTTGAGAACTCAACAGCGTGCCAAAAGTCAACGCCAGATATGTTGATACCCCGTCCCCCGCATTGCTGGGGATGAGGTTCTTTTGAGAAAAATTTACAGCGAGGACGCTGTGCACCTCGGACTTATTCCGTCCGGTGGTGCCGCTCTCGTGAATTGAAGCATTCACGGAGAGTTTGATCCTGGCTCAGGACGAACGCTGGCGGCGTGCTTAACACATGCAAGTCGAACGATGAAGCCGCTTCGGTGGTGGATTAGTGGCGAACGGGTGAGTAACACGTGGGCAATCTGCCCTGCACTCTGGGACAAGCCCTGGAAACGGGGTCTAATACCGGATACGACACACTCAGGCATCTGATGTGTGTGGAAAGCTCCGGCGGTGCAGGATGAGCCCGCGGCCTATCAGCTTGTTGGTGGGGTGATGGCCTACCAAGGCGACGACGGGTAGCCGGCCTGAGAGGGCGACCGGCCACACTGGGACTGAGACACGGCCCAGACTCCTACGGGAGGCAGCAGTGGGGAATATTGCACAATGGGCGGAAGCCTGATGCAGCGACGCCGCGTGAGGGATGACGGCCTTCGGGTTGTAAACCTCTTTCAGCAGGGAAGAAGCTTTCGGGTGACGGTACCTGCAGAAGAAGCACCGGCTAACTACGTGCCAGCAGCCGCGGTAATACGTAGGGTGCGAGCGTTGTCCGGAATTATTGGGCGTAAAGAGCTCGTAGGCGGCTTGTCGCGTCGGATGTGAAAGCCCGGGGCTTAACCCCGGGTCTGCATTCGATACGGGCAGGCTAGAGTTCGGTAGGGGAGATCGGAATTCCTGGTGTAGCGGTGAAATGCGCAGATATCAGGAGGAACACCGGTGGCGAAGGCGGATCTCTGGGCCGATACTGACGCTGAGGAGCGAAAGCGTGGGGAGCGAACAGGATTAGATACCCTGGTAGTCCACGCCGTAAACGTTGGGAACTAGGTGTGGGCGACATTCCACGTCGTCCGTGCCGCAGCTAACGCATTAAGTTCCCCGCCTGGGGAGTACGGCCGCAAGGCTAAAACTCAAAGGAATTGACGGGGGCCCGCACAAGCGGCGGAGCATGTGGCTTAATTCGACGCAACGCGAAGAACCTTACCAAGGCTTGACATACACCGGAAAGCATCAGAGATGGTGCCCCCCTTTGGGTCGGTGTACAGGTGGTGCATGGCTGTCGTCAGCTCGTGTCGTGAGATGTTGGGTTAAGTCCCGCAACGAGCGCAACCCTTATTCTGTGTTGCCAGCACGCTCTTCGGGGTGGTGGGGACTCACAGGAGACTGCCGGGGTCAACTCGGAGGAAGGTGGGGACGACGTCAAGTCATCATGCCCCTTATGTCTTGGGCTGCACACGTGCTACAATGGCCGGTACAATGAGCTGCGATGCCGTGAGGTGGAGCGAATCTCAAAAAGCCGGTCTCAGTTCGGATTGGGGTCTGCAACTCGACCCCATGAAGTCGGAGTCGCTAGTAATCGCAGATCAGCATTGCTGCGGTGAATACGTTCCCGGGCCTTGTACACACCGCCCGTCACGTCACGAAAGTCGGTAACACCCGAAGCCGGTGGCCCAACCCCCTTGTGGGGAGGGAATCGTCGAAGGTGGGACTGGCGATTGGGACGAAGTCGTAACAAGGTAGCCGTACCGGAAGGTGCGGCTGGATCACCTCCTTTCTAAGGAGCACTTCTTACCCGGCTCCGGCTGGGTCAGAGGCCAGTACACCGGCGAGTGTCCGGTGCTGGTTGCTCATGGGTGGAACGTTGACTACTCGGCTGGCATCTTCATGGCCTTCTTCTAGTACTGCTCCTTGTGAGTGTGGAACGAGGCGGGTGTGAGGGCCGGTCGGGCACGCTGTTGGGTGTCTGAGGGTGCGGGCTTTGCTCGTTCCTTCGGTGCCGGTCCCAGTGAACTCGTCCTGTATGGGGTGGGGTGGTGGGTGGCTGGTCGTTGTTTGAGAACTGCACAGTGGACGCGAGCATCTGTGGCCAAGTTTTTAAGGGCGCACGGTGGATGCCTTGGCACCAGGAACCGATGAAGGACGTGGGAGGCCGCGATAGGCCCCGGGGAGCTGTCAACCGAGCTGTGATCCGGGGGTGTCCGAATGGGGAAACCCGGCAGTCGTCATGGGCTGTCACCCGTACCTGAACTCATAGGGTATGTGGAGGGAACGCGGGGAAGTGAAACATCTCAGTACCCGCAGGAAGAGAAAACAACCGTGATTCCGGGAGTAGTGGCGAGCGAAACTGGATGAGGCTAAACCGTATGTGTGTGATACCCGGCAGGGGTTGCGCATGCGGGGTTGTGGGATCGTACTTCAGTCGTCTGCCGGCGGCTGGGCAAGTAAGAAACCGTATGGATAGGCGAAGGGCATGCGAAAGGCCCGGCGTAGAGGGTAAGACCCCCGTAGCTGAAATCTGTACGGCTTGTTTGTGCGACACCCAAGTAGCATAGGGCCCGAGAAATCCTGTGTGAATCTGGCGGGACCACCCGTTAAGCCTAAATATTCCCTGGTGACCGATAGCGGATAGTACCGTGAGGGAATGGTGAAAAGTACCGCGGGAGCGGAGTGAAATAGTACCTGAAACCGTGTGCCTACAAGCCGTGGGAGCGTCGCGTTAAGTACTTGTGCTTAACGTCGTGACTGCGTGCCTTTTGAAGAATGAGCCTGCGAGTTTGCGGTATGTTGCGAGGTTAACCCGTGTGGGGGAGCCGTAGCGAAAGCGAGTCCTAAGAGGGCGTTTGAGTAGCATGCTCAAGACCCGAAGCGGAGTGATCTAGCCATGGGCAGGGTGAAGCGGCTGTAAGAGGTCGTGGAGGCCCGAACCCACCAGGGTTGAAAACCTGGGGGATGACCTGTGGTTAGGGGTGAAAGGCCAATCAAACTCCGTGATAGCTGGTTCTCCCCGAAATGCATTTAGGTGCAGCGTCGTGTGTTTCTTGCCGGAGGTAGAGCACTGGATAGGCGATGGGCCCTACCGGGTTACTGACCTTAGCCAAACTCCGAATGCCGGTAAGTGAGAGCGCGGCAGTGAGACTGTGGGGGATAAGCTCCATGGTCGAGAGGGAAACAGCCCAGAGCATCGACTAAGGCCCCTAAGCGTGTGCTAAGTGGGAAAGGATGTGGAGTCGCAGAGACAACCAGGAGGTTGGCTTAGAAGCAGCCATCCTTGAAAGAGTGCGTAATAGCTCACTGGTCAAGTGATTCCGCGCCGACAATGTAGCGGGGCTCAAGCACACCGCCGAAGTCGTGTCATTGCAGTACATACCTCTAACGGGGACTGTGATGGGTAGGGGAGCGTCGTGTGCCGGGTGAAGCAGCCGCGTAAGCGAGTTGTGGATGGTTCACGAGTGAGAATGCAGGCATGAGTAGCGATACATGCGTGAGAAACGTGTGCGCCGATTGACTAAGGGTTCCTGGGTCAAGCTGATCTGCCCAGGGTAAGTCGGGACCTAAGGCGAGGCCGACAGGCGTAGTCGATGGATAACCGGTTGATATTCCGGTACCCGCTTTGAAGCGCCCAACATCGAATCAAGCGATGCTAAGTCCGTGAAGCCGCCCTGGATCCTTCGGGTGAAGGGGAGTGGTGGAGCCGGCGAACCAGACTTGTAGTAGATGAGTGATGGGGTGACGCAGGAAGGTAGTCCAGCCCGGGCGGTGGTTGTCCCGGGGTAAGGGTGTAGCCCGAGAGATAGGTAAATCCGTCTCTCACGAGGGTGAGACCTGATGCCGAGCCGATTGTGGTGAAGTGGATGATCCTATGCTGTCGAGAAAAGCCTCTAGCGATGTTTCATGGCGGCCCGTACCCTAAACCGACTCAGGTGGTCAGGTAGAGAATACCGAGGCGTTCGGGTGAACTATGGTTAAGGAACTCGGCAAAATGCCCCCGTAACTTCGGGAGAAGGGGGGCCACACCTGGTGATGGACTTTACGTCTTGAGCTGGGGGTGGCCGCAGAGACCAGCGAGAAGCGACTGTTTACTAAAAACACAGGTCCGTGCGAAGCTGTAAGGCGATGTATACGGACTGACGCCTGCCCGGTGCTGGAACGTTAAGGGGACCGGTTAGTTCACTCTTCGGGGTGGGCGAGGCTGAGAACTTAAGCGCCAGTAAACGGCGGTGGTAACTATAACCATCCTAAGGTAGCGAAATTCCTTGTCGGGTAAGTTCCGACCTGCACGAATGGCGTAACGACTTCTTGACTGTCTCAACCATAGGCCCGGTGAAATTGCATTACGAGTAAAGATGCTCGTTTCGCGCAGCAGGACGGAAAGACCCCGGGACCTTTACTATAGCTTGATATTGGTGTTCGGTTCGGCTTGTGTAGGATAGGTGGGAGACTGTGAAGCCCGTACGCCAGTATGGGTGGAGTCGTTGTTGAAATACCACTCTGGTCGTGCTGGATGTCTAACCTGGGTCCGTGATCCGGATCAGGGACAGTGTCTGGTGGGTAGTTTAACTGGGGCGGTTGCCTCCTAAAGGGTAACGGAGGCGCCCAAAGGTTCCCTCAGCCTGGTTGGTAATCAGGTGTTGAGTGTAAGTGCACAAGGGAGCTTGACTGTGAGACTGACGGGTCGAGCAGGGACGAAAGTCGGGACTAGTGATCCGGCGGTGGCTTGTGGAAGCGCCGTCGCTCAACGGATAAAAGGTACCCCGGGGATAACAGGCTGATCTTCCCCAAGAGTCCATATCGACGGGATGGTTTGGCACCTCGATGTCGGCTCGTCGCATCCTGGGGCTGGAGTCGGTCCCAAGGGTTGGGCTGTTCGCCCATTAAAGCGGTACGCGAGCTGGGTTTAGAACGTCGTGAGACAGTTCGGTCCCTATCCGCTGTGCGCGTAGGAGTCTTGAGAAGGGCTGTCCCTAGTACGAGAGGACCGGGACGGACGGACCTCTGGTGTGCCAGTTGTTCTGCCAAGGGCATGGCTGGTTGGCTACGTTCGGAAAGGATAACCGCTGAAAGCATCTAAGCGGGAAGCCTGCTTCGAGATGAGGACTCCCTCCCCCATGAGGGGTTAAGGCTCCCAGTAGACGACTGGGTTGATAGGCCAGATATGGAAGACCGGTAACGGTTGGAGTTGACTGGTACTAATAGGCCGAGGGCTTGTCCGCAGTTGCTCGCGTCCACTGTGTAGTTCCCGGGTAACGAACAGCTATTCCGGTTGAGCTGGAACACATCAATTGAAGAGTGTGCTTGTTCGCTAGACCCAATAGGGTTTCGGTGGTCATGGCGAAGGGGAAACGCCCGGTTACATTTCGAACCCGGAAGCTAAGCCTTTCAGCGCCGATGGTACTGCATGGGGGACCGTGTGGGAGAGTAGGACGCCGCCGAACAATCTTTGAAGAGGACCGTTGGTCCCAGCGTTCATGCTGGGACCAACGGTCCTTTTTGTTTTCCTCACCCTTTCGAAGCGCACCAGACGAGCTGGTGCGCGAGAATGATTGTGTACACCCCAAGACAGGAGTCACGTCGATGTCCAACTCACCGGAGGAGCGGTCCGGTAGGCCGGAGCGGTCCGAGCGGCCGCAGCGGCAGGGTGGCGGTGACCGCGGTGGTTTTCGCCGAGGGGACCGGCGTGATGACCGGCGGGACGTCCGTCCAGACAGGGATGATCGTCCGTCGTTCCGTCGTGATGACCGGGATCGGCGCGATCGTGATGAGCGTCCTCGTGGTCCGCGTCGGGAGGATGACCGGGGCGGGTATCGGCGTGATGATCGGCGTGACGGTGATCGTGGTGGTGTGCGTGGGGATGATCGTGGGCCTCGGCGTGATGATGATCGTAGGGATTTCCGGCGGGATCGGGATGATCGGCCGCGTGGTCCGCGTCGGGAGGGTGATCGTCCGTCGTTCCGTCGTGATGACCGGGACCGGCGCGACCGTGATGAGCGTCCTCGTGGTCCGCGTCGGGAGGATGACCGGGGCGGGTATCGGCGTGATGATCGGCGTGACGGTGATCGTGGTGGTGTGCGTGGGGATGATCGTGGGCCTCGGCGTGATGATGATCGTAGGGATTTCCGGCGGGATCGGGATGATCGGCCGCGTGGTCCGCGTCGGGAGGGTGATCGTCCGTCGTTCCGTCGTGATGACCGGGACCGGCGCGACCGTGATGAGCGCCCCCGTGGCCCGCGTCGGGAAGACGACCGCGGCGGTCGCCGCCCGTATGGGCAGGGGCAGGGACGTGGCCGGGATGACCGGGGTGGTCCGCGTGGGCCGCGGCGTGAGGGATACCGGCGCGATGACCGTCAGCGCGACCGCAGCCCGGACCGGGAGCAGGTCAGGCGGTTGCCGATTCCCGAGGATGTGACCGGCGAGGAGATCGACAGGGATGTTCGACAGGAACTGATGAGCCTGCCGAAGACCCTTGCGGAGGATGTCGCCAAGAACCTGGTGATGGTGGCCAGGCTTCTGGACGAGGAACCGGAGCAGGCTTACGGCTATGCCAAGGTCGCCCTGCGGTTGGCGTCGCGGGTCCCGGCTGTCCGTGAGGCGGCGGGGTTCGCCGCCTACGGTGTGGAGAAGTACGCGGAAGCACTCGCGGAGTTCCGCGCGGCCCGGCGGATGACGGGTTCCCAGCATCTGTGGCCGGTGATGGCCGACTGTGAGCGTGGTCTGGGCCGTCCTGAGAAGGCCCTCGCCATGGCAGGTGAGCCAGCGGTACAGAAGCTCGACAAGGCCGGGCAGGTCGAGATGCGCCTCGTCGCCGCCGGTGCCCGGCGTGACATGGGGCAGGCCGATGCGGCGGTGGTGACGCTGCAGAGTCCGGAGCTGGCCTCGAGCTCCGTCCAGCCGTGGTCGGCACGGCTGCGTTACGCGTATGCGGACGCACTGCTGGAGGTCGGCCGCAAGGACGAGGCGCGGGACTGGTTCGCGAAAGCACTGGAGGCCGACCAGAGCGGATCGACCGATGCGTCGGATCGGCTGGCTGAGCTGGACGGGGTGGAGTTCGTGGACGCGTTCGACCCTGCGGCGGACGAGGAGACGCAGTGACGGCGTGACCGTCAGAGGGTTGCTCAGGCGCTGTCGTCGAGAGTCCGCAGGACCAGCCCGGAAGCCGGTTTCGGGCCAAAAGAGGTCGACTTGCGGGGCATGGTCACACCCTGGCGGGCCAGCTCCATAACCGTTTCTTCCGGGGTGGCACGCATCAGAACCGCGCTACCGCCCATCCGCTCGGCCTGAGCGACGGCTGATTCAGAGGAGTGGATATAGCTGATGTCGGACGGGTGGTCCGGGATCCGCCATATCTCGTCGAGCAGCACTGAGTGCAGCACCGTGGCGTCCAACTCCCGCCAGGCCGGAGGGCGGTCCGTACGGATCGTGCGGTCGAGGAGCTCCAGTGCCGGGCGGTCCAGCAGATGGAAGGAGTCCGGACCGCCGGAGAGCAGAAAGGCGTTGCCGGGTGTCGCCTCCAGCTCGGCCAGTGCCTGCGGCAGCGGGCCCTTGACCGTGCGGGACCGGAAGGCACCGCCCAGCCCGGCGAGGGCATCCGCGACCGGGAGCCGGGGGAGGACCCGGTGGATGGCGTGTACCCGCAGCGGATAGCGGAGGGTGTCGACGAGGAGCACCAGACCGTAGTCCCAGGGAGAGCGGTCGGCGTGCTCGGCGCGCAGCCGCAGATACGTCGCCCAGCGGTGATGGCCGTCGCCGATGAGGGCGTGCCGGTGGGCGAGGTCCGCATCGATCTCCTTGAGCTCGACCGGATCCGTGACCGACCAGACGCGATGCGAGAAACCGTCCTCGGTGGTGGTCGACAGCAACGGCGTGCCACGGACGGTACGTTCGATGACGGCGGTGGCGCCGGTCGCGGTGCCGTTGCCCCGGTAGGAGAGCAGCAGCGGCTCCAGATTGGCCGCCGTCTCCCGCATCAGGGCGGCGCGGTCCTCGACGACCTCGGGCATCACATCCTCATGGGGCAGCACAATGCCGTCCTCCGGCGGGGTCAGCCGCAGCGCGCCGATCAGACCTCGCTGCAGGACGTCACCCTTGTGCTGCTCGTAGACATAGAGGGCCGGCTGGGGATCGCGGGTGAGCACACCGGCGGACTCCCACTCGCGCAGGGTGTCGGCCGCCTGCCGGTGCCGGGCGGCCGGGTCAGCCGTCTGTGGCAGGATCAGCCGGACGATGTTGTACGGATCCGCGGTCTCCAGCTGAAGCACACCATCGGGCCGGACCACCACGTCGTACGGCGGTGAGGTTACGGCGGCAAGGCTGCTGACCCGCTCCGGGGCGTACCGAAGGCCACGGAAGGGGGCGAGTCGGAGACCGTCTGCATGCATCCATGAATGCTATGTCGCCCGGCGCTCTGGGGGAGGGGCGGGTGAGGGATGATCGGAAGCACGGGCGTGCAAGGTCCGGGTGAATGGCGTACCAGGCCCGGGAGAATGACGAGGAGCGGGACACCCATGCTGCGATCTTCCGAGCGGGCGCTGAGCGACGCGTATGACACGGCGCTGCTGGACCTGGACGGGGTCGTGTACGCGGGCGGTGAGGCGGTCGTGCATGCGGTGGAGTCGCTGGCGGCGGCCCGCAGCGGCGGGATGCGTCTGGCGTATGTGACCAACAACGCCGCGCGCACTCCGCAGACGGTGGCCGACCATCTGACCAGGCTCGGAGTTCAAGCCGAGCCCACGGACGTCATCACCTCCGCACAGGCTGTGGCAAGGCTGATCGCTGAGCAGGTGCCCGAAGGGGCGCGTGTGCTGTGCGCTGGCGGCGCGGGCCTGCGGGTCGCCCTGCGGGAGCGCGGGCTGACGGTGGTGGAGTCTGCGGACGATGACCCGGCGGCGGTGGTGCAGGGCTACGGCGGCCCTGAGCTGCCCTGGGGGCGGCTGGCCGAGGTGGCGATCGCGGTGGGCCGTGGGGTGCCGTGGTTCGCGTCCAACACCGACCTGACGATCCCGAGCGGCCGGGGCATCGCCCCGGGGAACGGGGCAGCCGTCGAGGTCGTGAGGATCGCCACTCGGTGGATGCGGGATGCGCCGGAGCCCCAGGTGGCCGGGAAACCTCAGCTGCCGATGCACCGGGAGACCATCCTGCGCACGGGCGCACAGCGGCCGTTGGTGATCGGGGACCGACTGGACACGGACATCGAGGGGGCGCACGAGGGGCGCGTTGATTCGCTCCTGGTGCTGACCGGGGTGACCGACGGGACACAGCTGCTTATGGCGCGCCCGGAGCACCGGCCGACCTATGTGGCGGCGGATCTGCGCGGGCTGCTGATATCGCACCCCAGAGTCGTGCCGGAAGGCGTGGACTGGCGCTGTGGCGGCTGGACCGCGCGGGCGGGCGCGGGTGCCCTCGGCCTGGATGGGGAGGGCGAGCCGCTGGATGGCCTGCGGGCACTGTGCGCGGCGGCCTGGACGGCGGCCGGTGACGGGGTGTGTGAGCTGGACCCGGGGAAGGCACTGGCACGGCTCGGGCTGTGACCGGCAGCAGCCCTGAGTCACGGCCGCCCTACGGCGGGCCGCCGTGTAGCGTCGTGGGTATGGACGAGGCGATTCCCAGTGGTGAGCCGGGTGAGCCGGAGGAGCTGAGCTCTCCGCGCGAGTGCACGGATCGCGAGTGCACGGATGAGGAGGGGACGCTCCCTCTCGGGGTGGGGGTCGTGCCCACCGGACACGCGGAGGTCGACGCACAGCTACGACGGCTGGAGGACGCCGACCACCTCGCCGTCTCGGGTCATCTGGAGGTGTACGAAGATGTGCACCGCGGTCTGCGCTCCACGCTGACCGCGCTCGACCAGCACAACCCCGGGAGCTGAACCACAGGTGGCCGGAACACGCACGCGCCGCAGTCGACTCGACGCGGAGCTGGTGCGCCGCAAACTGGCCCGCTCACGCGAGCACGCCAGCCAACTCATCGCCGCCGGCCGGGTCACCGTCGGCGGGACAGCCGCGACCAAGCCCGCCACCCAGGTGGAGACCAGTGCGGCGATCGTCGTCCGGGAGGACGAGAACGACCCGGACTATGTCTCCCGGGGCGGCCACAAGCTCGCGGGCGCCCTGGCTGCGTTCACCCCGCAGGGCCTGAAGGTCGAGGGGCGTCGGGCGCTGGACGCCGGAGCGTCGACGGGCGGCTTCACCGATGTGCTGCTGCGCGCCGGGGCCGCCGAGGTCGTCGCGGTCGATGTCGGCTACGGACAGCTCGCCTGGTCGCTGCAGAGCGATGAGCGGGTCACCATCAGGGACCGTACCAACGTACGAGAGTTGACGTTGGAGGAGATCGGTGGTCAGCCCGTGGACCTTGTCGTTGGAGATCTGTCTTTCATCCCACTGGGACTCGTGCTTCCCGCGCTCGTACGCTGCTGCGCTCCCGGCGCCGATCTGGTGCTGATGGTCAAGCCGCAGTTCGAGGTGGGCAAGGAGCGGCTGGGCAGCGGCGGTGTCGTACGGAGCGGGCAGCTGCGCGCTGAGGCGGTACGCACCGTCGCGGGCCAAGCCGCGCGGCTCGGCCTCGGCGTGCTCGGCGTGACCGCCAGTCCGCTGCCCGGACCGTCGGGTAACGTCGAGTATTTTCTGTGGTTGCGCGCCGGGGCGCCTGACCTCGACCCGGCGGAAGTCGACCGTGCCGTGGCGGAGGGCCCCCAGTGACGACCGAGATGAGCGACCGTACCGTCTTTCTGCTGGCCCACACCGGCCGCCCCGCCGCCATCCGCAGCGCGGAGCTGGTCGTTCAGGGGCTGCTGCGCAGTGGGATCCGGGTACGGGCGCTGGCCGAGGAGGCGTGCGATCTGCCGCTGCCCGACTCGGTGGAGGCCGTCGAGGCCAAGCCGGACGTCCTGGAGGGCTGTGAGCTGCTGGTCGTGCTCGGTGGGGACGGCACCCTGCTGCGTGGCGCGGAGTTCGCGCGGACCTCCGGGGTGCCGATGCTCGGCGTCAACCTGGGGCGGGTCGGCTTTCTCGCGGAGGCGGAGCGCGATGACCTCGACCGGGTCGTCGACCGGGTGGTGAGACGGGACTACGAGGTCGAGGAGCGGATGACCCTGGACATCCTGGTCCGTACCGACGGACGGGTTGTGTACAACGACTGGGCGCTGAACGAGGCTTCGGTCGAGAAGGCCGCGCGCGAGCGGATGCTGGAGGTTGTTATTGAGGTTGACGGCCGTCCGGTCTCCCGGTTCGGCGGTGACGGGGTCGTCTGTGCCACCCCGACCGGCTCAACGGCTTACGCCTTCTCGGCGGGCGGTCCGGTCGTCTGGCCGGAGGTCGAGGCGTTGCTGATGGTGCCGATCAGCGCGCACGCCCTCTTCGCCAAGCCGCTGGTCACCGCCCCCGACTCGGTGCTCGCTGTGGAGGTGCAGCCGGAGACCCCGCACGGGGTGCTGTGGTGTGATGGCCGGCGCACGGTGGAGTTGCCCGCGGGGGCCCGGGTGGAGGTGCGGCGCGGTGGGGTGCCGGTGCGGCTGGCCCGGCTGCACCATGCCCTCTTCACCGACCGTCTCGTGGCGAAGTTCGCCCTGCCGGTGGCAGGCTGGCGCGGCGCCCCGCATTGATTCCCGCTGCGGGCTGAGCACCGCTGCGGGTGAATTCCCCTAACCCGCCCCTTTCCGAAACTGGGGGCTTCGCCCCCAGACCCCCACCCCCATGTTGTGGCACTCTCCCCCAGACTTCTCCCCCAGCTAACGCTGGGGGTGCCCCCAGGAGGTGCCCCCAGCCCCGCGAGGGGCGTGGGCCCGCCCTGCTACGCAACCACCCACCCACACCAGCCACGACGCTCCGGCCCACCCCGCAACGGAGCTCGCGACGCTTGGTGGGCACAACACCGGCCACCGGCCCGCACCCGGCAAACCCCGGGCCCCGGGGCGCAAGCCCCGCACGCGGCGGAGCCGCATATCGGTACAGCGGGAAGGGGCGGGCTTAGGGGAAACCCACTCCGGCACCGCGTAACCGGGCGCCCGCAGGGGGAGCCCGCTGTGGGGCACTGTGCGGAAACCGCTGGGAACCTCGTATGGTCGTATCCGTGTTGGAGGAGATGCGGATCAGAGCCCTGGGCGTGATCGACGACGCCGTGGTCGAGCTGTCCCCCGGCTTCACCGCGGTGACCGGTGAGACCGGCGCGGGCAAGACCATGGTCGTCACCAGCCTTGGGCTGTTGCTCGGCGGACGCGCGGACGCGGCGCTCGTACGGGTCGGCGCCAAAGCCGCCGTCGTGGAGGGCCGTATCGTCGTCCCGCCAGACGCGCCCGCGGCGCGGCGGGCCCAGGAGGCGGGCGCCGAGCTCGATGAGGGGGCGCTGCTCATCAGCCGTACCGTCTCCGCCGAGGGCCGCTCCCGCGCCCATGTCGGCGGCCGGTCCGCGCCCGTCGGGCTGCTCACCGAGCTGAGCGATGACCTCGTCGCCGTGCATGGCCAGACCGACCAGCAGGGGCTGCTGCGCCCCGCCCGGCAGCGGCAGGCGCTCGACCGCTACGCGGGGGAGGCCGTCTCCGTGCCGCTGGCCGCCTATGCGGAGGCGTACAAGCGGCTGCGCGCCGTCACAGCCGAGTTGACGGAGCTCACCACCCGGGCCCGGGAGCGCGCCCAGGAAGCCGATCTGCTCCGCTTCGGCCTGGATGAGATCGCCGCAGCCGAGCCACGTGCCGGCGAGGACACCGAGCTCGCCGCCGAGGCCGAGCGGCTGGGGCACGCCGAGGCCCTGGCCTCCGCCGCCACCACCGCTCATGGCGCCCTCGCAGGCGATCCCGCCGACTCCGAGGGGGTGGACGCCGCCACCCTGGTCGCGGGCGCTCACCGGGCGCTGGAGGCCGTACGCGCCCACGACCCGGCGCTGGCCCAGCTTGCCGACCGGCTCGGTGAGGTCTCCATCCTGCTCTCCGATGTGGCGGGCGAACTCGCCGGATACGCCGACAATCTGGACGCCGATCCGCTGCGGCTCGCCGCCGTTGAGGAGCGCCGCGCCACGCTCACCCATCTCACCCGCAAATACGGTGAGGACGTCTCGGCCGTCCTGGCCTGGGCCGAACAGAGCGCGGCCCGGCTGGCGGACCTGGAGGGCGATGACGACCGTATCGGCACGCTCACCACCGAGCGCGACACCCTGCGCGCCGAACTGGCCGCCCAGGCACAGATCCTGACCGACGCGCGCACCGACGCGGCCAAGCGCTTCGCCGACGCGGTCACCGAGGAACTCGGCGAACTCGCCATGCCACACGCCCGGGTGACCGTGGAGCTGCGGCAGACCGAGGATCCCGAGGGCATCGAGGTCGGCGGCCGCACCGTCGCCTTCGGCCCGCACGGCGCCGACGAGGTCGAGCTGCTGCTCGCCCCGCACCCCGGTGCGCCGCCGCGCCCGATCGCCAAGGGCGCCTCGGGCGGTGAGCTGTCCCGGGTGATGCTCGCGGTCGAGGTCGTCTTCGCGGGGGCCGATCCCGTGCCCACCTATCTCTTCGACGAGGTCGACGCGGGTGTCGGCGGCAAGGCGGCGGTCGAGGTCGGCCGACGGCTGGCCCGGTTGGCGAAGACCGCGCAGGTCGTGGTCGTCACCCATCTGCCCCAGGTCGCGGCCTTCGCCGACCGTCACCTCGTCGTGGAGAAGACGCATGACGGCTCGGTGACCCGCAGCGGCGTGCAGGCGATGGTGGGCGAGGACCGGGTGCGCGAGCTGTCCCGGATGCTCGCCGGGCAGGAGGACTCCGAACTGGCCCGTGCGCATGCCGAAGAGCTGCTGGCCGCCGCCCGTAAGAGTGGCTGAGTAACGACTGGGTGACGACTGGTGACGACTGGGTGAGGGCTGGGTGAGGGCTGACCAAGGCCCTGACTAGGCCAGGTGGGTGGTCATGCGTGGTGGCGGCCGCTCAGTGACGCGGCAGCGGCTGGACGGCGGTGTCACCGCGCTCCCGTGGGCTGGCATCCTGGGCGCTGCGCCCGACTGCGTATCTGACATACCTGACGTACTCGATGTATCCGACCCAGGAGTCCGACCCGTTGTGAGCAGCATGTCCGCACTGTCCCCGCACGCCCAGGCGTCGCTGCACACCGTCCAGGTCCTCGGCGGCGGCAGCGCGGGTACCGGGGCGCATGTGCGCTCTCTCGCCGAGGGACTGGTCGCGCGCGGGGTACGGGTGACCGTCTGCGCGCCGCGCGGTGCCGAGCTGAGCTACGGCTTCACCAGCGCCGGGGCCCACTTCGCGCCGACCTCGGCCCGTACCGAGCCGGAGGCCGTCTCCATGCTGCGAGCCGTCTGTGCCGACGCCGATCTGGTGCACGCCCATGGGCTGCGCGCCGGGTTGCTCGCGGCGCTCGCGCTGGGTGGACGGCGCCGCCGGATTCCGCTGGTGGTCACCTGGCACACCCGGGCCCATACGGAGGGCTTCCGGGCCCAGGTGATGCGGTTGCTGGAGCGAAGGGTCGCCAAGGCGGCGAAGGTGGTGCTCGGCGCCAGCTCTGACCTGGTGGAACGGGCTCGCCGACGGGGCGCCCGCGACGCCCGGTTGGCGCCGGTGGCCATCCCGGCGCCGCGCAGCGCCCAGGACGACGGTGCGGCGCCGGGATCGCCACCGCCGTACGGTGACGATGACCGGTTGCACGCCAAGGTGCGTGCCGAACTCGGCGCCGTGGAGCGGCCCCTGGTCTTCACCATCGGACGGCTCGAACCGCACCAGGGGCACGACTCCCTCCTCACCGCGGCCCGCGCCTGGCGCCATCTCGGCCCACCGCCACTCCTCGCCATCGCGGGGGAAGGCACGCGGCGGGCCGAGATGCAGCACCGGATTGACACAGAGGCGCTGCCGGTACGGCTGCTGGGCCGACGCGATGACGCCCTTCGACTGCTCGCCGCCGCCGATGTCGCCGTGCTCCCCGGCTCCTGGGAAGCGCGATCACTCTTCGCCCAGGAAGCGCTGTACGCCGGGGTTCCGCTGGTGGCTACCGAGGTCGGCGGGGTACCGGAACTGGTCGGTGACGCCGCGGTGCTGGTGCCCTACGGCGATGCCGACGCGCTGGCCGCCGCCGTCGCCGGGCTGCTGGCCGACCCCGCGCGCCGGGTGGGCCTGGCCGCGGCGGGCCGTGCCCAGGCGGCCGCCTGGCCGACCGAGGACACCACCGTCGCCCAGGTGCTGAGTGTCTACGATGAGCTGGCGCACTCCGGCCGCTGAGCGCACGGGTCAGGTGGAGGCCCGTATGACCAGCCGCGCCGGGGTGATGACGGGGGTGGGCGGTGGCTCACCCTCCTCTCCGAGGCCGAGATGGCGCAGCAGCAGAGCGGCCATCATCGCGCCCATCTCCTGGACATCCTGACGCACCGTGGTCAGCGCGGGTTCCGCCCAGGCGGCGGGCTCCAGATCGTCATAGCCGACCACCGCGACATCCTCGGGTACCCGCCGCCCCCGGGCCCGCAGCGCCCGCAGCGCACCGGTGGCCATCAGATCGCTGCCCGCGAAGACGGCGTCCAGTTCCGGGCAGCGGTCCAGAAGTTGGGCCATGGCGCGCTCGCCGCCCTCCGCGGTGAAGTCACCGTCGGCCACCAGCGCCGGGTCAGCCTCGGTCACGCCCAGTGCGTCCCGGTACCCCGTCAGCCGGTCCAGCGCCGAGGTCTGATCCAGCGGCCCGGTGATGACGGCTATCCGGCGGCGGCCCCGTTTCAGGAGGTGTGTCACGGCCTGACGGGCGCCGCCCCGGTTGTCCGTATCGACATACAGCGGCCGTGGTTCCCGCTCCGCCTTCTCCCAGCCGGGCCGTCCGCCGAATACGGTGGGCAGCCCGGAATCCGTGGCCATCGCGGGCAGCGGATCGTCGCGGTGCAGCGAGAACATCAGCGCGCCGTCGACATGTCCACCGGACAGATAACGGCCGATACGGTCGTAGTCCGTGCGCTGCTCCAGAAGCAGTAGCAGGAGCTGCAGGTCATGCCGGGACAACTCCCGGCTGATGCCGCGCAGTTGCTGGGCGAAGAAGGGATCGGAGAAGACCCTTGTCTCCGGCTCGGCGATCACCACGGCGATCGCCCCGGTGCGCCGGGTGACCAGCGAACGCGCCGCGCTGTTGGGTATGTAGCCAAGTGCCGTCACCGACTGCTGGACCCGCTTGCGTACTTCATCGCGCACCCCCGCACCACCGTTGACCACCCGCGAGACGGTGGCCCGGGACACCCCGGCATGGGCGGCGACCGCTTCAAGGGTGGGGCGGGAACCGTGCACATCGAACTCCAATTCTCTCGCGGAGTCTTGACGCTACCGCTCGCGGTCGGCACTGTGCAGAGTCACGGCATGAGAGCGCTCTCACCCCCACGCATTGAGGAGCGTATGACATGGGCATGAATAAACGGCGATGGCTGGCCGCCGCCGGGACCTCCCTTGCGGCGCTGGCGGCTTTCTGTCTCCCCGCCGCAAGCGCGCAGGAGCCGGACCCCGTCGCGCTGGCAGAGGTCTGGCGCACCGACTTCGACGGCGCGGCAGGATCCCTGCCATCCGGTGACGACTGGATCGTCGACACCGGCACCGGCTATGAGGGCGGCCCGCCCAACTGGGGCACCGGTGAGATACAGACGTACACCGACGACCCGGCCAACCTTCAGCTGGACGGCGGAGGCCACCTCAGGATCACCGCGCTGAAGGACGGTGCCACCTGGACCTCCGGCCGGATTGAAACCCGGCGCACCGACTTCGCGGCTCCCGAGGGCGGCAAGCTCCGTATCGAGGCAGGTATCCAGCTGCCCGACACCTCCGGTGACGCGGCGCTCGGCTACTGGCCCGCCTTCTGGACCCTGGGCGCTGACTACCGGGGCAACTACTGGAACTGGCCCGGTGTCGGTGAGTTCGACATCATGGAGAACGTCAACGGTCTCGACCGCACCTGGGGCGTGCTGCACTGCGGCGTCAACCCCGGCGGCCCATGCAAGGAGACCGAGGGGCTGGGCGGCTCTGCCGAGTGCCCGGGCTGCGCCGACGACTTCCACACCTACGCGCTCGAACTGGACCGCACTGGATCCACCGAGTATCTGCGCTGGTACCTCGACGGCCGGGAATATCACTCCGTCAGCTCCGCCGATATGGACGCCAAGACCTGGGCCGACGCCACCCACCATGGCCACTTCGTCCTGCTGAACCTCGCCATGGGCGGCGCCTTCCCGGACGCCGTCGCCGGGCACCCCACCCCCACCGACGCCACCGAACCCGGCGCGTTCATGCTCGTCGACTATGTCTCCGTACAGCAGAGCGGCGGGGGGCGGCCGTGATGACGCGCAGGACGCTGCTCCGCGGCGTCCTCGCCCCGGGGCACGGTCTGGACGCCGGGCGCTTCCCGGAGGACTACCTCGACCCGTATATCGACCAGGTGTGGTCGGCCTGCGAAAGCCGGGACCTGACCATCACCACCAACGCCGGTGAGTTCACGGGACGCGTGGCAGAGGGGCGGCTGATCTTCCACGGGCCCGGCAAGGTGATCTTCGACCGGCCCAGCACCCGTGATGTGTTCTTCTGCGACGGTGCTCTGGCCGCACCCAACGACGAGATCACGGGGCCGGTCGCCGCGATCCTCGCGGCATCCCTGAACCGCACCACGGCACACAGCCATACCGCTCAGCCGGCCACTGACCCCGCCGACTTCTACCGGGGGGAGCTCACCCACCACTACGCCAAGGCCATGCACGCCGCGACCGAGGACGGCCGCGCCTATGCCTTCGCCTTTGACGATGTGGCGGGCTTTGCCTCCTACATCGAGGACAGCGCCCCCCAGCAGATCACCCTGACCCTGACGCCGCTTCTGCGCTGAACCGGCGCCTCCCCCAGCTACCCCAGGAGGTGCCGATCAGCCGCCGTACGCGCCGGAAGCGGTCAGCCGGAGCGCGGTGTCAATCAGCGGAACATGGCTGAAGGCCTGCGGAAAGTTCCCGACCTGGCGCTGTAGCCGGGGATCCCACTCCTCGGCGAGCAGCCCCAGGTCGTTCCGCAGGGACAGCAGCTTTTCAAAGAGCTGCCGTGCCTCGTCGACCCGTCCGATCATCGCGAGATCGTCCGCCAGCCAGAACGAGCAGGCCAGGAAGGCCCCCTCGTCGCCCTCAAGGCCGTCGATGCCGGCTTCCGCGCCCGTGGTCGGGTAGCGGAGCACAAAGCCGTCCTCCGTGGACAGCTCCCGCTGAATCGCCTCCACCGTGCCGATCACCCGCTTGTCGTCCGGTGGCAGAAAGCCCATCTGCGGGATGAGCAGCAGTGAGGCGTCCAGCTCCTGGGAGCCGTAGAACTGGGTGAAGGTGTTGCGCTCCTTGTCGTAGCCCTTTTCGCAGACCTCGCGATGGATGTCGTCGCGCAGCTCGCGCCACCGCTCCAGCGGGCCATCGACATCGCCCGACTCGATCAGCTTGACCGTGCGGTCGACGGCGACCCAGGCCATCACCTTGGAGTGCACAAACTGCCGACGCGGTCCGCGCACCTCCCAGATCCCCTCATCCGGCTCGCCCCAGTGATCTTCGAGGTAGCGGATCAGCTTGACCTGGAGCAGGCTTGCGTAGTCATTGCGGGCCAGCCCTGTCATATGGGCCAGGTGCAGCGCCTCGGTGACCTCGCCATAGACATCGAGCTGGAGCTGGCCTGCCGCGCCGTTGCCGACCCGGACCGGCTTGGAGCCCTCGTAACCCGGCAGCCAGGTCAGCTCCGTCTCGCCCAGCTCCCGCTCGCCCGCGATGCCGTACATGATCTGCAGGTTCTCGGGATCGCCCGCTACCGCGCGCAGCAGCCATTCGCGCCAGGCACGGGCCTCCTCGTGGTAACCGGTGCGCAGCAGGGACGACAGAGTGATCGCCGCGTCGCGGAGCCAGGTGAAGCGGTAGTCCCAGTTCCGGACGCCGCCGATCTCCTCCGGCAGCGAGGTGGTCGGTGCGGCGATGATGCCACCGGTCGGGGCATAGGTGAGAGCCTTGAGGGTGATCAGCGAGCGGATGACCGCTTCCCGGTAGGGGCCGTGATACGTGCAGTGCTCAACCCATTCGCGCCAGAAGTCCTGGGTCGTCTCCAGCGCCACCTCGGGCTCCGGCAGCGCGGGCGGCTCCTTGTGCGAGGGCTGCCAGCTGATAGTGAAGGAGATCCGTTCGCCCGGAGACACGGTGAAGTCCGAGTAGGTGGTCAGATGCTCGCCGTGCGTCTCGACATCGGTGTCCAGCCATACGGAGTCGGGGCCCGCGACCGCCACCGTGCGGTGGCCCACCTTGTGCACCCACGGCACGACCCAGCCGTAGGAGAAGCGCATACGCAGCGTGGAGCGCATCTGGACCCGGCCGCTCAGGCCCTCGATGATCCGCACCAACTGGGGTGCGCCGTCACGCGGTGGCATGAAGTCGGTGACTCTTACGGTGCCGTGCGGGGTATCCCACTCCGACTCCAGGATGAGCGAGTCGCCACGGTACCGGCGCCGGGTCGCCGGCAGCGGCTCATCGTCGTCGCGCTCCGGGGCAGGGCCCAGTCGCCACAGGCCGTGCTCCTCGGTGCCCAGCAGGCCCGCGAATACGGCATGGGAGTCAAATCGGGGCAGACACAGCCAGTCCGCTGCGCCATCCCTGCCAATGAGGGCGGCGGTCTGCATATCCCCAATGAGTGCGTAATCCTCGATGCGCCCGGCCACGTGCATCTCCAGTCGAACTGCGGCGACGCCCCATGGGACGTGCGATTCTTTCGTCCTGCCCAATCGAGTATCCGAGCAGGATACGTCGCGGACCATTGATCCGCTCCATGGTCACGATAGGTCGGGGAAGCCGCTGAGGTGGCATCGTTGACGTATTAACCACCTCACGTTGCATCGCAGGACCTCTCTTATTGACTGATACCCTGGTAGCCCGTGGAGCGGAGGGCGACAAACCCCCGAACCGCAGCGACGGCACCCCTAGTGCATAAGGGGAGCTGATGCGCATCTCACCTCGCGACCACGGGAGCCCCCTCTTGGCTATGCCGCCCAAATCCATGACGACCAAGCACCTCTTCGTCACCGGGGGTGTCGCCTCCTCGCTTGGCAAGGGCCTCACCGCCTCCAGCCTGGGGGCGCTCCTCAAGGCGCGTGGCCTGCGGGTCACCATGCAGAAGCTCGACCCCTACCTCAATGTCGACCCTGGCACGATGAACCCGTTCCAGCACGGTGAGGTGTTCGTCACCAACGACGGCGCCGAGACCGATCTGGACATCGGCCACTACGAGCGCTTCCTCGATGTCGACCTCGACGGGTCCGCCAACGTCACTACCGGCCAGGTCTACTCCTCGGTGATCGCCAAGGAGCGGCGTGGTGAGTACCTGGGCGACACCGTGCAGGTCATCCCGCACATCACCAATGAGATCAAGCACCGCATCCGCCGGATGGCGACCGAGGATGTCGACGTGGTCATCACCGAGGTCGGCGGTACCGTCGGCGACATCGAGTCGCTGCCGTTCCTTGAGGCCGTCCGCCAGGTCCGTCACGAGGTGGGCCGGGACAATGTCTTCGTTGTGCATATCTCGCTGCTGCCCTACATCGGCCCCTCCGGCGAGCTCAAGACCAAGCCGACCCAGCACTCGGTCTCGGCGCTGCGCAGCATCGGCATCCAGCCGGACGCGATCGTGCTGCGCGCCGACCGCGAGGTGCCGACCGCGATCAAGCGCAAGATCTCGCTGATGTGTGATGTCGACGATGCCGCGGTCGTTGCCGCCATCGACGCCAAGTCGATCTACGACATTCCCAAGGTGCTGCACAGTGAGGGCCTGGACGCCTACGTGGTGCGCCGCCTCGATCTGCCGTTCCGCGATGTGGACTGGACCCAGTGGGATGACCTGCTCGGCCGGGTCCACCAGCCCGACCACGAGGTCACCATCGCGCTGGTGGGCAAGTACATTGACCTGCCCGACGCTTATCTGTCGGTCACCGAGGCGATCCGTGCGGGCGGCTTCGCCAACCGGACCCGTGTCAAGATCAAGTGGGTGACTTCGGACGACTGCAAGACCGCCGAGGGCGCGAAGAAGCAGCTGGGCGACGCGGACGCCATCTGCGTACCGGGCGGCTTCGGCGACCGTGGTGTGGAGGGCAAGGTCTCAGCGATCACCTACGCCCGGGAGAACAAGGTCCCGCTGCTCGGGCTCTGTCTGGGGCTGCAGTGCATCGTCATCGAGGCCGCCCGCAACCTGGCGGGCATCGAGGCCGCCAACTCCACGGAGTTCGACCAGGCCACCGCGCATCCGGTGATCTCCACCATGGAGGAACAACTCGACATCGTCGCCGGTGAGGGCGATATGGGCGGCACCATGCGGCTCGGTATGTACCCGGCGAAGCTCGCCGAGGGCTCGATCGTCCGCGAGGTCTACGGCGACCAGCCGTATGTGGAAGAGCGACACCGCCACCGCTACGAGGTCAACAACGCCTACCGTGGCGAGCTGGAAAAGGCCGGGATCGTCTTCTCCGGCACCTCCCCGGACAACAAGCTCGTCGAGTACGTCGAGTATCCGCGCGAGACGCACCCGTACCTGGTCGCCACCCAGGCTCACCCCGAGCTGCGCTCCCGTCCCACCCGACCGCACCCGCTCTTCGCGGGCCTGGTCAAGGCCGCCGTCGCGCGCCGGCAGGGGGTCTGACCGATGGCGGAGCTGCTCTGGGACACCCCGGAGGAGTGGGAGGTCATCGCGACCGCCACCCCCTTCACCGGCAACAAGACGAGCGTCCGTACGGATGACGTCGTCATGCCGGACGGGAAGATCGTCCGGCGTGACTACCAGGTGCACCCCGGCTCGGTCGCCGTGCTCGCCCTGGACGACCAGGACCGGGTGCTGGTGCTCAACCAGTACCGGCACCCGGTGCGGCAGAAGCTGTGGGAGATCCCGGCGGGGCTGCTCGACGTCCCCGGTGAGAACCCGCTGCGCGCCGCACAGCGCGAGCTGTACGAGGAGGCGCACGTCAAGGCCGAGGACTGGCGGGTCCTCACCGACGTCTACACGACGCCAGGCGGCTGTGACGAGGCCGTACGGATCTTCCTCGCCCGTGAGCTGTCCGAGGCGGAGGGGGAACGCTTCGAGGTCTTCGAGGAGGAGGCCGTCATGCAGCTGGAGAGGGCACCCCTCGCGGATCTGGTCCATGGCGTGCTGGCGGGCGAGCTGCACAACAACTGCCTCGCTGTGGGTGTGCTCGCGCTCAGCGCCGCGCTGGCGGGCGATGGCGTGGACGCCCTGCGCCCAGCCGACGCGGAATGGCCCGCCCGCCCTTTTTCCTGACGGCGACCACCGCTTTTTCAGCGGCGCCCTCGCGCCTCTCGGCGCTGGGGCGCCCCGAGGGCTTCGGCCGCCGTTGTCGGCGGTGGGGTTCCCCTGACCCGGCCCCTTCCCGAAATTGGGGGCTGCCGCCCCCCAGACCCCACCCTGTGTTGTGGGCACTCTCCCCCAGCTATCGCTGGGAGGTGCCCCCAGCCCCGCGAGGGGCGTAGGTCCACCCTGCTACGCAACCACCCGCCCACATCAGCCACGACGCTCCGGCCCGCCCCGCAACGGGGCTCGCGACGCTTGGTGGGCACAACACCGCCCACCGGCCCGCACTCGGTCAACCCCGGGGGGCCCGGGGCGAAGCCCCGGTTACGGGAAGGGGCGGGAATTGGGGAAACCCACCCGCGGCACCCGGGAGCCGGGGGGAGCCCCGCCGCGCGGCGGAGCCGCACCGCGGGGATGATCCGATGCGGTGATCGGCCGCCTGTCGTATCGCGTGATGGCCTGGTCACTGAACTACGCTCAGCCCGTGACGGATCAGGTGGTGCACAGCAACGCCCCCACGGAGGCTGCGGGGGCAGCAGCGGGATTTGTCGGCCGGGAGCGCGAGCTGGCCCAGATGCGGGCCGATCTCGAGCGCGCAGGGCTCGACACGCTCTCCGGTAAACCGGCCAACCGCAGCCGGGTGCTGCTGATCGCGGGGCAGCCGGGTTCCGGCCGGACCGCGCTCGCGGAGGAGTTCATCCGGCAGGTGGCCGAGGACTACCCCGATGGGATCCTGCGCGTCCGGCTCACCGATCCAGGCGGTGGCGTCGTGCCCGTGGAGCGCGTCGCCCGGGATCTGCTGGACGCGGCCGCGGTGCCCGCACCGCCGGGGGCGGCCGCGGAGGAGCTGACCGAAGCCCTGCGGGCCGCACTGAGCGGCCGCAGGGCTCTGCTGTTCCTGGACGAGGTAGCCGCTGCCGAGCAGCTGGTCGAGGTGCTGCCGGAGTCCCGGAGCTGCCTGGTGCTGGCCACCGCCGAGGGGCCGCTCACCGGGGTACCGGATGTCCGGCCCTGCACCCTGGGTGGCCTGGACAGCTGGGCCTCCGTTGAGCTGCTCGCCCAGCGGGCCGGCACCGGGATCCGTATCACCGTGGATCCCCGCGCCGCCGAGGCGCTGGCCGAGACCTGTGCCCATCTGCCCGCCGCGCTGACCCTGCTGGGCGGCTGGCTCACCGCGAACCCGCAGGCTTCCGTCCTGGACGCGGCGCGGCGGCTCGCGGAGGTGTCTGATGAGCCCCGGCCGCTCCACCGGGCCTTCCGGCTGCTCCATGAGGTGCTGCCGTCGTCTGCCGCCCGGCTGCTCCGGCTGCTCCCTCTCGCCCCGGACGGGTTTGTCGACGCGCATCTCGCCTCCGCCCTCGCGGGCTGCTCGGTGTCCGACGCCCAGAGCGCCCTCGACGACTTCGCCCGCTTCGGTCTGCTGCACCCCGGCGATGCCCAGTCCTACCGGGTGCCCGGCTGTCTGGATCCGCTGTTGCGCGAACTGCTGGCCGCTGGAGAGCGCCCGGCCGATGTGCTGCTGGCCCGGGCCCGGATGCTGGAGCGGGCCGTACGGCAGCTGCACTCCTGCTGGGCCATCACCGAGCCGGAGGGCTCCGAGCCCCGCCGGGAGCTGGCCGGTCAGCCGCGTTCGATGCGCTTCGGCACGCCCGCGGCGGCCGCGGCCTGGCTGGACTCCCGGCTGCCCGCGTTGCTCGCGGCCGCCCGGCTCGCAGTCGGGGGAGGCGAGCTCGACAACCTCGCCCGGCGGTTTATCGCCGCCCTGGCCCGTGCGCTGAACGCGCACCGCACACCCGAGCAGGTCGCCCCTGAGCAGTACCGGCTGCATGAGCTGGTCCTCGGGGTGGCCGAGCGCCGTGAGCTGCACCGTGAGCGGGCCGCCGCCCTGCTCAACCTCGGCGATCTGGACGCCTGGTCCGGACGGCTGACCGAGGCGCTGGCCCGCTATCGTGCCGCTCTGGAGGCCGCTCGGGCGGATGGCGGTGTCCGGGGCGGCGGCGATACGGAGGCCGCCGTACGGGCCATGGACGCCCTGGGCGGCACCTATGCCGAGCTGGCGGACTGGTCGCGCGCCGCCGACTGGTACGGGCGGGCGCTCGCGCTGTGCCAGACCCAGGGCGACCTCGACGGCGCCGCCCGGCTGCACAGCCGGATCGGCGCTGTGCAGGTCTATGCCGGGCAGTGGGGCGAGGCACTGCACGCCTGGCGCGCGGCCGCCGCGGTGTACCGGCGGCAACGGAATCCGCAAGCCTTCGCCCGGGCGCTGAGCGAGGTGGCGCGGGTGCAGGAGTACGCGGGACGCCCGCGGGAGTCCCTGCGCACCTGCTACGACGCCCTGTATGTGGCCCGCAAGGCCGGGGACGACCGGCTGCAGGCGGCACTGAGCCTGCGGCTGGCGGACACTTGTGAACGGGTGGGTGAAACAGCGGGGGCGCGGGCACACCGTGCGGTGGCGGACCGGCTGCTGAGGAAAACATCCGATTCGTCCCCAAGTGAAGACACCCTCTGAGGCCTCACCTACGAAATCCATAGTGATCCAGTAAAAGATTGGCTCTTTGTAAGGCTGGACACGGCGAGATCCTTCATTAGACTGGCTGAGCCGTGGGCATCCCGGCTGCTTCTGGTATCTCCCCTCTATGCCGGTATATGCCGACGCAGACGGATACGCCCCGCTATCTCCAGCACCCCAGAATCAAGGACCGTGATCGACGTGAAGGTCGGTATCCCCCGCGAGGTCAAGAACAACGAGTTCCGCGTGGCCATCACGCCGGCCGGCGTGCACGAGCTCGTGCGCAACGGCCACCAGGTCTACGTGGAGCAGGGCGCCGGTCTCGGCTCCTCCATCGCCGACCAGGAGTACACCGCCGCCGGAGCCGAGATCCTCGGCACCGCGGACGAGGTGTGGGCCACCGCCGATCTGCTCTTGAAGGTCAAGGAGCCGATCGCCGAGGAGTATCACCGGCTCCGCAAGGACCAGACGCTCTTCACCTATCTCCACCTCGCCGCCTCCCGCGAGTGCACCGACGCCCTGCTGGAGTCCGGCACCACGGCCATCGCCTACGAGACCGTCGAGACGGCGAACCGCGCGCTGCCGCTGCTCGCCCCGATGTCCGAGGTCGCGGGCCGGATCGCCCCGCAGGTCGGCGCGTACCACCTGATGCGGTCGGCCGGCGGACGCGGTGTGTTGCCGGGTGGCGTCCCGGGTGTGCACGCGGGCAGGGCCGTCGTCATCGGTGGCGGTGTCTCCGGCTGGAGCGCCACCCAGATCGCGGTCGGCATGGGATTCCATGTCACCCTGCTCGACAAGGACGTCAACAAGCTCCGCGAGGCGGACAAGATCTTCGGTACCAAGGTGCAGACGGTCACCTCCAACGCCTACGAGCTGGAGAAGGCGGTCCTGGCGGCCGACCTGGTCATCGGTGCGGTGCTCATCCCCGGTGCCAAGGCACCGAAGCTGGTCACCAATGAGCTCGTCTCCCGGATGAAGCCGGGAAGTGTCCTTGTCGACATCGCGATCGACCAGGGCGGCTGCTTCGAGGACTCCCGTCCCACCACGCATGCCGAGCCCACCTTCCGGGTGCACGACTCGGTCTTCTACTGCGTGGCCAATATGCCCGGCGCGGTGCCCAACACCTCGACCTACGCGCTGACCAACGCCACGCTGCCGTACATCGTCGAGCTGGCCAACCGCGGCTGGGTGGAGGCGCTGCGCCGTGATCCGGCGCTGGCCAAGGGCCTCAACACTCATGACGGCGAGGTCGTTTACGGTCCGGTCGCCGAGGCACACGGGCTGGAGCATGCCGAGCTGGGTAAGCTGCTGGGCTGACCCGGGGTGTGACGTCAGGGACAGACGTCAACATCACCAACGCGACATCACCGGCCGGACCTTGGCGACCGAGGTCCGGCCGGTGCCGTATCGGCTATTTTTCTATGCTGGGTCAACTCGCCTTGAGTGGCGGTGATTAACCCTTTCGCATGCCCCGAAAACCTCGGGGACCCGCGTCTTGCGCCCTTGACAGCCGGGTGTTCGATTGCCGACACATCGTGCCGTGTCCGGCGGATTGTGTTGCTGCGAACCACCGACACGCCATAGAGTCGCCAACCGTCGGCATGGTGCCACGCTGACCTGTCTAGAAATTTCCTGGTCACCAAGGAGGTAAGACGACTTGTGAATGAGTCGACATTTACTCCCGGGGGTGGTCAACCAGGAGCGCCTGCGCTGGGCCAGGGGCCCGCGGGGCTCAAGGCTGTCGGCTCCGTCGCTGTCCACACCTTCACCGCCCACCAGGATCCACCAAGCATGACAGCCCACCAGAGCATGGACGGACACCACGTGAACGCCATGGCCGGCGACCGTACGGGCGGCAAGACCGACCGTCTCGCCGACTACGATGACGCCCCCTACGGCGACCTCCCCCAGGGTCACTTCTACGACCCCGACGCGGAGTACGAGCCGGATCCCGAGTACGCGGCCACGCTCGCGCCTGACGCGGCCCGCCAGCGCCGTGAGCGCATCGGGCCAACGGGCCGCCCGCTGCCGTACTTTCCGATCCCCGGACCCGTCACCGAGCACGGCCCGGCGAAGATCATCGCGATGTGCAACCAGAAGGGCGGGGTCGGCAAGACCACCTCGACCATCAACCTGGGCGCCGCGCTCGCCGAATACGGCCGCCGGGTGCTGCTCGTCGACTTCGATCCGCAGGGCGCGCTCTCGGTCGGTCTCGGCGTCAACCCGATGGAGCTCGATCTGACCGTCTACAACCTGCTCATGGAGCGGGGTATGGCGCCCGACGAGGTGTTGCTGAAGACGGCGGTCGCGGGGATGGACCTGCTGCCCAGCAATATCGATTTGTCAGCCGCGGAAGTGCAGTTGGTCAGCGAAGTCGCCAGAGAGTCGACACTGCAGCGCGCGTTGCAGCCGCTGCTGGCCGACTACGACTTCATTGTCATCGACTGCCAGCCCTCGCTGGGCCTGCTGACGGTCAACGCGCTGACCGCCGCGCACAAGGTGATCGTGCCGCTGGAGTGTGAGTTCTTCGCACTGCGCGGGGTGGCGCTGCTGACCGAGACCATCGAGAAGGTACAGGAACGGCTCAACCCGGAGCTGGAGCTCGATGGGATCCTGGCCACGATGTACGACTCGCGTACCGTGCACAGCCGAGAAGTGCTGGCCCGGGTGGTCGAGGCGTTCGACGACAACGTCTACCACACGGTGATCGGGCGTACGGTCCGCTTCCCGGAGACCACGGTCGCCGGTGAGCCGATCACCACATACGCCTCCAACTCCGTGGGCGCCGCCGCCTATCGCCAGCTTGCCAGGGAGGTGCTCGCCCGGTGCCACGCCGAGTGAGTCTCCCGGCAGCCGACGAACTGTTCCGCACGACCGGGGGGTCCGCGGTGCAGTCCTCCTCCCCTCAGCAGCAGGCCAACGGTGAGGTCTCCGGCGGAGCGTCCGGTGCCCGGGTGCCTGCCCCGACCGGGGAGTCCGCCGCCGCCGAGCACACCGTGGCGGAGGAGTCCGGCGGTGGTGAGGTCGGGGGTGCGCCCGCGCAGCCGGGAAGTCCGGCCGCCGCGGACGAGCACAGCGGCCGAGAGGCCCCGCAGCCGCGCGCCACAGGCTCCGCCAAGGGTCCGGTGCCGGGACAACAGGGCACGGGCCAGCCCCGCGGCGCCAGGACGGGCCAGCAGCCAGCTCCGGCGAAGAGCGGCCGCCAGGCGGCCGGGGGAGGCGCACAGCGCCGCGGACGGTCCGCGCCGCGCCGCCCCAGCGGGCGGGAGCGCCATGATGAGAAGATCACGGTCTATGTCTCCGCCGAGGAGCTGATGGACCTCGAACACGCCCGGCTTGTGCTCCGTGGTGAACATGGGCTCGCCGTCGACCGCGGCCGTATCGTCCGGGAAGCGGTGGCCGTGGTACTCGCCGACCTTGAGTCACGTGGCGACGCGAGCATCCTCGTCCGCCGCCTGCGCGGACGGTAAGCGGGGGTTTTCGCGCCTGAACCGGCGCCTCCCCCAGCTAACGCTGGGAGGTGCCCCCACTCGCAGACCTGGTTGCTCGGGGAAGGGTTGCGCAATTGATGGTTGCTGTCCGGGGCGGCCTTGTGCCGTGAGTGTCACGGGATGGCTGGGCGGTAGTCTGCCCCGCGATGACCGCTTCCGACGACTCTGTGCCCGCCCGCCGAGCACCCCGCCGTGCCCTCGGCCGGGGGCCGGGGGCCGCGCCTGCGGAGGCGGCCGGACCGGAGACCGTACGGGAGCCCCAGGAGCAGCCGGAGCCGGAATCGCACGCGGCTCCCGCCCCCGCCCCCGCCCCGCAGACTGAGCCGCAGCGGAAGCCCGCCCCGGAGCCTGAGTCCGGGCCTGAGACCGGAACGGAATCCGGGTCGGGGTCCGGACCGGAGTCCGGTCCGGAGGCCGGACCGGCTGCGGTGGTGGATCGCGAAGCCGGGGTGGAGCCTGACGACGGCCGGTTCAAGGTTGTCCTCGACAACTTCGAGGGGCCCTTCGATCTGCTCCTCCAACTGATCTCCAAGCACAAGCTGGATGTCACGGAGGTCGCCCTCTCCAAGGTCACCGATGAGTTCATGGCACACATCCACGCCATGGGCCCGGACTGGGATCTCGACCAGACCACCGAGTTCCTCGTCGTCGCCGCGACCCTGCTCGACCTCAAGGCCGCCCGGCTGCTGCCCGCCGCCGAGGTCGAGGACGAGGCCGATCTCGCCCTGCTGGAGGCCCGCGACCTGCTCTTCGCCCGGCTGTTGCAGTACCGCGCGTACCGGCAGATCGCCGATATCTTCGCCGACCGGCTGGTGGCCGAGGCCCGCCGCCACCCCCGTACGGTCGGTCTCGAACCACACCACGCCGAGCTGCTGCCCGAGGTCGTCATCAGCATCGGCCCCGAGGGATTCGCCAAGCTCGCCGTGAAGGCGATGCAGCCCAAGCCGAAGCCACAGGTCTACGTCGACCACATTCACGCCCCACTGGTCAGCGTGCGGGAACAGGCCGAGGTGGTCATCGCCCGGCTGCGCGAGCTGGGTGAGGCCAGCTTCCAGACGCTGACCGCGGACGCCCCCGACACCCTCACCGTCGTCGCCCGCTTCCTCGCCCTCCTCGAGCTCTACCGTGAGCGCGCGGTCGTTCTCGACCAGGAGGACGCGCTTGGTGCGCTCACCGTCCGCTGGAGCGGCGGCGAAGAGGCGCGGCCGCTGGTCACGGATGAGTTCGACCAGGAGCCACAGCAGCGGGAGCGAGAGGAAGAAACGAGCTCATGAGTGACGAGACAGCCCAGCCGTCCGGCCCCCAGGAGCCACCCACCGGGACCAGCACGGTCGCCGAGCTGGAGCTCAAGCCAGCCCTGGAAGCGGTCCTCATGGTCGTCGATGAGCCCGCTACCGAGGAACACCTGGCGAAGGTCCTGGAGCGCCCCCGGCGCGCCGTCGCCGACGCGCTGCGTGAGCTCGCCGATGAGTACGCCCAGCAGCGCCGCGGCTTTGAGCTGCGGCTCATCGCCGGGGGCTGGCGTTTCTATACGCGCCCCGAGTACGCCGACGCCGTCGAGAACTTCGTCCTGGACGGCCAGCAGGCCCGGCTCACCCAGGCCGCGCTGGAGACCCTCGCCGTGGTCGCCTACCGGCAGCCCGTCAGCCGCTCACGGGTCTCGGCGGTACGCGGAGTGAACTGCGACGGTGTGATGCGTACCCTGTTGCAGCGCGGTCTGGTGGAGGAGGCGGGCGCCGAACCTGAAACAGGTGCGATCCTGTATGTGACGACGCACTATTTCCTGGAGCGGATGGGCCTGCGCGGCCTGGATGAACTACCGGAGCTGGCGCCCTTCCTCCCCGAGGCGGACGCCGTCGAGGGCGAAAGCCAGGAGGGCGTGCCGTCGTTCGATGTAGACGACAGCGGCGATCCCCAGACGTAAGACGGAACCTTTGATGCGAAGCAGCGGCAGGAACAGCAACCGGAACTACCGGGGCGCGAGCGGGCGCCCCGCCCAGCCCAGGGCTGGGGGAGGCCGCGACGACAAGCAGAAGGGCTCCGGCCGCCCCCGCCCCGAGGAGCGCCGCCACGGCACGGGCGGGGCCAAGGGCGGCCCCGGACCCAAGGGGGGCGGCAAGGCCGGCCGTAAGCGGACCGCACCGGCCCGCCCCCGGGAGTACGACGCGCAGATCGAGGAGCGCAACCGCGCCCGCCACGACAAACCGCAGGCAAAAATGCCCAAAACCTTCGGCGAGCAGGATGGCGAGCGGCTGCAGAAGGTCCTCGCCCGTGCGGGTCTTGGCTCCCGCCGCGCCTGCGAAGAACTGATCGAGCAGGCCCGGGTCGAGGTCAATGGGAAGATCGTCATCGAGCAGGGGATGCGGGTCGACCCGGAGAAGGACGAGATCAAGGTCGACGGGCTGACCATCGCCACCCAGTCGTTCCTCTTCTTCGCCCTCAACAAGCCAGCCGGAGTGGTCTCCTCAATGGAGGACCCCGAGGGCCGCCAGTGCCTGGGCGACTACGTCCAGAACCGGGAGACCCGGCTCTTCCATGTCGGACGTCTCGACACCGAGACCGAGGGCCTCATCCTGCTCACCAACCACGGTGAGCTCGCCCACCGCCTTACTCACCCCCGCTACGGCGTCCGTAAGACCTACCTCGCCGCCATCCAGGGCCCCATCCCGCGCGACCTCGGCAAGCGCCTCAAGGACGGCATCAAGCTCGACGACGGCTACGCCCGCGCCGACCACTTCAAGGTCGTCGAGAACACCGGCAAGAACTATCTGGTCGAGGTCTCCCTGCACGAGGGCCGGAAGCACATTGTCCGCCGGATGCTCGCCGAGGCGGGCTTCCCGGTCGACAAGCTCGTCCGCACCCGCTTCGGCCCCATCGCCCTGGGCGACCAGAAGTCGGGCTGGCTGCGCCGGATGACCAACACCGAGGTCGGCATGCTGATGAACGAGGTCGGTCTCTAGGGTCCAGGCAGGCCTGGCCCGCGCGGCGGCGGCCTCCGCCTTGCCGCCCGCGCGCCACTGGCCGAGTGGCGTAATGGGTACAGACCCGGAGAATTACGGAGGGAACAGCCGCTACGAAAGGCGCGCACCATGGCAGGCGATGACCCCGGCCTCGAGAGGCTTCTCGGCGGACTGCTCGGCAAGCAGAGCGGGACCGGCGGCGCGGACACGGACATGGCCGGAAACGTCCTGGCGGCGCTCCTTGGGCTGCTGGAGTCGCAGGGCGGCGGGGGGAGCGTCAACCCCCTGGAGGGCCTGCTGAAGTGCCTCAGCGCGGGCGGGCTCGGCGATCAGGCCCGGTCCTGGGTGTCCGGCGACGAGAATGAGCCGGTCTCCGCCGAGCAGGTCACCAAGGCGTTGCCCGAGGGCGCGCTTGAGCAGGTCGCCCAGCAGGCCGGGGTCTCCCCGGAAGAGGCCGCCGACCAGCTCGCCCAGAGCCTGCCAACGGCTGTCGACGCGCTCACCCCCGGCGGCCGGGTCCCCTCGGGCGGCTCCCTGCGGGAGGTCGTCGAGCAGCGGACGCGCGCCCGGGGCTGACTCCCGGCCGGTGCCTCATCAGGCGGTCGTTACGCTGGTCAGGACAGAGCAGGGGCACCGGAACAGGGGAGCGGGCAGTGGCGGTACGAGCGGTGCGGGGCGCCGTCCAGCTGGAGCGGGACGAAACCACGGAGATGCATGAGCGGGTCGGGGAGCTGCTCACGGCCCTCCTTGAGCGCAACGGCCTCGCGGCGGATGACCTGATCAGTGTGTGGTTCACCGCCACCCCCGATCTGCGCTGCGACTTCCCGGCCGCCGCCGCGCGCAAGATCGGAATCATCGATGTGCCGCTGATCTGCGTGCAGGAACTGGATATCGCGGGCGCGATGCCCCGAGTGGTCCGTATCCTCGCTCATGTCGAGACTGACCTCTCCAAGGCCGCGATCGCCCATGTCTACCTGGGTGCCGCAGCCGCTCTCCGCAAGGACATCGCCCAGTAATGCGCACCGCCCTCGTCATCGGCACCGGACTGATCGGTACCTCCATCGCGCTCGCACTCTCCGCGCGCGGCGTGACGGTCCATCTGCGGGACCACGACCCCGAGCAGGTGCGTACGGCTGCGGCCCTCGGGGCAGGGACCGACGAGCCCGCCGCCGGCCCGGTCGACCTCGCTGTCATCGCCGTGCCGCCCGCGCATATCTCCGCCTCCCTGGCCGAAGCCCAGCGGCAAGGGGCCGCTCGCGGCTACCTGGACGTCGGCAGCGTCAAGGGCGGACCGCGCCGGGAGCTGTCGTCGCTCGGCTGCGACCTCACGAGCTACCTCGGTACGCACCCGATGGCGGGCCGGGAGCAGTCCGGCCCGCTCGCGGCCACCGCCGACCTCTTCGAGGGACGGCCCTGGGTGCTCACCCCGACCCCGGAGACCGACACCGAGGTCCTGAACCTCGCCCTCGAACTTGTCGCGCTGTGCCGCGCTGTCCCCGTCGTGATGGACGCCGACGCCCATGACCGCGCCGTCGCCCTTGTCTCGCACACCCCGCAGCTGCTCTCCAGCCTGGTCGCGGCCCGTCTGGAGACCGCTGACGAGACGGCGGTACGGCTGTGTGGCCAGGGCATCCGGGATGTCACCCGGATCGCCGCCTCCGACCCCCGGATGTGGATCGACATCCTCGCCGCCAATCCCGGCCCCGTCGCCGACGTCCTGTCCGCGGTCGCCGGCGACCTGGAGGAGACGGTCCGGGCCCTGCGTGCCCTGGAATCCGCCGACGAGGCCAAACGCGGCGACGGCGCCGCGGGCATCGAGGACGTCCTGCGCCGCGGCAACACCGGCCGCGCCCGCGTCCCCGGCAAGCACGGCCAGGCACCCACCGCGTACGAGACGGTCGCGGTCCTGATCAGCGACCGCCCGGGCGAGCTGGCCCGGATCTTCGCGGACGCGGGCCAGGCGGGCGTCAATATCGAGGATGTGCGGATCGAGCATGCGACGGGGCAGCAGGCGGGCCATGTGCAGCTCATGGTGGAGCCGAAGGCAGCTGTGGTACTGGCAGAAGCCCTACGCGCCCGCGGCTGGGCGATCAGACAGTAAGGGGCGGGCATAGGGGACCCAAGGGCAGGGACGGGGGAACAGTCGCTTGCCGGTAGCCTTGGGCGAGGCCGGATCCGGCCCGTCGTACCCTCCCGTGTTCGAGAAAGGTCCCTGTCACCGTGGAAACTGCCCCGGCACCCATCGTCGTCGCCATCGACGGCCCTTCCGGCACGGGCAAGTCCAGCACCTCCAAGGCCGTGGCCGTCAAGCTGGGGCTGAGCTACCTCGACACGGGGGCGCAGTACCGGGCGATCACCTGGTGGATGCTGACCAATGGCATCGATGTGCATGACGCCGCCGCCGTGGCAGCCGCAGCAGGTAAGCCCGCCATCGTCTCGGGGACCGATCCCGCCGCCCCCACCATCACCGTCGACGGTGTGGACGCCTCGGGGCCGATCCGGACGCAGGAGGTCACTGACGCGGTGAGCGCGGTCAGCGCCGTACCGCGGGTGCGCGCCCGGATCACCGAGCTGCAGCGCAGCATCGCCGCCGACGCGACGCGCGGCATGGTCGTCGAGGGCCGGGACATCGGCACCACCGTGCTGCCGGACGCCGACCTCAAGATCTTCCTCACCGCTTCGCCGGAGGCCCGTGCCGCCCGCCGTAACGGTGAGCTGGCCGGCAAGGACACCACCGGTCTCACCGCCACCCGCGCGGCCCTGCTCAAGCGGGACCAGGCCGACTCCAGCCGTAAGACCTCCCCGCTGGCCAAGGCGGACGACGCGGTTGAGGTGGACACCACCGACCTCACGCTCGAGCAGGTCATCGAGTGTGTCGTCACCCTGATCGAAGAGAAGCAGCGGAGCAAGTGACCGTAAGCGATACCGTACGCACACCGAGCGCACGCGGCGCCGTGGTCGGCCGGCGGATCGGGATCGGTCTGATGTACGGGCTGTGGAAGCCGCGAGTGCTGGGCGCCTGGCGGGTGCCGGTGAGTGGCCCCGTCATCCTGGCGGTCAACCACTCGCACAACATTGACGGCCCGATGCTGATGGGCACCGCGCCCCGGCCCGTGCATTTCCTGGTCAAGAAGGAAGCTTTCGTCGGACCGCTCGATCCCTTCCTGCGCGGGATCGGTCAGCTCAAGGTGGACCGGTCCACGGTCGACCGCACCGCGATCACCGATGCGCTCGGTGTGCTGGAGCGCGGCGGAGTGCTGGGGATCTTTCCGGAAGGCACCCGGGGCGAGGGCGACTTCGCCTCGCTCCGGGCGGGGCTGGCCTACTTCGCGGTGCGCTCCGGGGCCCCCGTGGTGCCGGTGGCGGTGCTGGGCAGCGCCGACCGGCAGGGGCGGGTGATCCGTGCGCTGCCACCGCTGCGCAGCCGTATCGACGTGGTCTTCGGTGATCCCTTCGAGGCGGGTGACGGCACTGGCCGTCGCACCCGTAAGGCGCTTGATGAGGCGACCGTGCGCATCCAGGAGCGGCTTACCGGCCATCTGGCCGACGCCCGGCGGCTCACTGGCCGCTGAGCCACACTTGACGTTGAGTACAGACCCAAGGACAGGACTTCATGAACGACCAGAACCACTCAGGCGACGAGCACGGGCACGGTGAGCTCGGCGACGCCGAGTACGCGGAGTTCATGGAGCTCGCCGCGCAGGAGGGCTTCGACCCTGAGGACATCGAAGGCGCGCTGGACGAGGCCGGACATGGCCCGCTGCCCGTGCTCGCTGTCGTCGGCCGCCCCAATGTCGGCAAGTCGACCCTCGTCAACCGCATCCTCGGCCGCCGTGAGGCGGTCGTTGAGGACCGCCCCGGCGTGACCCGGGACCGGGTGACCTATGAGGCCGAGTGGGCGGGGCGCCGCTTCAAGGTCGTGGACACCGGCGGCTGGGAGCAGGATGTGCTCGGCATCCATGCCGCTGTCGCCGCACAGGCCGAGTTCGCCGTTGAGGCGGCGGACGCGGTGGTCTTCGTCGTGGACGCCACGGTCGGCGCCACCGACACCGATGAGGCCGTGGTCAAGCTGCTGCGCCGGGCGGGCAAGCCGGTGGTGCTGTGCGCCAACAAGGTGGACGGCCCCTCCGGTGAAGCGGATGCGGCCATGCTCTGGTCGCTCGGGCTCGGCGAGCCGTACCCGGTCTCCGCGCTGCACGGCCGGGGTACCGGCGACATGCTCGACGAGGTACTGCGGGCGCTGCCAACGGCCCCGGCGCAGACCTTTGGCCCGGCCGCCGGCGGGCCACGCCGTATCGCGTTGATCGGGCGGCCGAACGTCGGCAAGTCGTCCCTGCTGAACAAGGTCGCGGGTGAGGAGCGCGTCGTCGTCAACGAGGTGGCGGGCACCACGCGCGACCCGGTCGACGAGATGATTGAACTCGGCGGCAAGACCTGGAAGTTCGTCGACACGGCCGGTATCCGCCGCCGTGTCCACCTCACTGAGGGCGCCGACTACTACGCCTCACTGCGCACCGCGGCGGCCCTGGAAAAGGCCGAGGTCGCGGTCGTCTTGGTCGATGTCAGCGAGTCGATCAGTGTCCAGGACACCCGGATCATCTCGATGGCCGTGGACGCCGGACGGGCACTGGTCATCGCCTACAACAAATGGGACATGCTCGACGACGAGCGCCGTTTCTATCTGGAGCGCGAGATCGAGCGGGATCTGGTGCAGGTGCAGTGGGCGCCGCGGGTCAATGTCTCGGCGCGCACCGGTCGCCATATGGAGAAGCTGGTCCCGGCGATCGAGACCGCCCTCGAAGGGTGGGAGACCCGGGTGCCGACCGGTCGCCTCAACGCCTTCCTCGGTGAGCTCGTCGCCTCTCACCCGCACCCGGTCCGTGGCGGTAAGCAGCCCCGCATCCTCTTCGGCACCCAGGCGGGCACCCGGCCACCCCGCTTTGTGCTCTTCGCATCAGGTTTTCTGGAAGCGGGCTACCGCCGCTTCATCGAGCGGCGGCTGCGCGAGGAGTTCGATTTCACTGGGACGCCGATCCATATTTCGGTGCGGGTGCGGGAGAAGCGCGGCAAGAAGAAGTAGGGGTTCGTGCCTTGTTTCTTCGGCTGGGGGTCCGGGGGTTATCCCCCGGGATGGTGCAGCATCGAGCGGCGGCTGCGCGAGGAGTTCGATTTCACTGGGACGCCGATCCATATCTCGGTGCGGGTGCGGGAGAAGCGCGGCAAGAAGAAGTAACCCCCGAAGTAACCCGCCGGGGCGGGCCGGACTCACGTGGCGTGAGTCCGGCCCGCCCCGGTGCCGGGCGGCAGCGCGGGCAGTGTTCCGCCGCGCTGCCGCCTTTCGTCGTGCCAAGGCGCGGTGATTTCCGTGCCGCGAATCGTCCCGAAGCCCTCGAACCTCAGCTCCTCCTCACCCGAGCGGTCGCCCGGCAGCGCACGGAAGAGGCGACGGTACTCGGCGTACAGCGAGTCGTAGATCGGGGTGGCCGAGCGACCCGGTGACCCATGATGGGAGGGACGCATACCAGGGATCTGGCCGTGGTTGAGGCTGGGATTGTGGGCGCGGGGAGGTTCGTATGGCTGCACGTTCATGCCAACGATCACACGGCCCCACTGGATGCGGGGCCGAGTGGGGGAACCGTCCTCAGGTGCCCGCCAGCGGCATCGCGGCGGCGACCAGGACACCGCGCTCGGCGGCCCGTTCCAGTGCCTCCCGGAGCAGGTCCTCGCGCGGCTGCTGGCCGATGGAGCCCGCTGGGGCGGCGTACACCACGACGGTGCTGGTCTTGTTCGCGGTCGTCCGCCACTCATCCGTGACCGGCAGCGGCTGGTGCGCCTGCCACCAGGCGTTCGGCTGGCCGCCGCCCGGGTTCGGCTGGAGCACGGCGTGGAGCTGGCCCATGGCGAGCAGCACCGACCAACCCGGCACCGGTGACGGGAGCTTGGCGACATCGGTGACGGGCATAAAGCCGTGCTCGATGAGGAGTGGCAGGAAGTCATCGCCGACGCCGTCCGAGCCGGGGCGGGCGATGGGGCCGGTGGGTTCGACGACGAGGGCCGGCCGAAGCTGATCCTCGATCAGCACCTGGCCGCAGGTGACCCCCAGCACGGCTTGCTGGGGGGCCGGGTCAGGGGCACTGCCGTCGGTGGTGGCCCCGGCGCTGGCAGCGCCCTGGGACGCCCCGGTGATGGTGCGTACGGCGCCCTGGATCTGCTCTTCGGAGACCTTGACGATCTGGGAGGGGACGCAGGTGGCATGAGCGAAGGCGAGCACCGCTGTCTCGTCGCCGACGAAGAGCACGGTGCTCGTGCGCTCCTGTTCGGTGTCGCCGGGTGTGCGGCAGGAGGTGCAGTCGTAACTGCCGGGCGCGGTGTCGCCGGCGAGCAGCCGGGCGGCCTCTTCTTCGCCGATCTCGGCGCGTACGTCTTCACTGACGTCGAGCATGGGGGACACAGGAGACTCCTGGCGTTCGGTTCTGGTTCGTATGGACAACGGGCAAGCTGTGTCAGCGGTCACGCAACCGATCGGGCGGTCTCGCATCATCGGATGCATGCGGTGATCCGTGCGCCGGAAGTGATTACTCACCGTCAATTGGTGTAGGTGGCACGGAAGTTAACCCGGTGAGGTGGGCCACATATGGACGCGGAACATATCCGGAAAAGCCTGATTTCAAGGGCTGAAGCAGGCGACCGAAAATAGGCTGTTACCGGCGGTAAACGGCAACTGGCCTGGGCAAGGAGTGAGTTGGTTGTTTTCGGGCGGTGTGGTCCATACATTCGGCGGCTGTGTGCAACGAGCACCGCCCGGGACAGTCCACCGAACGCACCACAGCACCACTTCTCGGCGGACGGGCCGTGTGGACCGCAGGCGTCAGACACGCCGGGCGACCACACCGCCTGGGGGATCCCGGGTTTGTGGAGAGGGATTACATGTCCATACGTCGTGAAAAGGCAGCGCGCGCCGGGGCGGTCTCGATGACCGTCATCGCCCCGCTGGCACTGCTCACCGTCGCCACCGGTACGGCCGAGGCGGCGGACGGCGGAGTGTGGGACCGCATCGCCCAATGCGAGAGCGGTGGGAACTGGCAGATCAACACCGGAAACGGCTACTACGGCGGACTCCAGTTCTCCGCCAGCACCTGGCAGGCCTACGGCGGTACCGTCTACGCGCACACCGCCGACAAGGCGAGCCGCGCTCAGCAGATCGAGATCGCCAACAAGGTGCAGGCCGGACAGGGCTGGGGCGCATGGCCCACCTGTGCGGCCCGGGTCGGCCTGTACGGCAAGACCCCGGCGGCCCAGCAGCCATCGGCCAAGCCCAAGCCCACGTCCAAGCCCAATCCCGAGCCATCGGCGGCGCCGCCCGCGGCGGGCAAGAAAGGGTCCCAGGCACCCGCCCGTCCGGAGGCCCGCGCCGACCGTGGGCATCCGCGCGCCAACTACACCGTGAAGCCCGGCGACACCCTGAGTGTCCTCGCCGCCGCCCACGGCACTGACTGGCGCACCGTCTACGCCGCCAACAAGGCGGTCATCGGGGACGACCCCGATCTCATCCTGCCCGGACAGCGGCTCAAGATCTGAGCTGCCCCGTACAGCCGGGGCCCCACCCGGTCTGCCGATCGGGTGGGGCCCGCGCTCTGTCGTGCGCGGCTGGCCGGACCGCACATCCGACCGTGTCTAACCTGTGCCGGTGCCGCTGATGTGCTCTCGTATCAAGATCGGACTTATCTCCCTCGCCGCAGCGCTACTGCCCGTGCTTTCGCTCGCTCAGGTGGCGCGCGCCCAGGTCCACAGCGGTCCGGAAGAGTGCGTCGGCAAGGACCGGCCGGACTGGCCGTGGGAGTGCGTCGCCGAGTGCGAAAGCAACGGCCGCTGGGACGCCAACACCGGCAACGGTCACTACGGCGGACTCCAGTTCGGGCAGCCCACCTGGGAGGAGCACGGCGGGCTGCGCTACGCCAGGCGCGCGGATCTCGCTGCCCGTGTGGAGCAGATCGCCGTCGCCGAACGCGTGCTCGCCACCCAGGGCTGGGCCGCCTGGCCGAAGTGTTCACTGCGGTACGGACTGACCACCCCCGCGCAGGCCAGCCACCGCATCCATATCGTCCGCAAGGGGGACACCCTGGCGGCCATCGCCCGCAAGCACCGGATGTCCGGCGGCTGGCCGCAGCTCTACCGGGCGAACAAGGACAGCATCGGCACCGACCCGGGCCGGATCAGCGTAGGGGCCATGCTGGTCATCCCGGGCGCCGCACCCGCCCCCGCTGAGCGAGCCGAGACCGCGGTCTCGTTGCGGCTGGAGAAAATCAGCCCGGCCCGCGTGTAGCCGGGTACCGCCGGGACACCCGTGTTTACGGAGGTGTGACAAACGATGGTTCCCATCCTGTTGGTACTGCTGCTCGTGCTGGTGCTCTTCGGCGCGGGCTTCGCCGTGGACGTGCTCTGGTGGATCGCGGCCGTGGTTCTTGTCGTCTGGCTGCTCGGCTTTGTGTTCCGGTCGGCCGGACCCGCCGGAGGGAGGGCCCGCTGGTACCGGTGGTGAACGGCCTTGCCCCCGGTTTGACCGGCGGACCGTAGCTGTCCGCGACGGCTGGCAGGAGACGGCTCGGTGTCACCCCGCGCACGGTGTGCCGGGACACCGAGCTGGCCCAGGCCTGCCGCGACCACCAGCAGCTCCGGTTCGAGTATCAGTCGCACGCGGCCTCCCGGCGTACGGTCGAGCCGCATCACTGGCTGGTGAGCACCCTCCGGCACTGGTATCTGGTCGCCTGGGACGTCGGCCGCGGAGACTGGCGTACGTTCCGCGCTGACCCCATCACCCTCAAGCCGCCCACGGGCCGGGGGCGCCTACTCGCTGGAGGCGATGATGGTGCACATTCTGCTGCTCGGTGTCGACTCCGAGGTCCGTGAGCCGGCCGAACTCGCCGGCTGCGGCGTCACGGCTGTGCGGGACCGCCTGTCTCGTGCGGTGCCGGAGGTGGCGGGATGAGCTCGGTCTGCCTGGGCGCCAGCTCAGGGTGCTTCAGGTCAAAGGCAGGGGACTCGGAGCGGATCCTGGGGAGAGTGGTGAAGTTGTGCCGGGGTGGCGGTGAGGACGTCGCCCACTCCAGTGAGCGGCCGAACCCCCAGGGGTCGTCAACCCGCACCCTGGTGCCGTACTTCGCCGTCTTCCAGACGTTGTAGAGGAACGGCAGCGTCGACAGGCCCAGCAGGAACGAGCCGATCGTCGAAGCGGTGTTGAGCGCGGTGAAGCCGTCGGCCGCCAGATAGTCGGCGTAGCGGCGCGGCATGCCCTCGGCGCCCAGCCAGTGGTGCACCAGGAAGGTGAGGTGGAACCCCACGAACAGCGTCCAGAAGTGGATCTTCCCCAGCCGCTCGTCCAGCAGCTTCCCGGTCATCTTGGGCCACCAGAAGTAGAAGCCCGCAAACATCGCGAAGACCACGGTGCCGAAGACGACATAGTGGAAGTGGCCGACGACGAAGTACGTATCCGTTACATGGAAGTCCAGCGGCGGCGAGGCCAGCAATACCCCGGTCAGGCCGCCGAACAGGAAGCTCACCAGGAAGCCGATCGACCACAGCATCGGCGTCTCGAAGGAGAGCGACCCGTGCAGCATCGTGCCGATCCAGTTGAAGAACTTCACCCCGGTCGGCACCGCGATCAGGAAGGTCAGCAGCGAGAAGAAGGGGAGCAGCACCCCTCCGGTGGCGAACATATGGTGCGCCCACACCACCATCGAGAGCCCGGTGATCGCCATGGTCGCGGCGACCAGCGTGAGATAGCCGAAGATCGGCTTCCGGGAGAAGACCGGGATGATCTCGGTGATGATGCCGAAGAACGGCAGGGCGATGATGTAGACCTCCGGATGCCCGAAGAACCAGAACAGGTGCTGCCACAGCAGCGCACCGCCGTTCTCCGGCTGGAAGATCACTGAGCCGAACCGCCGGTCCGACTCCAGCACCAGCAGCGCCGCCGCCAGCACCGGGAAGGCCATGAGGATCAGGATCGAGGTGAACAGGGTGTTCCAGGTGAAGAGCGGCATCCGGAACATCGTCATCCCGGGTGCACGCATACAGATGATGGTGGTGAGGAAGTTGACCGCACCGAGGATGGTGCCGAAGCCGGCGAGCGCCAGCCCCATGATCCACAGATCGTGGCCGATGCTGGGTGAGCGCTCCATGCTGTTGAGCGGGGCGTAGGCGAACCAGCCGAAGCTCGCTCCACCGTCCGGTGTCAGCAGAGCGCCGACGACCATCAGGCCGCCGAACAGGAAGAGCCAGTACGACAGCATATTGAGCCGGGGGAAGGCGACATCGGGCGAGCCGATCTGCAACGGCATGATGACATTGGCGAATCCGGCGAAGGTGGGTGTCGCGAAGAGCAGCAGCATGATCGTGCCATGCAGGGTGAACGCCTGGTTGAACTGCTCGTTCGACATCAGCTGCAGCCCGGGGCGGGCCAGCTCGGCGCGCATCGCCAGCGCGAGCACCCCGCCGAACAGGAAGAAGCCGAACGACGTCACCAGATAGAGGTGCCCGATCTTCTTGTGATCGGTGGTGCTGAGCCAGTCCGCCGCCACCCGGCCGGGCGTACGCCCCGGTTCAGCCTGGGCTGTCGCCTCGGCTGTGTCCGTTGCCATCCGTGCCCCCTCGCGTCGCCTGCGTACGGGCTCCCGCCATGATGACGGTCGTACCCGTCGTTCGCGAGGGTGCGACACGGCCTCATTCGGGCAGAATTGACGAAACCCATGGAGCAGATTCCCGGGAAGTCAGTTGAGTTCAGTCATTAAAGCTGCCTGAGGGGTCCGGCCATGCTGAACACGGCTTTTCCAAGGGGGAATTCAGGTCGTCCGGCGGGCGAATGGCGACGGGCGCAGAGGGCACGTACGAGTGACACCGCACCGCGCGAAAGGGAGCCGAAACCGAGCCGGGACGCTGTGACACAAGCGTGACGACATGAAGATCTGGCCGGTACTTTCGGGTGCTGAACCAAGACCGTACGGTGGCTGGCATGGCACAGGAACCTGCAGACTCTCCGTCACTGAACGACGACCCCGAGGCCTATGTGGGGCTTCCCCTGGAAGCCGCCGAGGACTTGGCGCGCAGCCGCGGCTGGACCACCGTGCGGGCGCTCGAACCGGACGCGATTATCACCATGGAGTATCTGGAGGGACGGCTGAACTTCACGGTCAAGGACGGTGTGGTCATCCGCTGCTGGAAGGGCTGACATGACGCTGGCCCCGCCGTTCCGTGTGGAGCGGTGGGGCCAGGTGAAGCGGTGGGGCCAGTGCCCGCGGGAGGCGGGGGAGGGGCCGTGCGTACCGTCCCTTCGCCATGGTCTTTGCCTGCGGGCTACTTGGGCCGCAGCGGCGCGGGGTGGGTGGCCGGGCGCTCGCTGTACGGCCGGCGGCTGCCGGAGGGGGTGGTCGGCGAGCGTTCCGAGCGGATGGCGTGCTGCCGCGAGGAGTGATGCAGCCGCGCCGCCGGGGTACCGCGGGACCCGGAGACGGCCGCGTCGCGCACCGGCTGGGGCTCGCCCGCCGACTGCCCGGCGAGCGAGGGGTGGGTGCCCACCGGGGGCAGCCCCACCGGGGCGAACCGGATGCTGGCCCGCAGCCGGGCCCAGTAGGCCAGGACATGCTCCTCAACCCGGGCGAGGACCGGCTCGCACCAGGGCAGTGCCAGCAGGATCAGCAGCCCCGCGGCCCAGCCAAGCAGCACATCGCTGATCCAGTGGGTGCCCAGATAGATGGTGGTGGTGCCCACGCCGAGCGCGAAGACCGCGGCCACCACCGACAGCCAGCGGCGTGCCCGTGGCGTACTGGCCAGATAGGCCAGGATCCCCCAGGTGACCACCGCGTTCGCGGTATGACCGGAAGGAAATATATCGCCGGTCAGGAACATCTCGTTGGAGCCCATGGAGGTGGCGTAGTGGGGACCCTCCCGGCCCATGCCCAGCTTCGCCGCGCCCACCGTCACATTGAGTAGCAGCAGTGAGGCCCCCAGCACCAGCAGGGGACGCGGGGTGCGCTGCCGCCAGGAGCGCCAGCCCAGCCAGGCGGCGACCAGCACCGCGGTCGGGCCGCGCTGGCCGAGCACCACGAAATAGTCCAGGAAGGCGTGCAGCTCCGGCCACTGCTTGTACGGCCGGAACAGCATCACCTGCCAGTCCAGCCGAACCAGGAGAGAGGTATTGAGCACGGCGGCCACGATGGCCGCGTAGAAGCCCAGCGTGGCGGCGAACAGCGTCTTGCGGGTGCCGCTCATCCCCGGTGCCGGGTTCGGTGGCCGCGCTGGCTCCTGCTCCAGGCGGGCGAAGATTCGGTCGGTACGCACTCAATCCAGATTACAGCGGGTGATGGGAGTCTTAGCCCGGGAGCCGGTCTTCGTAATGGCGATGTGATGTGGAATGGGTCTCAGGCCGGTCTTCCGGGCCATGGATTTACTCGGCAATCAGGTCTGTTGCTTTCTGTATCCAAGGGATTCCCATGCGGATGTGTGACCCCTTTTCCTTTACTTTCGGTGTAGTCCATTGGTGATTAACCTACGGTCTTACGGCGGACCCGGGCCGTGCAGCCATACGGCACCGTAGACGGCCGCGCCCAGCGCGAGCAGGGACAGCACCGACACCGCCCGGACCAGGCGTATCCGGGTCAGGGCGACCGCGATGGGCAGCAGCAGCGGGAAGGCGGGCAGCAGCAGCCGGGGCTTGGAACCGAAGTAGCCCCTGGCGCACAGGGCCCCAGCGGTGCGAGCAGCACCCCGGATAACATCCGCGGCTCAAGTCGCCGTTCCCGGCAGCCCCATACCGCAGCGGTGATCCCGACCGCCGCCACGGCCGCCGCGCCCACCGGCCGGGTCAGCCCGGCCAGCGCCGCGAAGGTGCCCGCCCCGACCCAGCCCCCGGTGAGCACCGCGTACAGGCTCCAGGCGGCCAGCGCGGTGAAGAGCGACCACGCCCCCCTCGAGCCGCGCGGTGTAGCCGTACCCGTGCTCGGCTATACCCGTGTACCAGAGGGAGTCCCAGCGGGCCGAGAGCAACTGGTGCGGGCTCTTGCCCGCGACCGCCCCCCACACCGCCAGCACCACCAGCCCCAGAGCCCGCACACCGGCATACGCCAGCAGCGCGGGCGCGGCATATGCAGCGGCATGCCCAAGGGTGCCAAGGGGGCCAGGGGAGCCAACGGGGCTGCGGGCAGGGGCGTTCCCGGCCCTCAGCGGGACGGCGGCAAGATCGGTCACACGCTCGATTATCGGGGCGGCCGCAGGTGAGCAGGGGCCGACGTGAGATGGGGCACGCATCGCGGGGCCTCAGTCGCGTACCCTAACGGCTCACCCGCTCCTCTCTGCCGGGCCGGACGCTGCCTCGCGATCCGGCGCTCCCCACGGTCAGCAGGAACGGGTGTAAGAGGAGGTGTGTACATGCCAGGGACGACCACGGCCAAAGCCCCAGCGGCGGCGGGCGTCCCCGTAGACAGAGCAGGCCCGTTCAGCGCGGGTATGGGCGCGAGCCGCTGGACCGTTCTCGTCGTCCTGTGCGTCAGCCTGCTTCTCGTGGCCATCGACGCCACCGTGCTGCATGTCGCCGTGCCCGCGGTCTCCGCGGATCTGCGCCCGGACAACATCGAGCTGCTGTGGATCGTTGACGCCTATCCGCTCGTCTGCGCCTCGCTGCTCATCCTCTTCGGCACCCTCGGCGACCGGATCGGACGGCGCCGGGTGCTGCTGCTCGGCTACGCCCTCTTCGGTCTCGCCTCCGCGCTCGCCGTCCTCGCGCACACCCCAACCATGCTGATTACGGCCCGCGCCCTGCTCGGCGTGGGCGGCGCGATGATCATGCCCGCCACGCTGTCGATCCTCCGGCAGGTCTTCCCCGACCGTCGGGAGCGGGCCCTGGCCATCGGTATCTGGAGCGCCGTCGCCGCCGTCGGCGCCGCCGTTGGGCCGCTGGTCGGCGGGCTGCTGCTGGAGCACTTCTGGTGGGGCTCGGTCTTCCTGATCAACATTCCGCTGATGGCCATCAGCATCCCGGTCGGCCGCTGGCTGCTGCCCGAGTCCACCAGCGATGGCCAAGGTCCCTGGGATGTGCTGGGCGCCCTGATGGCCGCGGCAGGACTCTTCGGGATCATCCTCGGCATCAAGCGAGCGGGCGGCGGTGAGCTGGTGCACCCCGGCACGATCGGTCCGCTGCTGGTGGGTGCCGCGCTGGTAGCGCTCTTCGTACGGCGGCAGCGGCGCCGACCGTATCCACTGATCGACTTCGCCGCCTTCGCCCGGCCGGCTTTCGGCACGGCGGTGGGCTGCATCGTGCTCACGGTGCTGGCACTCGTGGGGCTCGCGCTGATCGCCGCCCAGTATCTCCAGCTCGTCCTCGGCCTCTCCCCACTGCAGACCGGACTGCGGCTGCTGCCGCTCTCCGTCGCCGCGATCGCCGCGGGGCTCGTCGGCCCCCGGCTGCTACGGCTGCTGGGGCCGCGCACCATGGTCGCCCTCGGCTTTGTGCTGACCGCCCTCGCCGTGCTCAGCCTGGCCTCGCTGGGCGAGGAGGACCGGCCCGCCCTGCTCATCGGCGGCTTCGTACTCCTTGGCTTCGGGCTGGAGACCACCCTCTTCGGCTGCTACGAGTCCATGCTGAGCGATGCGCCGGCGCAGCAGGCCGGTGGCGCCGCGGCCATCGGTGAGACCGCCTACCAGCTGGGCGCGGGCATGGGTATCGCGGTGCTCGGCAGCGTGATGAACGGCACCTATTCCGCCGCGGTGAGCGGTACCGCGGGAGTGCCCGCGGCGGCGAGCGGTGCCGCGAGTCATTCGCTGGGTGAGGCCTACGTGGTCGCCGCCCGGCTCAGCGGACCGGCCGGGGAGCTGCTGCGGGACGCGGCCCGGCTGGCGTTCGTCCAGGGGCTGCATGTCACCCTGCTCGTCAGTGCCGCGCTGCTGCTGTGCGGAGCGCTTTCCGCGCTGCGGCTGCCCCGCACCATGGAGAGCGAGTGCAAGCTCCCGGCCCAGCCCGTCGGACCGACCGGGCAGGGGAGCGGCGCCCTCTTGTCGCCCCGGGTTACCCAGTCGTAACGTCGGCTGCGAGCCGAGACGATCACCTGCCGGAGGCCGAACCATGTCCAGCCGCACCCTGCCGCCGTTCGACCCCGCCGATCCGCTCGGCATTGATGACCTGCTCTGCGCGGAGGACCTGGCGGTGCGCGACACCGTCCGCTCCTGGGCCGCCGACCGGGTGCTGCCGTATATCGCCGACTGGTATGAGCGCGGCGAGCTGCCCGGCCTGCGCGAACTCGCCCGTGAGCTGGGAGAGATGGGCGCCCTGGGTATGTCACTGCGGGGATACGGCTGTGCGGGTGCCTCCGCCGTGCAGTACGGACTGGCCTGTCTGGAGCTGGAGGCCGCTGACTCCGGTGTCCGCTCGCTGGTCTCGGTGCAGGGCTCGCTGGCCATGTACGCCATTCACCGCTATGGCTCCGAGGAGCAGAAGCAGCGCTGGCTGCCGGGGATGGCCTCCGGTGAGATCATCGGCTGCTTCGGGCTGACCGAGCCCGACCATGGTTCTGACCCCGCCGCGATGCGCACATACGCCAAGCGGGACGGCACCGACTGGGTGCTGAGCGGACGCAAGATGTGGATCACCAATGGCTCGGTCGCCGGGGTCGCCGTGCTGTGGGCACAGACCGAAGACGGCATCCGGGGCTTCGTCGTACCCACCGATACCCCCGGCTTCTCGGCGTCCGAGATCAAGCACAAGTGGTCGCTGCGCGCCTCGGTCACCAGCGAACTGGTCCTGGACGAGGTGCGGCTGCCCGCCGACGCGGTGCTGCCGTCGGCCACCGGGCTGCGCGGCCCGCTCGGCTGTCTGAGCCATGCCCGCTACGGGATCGTCTGGGGCGCGATGGGGGCTGCCCGTGCCAGCTTTGACGCCGCGCTGGACTACGCGAAGACACGGGAACAGTTCGGCAAGCCGATCGGCGGTTTCCAGCTCACCCAGGCCAAGCTCGCCGATATGGCCGTCGAGCTGCACAAGGGCGTGCTTCTCGCTCATCATCTGGGGCGGCGGATGGACGCCGGGAAGCTGCGGCCTGAGCAGGTCAGCTTCGGCAAGCTCAACAATGTGCGGGAGGCGATCGAGATCTGCCGCACCGCCCGGACGATCCTGGGCGCCAACGGCATCTCACTTGAGTACCCCGTGATGCGGCACGCCACCAACCTCGAGTCCGTGCTCACCTATGAGGGCACCGTCGAGATGCACCAACTGGTGCTCGGCAAGGCGCTCACCGGCGAAGACGCTTTCCGGTGAGCTGGGCGGCGGTGTCGCCGGCGGTGTCGTCGGCGGTGCCGCCCGGCCAGCGCTGGTGCTGGCTAGCTCTGGTTGTAGAAGCCGCCCTCGGCGGCGCGGCGCCGCTCCCCATTGACCACCTGGTAGTCATTGGGGGTCAGCAGGAACACCCGCGTGGCCACGCGCTCGATCGAGCCGCGCAGCCCGAAGGTCAGCCCGGCCGCGAAGTCGATGACGCGTTTGGCGTCGGCGGGCTCCATGGTCGTGAGGTTCACAATGACCGGAACCCCGTCCCGGAACAGCTCACCGATGCCGCGCGCGTCCCGGAAGCCGTCCGGGGTGACCGTCGCGATCCGCGTCCCCTGATCCTGCGCGGTCTCTGCCGTCGCCCGGATCCGCGGGTCCGTCACCCACGCCTCACGGGCGGCGTCGCCGGGCTCCGGCCCCTCGGCGTAGTCGTCGTCGTAGTAACGCATCTCGCTGTCGTCGACGAGGCCCAGCCAGGCACTCGCCTTGCGCACCGATCCCATGGACGCCTCCTCTCGCATGCGGTCTTCCACTGTCCGCGCCCCTATCGTCGTCCATGATGCGGATGATGCGCCAAGCGGATATGCGCCGCAGACGTGATTCGTGACAGTTCTGGTGCACAGCATGGGCCCCCGGAGCAGGGATCTTGCGGTATACGAGTGGTGACGCAGTGAAAGATAACCGCTCCGCCCGCGCGGGTGAGAGGCAGGGACATCCGGGTGAGACCACTCGGTTAAAGTGATGAACTGTCATGGTCCGGCGGGGGGACGGAAAAACAGCGTGTTCGGAATCATCAGGCCATGCCAGCACCGGCTGAGCGGGCGACTGCGCACGGACTGGATGGCGCATCTGTGCGGTCTCTGTCTCGCGCTGCGTGGGGACCACGGACAGTTCGCCCGGGTGGCCACCAACTATGACGGGCTCATCATCTCCGTCCTGACGGAGGCTCAGTCAGCGGGTACGGAAGGCGCCCGGCGCACTGCCGGGCCATGCCCGCTGCGGGGGATGCGCACGGCCTCGGTGGCGCGGGGCGAGGGCGCCCGACTGGCCGCCGCCGTCTCGCTGGTGCTGGCCTCCGCGAAGGTACGTGACCATGTCGCCGACCGGGACGGGCTGCTGGCCCGCCGTCCGGTCGCGGCAGCCGCCCGACGGGTCGCGGCGAGTTGGGACCGGGGTGGTGTGCGCGCCGGAGCCGGCCTCGGCTTCGATGCGGCGGTACTGCTCGACGCGGTCGGCCGCCAGCAGGAGATCGAGGCGGCTACCGGTCCGGGCAGCCCGCTGCTGGCCGTCACCGAACCGACGGAGACGGCCACCGCGGCGGCCTTCGCACATACCGCCCAGCTCGCCGGACGCCCCGCCAACGCCGCCCCGCTCGCTGAGGCGGGACGGCTTTTCGGACGGCTCGCGCATCTGCTGGACGCGGTGGAGGACCAGGCCGCCGACGCGGCGTCGGGGGCCTGGAACCCCCTGACGGCCACCGGGACCGATCGGACGGAGGCCCGGCGGCTGTGCGATGACGCGGTACACGGAGTCCGGCTCGCCCTGCGGGAGGTGGACTTCGTGGACTCCTCGCTGGCGCATGTCCTGCTGGAGCATGAGCTGCGCCACTCGGTGGACCGTGCCTTCGGGGCGAGCTGTGCGCAGGGCACGGAAGGCGGACCGCCACGGGAGGCCCCTCCGGTGCGCCGTCGTGGGCTGGTGTACGGCTGTGCGGTGTGGACGGGGATGTTCTGTACGGGACAGATCTGCTGCAAGGAGTCCTACGACGACCCATGGACGGGACAGAAGCGTGAGGGCTGGTGCCATAAATGCGATTGCTGTGACTGCTCTGACTGCTGTGACTCCTGCGGGGGCTGCTGTGACTGCGGAAAGTGCTGCTGCCGGGGTAAGGGCGGTGGCGGTGACTGCTGCTGTGACTGCTGAGGCCTGTGGCGTCTGACCCGCCAAAAGCTCCCGGTATGGCAAGTTGATCAGCATGAACTCTGAAACGACGTCAGCAGCACAGCTGTGGCAGGAGTGGCACCAACAGCGCCTCGACACGGTGACGGCGCCCTATGGCCCGCTGTCGGTGACGGGGACCTACTGGATCGCCGACGCGGATGACGAGGGCCGTATCGAGGGCGTGCCCGGCCAGTGGCGGGAGACCGCGGACGGTACGGCGGTAGTGCTGCGTGCGGACATCATGGACGGGTTGGCAGTCGACGGTGAGTTGCTGGTCGGGGAGATTACCCTCAGCGCGGACCGCGAGGGACCGGGGCAGTCCCGGGTGTCCTACGGCGAACGGCGGCTGGAGCTCCTCTGGCGTGAGGGGCAGTGGGCCGTGCGGGTGCATGACCCCGACTCGGCTACCCGGCGTAGCTTCACCGGGATCGAGACGGGCCCGTATAACGGGCACTGGGTGCTACGGGGTGTTTTCCACCCGTACAGCAGCGAGCGCAGTGTCCATGTGATGAACACCGACGGCCACGAACGCGGGCTGAAGCTTGGCGGAGAACTGCGCTTCACCACGCCGGACGGCGGTGAGCACACGCTCCAGGTCTCGGTGGTGGGCAGTGGGGCGCTGTGGGCCGTCTTCGCCGATGGCACCAGCGGCCGGGGCAGCTACCGCTTCCGCTTTCTCCGCACCGGGGCACCGGCCGCCGATGGCTCGGTCACCGTGGACTTCAACCGGGCGACGCTGCCGCCCTGTGCCTTCAGCGATCACTTCCTGTGCCCCTTCCCCCCGCCCGGGAACACCCTGGAGACCGATATTCCTGTCGGAGAGCGCGATATCGCCGGATGACCGTCCGAAAGTGGCTCTTGCGCGAGTGAGCCGGTGGCGCCAACATCCCCCCACAGCGCTTGTCAGGGGCACGCTTCAGGGCGTGCCCCTGACCCGCGCCTCACGGGCCCGCACGCCCCCCGGGCCCCGATTCCTGGGGAGGAAGAAGTGAGGACACGGCGGCGCACTACCCCCCGCAGCGGTACAGCCAGACGCGCCCGGCCCACCGCCGCCTGGGCCGGATTGCTGGCCGCGATGGTGATGTCCGCGCCCACTGTCGGCACCGCCAGCGCCGAGTCCGCGCGGACCTTCAGCGTCCACCAGCTCGCGCGGGCGGGTGACGCCGTGCTCACCGCCGATGTGGCGGGCACCTCCTGGCATATTGACGCGGCGGCCAACCGTCTGGTGGTCGCCGCCGACAGCACGGTCTCCCGGGCCGGGATCGACAGGATCAGGAAGGCCGCGGGAGGGAATGCCGACGCGCTCCGTATCGAGCGCGTCCCGGGTGAGTTCACCACGCTCATCCAGGGCGGTGACGCCATCTACGCCGACGGCTGGCGCTGCTCGCAGGGGTTCAATGTGCGCCGGGGCAGCAGCTACTCCTTCCTCACCGCCGGGCACTGCACCCAGGACGCCGGTACCTGGTACGCCGACTCGGGCCGTACGACCGAACTGGGACCGACCGCCGGGTCCAGCTTCCCGGGCCATGACTACGGCATTGTCCGTTACTCCACTGTCCCGGTCGCCAAGCCCGGCACGGTCAACCTCTACAACGGCAGCTCGCAGGACATCACCCGGGCGGGCAAGGCCTATGTCGGGCAGTCCGTCCAGCGCAGCGGCAGCACCACCGGACTGCGCAGGGGCAAGGTCACCGGGCTCAACGCCACCGTGAACTACGGCAACGGCCAGGTCGTCCGCGGACTCATCAGGACGAACGCCTGCGCCGAACCCGGTGACAGCGGTGGCCCGCTGTTCGCCGGCAAGACCGCGCTGGGTCTGACCTCGGGTGGCAGCGGCGATTGCCGTACCGGGGGCACGACCTTCTTCCAGCCGGTCAAGCCCGCGCTGAAGCGCTATGGCGTCAGTGTCTACTGACGGTCGTCCACTGAGGGTCGTCCACTGAGGGTCACCGTCCGATTCGCTCCGTGGCCCGCGGTCCAGGCTCCTGCCCGTCTCACCGGGTAGGGGCTCGACCGCAGGCGGCAAGCGGGACTACCGTATAGATAAGCTTTACGTTCCACAATGCCCGGATTTGTAGGCGTCGGGCTTGTGACGGCAGCTTGTGACGGCAGGGGGCCGCAATGGTCATGGAGTTGGTGATAGCGGGGCTCGCCGGTGGCGCTGTGTATCTGATGGCGGCGGCCCGGGTGGTCAAGCAGTATGAGCGTGGGCTGGTCTTCCGGCTCGGCCGGCTGCGGTCTCAGGTGCGTCAGCCCGGATTCCAGCTGATCGTCCCGGCCATTGACCGGCTGCAGAAGGTGAACTTGCAGATCGTCACGCTGCCTGTGCCCGCTCAGGAGGGCATCACGCATGACAACGTCACGGTGCGGGTGGACGCGGTCGTCTACTTCAAGGTCGTGGACCCCGCCGATGCGATCATCCGCGTCGAGGACTACCGCTTCGCGGTCTCCCAGATGGCGCAGACCTCACTGCGCTCGATCATCGGCAAGAGCGAACTGGATGATCTGCTCTCCAACCGGGAGAAGCTCAACCAGGGTCTGGCGATCATGATTGACAGTCCGGCCGTGGAGTGGGGCGTCAATGTCGACCGGGTCGAGATCAAGGATGTCTCGCTGCCGGAGACGATGAAGCGCTCGATGGCGCGGCAGGCGGAGGCCACCCGGGACCGGCGAGCCCGGGTCATCAACGCGGACGCGGAGCTGCAAGCCTCCAAGAAGCTCGCCGAGGCCGCCCAGCAGATGGCCGACACCCCTGCGGCGCTGCAGCTGCGGCTGTTGCAGACTGTGGTGTCCGTGGCGGCCGAAAAGAACTCCACGCTGGTGCTGCCCTTCCCCGTGGAGCTGCTGCGTTTCCTGGAGCGTCACCAGCCGGCCGCCGTGGGCCCGTCGAATGGGGAGCCCCCGCGGCCCGTAGAACCTCCGGTCACCCCCGTCGCCACCACTGAGCCGTCCAGTTCCGAGCCTTCTGAGCCGGAAAGCGATTCCTGAACGGCGATTATCGGACAGGTGTAGTCCTCACTCGAGGGTGAGGACTCCTTGCGTCATGTGTTCATTCTTGTTCGTGTATGGGGATGACGTGCGCGATTATCGGTGTGTGGCAGAAGTGGGCTGACGGGGGCCACTTGACTTGCGCTGACGCGAACTCGGCCTTGTCCGCGGGGAATCGGGATCGGGATACTCGACGATGTTGCTTGGCATGGACGCGACCCTTCTCCCGTTGGGTATGTCCGTGTCCGGGCATCCTCCGGAACCGCTCTGATCTGGTGCGGTTCCAACCCCCCACTGGAGGTCCGTGTTGAGACACCGACGGATAACCAAGCGGCGCATGGCCATCGCTGGTGCGGGAACCGCCGCACTGGTAGCCGGAACCCTCACGATGGCGAATGCCAACGCCGCCGACCCCGTCCCCACCGCAGAGACCCTGACATCCACCGCGGCGAGCGAGCTGGCGAACACGCTCACCGCAGATCTGAAGAGCGGCACGGCCGGTGCGTACTACGACGCCACGGCGGAAAAGCTCGTGGTCAACGTCGTTGACAAGGCCGCGGTCAAGAAGGTCCAGCAGGCCGGAGCCGAGGCCAGGGTCGTCGAGCACACCCTCGCGCAGCTGGACGCCGTGAAGACGGCCCTGAACGACACGGCCGTCCCCGGCACCTCACGCGCGGTCGACCCGGTGACCAACAAGGTCGTTGTCACCGCCGACAGCACGGTCAAGGACGCCGACCTGTCGAAGCTGAAGAAGCAGGTCGCGGCGCAGGACGGCAAGGCCGTACTGAAGCAGACGGCCGGGGAGTTCAAGCCGTTCATCGCGGGTGGCGACGCGATCTACACCTCCGGCGCACGCTGTTCGCTCGGCTTCAACGTCGTCAAGGACGGGGAGCCCTACTTCCTGACCGCCGGGCACTGCGGCAGCGTCGGCAGCGGCTGGGCCGAGTCCTCGGGCGGCTCCCGGATCGGGCAGCTGGAGGCCGGGACCTTCCCCGGCGCCGACCACGCGCTGGTGAAGTACACCGGCGATACGGACCACCCGAGCGAGGTCAACCTCTACAACGGCAGCGCGCAGCAGATCTCCGGCGCGCGTGAAGCCACCGTTGGCGAGGAAGTCCAGCGCAGCGGCAGCACCACCCAGGTGCACGGCGGCAAGGTCCAGGCGCTCGATGTCTCGGTCACCTACCCGCAGGGCACGGTGAACGGACTGATCCAGACCGACGTCTGCGCCGAACCCGGCGACAGCGGCGGCGCGCTCTTCGCGGGCAGTGACGCGCTCGGCCTGACCTCCGGCGGCAGCGGCAACTGCTCCTCCGGCGGCCAGACCTTCTTCCAGCCGGTGACCGCCGCCCTCTCGGAGTACGGGGCCGAGATCGGCTGACCCACCCCGCCCACACACCGAAGCCCCCGGTGCCCGCCTCGGGCACCGGGGGCTTCCGGCATGGGTTCCGGCGTGGTCCGCTCAGCGGGCCTCGGCCGCGACCAGCTCCGCGATCTGCACCGCGTTGAGTGCCGCGCCCTTGCGGAGGTTGTCATTGGAGCAGAAGAGGGCCAGGCCGTGCTCGACGGTCTCATCCCGGCGGATACGGCCCACATAGCTGGGGTCCTGGCCCGCGGCCTGGAGCGGCGTCGGGATCTCGGAAAGCTCCACACCGGGAGCACCGGCCAGCACCTCGCGGGCGCGCTCCGGGGTGATCGCCCGCTCGAAGCCGGCGTTGATCTGCAGGGAGTGACCGCTGAAGACCGGGACCCGGACACAGGTGCCGGAGACCTTCAGACCCGGGATACCCAGGATCTTGCGGCTCTCATTGCGGAGCTTCTGCTCCTCGTCCGTCTCCTCCAGCCCGTCATCGACGATCGAACCCGCGAGCGGCAGCACATTGAAGGCGATCGGCCGCTTGTAGGTGTCCGGCGCCGGGAAGTCGACCGCGGAGCCGTCAAAGGTGAGCTGAGTGGCGTCGGACTCGACGGCCTTACGGGCCTGCCCGTCCAGCTCAGCCACTCCGGCCAGCCCACTGCCGGACACCGCCTGGTAGGTGGCGACGACCAGCGTGGCCAGCCCGGCCTCCTCATGCAGCGGGCGCAGCACGGGCATGGCGGCCATGGTGGTGCAGTTCGGGTTGGCGATGATCCCCTTCGGGCGCTCCTTGGCGGCCTGCGGGTTCACCTCGGAGACCACGAGCGGGACCTCGGGGTCGAGCCGCCAGGCGGAGGAGTTGTCGATCACGACCGGACCGGCCGCGGCGACCTTCGGCGCCAGCGCCCGGGAGGTCGAGCCGCCCGCGGAGAACAGCACGATGTCCAGCCCGGAGTAGTCGGCCGTGGCCGCGTCCTCGACGGTGATCTGGGTGTCCTTCCAGGGCAGCGTCCGCCCGGCGGAACGGGCGGAGGCGAACAGCCGCAGCTCCTCCACCGGGAAGTTCCGCTCGGCCAGAATGTCGCGCATCACGCTGCCGACCTGACCAGTGGCTCCGACGATGCCGATCCTCATGGGGCTCCTTCTGTCTGTGCTTATGTCCCGATCCTGCCTCTACCCTGCCTTGAACGACATAGGGGCCGCGAATTCTTTGATATCGGTCACACTTCGTGACCGCATTCCCCGCGCCGGGACCACAGCGCTCAGTGGCCGCGCAGACGTTCCAGGTCGCGCCGCTCGCGCTTTGTCGGGCGTCCCGCCCCTCGGTCACGGTGGCCGACCGCCAGGATGTCTTCGCGGGCCGGTGGCGGTGGGCTGTTGTCAACAAAGCACTCCGCGGCGACGGCCGCCCCGACCCGCTTGCGTACGAGACGTGAGATGACGACGATCCGCTCGCGTCCGGCGTGCCGCAGCCGCACCTCATCTCCAGGCCGCACCGCGTGGGCCGGTTTGACGCGTTCACCGTTGACGCGGACGTGACCGGCGCGGCAGGCCGAGGCGGCCAGCGAACGGGTCTTGGTGAGCCGCACGGACCAGATCCAGCTGTCCACCCGTACGGTCCCCTGGTCTGAAGCCATGCCACGACTGTAGGGGGTGTCTGGTGGATCTCCGTGGCGTCGCGACGCCTGGCACGCACGCTCGCTGCGTTGTCGTCGGTCGCCAACCAACCAGGTTGGCTTCCTCCTCCGCCTTGCGATCGCACGCACCAGACGCCGCTCCTCCCTCCACGGAGACCCACCAGACACCCCCTAAAGCCACGGCCGCGTACGTACAGAGGTCCTCAGAAGTACAGAGGCCCTCAGGAAGACGCCCTCACGGTGTGTTCGAACGTGCATTCGAGATCTGGTTTAGGGTGGTGTTCAGAGGGACGGATGAGCCGAAACGGGCAGGGGGTGGCTAAGTGGCAAGGAGATGCGGATGGGCAGATTTACGCATCTACATGCCGTATCCGGCTTCTCCATGCGCTACGGCGCCTCACACCCCGAGCGGCTGGCCGAGCGGGCCGCTGAGCGGGGGATGGACGCGCTCGCGCTGACCGACCGGGACACCCTCGCTGGTGCGGTGCGGTTCGCCACGGCCTGCGAGACGGCCGGGGTACGCGCGGTGTACGGGGTGGAGCTGGCCGTGGAAGAACGGCCGGCCGAGAGCCGGGGCGGTGCCGTACGACGGCGGGCGCCGGTCCGGGGCGGCGCCTTTGTCGATGAGCCGGGGCAGCGGGCCGTCCTGCTGGCCCGGGACGGGGCCGTCGGGTGGGCTGAGCTGTGCCGGATGGTGACGGCTGCCCACGCGGGAGAGCGCGAGCGGCCCCGGTTGGAGTGGGCGGATCTGTACGGGGACGGGGTGACCGTGCTGCTGGGGCCGCAGTCCGGCGTCGGCCGGGCGCTGGCCGCCGGGCGGCCCGACCGGGCGGTGCGGTTGCTGATGCCCTGGCGCGAGCTGTTCGGGGACGCGCTGCGCCTGGAGGTCGTGGGGTCCGCCCCGCTCCGGGAGGCCGCCCGGATGCTGGGCCTCGCCGCCGAGCAGGGGGTCAAGCCGGTACTGACCAACGCCGTGCGCTACGCCGACCCTGGCCAGGGCCCGGTCGCCGATGTGCTGGACGCGGCGCGGCGGCTCATCCCCATCGACCCGGCCAGGGGTCTGGACAACGGGCAGCGGTGGCTGAAGGGGCCGGATGAGATGGCCCGTATCGCTGAGGAGATCGCCGAAGCGGCCGGATACCGGCGGTCCACGGCGCACCGGCTGCTGACCCTGACCGAGGAGACCGCCGGCGAGTGCCGGGTGGACCCGGACGAGGATCTGGGGATAGGAGAAGCACACTTCCCCGAGCCGCAGCTGGTCGGTACCGGGCGGCGCACCGCTGAACGCGTCCTGCGGTCCCGCTGCGCCGCCGGGATGGTAGCCCGGGGCTATGCGGATGACCGGGGAAGATGGGCACGGCTCGATGAGGAGCTGCAGGTGATCGAGGGGCATGGTTTCGCCTCGTACTTCCTCACCGTCGCGCAGGTCGTCGATGATGTACGGCGACGGGGAATCCGGGTCGCGGCCCGGGGATCCGGCGCCGGGTCACTGGTCAACCATCTGCTGGGGATCGCCGCCGCCGACCCCGTCCGGCACGGGCTGCTGATGGAGCGCTTTCTCTCCGAGCACCGGCAGGCCCTTCCGGACATCGATATCGATGTGGAGTCCGCCCGGCGGCTGGAGGTATACCGGGCGATCTTCGACCGCTTCGGTGCGGAGCGGGTGGCGACCGTCGCCATGCCCGAGACCTACCGGGTGCGGCACGCCATCCGGGACGTGGGAGCCGCCCTCAGCCTGGACCCGGCCGAAGTGGACGAGCTGGCGAAGGCCTTTCCGCATATCCGGGCCCGGGACGCGCGCAGTGCGCTCGCCGAGCTGCCCGAGCTGCGTGCCATCGACGCCGAGCGGTACGGGCCCCGGATGTGGGAGCTGGTCGAGGCGCTGGACGGCCTGGTGCGCGGGGTCGCCATGCATCCATGCGGGGTGCTGCTGTCGGACGCTTCGCTGCGGGCCCGTACCCCCGTGGTGCCGACCAGCGGCGAGGGCTTCGCCATGTCGCAGTTCGACAAGGACGATGTGGAGAAGCTCGGGCTGCTCAAGCTCGATGTGCTCGGGGTGCGGATGCAGTCCTCGATGGCCCACGCGGTACGGGAGGTGGCGCGGGCCACCGGGCGGCGGATCGACCTGGACACGGTGGAGTCCGGTGACCCCAGGACGTATGAGCTGATCCGTTCAGCCGAAACGCTCGGCTGTTTCCAGATCGAATCACCGGGCCAGCGCGATCTGATCGGACGGCTGCAGCCCAGCACCTTCCATGACCTGGTGGTCGATATCTCGCTCTTCCGCCCCGGGCCGGTCTCCGCCGACATGGTGCGGCCGTTCATCGATGCCCGGCATGGAAAGAAGCCCGTCCGGTATCCGCATCGGGATCTGGAGCCCGTCCTGCGTGAGACGTATGGCGTGGTCGTCTTCCATGAGCAGATCATCGAGATGCTGGGCGTGATGACCGGCTGCGACCGTTCCCACGCGGACGAGACGCGGCGTGCGCTGGGCGACCCCGAGTTGCAGCCACGTGTCCGGGCCTGGTTCGAGCGGGAGTCGGCCCGGCGCGGCTATGAGCCAGGGGTGATCGCCCGTACCTGGGAGATCATCGAGGCGTTCGGGGCGTATGGCTTCTGCAAGGCGCACGCCGTCGCGTTCGCGGTGCCCACCTATCAGTCCGCCTGGCTCAAGGCGCACCACCCTGCGGCCTTCTACGCCGGGCTGCTCACCCACGATCCGGGGATGTATCCCAAGCGGCTGCTGCTGGCGGACGCCCGGCGACGCGGGGTGCCGATCCTGCCCTTGGATGTGAACCGCTCCGATGTCGCTTATCGAATCGAACTGGAGTCTGAGTCCGGGGTGTGGGGTATCCGTCTCGCGCTCAGTGAAGTGCGGGGCATCAGCGGAGCCGATGCGAAGCGGATCGCCGCTGGGCGGCCGTATGGCTCACTGCACGACTTGCTGAGCCGGGCCCGCCCGTCTCGCCCGGTCGCTGAGAACCTCGCCCGGGTCGGCGCGCTGGACGCCTTCGGCGGCAACCGCCGCGATCTGCTGCTGCATATCGCCGAACTCCACCGTGGACAGCGAGGCGCCAGCAAAGGGGCAGCGCAGCTGCCGCTGGCGGAGGCCACGGCTCCGCCGCCCGCCGGCCTGCCTGACCTCGATCGCGAGGAACGCCTCAGTGCCGAACTCGGTGTCCTCGGCATGGACGCGTCCCGCCATCTCATGGGCGATCACCAGGAGTTCCTGACCGAGCTGGGCGTGTGCTCCGCGCAGCGGCTGAGTGAGGCACGGCACGGCGATACGGTCCTGGTCGCGGGCGCCAAGGCGGCCACCCAGACCCCGCCGATCCGTTCCGGCAAGCGGGTCATTTTCGTGACCCTGGACGATGGGACCGGCCTGGCCGACCTCGCGTTCTTCGAGGACAGCCACGCCGCCTGCGCGCATACGGTCTTCCACTCCTGGTTGCTGCTCGTACGGGGCACCGTCCAGCGGCGCGGCCCGCGCAGCCTCAGCGTGGTCGGCGCCGCCGCCTGGGACCTTGCCGAGCTGGCCGAGCTCCGCCGCACCGGCGGTCTGGACGCGGTCGCGGCCCGGCTGGCGGAACACGCGGCGGCGGACAGCGTATTCACCGCGCCCGACCGCGGTATCCGGCTGGAGACCGGTTATGAGCTGCACCCCTGGGCCGACCTCCAGCCCCCGGGCGAGTCCATGAAGAACGGCCGCAAGCTGTGGCACTCCAGCCCAGGGAGCCCGGGATGAACGGAACGAACAGAACGAACGGAAAGGGGCAAGAGGCCCAGGAGCATGTGCTGTATGTGCACTTCGGCGAAGGGCACACCCCGGAGGGCTATCCCGGTCTCCTCGAACTGATCGCCGGCATCACCCCTGTGGTGCAGGCCCTTCCACCTGATGCCGCACTCGCCGATGTAGGGGGTGCGCTGCGCTACTTCAACCGGACCGCTATCGAGCTGGCCGGGGTCATCCGGGTCCGCGCACTGGCCCTGCACGGCGTCGACTGCACCGTGGGCGTCGCCGCCAATCCGATGCTCGCCCGGATGGCCGCGCACACCGGGCCGCCGGGGCAGGTCCGCGCGGTCCCCGGTAACCCGGCGGACGTCGCTGCCTTTCTGGACCGTAAGCCGGTGGCCGCGCTGCATGGCGTCGGACCGGCGACCGCCCGCGCCCTGTCCGCGTACGGTCTGGACACCGTCGGCCGGGTCGCCGCGGCATCGCCTGCCACCCTGCAGCGCGTCCTTGGCGCGACCGCCGCCCGCCGGGTCCACGACCGCGCCCGCGGCATCGACCCGAGCCCGGTCGTCCCCAGTGCCCCGACCCGCTCCGTCAGCGCCGAACACCGCTTCGGCCGCGACGAGCTGGACCCGGACCGGCGCCGCCGCGCCCTGCTCACCCTCGCCGACGAACTCGGCTTCCGGATGCGGGTCGACAGCCAGGTCGCCCGCGCGCTGACCCTGACCGTCCGCTACGCCGACCGCTCCACGACCACCCGCACCCGCGTACTGCCCGAACCCACCGCCCACACCCCTGAGCTGACCGCCACCGCGTACGCCCTGCATAACGCCCTCGGCCTTCAGCGAGCCCGGGTACGCGCCCTCGCACTGCGCGCCGAGGACCTCACCGCGGCCGAACTCGCCTCCCATCAGCTCTCCCTTGACCCCGGGGAGGAGAAGGCCCGCCAGGCCGAGGCCGCGGCGGACCGGGCCCGTATCCGCTATGGCACCGGGGCGGCATATCCAGCCGGGCGGCTGGACGTCGCGTGACGCCGCGCAATCCTTCCATGCCGTGAAGGACATGTGACGTTTTCTTCACCGTCACACATCTGTTCGGTGCACATTACTCGCCCGTAAATTGACAGAGATTCAGCAGCACGTGGTCCGGACCGCGCGGCACTGGCATGGCTCACGCACATCCTCTCAGGCCCATAGAGGAGTTCGGATGAAGGTGTCCTGGTCACGCGCGCGTGGACTGTTGGCGACGGTGGCGCTGGCAGTTGTGGTTTCCCTGCTGCCGAGCGCGGCATACGCGGATTCCAGCACCACGACGACAAGCAAGGGCTGGAACGACTGGTCCTGCAAACCCTCGGCCCAGCACCCCCGTGCGGTGGTGCTGGCACACGGCACGTTCGGCAATTCCATCGACAACTGGCTCGGTCTTGCCCCGTACTTGGTACGGCGCGGCTACTGCGTCTTCTCTCTCGACTACGGGCAACTGCCCGGCGTGCCCTTCTTTCACGGGCTCGGACCCGTGGACAAGTCCGCTGAACAGCTGGGTGCGTATGTCGACAGGGTGCTGAAGGCGACCGGCACTCAAGAGGTCGACATCGTCGGTCATTCACAGGGCGGCATGATGCCCCGCCACTACCTCTCGTTCCTGGGCGGCGCGGAGAAGGTGAACGCCCTGGTCGGTATCGCGCCGGACAACAAGGGCACCGACTTGCACGGGTTGACCAAGCTGCTCACGTACTTCCCGGGTATGGATGACGCCATTGGCATGTCCGCTCCGGGGCTGCGGGACCAGATCGCCGGTTCGGAGTTCCTCAAGCGGCTGAACGAAGGCGGCGACACGGTACCCGGGGTGAAGTACACGGTGATCGCCACCAGGTACGACCAGGTCGTCACCCCGTATCAGTCCCAGTTCCTGGACGGCCCGGACGTGCGGAACGTCCTGCTCCAGAACCTGTGCCCGGTGAACTTCTCCGAGCATGTGGGCATCGCGCTGTGGGACCGGATGGCCTGGCACGAGACGGCCAACGCCCTCGATCCGGCGCACGCCAAACCGACCACCTGTCTGTCCTGACGGCGGCAGTGGGACGGCGCCGTCGCCTCCCGAGGTGGGATCTCAGGGAGGCGGCGGCGCCGCGTTGAGGGGCCATGCCGCCCAGTCGGGCGGGTCGCGGCCGGGGCGGTCGGGTCAGGCGCGGTGGCGGCCCAGGGCGCGACGGCGGAGGGTGGCGAACAGCACGGCCGCGCCGAGCGCGAGGGCGGTGGCCCCGCCCATGGCGATCACCGAGGTGCTGTCATCACCGCCGGTCTCGGCGAGGTTGACGTCCCCGGATCCGCCCTTGGGCCTGGTGTCGTTCTGCGCGGTGTCGTTCGGGGCGGCTTCCTTCTTCACCTCGGCGTCGCCCTGCGGCTGCTGGTCACCGTGTTCGTCATGGCCGCTGTGCTTCCCGTCACCGCCATGGCCGTTGTGGTCGACGGTTGACTTGTCGCGGTTCTCCTCGATCTGCTTCTCGGTCGGTGCGGCGGGCTGGGAGTCAGCGGGCTGCGAGGTCCCCGTACCGGATCCACCGCTGTCACCGCCGAAGGTGACATCGGAGCAGGTGTAGAAGGCCTCCGGGCTGTCCGAGCGCTGCCAGATGCTGTAGATCAGATGGCGGCCGGACTTGTTGGGGATGGTGCCGTTGAAGACATAGTCGCCACCCTCCATCCTGGGGTCGGTGACCTTGGCAAAGGGCTTGGTTTCCAGATCCGACCACGTCAGCGGCTTGGACGGGTCGTAGCCGTCCTTGGTGATGTACAGCTCGAAAGAACCCTTGTGCGGCGCGGTGCCCTTGTAGGTGAAGGTGTGGTCACCGCTGCTCAGCTTGGCGGCGGGCCAGTCGGTGCGCGGCAGATCCAGGCCCTTGTACTTGTCGCGGCCCGCGGAACACAGCTTCCCATCGGGGATGATCTCCCGGTGCCGGCCCGCGGCGTCACCGATGTTGACCTCGTTCCAGTCATAGAAGGCCTGCGCGCCGCTGGCGGCGACAGCCGCCTTGCACGCCGCCGACCGTGGGCTCTCCGGGCCCTCCGCATAGCAGGCGGAGACCCGGCTCACCGGGTCCGTCATGGAGCCATGCGCGACTGCCGGGCTGGCGGCCAGGCCGGTGACGGCGAGCGGCGCGACGCCCAGTGCGGCGAGTGCGGTGGCCTTACGACGAACGGTCATCGAAGGGACTCCTTAACCATGGGACTTGAGCTGCGTGGGGGGCCGGGATCCGGACATCGGCGCCGTCCCCCTGTCACGGCGCCGATGGCTGAATCCCGCCTGGCGATCAGCACGTTAGCCCCGCTCATCAGCCATTTCCGTCCTCGGAAGGCAATCGAGGCGATCCTTATGGTCCCGTTAAGGGGTGGCTCAATGACGGTTAAGAACGGGCGCCAGCGCAGCAGGCCCAGTGACAGGATCGCCTCTATGAATCGCCACACCGAGGTCGTCGATGTCCATCTGATCCTGCGCCGCAGCGCTGAGGTGCTGCTCGCACGGCGTGCCGGTACCGGCTACGCGGACGGGCTGTTGCACGCGCCTTCCGGTCATGTCGAGGACGGCGAGGATGTACGGGCGGCGATGGCACGGGAGGCGGAGGAGGAGATCGGGCTGACACTCGACCCGGCCCGGCTGCGGGTCGCACTGGTGATGCAGCACCGGGCGCCCGAGGGGGAACCGCGCATCGGGTGGTTCTTCGAGGCGTGGCTCGCCGAGGATGAGCGGCCGGTCAACGCCGAGCCGGAGAAGTGCTCGGAGCTCAGCTGGTTTCCGCTGGGGGCGCTGCCGGACGATATGGTCGCCTACTGCCGGGCGGGCCTGGACGCCTATCGGGCGGGGGAGCGCTTCCTACTGCACTGGCACCGGCCCACGGACGCTGTCGCCTACGATCCGGCCGCCCCGGACCGTGCGGTGCCGCTGCCATCGAGCTGACCGGTCAGCCCAGTTGGAGGGAGCGCTTGGCGAGCCCGCCCCAGAAGCCGTCGATGACCGTGTGCTGACCGGACAGCTCTGCCTCACCCGCGCCGAGGGCGACGAAGAGCGGGGCGAAGTGTTCGGTGCGGGGGTGGGCGATACGGCCCGCGGGGGCCTTGTGCTCGAAGTCCAGCAAGGCGTCGAGATCGCCGTCGGCCAGCCTTTCCCGGCCCCAGGCGTCGAACTCCCTGGACCACTGCGGGGCCTCGTCCGGTCCGGCGCCCCACACCAGCTCGCGCAGATTATGGGTGAAGAAGCCGCTGCCGATGACCAGGACGCCCTCCTCGCGCAGCGGCGCCAGCCTGCGGCCCAGCTCCAGCAGCCGCTCGGGGACAAGGGTGGGCATGGAGAGCTGGAGCACCGGGATGTCCGCATCCGGGTACATCTCGGCCAGCGGGACGTACGCCCCATGGTCCAGACCCCGCTCCGGAGCGCTGTGCACCGGGGTGCCCGGGGCGCCGAGCAGGCCCCGGATCCGTTCGGCGAGCTCCGGCGCCCCGGGGGCGGGGTAGGTGACCTGGAAGTAGCGCTCGGGAAAGCCGTGGAAGTCGTACACCAGCGGCACCGTGGTGGTGGCGCCCAGGGTGGCGGGGGCAGACTCCCAGTGCGCGGAGACGATCAGGATCGCCCGGGGCCGCGGCAACCGCGCGGACCAGTCGGCCAGTTGGCCCGTCCACAGCTCATCATCGGCCAGCGGCGGTGCGCCATGGCTGAGATAGAGCACGGGCATACGGTCGGCGGCGGGACTCATGGCACTCTCAGCATTCTCAGTTCCGGATGAGCAGGGTGATACCCGCGACGACCGCGCCCAGCACCACGGCGGCGGCGCCATAGCGGAGCCGGTGGGAGCGCAGGACCGGGAGGAAACGGTCCGCGGCGTAGCGGCCGGGACCGGTCAGGGTGAGGGCGGCGGCAGCGGCGATGAGGAGAACCTCGTACTCGACGCCCTCCGGGCCGAAGAAGCCGCTGCCCCATTTCACGGCGAGCGCGTTGAGCATGGTGCCGAACACCGCGGCTCCGGCGAGCGGGGTGAGCAGTCCGATGGCGAGGGCCAGACCGCCGAATGTCTCGGTGACAGCGGCGATCAGGGCCATGGTCCGGCCGGCGGGGTAACCGACCGACTCGAAGAACATCCCGGTGCCGTCGAGGCCGCCGCCGCCGAACCAGCCGAACAGCTTCTGTGCGCCATGGACGGCCATGGTCGCGCCGAGCGCGAGCCGAAGGAGCAGCAGGCCGGTGTCGTAGGCGTGGGGCGAGGAGTCCTGTGGGGCGGCGGCGGGGGAGAGGGAGGACATGAGCGGCGTTTCTCCATGGGTTGATTCAAATTGGAACTATGAGCGTCACGGTAACAGCTTGTTCGAATTTGAACAACCGCTACCATGGACCCATGACAGCAACACGTTGGCTCGATGAGCAGGAGATGGCCGCCTGGCAGGGCTTTCTCGAAGCGAGCCACCGGGTCGAGCGCCGACTGGAGCAGCAGCTCAAGGACGAGGCCGGGCTCTCTCACACGCAGTACGAGGTCCTGGTCCTCCTCTCCACCGCCCCGGACAACGAGATCCGGATGACCGAGCTGGCGCACGCACTGATCACCTCGAAGAGCGGACTGACCTATCAGGTCGGCCAGCTGGAGAAGCGCGGCCTGGTGCGCCGGCGGTCCTGCCCCACCGATGTACGCGGCGTATTCGCCGCCCTCACCGACCAGGGCCGCGAGACCCTGCGGCAGGCGGCGCCCGGTCATGTCGCGGCCGTGCGGGAAGCCCTGATCGATGTGCTGGACCGTACGGAGCTCGCCGTCCTCGCCGAGGGACTGGGCCGGGTAGGGCGCCGCCTGCGCTGAGCCGCAGCGTGCGCCGGGTCAGCCGTTCAGCTTGGTGACGGCCGTCCGCACGGTCGGGGTGAAGTCCTTCCGTAGCAGACCGTCAGCAGACCACAGAGGCTGTGCCTCACAGCTCCTTGGCATAGCGCCATTCCCTGGCCGCCGGGCGGTAGCCGAACCACTGATTGATGGCGAGCATCGGCTCGTTCTCCGCGTCATTGCCGGTGAAGGCGTGGGTATAACCCGCCGCGCGGCTGCGGGTGAGCGAGTCATGCTTGGCGATCTTGGCCAGCCCCCGGCCGCGGAAGGCCCGGCGGGTCCCCGTCATCCCCGACCAGTAGCGGTCACACCCGTCCGTATGGGCGACGCTGTACGCGGCTACCGCACCGTCCACCACTACGACCGAGGTCAGTTCGCGGTCCCACTCGGGCCGCCCCCAGCAGACAGCCAGCCAGTCCTCGTAGCGGAGCGGACCAGCGGGGACATCGCCCGGCTCATCCAGCGTGCACTCCCGGTCCGCCTCATACAGCGGGCGTGGATCAGCGTCGTAGCCGGCCGCGGTACGCAGCCGTGCTCCCGCGGGCAGCGGCGGTGGCACGGGCAGCGGCTCGGTCAGATCACGCTGGAGGAAACGGGCGGCCCGGCGGCGCCGGTAGCCGCGCCGCTCGGCGAAGCCGGGGGAGTGCCCGTCATCGCTGACCCAGACGTAGAGCGCGTCGCAGCCGACCGTGAGAAGGTACTGCTCCGCAGCGCTCAGCAGCGCCGAGCCGATTCCCTGCCCCCGGTACTCGGGCCGTACGACCGGCACCGCGTGGCCCTGACCCGGAAGGCTGCTCTCCTGGACCAGCCTTGCCTCGGTCGCTCCCACGACCTGGCCGTCCACCTCCGCGACCAGCATCCGTAGCCGCTGAGCGGCTGGGGTCCGCTCGGCCTCCCAGAGCACGGACTCGGGCCGCCACACCATGTACGGCAGCGCCGCACGCCGTACCTCCGCCACACCCTTGGCGTCCTCCGGACGGAATTCCCGCACGTCTATGGTCATAGGGCCGGACGTTACGCCGCACCCGGCACGGCCGCCCACGAATTTCCGTCTGCCAGGAGAGACCTTGTCCCTGAAGATCGTCATCGATGCGGAGGTCACCACCGCCCCGTATGAACAGCTCCGCACCCAGATCGCCGAGCAGGCGCGCTCCGGGAAGCTTCCCGTCGGATACAGGCTGCCGACCGTCCGGGGCCTCGCCGAGGACCTGGGGATCGCGGTGAACACGGTCGCCAAGGCCTACCGCGCGCTGGAGGCTGACGGGGTGATTGAGACCCGCGGCCGCAATGGCACCTTTGTCGCCGCGGCCGGGGACGCCGCCGCGAAGGAGGCCGCAGCCGCCGCGCAGGCGTACGCACAGCGTGTTCACCGCCTCGGGCTGGACCGGGCCTCGGCACTCGCCGCGGTTCAGGACGCCATCCGCGCCACCTATCCGAAGGGCTGAGTCCGATGCCGAGCCGTATCGCCTTGATCCGCCGCCCCAGCCCGCTCCTCGCGAAGGGCCTGGTCACCCATATCGAGCGGACACCCATCAGCCCGGAGCTGGCGATACGTCAGTGGGAGGGATACGTGGCCGCCCTGCGGGAGCACGGCTGGCGGACCGTCGATGTCGCACCGGCGGATGACTGCCCGGACAGCGTCTTCGTTGAGGACACCGTCGTCCTCTACAAGAACGTGGCACTGATCACCCGCCCCGGCGCCGATTCCCGGCAGCGGGAGACGGCGGGCACGGAGGAAGCCGTCGCGGCGCTCGGCTGCTCCGTCAACTGGGTTCGCGAGCCCGGCACGCTGGACGGCGGTGATGTCCTCAAGGTCGGCGACACGGTCTACGCCGGCCGGGGCGGCCGCACCAACGCGGAGGGTATCCGGCAACTCCGGGCCGCCTTCGAGCCCTTGGGCGCCCGGGTCATCGCGGTTCCGGTCAGCCAGGTGCTGCACCTGAAGTCCGCGGTGACCGCGCTCCCCGACGGCACGGTCATCGGCTACCCGCCCCTGGTCGACGACCCCGGGCTCTTCCCCCGTTTTCTTCCCGTCCCCGAGGAGACGGGCTCCCATGTCGTCCTGCTCGGCGGCGGCAGGCTGTTGATGGCGGCCAGCGCGCCCGAGAGCGCCGAGCTCTTCACCGCTCTCGGCTATACGCCGGTCCCGGTCGACATCAGCGAGTTCGAGAAGCTCGAAGGCTGCGTCACATGCCTGTCGGTACGCCTCCGAGAGCTGTACGGCTAGCCCGTACCGGGTGCGTTTCCCCAACCCCGCCCCTTCCCGAAACTGTGGGCTGACGCCCCCAGACCCCCACCCCGTTGTGGGCAGTCGTTCCGCCAGGGGCGGAACGGGTGGGCACAACCCGGCCACCGGCCCGCACCGGCAAACCCCGGGCCCGGGGCGGAGCCCCGGTTTCCGGGAAGGGGCGGGAATCGGGGAATCCCACCCACAGACCCCAGGCCCTGGGGTTACAGGTACATGCCCGCGTCCGTTCGGTCGGCCTGCACGGGGACCGTGGCCGGAGTAGCCCCCCGACGCAGAGCGTAAAGCTCGGCGAGGGTGGCACCGTCGCGGCCCACCCCCTCCTCGGTGCCCAGCCAGTTGACCGCCTCCGTACGGGAGAGCCCGCCGACCTCGATGCGGGCCAGACACCGGCCCGGCCGCACCACTGCCGGGTGAAGCCGCTCCAGATCCTCGTTGGTGGTGATACCGACCAGGACGTTACGGCCCTGGCCGAGCAGACCGTCCGTCAGATTGAGCAGCCGGGACAGGGCCTGGCCCGCCGCGTGCTTGGCCTCACCGCGGATCAGTTCATCGCAGTCCTCCAGCAGCAGCAGCCGCCAACGGCCCTTGCCGGAGCTGCTGTCGTCCTCACCGATGGCGATATCCATCAGATAGCCGACATCGTTGAACAGCCGCTCCGGATCCAGCACACAGTCCACCTGGCACCAGTCCCGCCAGGAGCGGGCCAGCGTGCGCAGCGCGGAGGTCTTTCCGGTGCCCGGCGGCCCATGCAGCAGAAGCAGCCGGCCCGCGATGTCATCGGGGGTGAGCTTCATCAGCCCGTCCATGGCATCCGCGACCGGCGCGGTGTAGTTTTCCCGGATCTCCTCCCAGGTCCCGGCGGAGATCTGCCGGGGCGTACGGTGCGGCCCGCGCCGTGGCGAGACATACCAGAAGCCCATCGTCACATCGGTGGGCTGGGGCTCCGGCTCGTCCTCGGCCCCGTCGACGGCCTGCTTCAGCCGCTGATCGGCCAGCTCCTCGCTGACCGCCGTCACCGTGACATCCGCGCCCCGGTTCCACCGGGACACCAGTACCGTCCAGCCGTCTCCCTCGGCCAGCGTCGCGCCGCGGTCGTCGTCCCGCGCTGAACGCAGCACCCTCGCGCCGGGCGGCAGCAGGCTCAGCCCCTGCTTCACCCGGTCCACGGAGCGGCTGCGCGCATACGGCTGCGTACCGGAGGTGAAGCGGCCCAGGAAGAGGGCATCGATGACATCGGACGGCGAATCACTGTCGTCGATGTTCAGCCGCAAGGGCAGCGACTCCTCGGGCGGGGCGGTACGGCGTTCGGCACACATGGCGTCCATGATCCGGCACGCCGACGTCCCGCGCACGCAGGTTTCCCTGGCGCGCGCTCGCCGGACGGATACGCTGAGGTGATGGGACGTCACACGGGGGAGTGTGCGGTAATGCGGGTCGAGCGCTGGCGGCTGGCCGGTCTGATCGGGGCGGGGGTGGTGGCGCTCGCTTTACTGCTGTCCATGTGCGGGTTCCCGTCGGGCGGCTGGCGGGACGACAGCAGGGGTCCGGGCGAGGTGTACGGCACACCCCGGATGCCCGGCGCACCACCCCGCCCGGAGCTGGGCTGGGGCTTCACCCACACCCAGCTGAGCGCGGACGAGGGGGAGAAGCAGGCCCGTGAGCGGGCGGCCGACGCGCTGTCCCAGCGGTCACTGCCACAGAATCAGCACATCATGGGCTGGGGCGCGGACAATCCGGAACCATCACCGGGCCGCTATGACTTCACCGCGCTGGACAGCCGTATCGAGCTGGTGCGGCGGACCGGCGGCACCCCGGTCATCACCCTGTGCTGTGCGCCCGACTGGATGAAGGGCGGCAGCGAAGGAACCACCGACTGGAGCAAGCTGGAAACCGCGCCCAGCCGCGCGCACTACAAGGACTTCGCCCGGCTCGCGGGCAAAGTCGCCGAGCGGTATCCCGATGTACGGCACTTCATCGTCTGGAATGAGTTCAAGGGCTTCTTCGACGACCGTAAGAAGCGCTGGGACTACGAGGGCTACACCGAGCTGTACAACCTTGTGTACGACGAGCTGAAGCGGGTCCGCGAGGACAACCTGGTCGGTGGCCCCTATGTCGTCATGGACAGCGTCGCCTCGGCGGACAGCGATCACGCTTCGGCGGTCAGCGGTGACTGGGGCAGCATCGACCAGCGGGCGCTGGACGCCGTGACGTACTGGAATCAGCACAAGCGCGGCGCCGACTTCGTCGTTATCGACGGCGCCAGCTACACCAAGGACCAGCGGCTGCTGCCCGATGAGTTCGCCGCGACCGAGAAGTTCACCGCTGCCAGCCGCTGGGTGCGAAAGGAGACCGGGCTGCCGCTGTGGTGGGCCGAGTGGTACGTCGAGCTGAGCGATGAGAACGACCAGCGGGACGGCTGGAGCGAGCGGCACCGGCTGGCGGTGCACGCCACCGGGATGATCGCCATGGCCCGGGGCGGGGCGGGAACCGGGTTCTACTGGAACCCGCAGCGCAAGGGCGAGGAGTGCGCGGGCTGTCTGTGGCGCAGCACCCACCTCCCCGACGGCGGCCGCAAGCTGCCCATACTGGAGCTGCTCAGCCGCTTCGGCGAGGCCTTCCCGCCCGGCACCCGCCATGAGCGGGTGCCGGTCTCCGGGGATGACCGGGTGCGTCTGCTCGCCAGCGCGGAGGCCATCCTGGTCGTCAACCCCCACGACCGGCCCGTCCAGGTGACGGTGGACGGCCAGAGCATCGAGCTGACGGGCTATGAGGTGCGCTGGCTGAGGCGCTGAGTCGCTACGAGAGGGTCCATAGCCGCTGTGCCAGCGAGGCCAGCACCAGGAACATCAGCGGCAGTGCGAACCACAGCGTGCTCTGCAACCAGGCCTCCCGCCGGACGCCCGGCGGCGCCAGCACCCGCACCAGCTCCCGGGTGGCCAGCAGCAGGATCAGCACCACCGCGCCCAGCGCACCGATCACCGTCTCAGTGGTCCAGGTGATCCGTGGCCCGGCCGGACCAGCAGCGGCCGGGGGCACCGCCGACCCGGGCGGATCCCGCAGTTCGTACAGCGCGGCATGCTCATTGGCCAGGGACTGCCGCAGCTCGGGCCGCTCAGCGAGGCCCTCGCGCATCCGCCGCTCCCAGCCGGGGGCGTAGCCGGCATCGAGCTCCAGATACGTGGACTGGCCATGGCTGATGAGCAGATACGAGTTCGGCCCGGCCTCCCGGAGCCGTTCGACGACCCGGTCCAGCCGGTCCGGATCGCGTGGTGCCAGCACCGGCTCGTACCACACCCGCTCCATATCGCGGGAGCCCCAGGGCAGCGCGGGAGTGACGTTGACCTCCGGGTCGCTGCTCAGCCACAGCAGCCGCGCGGTCGGCTTGTCGTGCTCATAGATGTACTCCATCGCCGCGACCTCGCCGGGCCGCACCCGCTCGAAGGGCTCATTGCCCCAGCGGGCGATGAGGAAGCCGCCCATCAGGATCAGCCCGGCCAGCAGAGCGGCCCCCGGCGCGGCCCATGGCCGGACACGGCGCGGCCGCCCGGCGGGATGCGGGAAGAAGCCGAGGGCGGCCAGCACACAGGCGCCCGGCACGGCGAACAGGAAGACCCGCAAGGCCATCTCGCCGCCGTAGGACTGCAGACCGAAGGCGAGGAACGGCACCGCGGTCAGCACCAGCAGGGCACGGTCCGATACACCGGCCCGCCGCCGGCGCAGCAACCCCCAGGCGGCGAGCGCCAGGGTGGAGCCCGCCAGCGCCACCCTGACGTAGAGGACCAGCTTGTGGGTGTCGCTGCCGCCCTCGATCCGGCCGGAGACCGAGGAGGACACATTGTCGCCGAGCCCGCCGAGCCCGCCGAAGAGCTCATCGAAATGCCCCGACCAGTACGGCTCGGCGAGGAAGCCGATCCATACCGCGACCAGCACCACGCAGAGCAGCGGCAGCCCCCGCAGCACACAGCGGCGCACCAGGACGAGCACGGTCAGCACGCCCAGCATGACGAACGGCGTCAGCTGGTGCCCGGCGACCGAGGCGGTGAACAGCGCGAGCAGCACCACAAGCAGCGCCGCCCGGGTAGCGGGCGGCAGCCCGGGCACCGGGGCCTCGCCACTGGTGCGCCTGCCGACGTCCCCGGCCCCGCCGCCCTCGCCCGATGGCCGGAACCAGACCAGCAGTATGGCCGCGAAGCACAGGTAGAGCAGATAGGTGAAGCCCTGCGGAGAGAAGTAGTCCTGTCCCACCCAGCCGCACAGCACGAAGAACCAGGCCGCGCACCATTTCGCCCGCCAGCTCGCCCGTACCGCCCGCAGTAGCACCGCCAGCGGCGCCAGAAACAGCAACTGGACGGTCAGCGGCCACCAGCGGATCACCTCGGAGAGGTCCTGCACTCCGCACGCCTGGGCGATAAAGGCCGCCGCCGCGAAGAAGCCCGGCCAGCTCCACCGGGCGTCCAGCTCCGGTGCGGTCACGCCGGTGCGGTCGATGTAGTCGAGGAAGCCAAGATGCTGCCAGGCGGTGGCGAACCGTGGCTCGGTCTCCAGCACGGCGGGCACCGCGTGCAGCGAGACAACGGTCAGCAGCAGCACCGCGGTGAGCAGCGCACGTGGTGGCCGGCCGAGCCGCAGTGCCCCGGCGAAGCAGACCACCAGCAGCGCGGCCCCCAGCAGCGTCGCGGCCGGCAGCACCGAGACCAGCCCGAGTCCGCCCATGGCGTCCAGCTCGGTGTCGCCCATGCCCCGCAGCGGGATCCAGTAGAGCGCCAGCGCGATGGCCAGCAGCGCCCAGAGACCGGCAACCGGGAGGCGCGGCCGGTTCCGCCACCCGGCGGCGGGCTCTGCCGCTGGGGCGCGGGGCTCGGCCGGCCGGGCGGAGGCGAAGGTCGCCGTACTTCCGCCCACCGCGAGATCCGCGAGGTCGCCGTCCGGCGGAACGGACGCCTGCGCGTCCCGGCCCGTACGCGGCCCACGGCCCGAACCCCTCAGCACACCATGGAGCTTATAGACGGCCACCGCCGCGACCAGCCCCAGACTGCAGACCTCCGCGATACCCGCACCGGTCATCCCCAGCACCGGCAGCAGGACCACGGTCAGGCCGAGCACCAGAACGCACAACAGCCCCTGCATATAGGCGAGTCCGGAGGTACGGCTCTGGGCGCGCAGCACCGCGTAGTAGACCTCGATGACCACGCGCAGCAGCGCTCCCACCGCGTACCAGCGCAGCAGCGGGGTGGCGGCCTGGGCGTAGCCGGGGCCGAAGACGGCCATGATCTGGGGGGCGAAGACAAACAGTAACGCGCAGACCGGCAGCATGATCCGGGCCATCCGGCGCAGCGCCGCACGGCAGTTGGCGGCCAGCTGGGCCGGGTCATGGGAGCCCTCGACCGTGAGCGAGGCGCCCATATTGATGGCGAGCAGATTGACCGTGCCCGCGATGGTGATGGTGATGTAGAAGTACGCGTTGTCCACGGCGCTGACCTGCGTGGCGACCAGCACCGGCACCAGATAGACAACCGCCAGGGAGAACAGCGCGCCGGTGTAGTCCCCGGCCAGAAAGCGGCCCATCTCCCGGTAGGAGGCGGGCTGGGCGCTGCCTTGGGTGGCCAGGGTGTGCCGGGGGATCAGCCGGCGGAAGACCAGCCAGCCCAGCGGCAGCACCGACAGGGCGATGGCCGCCGCCCAGGAGACAAAGACCCCGGCGGTGGGAACGGCCGCGGCCAGTACCACCAGCAGCCCCAGCTTGGCGGTGGAGAAGACGGTGTTGCCCACCGGCACCCAGGTGGCGCTGCGCAGCCCGGTCAGCACCCCGTCCTGCAGGGTCAGCAGCGACCAGGCGACCACGGCCGCGACAAAACCGAGTCCCGGCAGCCAGCCACGCAGCAAGCCGAAGGACGGCCCCCACAGATCGAGGGTGAGCAGGAAGCCCACCGAGGCCAGCGCCACCAGCAGGGAACTGGCCGCATAGGTACGCAGTATGAGCCCACGCGTGGTGTGGCCCGCGGTGGGAATGAAACGGGCCAGCGCCCCGATGAGGGTCACCGCGGTGAGCCCGGCGAGGAACTTCATCACGGCGATGGCGGCCGAACCCTGCCCGACCGCCTCATCCGAGTAGTACCGGGCGGCGACGAACCAGTACCCCAGACCCAGCAGGGCGCTGATGCCGGTATTCAGCATCAGCGCATAGGCGTTGCGGAACAGCGGACTGCCGCGGTTGCCCCCGTCGGCGGGTGCCGGCCCACCGGTGACCAGCTCCTCGGCCCCGGCGTCGGTCCCGGCTCCGGCCCCGGCCTCGGCCTCGGACGTGGTCGTGGTGTCAGACACGTATCCGCTGCGCCTTCCGAAGTGCTCGATGTGTCCCGCGTAGGACGGCGTACCCCTTGGTGAGTGCCCGGTCCCGGGCAAAGATACGGCTGACCGACCGCCCTTCGATCAGTTGCGCGAACTCCACCATCCCCGTGGACCGGCGCACGGTCAGCCGGCTGAGTGCGTACGGGCTCTGCCGCCGCCGGTCGGCCAGCGCGTTGCCGACCGCGAAGGACTGGCTGAACCCAGCCGACCGTACGGCCTCCCGCACCCGTCTGCTGGAATAGCCGTACGGATAGGCGAATGACACCGGGGCCCGGCCCAGCTCCCCGGCGAGCAGCTCCCGGCAGTGGACAACCTCATGGCGCAGCACCGGGTCACTGAGCTGGTCGAGCTGTGGATGGCTGTGGCTGTGCCCGCCGATCTCCACCCCACTGGTGGCCAGCTCGCGCAGCTGGTCCCAGTCCAGCATGGTGTCCGGCGCGCCACCGGTGTCATACGGCCCACGCAGCCATCCAGTGGAGACAAACAGCGTGGCGCTGAAACCGTACCGGGCGAGGACGGGAAGGGCGTGCTGGTGCACGCCCTCATAACCGTCATCAAAGGTGATCAGCACGGGCCGCCGGGGCAGTGATCCACCCGTGCGCCACAGCCGTGCCAGCTCCGCGGTGGTCAGGGAGGTATGGCCACGGTCGGCGAGCATCCCCAGCTGTTCCGCGAAGGCGATGGGGGACACGGACAGGGCGTAGGTGGCGTGGGCCGGACAGTGCGCTATGGCGTGGTACATCAGTATGGGTACCGGATGGTTCATCACGTTCCCTCATCCCTTACGACCGGGGCCACCGTGAAGCGTGCCCCGCCGTGCCGGGCACGCAGGGTGCCCAGGGCGTAGCCCGCCGCGGCAGCGGCCATACCCGTCACGATGGCGCACGCCCGGCCCGCGCCGCCGGGGCGGGCCAGCAGGACGTCGCGCAGTGCGCGCGCCACCCCGGCGGGCACCACCCGGGTGGTGTAGCGCCGTTCCGTCGCCAGCCCGGCCCGGGCGCCGACGCTGCGGGCGACCAGCGCCTTGGAGAGCCCTTCGGCATAGGACCGGGTCCGCAGATAGCCGAACCGCTCACGGGTGGCGGGCACCTTGTGGTGGATCACCGCCCGGTCATCGATCAGGAGCACCGCGTCCGGACGTACCCGGGTGAGCCGGATGCACAGCTCGGTCTCCTCACAGCCCAGCGGAAGCCGGTCGCCATTCCGCCCGATACCGCTGGCGAACCCGCCCGCGGTGATGAACGCGGCCCGCCGGAAGGAGGAGTTGCCGCCGAGTACATTGCGTACCCGGATCCGGCCCGGCGGCATGCCCCGGTAGGTGCAGCCCACCGCCCAGTCGAACTCCTCCGGGAACCAGGACGGTCGGCGTCCCGAGGCCCACACCGGCTCGGTACGGCCCCCGACAGCCATGACCGCGGGGTCGTCATAGGCCGCCGCGAAGCAGCGCAGCCAGTCCCGCTCGGCGACCGCGTCATCATCCAGGAACGCGATGATGTCACCGGATGACTCGGCGATGCCGGTATTGCGCCCGGCCGAGAGGCCGCGGGGGCCCGCGTTGGCGAGCACCCGCACCTCCTCGACTTCCTTGTACTCCCTGGCCAGCCGCTCCAGCAGCGTCGGATGGTGATCGACGACGAGCAGCGTCTCCAGGGCGGGCAGCGACTGCGCCCGCACCGAGTCCACCGCGGCGAGGATGTCGCCCCAGCGGTCCTCGGTGTAGACGCAGATCACTACCGATATGTGCTCCTCGGTCACCGGCCCTCCCCGAGGAGCGCGGGCCGTGGCGCGCGGCGGATCCGGCGTCGGCGTCCACGCTCACGCAGAATCACCGACAGCACCCGGAAGCCGTCACGGATGGCACGCAGATTGCTGGCACCATGGATCCGCTCGAACTCATGGCTGGGTATTTCCTGGACTCGCAGCCCGGCCTTGACGACGCGGATGTTCATCAGCGTCTCCACCTCGAACCCTTCGCAGTCCAGTGCGATTTTGTCGAGGCAGTGCCGCCAGAACGCGTTGTAGCCGTAGCACAGGTCCGTATAACGGGCCCCGAACTTGGCATTGACGATGGACGTCAGCACCCGGTTGCCGAGCTTGCGCACCGGCGTCATGTCGTCGGTGCCGCCGCCATTGGCGAAGCGCGACCCCTTGGCGAAGTCCGCGCCGCCGACCAGGGCGGAGACATAGCTGACGATCTCAGCCCCATCGGCCGAGCCGTCCGCGTCCACCATGACGATGATCTCACCGGTACATGCGGAGAAGCCGCTGATGAGCGCATCGCCCTTGCCTTTGCCGCGCTGTGGTACCACCACCACATCGGGCCGTAGCTCACGCGCCACGGCGACCGTGTCATCGGTGGAGTTGCCATCGACGAGGACCACTTCATGGATCCACTCAGGCAGTGACTTGAAGACGTAGGGAAGATTCTCGGCCTCGTTCATCGCCGGGATGACGACACTCACCGGCGGTGTAATGGCCAGGTGCGAGGTGACTGGGCGGTATTCCGTCGCCGACTGCTCGGTCAACGGCCGTGCAGAGGTAGTCATGAGTGATGGGCCCTCTCGTCCGGTGGACCACCGGCTAGGGATGGTCCGAGCGGTTGTCCGGTTCGAAAGGGGGGTTCTCACCCGTCCATAACAGAGCAGCGCATGACAAACGCATACGAGGCTGCTGTGCGGACCAGATGAGCTGGCATGTGTCACTGGCCGCGCGGCCCGGACCCGGCACGGATACGTGTCGAGTACGGCACCCCCCTACCGCGCCCCGCCACGGCGTCCTCGCGACTGTTGGACCCCTCCCCTGGAGCCGTTTGCCGAGGAACCGTAGCGGGGGTGAAGTACGACGATTTGACGATTAGGAGTCTATGGGAAATGCGTGGGCGGAGGCTCGTAAATGCGCAGAATGCTGCTGTTCAGTCACCTCCCGATCGAATTGCGCCCATCCGCTTTAAAAGATGGTCAGCCGGACCGAACAAATGCGGTCGGTTCACCACTGCATTGCGCAGGGCGCGCACCGGCGCACGGCGCGCACGGTGCCCGAGCGCCACCGGGTGGCGGCGCGTTATCCAGCCCTCGAAGACCGTCAGCTCCCGGGTCTTGAGGGAGTCCTTGTACTCCTTCGCGCCGCGCCCCAGATCGAGATGGGCCATCCCCTCCGCGGCGGCCCCCTCGACCATCCGCAGATGCAGCACCAGACCCGGCGAGAACTTCGCGAACGCCGGATCGTAGACAGGGAACCAGCAGGCCAGCACCCGGGGTGAGCGCAGCCCGAAGTGGGCGGCGACCGGCCGCCCATCGGCGTAGAGCACCGAGAGCAGCCCGGCGAAGGAGTCGGAGCGGGAGTGGAACAGCCGCTCGGCGAGTTCCACGATCCATGGGCGGGCGAAGCGGTCGCTGCGCCCGGTGCGGCGGTACTGAGCGGACTTCCACGCCATCAGGGTGCGCAGCAGCCGCGGATCACGCTCATCGTGTACGTAGCGCACCGCGCCGATGTCCCGGCCCAGCTTGCGCTCCTTGGCCAGCGTGGTCCGGGTGAACTTCGGCGACCGCACCCGCAGCCCGGCCAGGAAGGCGTCATATCCCTGGTCCACATCGATCACCGGCGACGCGTACGCACCGGTCGCCCCCGCCTCAAACGGCCCCTGCCCGTCGGCGAGGTGGTCGAACTCCCATACCGTCAGACCGCAGGCGCGCAGCAGCTGACGGGCATCCCAGGTGAAGCCCGGCCGGTGCACGACCCCCTGGCAGTCGGAGACTCCCAGGCCCACCGCCCGGCCCACCCCCAGCGCGGTGCGCTGGAACGGGAAGAAGGCCACCGGCTCGGCACCGGCCGCCCCGGACTCCCGCACCACCGCCACCCGCACATCGCGTCGGCAGTGTCCGACGGCGAGCGTGAACTCGGGGGACAGAAAAGGGTTGGCCAGCCGCGGTGCGCCATCAGGAGGTGATGCCGACTGCATCGCGGTCCAGGCCGTTCGGTCCGCGGCGCTCAGCTCGCCCGGTCTGCACACCTGGATGTCCATATCACCGTCTCTCGTGGTCGGATTGATGGCGCAGCAGCGGGACCAGCAGCGACAGCGAGCTGAGCACGGCGATGGCGGCCACCCCGCCGCGCACCGACCAGTTCTGCGTCGCGATCAGCACCTGAGCGACCAGCAGATTGACCGTGACCGAGCCGAGCAGCGCCACCACGGCACGGCTGAGCGGGTCCACACCGGGCAACGCCGCGGCGATGGCCGCACCGGGCGCCACCAGTAGGAAGAAGAGAGTCAGCGGTGCCCGTAAGGGTGAGTTGAGGTCGGCCAGCGCCAGCACCGCGCCTGCCCCGGCCACCCCCACGGCGGCGCCTGCCACCAGGGCCGGTGAAGAACCGAATCCCTGAGCGCCAGCTCTCGCCCGGCCGCTGCGCTGTTTCTGAACGGTCTGCTTCTGAACGCTCTGCATTGGCGACTTTGCCCCCCGAAGCGCCGGATGTCAGGCTTCACAATGTGACCCCCCGATTACGCAGCCGTCAAGGGCGCGGCCACCGTGGCCGGAAGCGGGTGCTGCCAGTGGTGCGGGGTGTTCGTCAACCGCCTTGTGGGGCAGGTGAATCCTGTGACCGGGATACATACGTGTCAGAGCCGGGCGATAGGGTTACGCTGCCCGGGCTGGGTGCCCTCGTACGGGTGGGGAGTGTCATGGAACAGATAACAGTGCGCGGCAGGCCACGGGTGCCTGCGATCAACTGCGGGACGAGTGCGAACAGTTCGCGTCTCGACCGGCACTTGAGCGTGATCGGTGGCCCCGCTGTGCCCCAGGGCGAGACGGAGGAGGCGACGACGCTGATGCGTGAGCTGACGACGCGTGATGCCAGGCGCACCCGGGCCAGCCGGGGTGCCAGGGTCTGGCTGTTCGCTCCGCTGCGGCGCCTGCGTCGCTCGCTCTTCGGTGGTCGCGGCTGAGCATGGGGCGCCGCCCGGGCCGGGGGACGGTCCGTGCGGCCCTGGCAGTCAGTCGTCGGTGACGTTCTCCACGGTCACCGAGAAGGAGAAGCGGTCGCCGCGGTAGTGAATGCGCACCACATCCACGGCCCGGCCGCCTTCGTCGTATGTCACTCCCGTGTAGTGCAGAATCGGGCTCAGCAGCGGCACCTCGAGCAGTTTGGCCGTCTCGGGGTCCGCCAGCCGGGCCTCTACGGTGTCGGTGATCCGGCTGATCCGCACCCCCACCTCGTCCCGCAGCACCTTGGTCATCGGCATCCGCTCCAGCGCTCCGGGGTCGATCCGTGCGGCTATCTCCGGGTGGATCAGATTCTCCGCCCAGTTCGTCGGCTCCCCGTCCGGCTGTTCCCGGCGCAGTCGGCGGTACGACATCGCCTCGCCGATCCCCGGGAAGTACTCGCCCAGCTCCGTCGGCACCGGCGCCGGTCCATGGCCCAGCAGTGTGGTGTGTTCACCGGACTGCTGGGCCACGATCGCGTCGACCGAGCCCAGCAGCCGTACCGGCCTGCCGCGCCGGACATCTGGCTCGATAAAGGTGCCCCGGCGGCGGTGCCGGCTGATCAGCCCCTCCGTCTCCAGCTCCTTGAGCGCCTGCCGCATGGTCAGCACACTTACCCCGTAGTGCTCCGCCAGGGCATCCTCGGTCGGAAGCCGCAGCGGCGACTCGGGGGAGCGACCCAGTATCGAGGCCCGCAGTGACTGCGAGATCTGATACCAGAGCGGGAGCTTACGGTTGAGTTCCAGCGAATCAGGAGCAAAGACGGTCAATGTGCCTCCGGTCAACTCATGTTACGAACGGAAGTTCCGCTCCAGACCCTGCCACACATCGTCGTAGTCCCGCTGCAGGTGTCCAGCGGTCAGCGCCTGCGAGGTGGCCGTCACCGGCCAGCGGGTCTCGAACATGAAGGCAAGTCCGTCATCGACCTTCTGCGGCTTGAGCTCGGCGGCGCTGGCCCTGTCGAAGGTTTCCCGGTCCGGTCCGTGCGCGGACATCATGTTGTGCAGCGAGCCACCACCCGGCACAAAGCCCCCTGGGCCGGCGGTCTTGGCGTCATAAGCGCCCTCGATCAGGCCCATGTACTCGCTCATCACATTCCGGTGGAAGTACGGCGGCCGGAAGGTGTTCTCGCCGACCAGCCAGCGTGGCGCGAAGACCACGAGGTCAACGCTCGCCAGCCCCGGGGTGTCCGAGGGCGAGGTCAGCACGGTGAAGATCGAGGGATCCGGGTGGTCATAGCTGATGGAGCCCAGCACATTGAAGCGCCGCAGGTCGTAGCGGTAGGGCACATGGTTGCCGTGCCAGGCGACCACATCCAGCGGCGAGTGGTCATAGGTGGCCGACCAGAGGCGGCCACAGAACTTGTTCACCACCTCGACGGGCCCCTCAACCTCCTCGTAGGCGGCGGTCGGCGCCAGGAAGTCCCGGGCGGCTGCCAGACCATTGGCGCCGATCGGCCCCAGCTCGGGCAGGGTGAAGGGCTGTCCGTAGTTTTCACAGACATAGCCGCGCGCTGTCCCGTCCAGCAGTTCGGCCCGGAATCGCACCCCACGCGGAATCAGTGCGATATAGCCCGGTTCAATATGCAGCATCCCGAACTCGGTGCGCAGCAGCAGACCGCCGCGCTCGGGCACGATCAGGAGCTCACCATCGGCATCGCTGAACACCCGGTCGGTCATCGAGGCATTGGCGGCATAGAGATGAATCGCCATCCCGGTGCGCTGAGTGACGTCGCCGTTGCCGCCCAGCGTCCACAGACCGGCGAGGAAGTCGGTGGGCTCGACCGGATCGGGCAGTGGGCTCCAGCGCAGCCGGTTCGGGTCGGGCACCTCGGAGAAGGGTGCGGTGTGCAGACGGCTGTTGTCCGATGGGGCGTCCAGCCGTACGAACTTCGGGTGCGCGGCCGAGGGGCGGATCCGGTAGAGCCATGAGCGCCGGTTATGCGCCCGGGGCTCGGTGAAGGCCGTACCGCTCAGCTGCTCCGCGTACAGCCCCAGCGGTGCTCGCTGCGGCGAGTTCCGTCCGATCGGCAGTGCGCCCGGTACGGCCTCGCTGCTGTGCTCATTGCCGAAACCGGAGGAGTAGGTGAGCCTCTCCGCCGTCTTACGTGCCCGCTCGTCGCCGCTCATATCTCGCCACTCCCACCACAGATGGATTCCTATTGTTGACCATAGGAATGTGGGAGCCCCGGTGCAACACCTTCCGCATCGCGAGAGTTCGTACTGACGGGTGTTACCGGTGGGTGCCTGGCTCCGGCCTCACAGCGTGCTGGGCACCGTACGCGGAAGCGAACGGTGCAGCAGCTCAGCGGCTGTCTGGCGGTTGCGGTACGGCCGCAGCGCACGCCGTATCTCCTGCAGAGCGCGTTCGGCGTCACCGGAGCGGAGCAGACCGTAGCCGTCCAGAAAGCCGCGCCAGGCGGCGCATGCCTCATCCAGCCGTCCGGCCCCCAGCAGCAGATGGCCGAAGCGCGCCTGCGTGAGGGCGCGTCCCCGCAGATCGGCCGCGGGGCGTTCGATGACCGAGCGGCGCAGGGCGGCCAGGGCGGCGGGAAGGTCGCCGAGCGCCTCCAGGGCGGCTGAGGTCTGATAGGAGAGCGCGGCGGCCGGATAGGTGTCGAAGGGGCCGGCCGCGTCTGCCGTCCGTCCGGCATACCGTTCCGCCGCGGTCATCGCCTCCAGCGAACCCCGGCGGTCACCGGTCCGCGCACGGGCCACGGCGAGCTGCGCGTAGACATAGGAGCGCGGCGCGGGCGGCGCCGTCGCCACCGCCACCGCGGCCGCCTCGGCGAGATTCCGGGCGGCCGTGAGGTGGCCCAGCCGCTGCGCCTGGGCGCTCATGGCCCGTACCACCACGGCCCAGGCGGCGCGGTCGCCGGACTCATGGGCCAGCCGGTGGGCGTAGGTGTAGTAGTGCTGGGCAAGCCCATGCAGCAGGCCGTCCTCATACATCCGGGCCAGCAGAAAGGAGAGTCTGCTGGCCGCGATCAGCAGTTCCCGTTGTTCCGGGGCCGCACGCGGCTGGTGCAGCAATGGGGAGACATCATCGGCGAGATAGGCGGCGAGCGCGGAACGGGCGTTGCGTCCGCCATGCGCGTCGATGGAGGCGGCGAAGAAGCGAGCGGCGTCATGGAGCGCCAGCGTCTGCCGGGACTGAGGACGGGTGCGGCCCGGGGGCGGATGTGCCCGGCTCGGGCGAAGAGCGGGCGGCAGGGCCGGCACGGCGGCGTCGGCCACTCGATAGGGCCGCTGCTGCAGCGGCACCCGGCGTGCGGGGTCGGAGTCCGAGCGGCACAGCGTGGTGAAGCCGGTGACCGGGTCCCGGGAGGGCGGATCGACGGGGGCGGCGCGGAATCCGGCGGCCTGCGGGGTGACGGCCCGCCCGATACGGCGGGACAGGGCTTCGGCGATGAGCTGGGGCACGGGACGCCGGGGCTGGGTCCCGGCGAGCCAGTGGGCTACGGCGGTACGGTCGTAACGGAGGTCGGTGCCGATCTCGGCGCCCAGGCAGTTCACCGCGCGGGCCAGCGCTTCCTGGGTCCAGTCGGCCTCGCTCAGGAGCGCCCGGAGCCGGAGGTTGGGCCTGCGCAGGTTGGTCATGATCCCTTGTTCTCATGGCCTGGCCTGTTACGGCAGGGGCGTACGGGGGCACGCATGGCGGTGCATATGCCTCGGCATCACACATACGGTGTAGCCCCCGGTAGGGACAGCCGTACTCCGGTGGCGGCTGGTCCGGGGGCGTCCGATGGTCAGAGCATGAATGATCCTTTCGCATATGCCATGGTCGCTTCCCAATTCGCTGTCAGGCATCGTCCCCCGTCCCGCCTACTACAATCCGCCGCGCGGCGCACCCGGGGCCGAGCGCGGGTCACCGCAGTATCCGGCCATCTGTGCGACCGCGTCGGCGGCCACCTACTGACACCCCAAACTAGCGCCGCTAGTTTGGGGGCATGCAGGCACATGACGCTATGTACATCGACGGAGCCTGGCGCCCCGCTATCGGCGCCTCGGCCATCGAAGTCCGCAACCCGGCCACTGAAGAGCTCCTGGACCAGGTCCCCGCAGGCACCCCCGAGGACGTGGACGCCGCGGTACGGGCCGCCCGCGCCGCGCTGCCCGGCTGGGCCGCTGCCGACCCCGCCGAGCGCGCCGCCCGGATCGGCGCGCTGCGGAACGGGCTCGCCGCCCGCCGGGCGGAGATCGCCGGGACCGTCACCGCCGAGCTCGGCGCACCGCTGGCCTTCGCCCAGGCCGTGCACGCCGATCTGCCGATCGCCGTGGCCGGTTCTTACGCCGGGCTCACACGCGAATACACCTTCGAGGAACAGATCGGCAACTCCCGGGTACTCCACGAACCGGTCGGTGTGGTCGGCGCCATCACGCCCTGGAACTATCCGCTGCACCAGATCGTCGCCAAGGTCGCTCCCGCCCTGGCCGCAGGCTGCACCCTGGTGCTCAAGCCCGCCGAGGACACCCCGCTGGTGGCCCAGCTCTTCGCCGAGGTGGTGCATGAGGCGGGTATGCCAGCCGGGGTGTTCAACCTCGTCACCGGTCTTGGTCCGGTAGCGGGGGAGGCTCTTGCCGTCCATCCGGATGTGGACCTGGTCTCCTTCACCGGTTCGACCGCCGTCGGGCAGCGGATCGGAGCCGCCGCGGGCGGTGCGGTCAGGCCGGTCGCCCTTGAGCTCGGTGGTAAATCCGCCAATGTCATTCTGCCGGGTGCCGATCTCACCAGGGCGGTGAAGGCAGGCGTCGCGAATGTGATGGCCAACTCCGGTCAGACGTGCAGTGCCTGGACCCGGATGCTGGTCAGCGCTGACCGCTATGACGAGGCCGTGGAGCTGGCGGCGGCCGCCGCCGCGAAGTACATCCCGGGCGATCCACGGGATGAGCGGACCCGTATCGGCCCCGTCGTCAGCGCCGGTCAGCGTCAGCGGGTGACCGGTTATATCGCTCAGGGCGCCAAAGAGGGCGCGACCCTTGTCGCGGGTGGCCCCGAGGCGCCGGAAGGATGTGAGCGAGGCTGGTATGTGCAGCCCACCGTCTTCGCGGATGTCACCCCGGACATGACCATCGCCCAAGAGGAGATCTTCGGTCCGGTGCTCTCCATCCTCGCCTACGAGGACACCGAGGACGCCCTCCGTATCGCCAATGGCACGGTCTACGGTCTCGCGGGCGCCGTCTGGTCCGAGGACGAGGAGGAGGCCATCGCCTTCGCCCGGCGGCTGCAGACCGGCCAGGTCGATATCAACGGCGGCCGTTTCAACCCGCTGGCTCCCTTCGGCGGTTACAAGCGCTCCGGCGTTGGCCGGGAGCTGGGCCGCCATGGCCTCGCCGAGTACCTCCAGACCAAGTCCCTGCAGCTGTAGAGGAGCCCGTCGTGGTCCGCGCCGCCGTCCTGACCGCCGTCAACGCCCCGCTGGAGATCGCCGAGATAGACCTGCCCGAGCCCGGACCGGGCCAGGTACGGGTCCGGCTCGCCGCCGCCGGGGTCTGCCACTCCGATCTGTCCCTGTCGAACGGCACCCTGCGCCAGCCTGTCCCCGCCGTCCTCGGCCATGAGGGGGCGGGTACCGTCGCCGCTGTGGGCGAGGGGGTCACCTCGGTGGTGCCGGGGGCCGCCGTCATCCTCAACTGGGCGCCCTCCTGTGGGCAGTGCCACTTCTGCGCGGCGCTGAGCGAGCCCTGGCTCTGCCAGCACGCCAATGCGGCGACCACGGTGCCGTACGCCCGCACCACGGGTGGCCAGGAGCTCTACCCGGGGCTGAGCGCCGCCGCCTTCGCCGAGGAGACCGTCGTCCCCGAGCGTGCGGTGCTGCCCTTGCCCGACGGCGTCCCGGTCGCCGATGCCGCGCTGCTCGGCTGCGCGGTTCTGACCGGCTACGGCGCCGTCCACCACTGCGCCCGGGTCCGTACGGGCGAGTCCGTCGCCGTCTTCGGCGTGGGCGGGGTTGGCCTCGCGGTGCTCCAGTCGGCCCGTATCGCCGGTGCCGGACAGCTCATCGCTGTCGATGTCTCACCGGAGAAGGAGGAGATGGCCCGGGCGGCCGGAGCCACCGAGTTCCTGCTCGCCGCCGAGACGACCGCCAAGGAGATCCGCAAGCTCACCGGTGGCCACGGCGCTGATGTGGCCGTGGAGTGCGTGGGCCGGGCGGAGACCATCCGCACCGCCTGGAACTCAACCCGGCGCGGTGGCCGCACCACGGTCGTCGGCATTGGCGGCAAGGAGCAGCAGGTGAGCTTCTCCGCCCTGGAGATCTTCCATTTCGCCCGTACGCTGTCCGGCTGCGTCTACGGCAACTGCGACCCGGCGCGGGACCTGCCGGTGCTGGCCGGCCACGTCCGGGCCGGGTGCCTTGACCTTGCGGCGCTGGTGACCGACCGGATCGCGCTGGAAGGGATTCCCGAGGCTTTCACGTCCATGCTCGCGGGCAAGGGCGGCCGCGCCCTGGTGACGTTCTAGGCACGACGCCCCGGCCCACCCCGCAGCAGGGCACCCCGCCGGGTCAGGGGAGCTCAACCCCGCCCCGGGGTGGCGGGGTGGCGCAGGGCCAGGCCGTCGAGGAGGGCGTGCAGGCCCGTTTCGAACGCGCCCTCGTCCACGTCCTGCTGGTGCTCGGCGAGCAAATGCGCCTGACCAAGGTGCGGATAGTCGTGCGCGTAGACAGCGGCGTCATCGATAAAGCCGCGAGCGAAGGAACCGAGCGCCGACCCGGCGACGAAGTAGCGCATCAGCGCACCGATATGGGTGGCCTGGGCGCGCGGCCACCCGGCCGCCGTCATCGCCCCGAAGACCGCGTCAGCCATCCGCAGCTGGCTGGGGCGCCGCCCAGGCCCCTGGGCCAGATACGGCACGATGTTCGGGTGCGCGGTCAGCGCCGCACGGTAGGAGCGGGCCCAGCCCAGCAGCGCTTCCCGCCAGCCCGTGCCGTCCTCGAACATCGACAGATCGACATCCGCGCAGATGCGGTCCGCGACCGCGTCCAGGATCTCGTCCTTGGTACGGAAGTGGTTGTACAGCGAGGGCCCGCTCACCCCGAGCTCGGCGGCGAGCCGCCGGGTGGAGACGGCCTGCAAACCCTCCTCGTCCACCAGGACAAGTGCTGTCGCGACGATCCGTTCGCGGTTCAGAAGGGGCTTGCGGGGGCGGGCCATGCGCTCCATAGTAGAGCTGGTCAGCAGAAAACTAGCACTGGTAATTTAGAGGTGCAGCCGTGGACCTGGAACTCTCCGAGGAGCAAGCCGCTGCCCGGCAGCTGGCCAAGGAGTTCGTCGACCGCGAGATCGTTCCGCACGCCGCGGAGTGGGACCGGGCCGAGTCCATTGACCGTGCCGTGGTCAAGCACCTCGGCGACCTCGGCTTCCTCGGTCTGACCATCCCCGAGGAGTACGGCGGCTCCGGTGGCGACCACCTCGCGTACTGCCTGGTCACCGAGGAGCTGGGGCGCGGGGACTCCGCGGTGCGCGGAGTGCTGTCCGTATCGCTCGGTCTGGTCGCGAAGTCCATCGCCGCCTGGGGGAGCGAAGAGCAGAAGCGGCGCTGGCTGCCGCGGCTCTGCTCGGGCCGTTCCCTCGGCTGCTTCGGTCTCACCGAGCCCGGCACCGGCTCGGATGCCGCGAACCTCGCCACCCGGGCCCGGCGCGCCAACGGTACCGCTGGGGACTGGGTCATCGACGGGTCCAAGATGTTTATCACCAATGGCACATGGGCCGATGTCGTCCTCCTCTTCGCCCGCAGCAGCGAAGAGCCAGGCCACCAGGGTGTGACCGCCTTCCTGGTCCCCACCGACGCCCCCGGGCTCAGCCGCCGCGAGATCCGGGGCAAGCTCGGGCTGCGTGGCCAGGCCACCGCCGAACTGGTCCTGGACGGTGTCCGGGTGCCGGATTCAGCCCGTATCGCACCGGAGGGCAAGGGCTTCTCGGTCGCCATGTCGGCGCTGGCCAAGGGCCGGATGTCGGTCGCGGCGGGCTGTGTCGGCATCGCACAGGCCTGCCTGGACGCGGCGCTCGGCTACGCGGGTCAGCGGGAGCAGTTCGGCAAGCCCATCGCCCGGCATCAGCTCGTCCAGGAGCTGATCTCGGATATAGCCGTCGATGTGGCGGCCGCCCGGCTGCTCACCTGGCGGGTCGCCGACCATATCGAGCGCGGCCTCCCCTTCGCCACCGAATCCTCGGTCGCCAAGCTCTACGCCAGCGAGGCGGCCGTAAGAGCCGCCAACAACGCCGTCCAGGTCTTCGGCGGCTATGGCTACATCGATGAGTTTCCGGTGGGCAAGCTGCTGCGCGACGCCCGGGTGATGACCCTCTACGAGGGCACCAGCCAGATCCACAAGCTCCTCATCGGCCGCTCACTCACCGGGGTCACCGCCTTCTGACCTAAGCGAGTGCTCAGTCACCGATGTATGGTGTTCGCCCGGCCGAACGGAGCGGAGCGAGCGAGCGATGGCAGCGGAGTCAGTCGAGACGGGCCCTGAGATCAAGGGCGGGCCGCCGGATGCCGCCCGGCGGCTGCTGCTGGCCGCCGTGGAGGCCTTCGCCGAGCGTGGCTTCCACGCGACCACCACCCGCGATATCGCGAGCCGGGCCGGAATGAGCCCGGCCGCGCTCTATATCCACTACAAGACCAAGGAAGAACTGCTTTACCAGATCAGCCGGGTCGGTCATCAGCGCTCCATACGGATCCTGGCCGAGGCGGCCGAGGGGCAGAGCAGCGCCGCCGACCGGCTCGCCGCCGCGGTACGTGCCTTTGTGCGCTGGCACGCCGAGCAGCACACCACGGCACGGGTCGTGCAGTACGAGCTGGGTGCCCTCGGCCCGGAGCACTACACCGAGATCGCGGCGATCCGGCGGCGTACCGAAGACGTCATGCGCGCCATCCTGGCGGACGGGGCGGCGGCCGGTGAGTTCGAGGTGGCCGATATCCGGGGCACGGCTCTCGCCGTGCTCTCCCTCTGTATCGATGTGGCCCGCTGGTTCAGCCCCGATGGCCGCCGTACGCCGGACGAGATCGGCGCGTTCTACGCCACTCTCGCCCTGCGTATGGTGGGCGCTAGAGGTAGTACCGGCTGACGATCTCCGCGACACAGACCGGTTTGTCGCCGCCCTCCCGCTCGACCGTCACCTGGGTGGTGAGCTGCACTCCGCCCGTCACCTCGGCGAGGTCGGAGATACGCGCGCGGGCACGCACCCGGGAGCCAACCGGCACGGGAGCGGGGAAACGCACCTTGTTCGTCCCGTAGTTGACGCCCATCCGTACGCCTTCGACCCGCAGCACCTGGGGGACCAGGGCGGGCAGCAGTGAGAGCGTGAGATAGCCGTGGGCGATGGTCGTGCCGAAGGGGCCGTCCTTGGCCCGCTCCGCATCCACATGGATCCACTGGTGGTCCCCCGTGGCATCCGCGAAGAGATCGACCCGTTTCTGGTCGATCTCCAGCCAGTCGCTGGGGCCCAGCTCCGCACCGACCGCCGACCGCAGCTCATCAACCGACGCGAAGACCCGGGGTTCCGCCATGGTTCGTCCCTCCCGAACAGATGTGATCAAGGGCGCGACTAAGCGCTTGCTCAGCATGCTGGGGAGCCCGGTGTCTGTCAACGGTCAGCGGTTCACCACACCGGCGGCTTGCGGTGGGCCCAGGGGCGGGCCTCCTCCAACTGCGCCGACAGCGATATGAGCAGCGCGTCCTCGCCGTACCGCCCGGCCAGCATCACGCCGATGGGCAGCCCTTCCTCCGTCCAGTGCAGCGGTACGTTCACCGCTGGCTGACCGGTGGCGTTGAAGAGCGGAGTAAAGGGCGTAAAGCGGCCGAGTGCGCGGAACTCGGCCGCCGGGTCGTCGTCATCGCGCAACGCGCCCACCGGGGCGGGCGGCTGGGCCAGGGTGGGGGACAGCAGTACGTCAAAGTGTGTGCCCCGGCTCAGCAGTGCGTCCGCGACCAGCTGCCCCAGTGCCCGGAAGGCGTAGAGGGCCTGCTGGAACTGCGGCCCCGAGACCCGCTGTCCCTCCGCCCGCAGATACCGGGTGAGCGGCATCAGCAACGGCTCGTCCCGCTCGGCCACCGGATGGGCGTTCGCCATGACCGTCCACACCTGGCTGAAGGCCATCGGCAGGGTCTCGTCGGGCGGCAGCGTCACCTCGTCGACCTCATGGCCCAGTTCCCGCAGCAACTGCGCCGCACCGTCCACCGCCGCCCGGCACTGCGGGTGCAGCTCCGCCTCCGGCAGCGGCGGTTCGGTTATCACGGCCACACGCAGCCGCTCCGGCGGCCGGTCGGCACAGGACCGGAAGCTCTCGCCGGCCGGCAGCGGGGGAGCGCCGAAGGGATCGCCGGGCATGGCCCCCGCCATGACATCCAGCAGGGTGGCGGCGTCCGCCACGGTGCGGGCGATCGGCCCGGAGGTGGAAAGACCGCTGATGTCGTGCAGTACCGGGCCCGCGCTGACCCGGCCGCGGCTCGGTTTGATGCCGTACAGCCCGCACACCGAGGCGGGTATCCGTATCGACCCGCCGCCGTCGCTGCCCTGTGCGACGGGGGCCAGCCCCGCCGCCACCGCGGCCGCCGCGCCCCCGCTCGATCCACCCGCGGACCGCGTCGGGTCCCAGGGCGTACGCGCGGGCGGGCCGACCTCGTTCTCGGTGTAACACGGCAGTCCGAACTCGGGGGTGTTGGTCTTGCCGGTCATGATGGTGCCGCCCGCCCGCAGCCGGGCGACGAAGTGGTCGTCCACTTCCGGCACATACTCGGCGTAGACCCGGGAGCCGAAGGTGCAGCGCACCCCGGCCACCAGATTGAGGTCCTTCACCGGGACCGGCACACCGTGCAGGGGTGGCAGCGCACGCCCCTCGCGGCGGGCTGCGGCTGCCTCACTCTCCGCGGCCGCCGCCTGCTTGCGGGCGCCTTCCGGGGTCGGCGTGAGGAAGGCGCCCAGGGAGCCGTCCAGCCGGTTCATACGGTCCAGATAGTGCTCGGTCAGTTCCACTGGTGACAGCGTCCCGGCCTGGATCGCCTGGGCTTGCTCCAACGCGCTGAGGTCGTGCAGCTCCGTCATCGCCCTCCGCCTTCCGCGAGACCTATGAGCCGCATCGTCGCACTACCACTGAGTAACCGCCAGTCCGCGAAGACTGTGCCCGTCGCGGTCGTCGCCTGCGGCCATGGCGTCGATCAGCCCGCGCAGCACCACCGCCAGCCGGGCGCTGGGCGCGGCGGCTGGGTCATTGAGGGGAAGCAGTGCCCGGCCGCCCCAGGTGCGGCGGTGCCAGTTGTCGGGGGCGGTCGGTTGTCTGACGCCGTGGTGCTTCTGCTGTTTGCGGCGCTCAGCGAAGTCCCGCTCGTAAGCGAGCCATACGTCCCGCGCCTCCTCCAGCTCCGCCAGCGCGGCGACCAGCCGGGCCGGGTCGGGTTCGCGTTCGTCGGGGCCGAATCCGGCGCGGGCGCACAGATGGTGCCAGGTGGCGCGATGACCATAGGGGGCGAATCGCTCCAGACACTTACGCAGCGCCTGGCGGCGCTGAGAGGGGCTGCGGCCCGGGTCACGGACCTGATCGGCAAGCGCTCTGAAACCGGCCAAGATATCCCACCTCCGACGGAGTGGAACGGAGTCGTCAGGGATGGGACGTACCGGACCGCACATTGGATCCGCCCTTGTCAAAGCCTTTCGGTCGAACATACCGACTGGTTAGTCTGCACCCTTGGGTGGAGACAACCGAGAGGGAACGAAGATGGTGGAGACCGTGGAGGGCGCGGCCGTTGTGGTGACCGGTGCGGGGGGCGGGATCGGGGCGGCACTCGCCCGCAGCTTCGCTGACCGGGGCGCCCGGGTCGCCGTCAACGACCTCGACGCCGCCAGGGCGCGTGCCGTGGCCGAGGAGATCGGCGGCATCGCGGTGCCCGGAGACGCCTCTCACATTGTGCCTCAGGCCCGGGAGGCGCTCGGCGGTGCGATCGACATGTACTGCGCCAACGCCGGGATCGCGCTGACCGGCGGACCAGAGGCCGAGGACGCGGCCTGGGGGCAGTCCTGGGAAGTGAATGTGATGTCCCATGTGCGCGCCGCCCGGGAGCTGATCCCCGAATGGCTGGAGCGCGGCCGGGGCCGTTTTGTCGCCACCGTCTCCGCGGCCGGAATGCTCACCATGTTCGGCTCCGCCCCCTACAGCGTCTCCAAGCACGCCGCACTGGCCTTCTCCGAATGGCTCTCGGTCACCTACCGGCACCGTGGTATCGACGTTCACGCCATATGCCCACAGGGCGTACGTACCGACATGCTGCGTGCCACCGGCGCCACTGGCGACGTGGTGCTCGCCCCTACCGCCATCGAGCCGGAGCAGGTCGCCGAGGAGCTGCACAAGGCCATGGCCGAGGGGCGTTTTCTTGTGCTGCCGCACCCGGAGGTCGCAGAGTACGCGGTGTCCCGGGCCACTGACAGAGATCACTGGCTCGGCGGCATGAATCATGTCCAGCAGAAGCTGGAGAAGCTACAGGGAGAAGTGCCGTGACCCAGTCAGCCCATCAGGACGCAGAGTCCCTGCCGGTGCCACAGCGGCTGCTGGCCACCGCCACCCGGCTGTTCGCCGAGCGCGGCTACGACCGGACCTCCGTTCAGGAAATCGTTGAGTCGGCCGGAGTCACCAAGGGTGCGCTGTACCACTACTTCGGCTCCAAGGACGATCTGCTGCATGAGGTCTACGCGAGGGTGCTGCGGTTGCAGCAGGAGCGGCTGGACGCCTACGCCGACGCGGACGCGCCGGTCGAGCAGCGGCTGCGTGAAGCGGCCGCAGACGTCGTGGTGACGACCCTCGAGAACTTCGACGACACCAGGATCTTCTTCCGCTCCATGCACCACCTCAGCCCGGAGAAGCAGAAGCAGGTGCGGGCGGAGCGGCGCCGCTATCACGAGCGGTTCCGCGCCCTGGTCGAAGAGGGCCAGCGCGCCGGGGTGTTCAGTACGGCCACCCCCGCGGAACTGGTGGTGGACTACCACTTCGGCTCCGTCCACCACCTCGGCGCGTGGTACCGCCCTGATGGGCGGCTCTCGCCGCAGGAGGTAGCCGATCATCTGGCGGACCTGCTGCTGCGCGCACTGCGGCCGTGATCGACCCGTGATCAACCGAGCAAGACGACAACCGGGGTGGAGGACCTCATGAAGGCATGGCGCGTTCATCAGAACGGCGAACCACGCGATGTGATGCGGCTGGCGGCGGACATACCCGAGCCCGCACCGGGCCCGGGCGAACTGCTGGTGAAGGTGCGCGCGGCGAACGTCAACTTTCCCGACGCGCTGCTCTGCCTGGGCCAGTACCAGAGCCGGCCGCCGCTGCCGTTCACACCCGGCGTGGAGCTCTGCGGTGAGGTGCTGGCGGCCGGCGAGGGCGTACCGGCCGAGGCCGGGGCCCGGGTGATCGCCCAGCCGGTGCTGCCGGGCGGTGCCTTCGCCGAGCATGCGGTGGTGAGTGCGGCCACCGCGCTGCCCGCTCCCGGGGCACTGGACGACGCGGAGGCCGCCGCACTCCATATCGGCTACCAGACAAGCTGGTTCGGCCTGCACCGCCGGGCCCGGCTGCAGCCCGGGGAGACCCTGCTGGTGCACGCCGCCGCCGGGGGAGTGGGCAGCGCGGCGGTACAGCTCGGGAAGGCCGCGGGCGCCACGGTCATCGGCGTGGTCGGCGGGGCCGCGAAGGCCGAGGTGGCCCGGGCGGCCGGCTGCGATCTGGTGGTCGACCGGCGCGAGGACGACTTCGTCGCCGCGGTGAAGGAAGCCACCGGCGGCCGGGGCGCGGATGTCATCTACGACCCGGTCGGCGGCGACGCCTACGCCAAGTCCGTCAAATGCGTCGCCTTCGAGGGCCGTATCGTCGTCGTCGGCTTCGCCAGCGGCGCCATTCCCACCCCGGGGCTCAACCACGCCCTGGTCAAGAACTATTCGATCCTCGGTCTGCACTGGGGGCTGTACAACACCCACGATCCGGTGGCGGTCCGGGCCTGCCATGAAGAGCTGACCAAGCTCGCCGCCGGTGGTGACATCAAGCCGGTGGTCAGCGAGCGGGTGGCACTGGACGCGGCGGGTGACGCCGTGCAGCGGGTCTACGACGGCGTCACCACCGGCCGGGTCGTGGTTGTTCCCTAGGGCCGTTCGCCGGGGGCCATAAGACGGGGGCCATAAGACGAGGGGCATAAGGCGAGGGCCATAAGAACCGTGCGGCCTATGTACTGAGCTGTGCTTTGAGCTCGCGCCGGGCGAGGGAGCGCTGATGCACCTCGTCCGGCCCGTCCGCCAGCTGCAGGGTGCGGGCCCCGGCCCACAGCTCCGCCAGCGGGAAGTCCTGGCTCACCCCGCCCGCTCCATGCAGCTGCACCGCCCGGTCAAGGATCGATACGACCGTCCGGGGCACCGCGATCTTGATGGCCTGGATCTCGGTGTGCGCACCGCGATTGCCGACCGTGTCCATCAGCCAGGCCGTTTTCAGGACCAGCAGCCGCAACTGCTCCACCGCCACCCGGGCATCGGCGATCCACTCCTGCACCACGCCCTGCTGGGCGAGCGGCTTGCCAAAGGCCGTACGGTCCACGGCGCGCCGGCACATCAGCTCAATGCCCCGCTCCGCCATGCCGATCAGCCGCATGCAGTGGTGAATACGTCCCGGACCAAGCCGGGCCTGCGCGATGGCGAAGCCGCCGCCTTCCTCACCGATCAGATTGCGCTGTGGCACCCGCACTCGGTCGAAGACCACCTCGGCGTGACCGCCGTGGTAGTGGTCCTCGTAGCCGTAGACCCGCATCGCGCGGCGCACTTCGAGCCCGGGGGTGTCGCGCGGCACCAGCACCATGGACTGCTGGCGGCGATGGTCCTCGGCGTCCGGGGCGGTCTTGCCCATCACGATGAAGATCTTGCAGTCCGGGTTCATCGCCCCGGATATGTACCACTTGCGTCCGCTGATGACATAGTCGTCACCGTCCCGCTCGATCCGGGTCTCGATATTCGTCGCGTCAGAGGACGCGACGTCCGGCTCGGTCATCGCGAAGGCCGAGCGGATCTCCCCGGACAGCAGCGGCTCCAGCCACTGCCGGCGCTGCTCCGGACTGCCGAACTCGGTCAGCACCTCCATATTTCCGGTGTCCGGCGCGGCGCAGTTGAGCGCTGTCGGAGCCAGCTGCGGGCTCCGGCCGGTTATCTCGGCCAGCGGTGCGTACTGAAGATTGGTCAGCCCGGCGCCGTAGGTCCGGTCCGGCAGGAAGAGATTCCACAGCCCCTGCCGTCGGGCGGTCGCCTTGAGCTCCGCCATGATCGGCGGGGTGTGCCACGGTGACTCCTGCGCGGCACGCTGCTCATCAGCGACCGCCTCCGCTGGATAGACATGCTCGTCCATGAAAGCGTGGAGCCGCTTGCGCAGTTCCTCGGTACGGTCGTCGAATGCGAACTCCATGATGTGCTCAGCCTTTCCGCAGAGTCGTGAGGCCGTTGTCGGTGAAGAGCGGAACCAGTGTGCCGATGCGGTCGAAGCCCGCGCCGACGGTCTGTCCGAGGGTGTAGCGGTAGTGGATGCCTTCACATATCACGGCGAGCTTGAAGTAGGCGAAGGCGGTGTACCAATGGATCCGCGACACATCGCGCCCGGAGCCCGCCGCGTACCGCTCCACCAGCTCCTCCGGTTCCGGATGCCCCGGTGCGCCCCGGGTCGTGGTGATGGGGGAGTCCGGCATATCCCGCTGTTCGCTGTACATCACCAGCAGTCCGAGGTCGGTCAGCGGATCGCCCAGCGTGGACATTTCCCAGTCCAGCACGGCGGCTATCCGGTCATCCGCCGTGACCAGGAGATTGTCCAGCCGGAAGTCCCCATGGACCACAGTGGGCGCGGGGGAGGGCGGCAGTGCTTTGCCGAGCTCCGTGTGCAGCTCGTCGATACGCGGCAGCTCCCGGCTCCGCGAGGCGTCCAGCTGTTTGCCCCAGCGCCGCAGCTGCCGTTCCAGAAACCCCTCGGGCCGCCCAAAGTCCCCGAGCCCCACGGCTGCAGGGTCCACCGCGTGCAGTGCCACCAGCGTATCCGGCAGCGCCATCACCACCTTACGGGTGCGCTCCGCGCCGATCACGGCCAGCTCTTCGGCGGTGCGGTACGGGGTGCCCGCCACCAGCTCCATCACATAGAAGGGCGCCCCGATCACCTCTGTGTCCTCGCACAGCAGCACCGTGCCCGGCACCGGCACCTCGGTCGGCCCCAGCGCGCTGATGACCCGGTACTCCCGGGTCATGTCATGTGCGGTGGCCAGGACATGACCGAGCGGCGGGCGCCGTACGACCCAGGAAGAGGCGCCGTCACTGACGCGGTAGGTGAGGTTCGACCGTCCGCCCTCGATCACCTCCGCACTCAGCTCACCGGTGACCAGCCCTGGCCGCTCGCGGTCCAGATAACCGCGCAGCCGCGGCAGGTCGAGTCCTGGTGGATTGCCCTTGCTCATCGTGCTCCTCCAGCCGGAGTGGACGGGACAGACCGCACCGATCATGCCGACTAGTCGGTATGGCGTCCAGGGGTGAGCGGTATGTGGTTGCACACCCGCCCACCGGAGCGGGCTGGGTCCGGTCGTCGGCGTAGCAGCGGATACCGTCCCGAGGCTGGGGTTCTCAGGTCGGCGGCGCTAGGCTCCCGCCCCGCTGACCGACATGGAGGAGGCAGTGGCATGAAACGCTTCGGGAAACGCCGGGTGTTGCTGACCGGTGGTGGCTCCGGCATAGGCCGGGCCACCGTGCTGCGGCTGCTCGCCGAGGGCGGCACGGTGGTGGCCGCCGACATCAGTGAGGAAGGACTGAAGGAGACGGTACGGCTGGCGACGGCGGCCGGCCAGGAGGTCCGCCTGACCACCGTGGAGCTGGATATCGCGGACGAGACCGCGGTGCGCCGGGCCGTCCCGGACGCCGTCACCGTCCTCGGTGGCCTTGATGTGCTGGTCAACGCGGCGGGCATCCTGCGCGGTTCGCATACACACGACACCTCACTCGACCTCTGGAACACCGTCATCGGCACCAATCTCACCGGTACGTTCCTGGTGACCCGGTCGGCGCTGCCCGCGCTGCTGGAGACCGGCCGGGGCGTTGTGGTGAACTTCAGCTCCACCTCGGCCTCTTTCGCACACCCCTATATGGCGGCCTATGCGGCGAGCAAGGGCGGCATCCAGTCCTTCACCCACGCCATCGCGCGGGAGTACAGCAGGCAGGGCCTGCGTGCCGTATGCGTCGCCCCCGGCTCGATCCAGTCCGGAATGACCAGCGACCCGGGGCTCCCCGAGGACGCGGACTTCGGTCTGCTGGCCACCCTGCTGCCCGCCATCGGTGAGGGTTTCGCCCCGCCCGAGACGGTCGCCGGAGTCATCGCGACGCTTGCCTCGGACGACGGCGCCTTCATCACCGGTACGGAGATCCGCATCGACGGCGGGACCCATATGTGAGCTCAGCGGGAGAGCCCGGCCAGCGCACGGTCGGCGATGTCTTCCGGCGCGGCGTCGATGGAGACAGTGACCCCCGGCTCATCATCACGCAGCTCCTCCAGCGCCTCGAACTGCGACCGCAGCAGGTTCTCCGGCATGAAGTGATCACTGCGCCTCGCCAGCCGACGGGCGATCAGCTCCAGCGGGCCGTCCAGATGAACGAAGACGAGCTCGGGAGTGGTCTGACGCAGCCGATCGCGGTAGCTGCGCTTGAGCGCGGAACAGCTCACCACTCCGCCGTGCCAGCGGTGTTCGGTGAGCCAGCGGGCGATCGAGTCCAGCCAGCGGCGGCGGTCCTCGTCGTCCAGCGGGGTGCCGGTGGACATCTTCCTGATGTTCACCGGGGGATGGAAGTCATCGGCCTCCGCGTAGGGCACCCCGAGCCGTTCGGCCAGCAGGGTGCCAATCGTCGACTTGCCGGATCCCGATACGCCCATGACCACCAGCAGTGGCGTCACCACAGCAGTACCACCCCAAGAATCACCAGTGTGAAAGTACACAGCACCGTTGCCCGCATGGTGCGCGGAGCCGGCGCCGACGGCCCGGCGACCTTGAGCTCCCGGCCGCGCCGGTGCGCCACGACGAGCAGCGCTGTCAACGCGAGTGCCCCTACCGCCGCCAGCACATACTCGGCCGGCCCGTCGCTCTTGACGAGCACACCACGGAAGAGCAGCACCGTGGCGACCGCGAAAGCCAGCGTGGTACGCCGCCAGGCCAGCCGGGTGCGCTCCGGCTGCACACCCGGATCACGGGGGAGTGACCCCGGCCCAGTGCTCACTACCTCGCCCAGCTCAGCGCCACCGCGGCCACCACCAACAGCGCGGCCACCGCCGTGCCGACCGCGAGCAGCGCCGGGAAGCGGGACCCGGGAAGATCCTCACCGTGCCGCATCGCCCGCTCACAGCGCACCCAGTGGTTCACCGCCCGCAGCGCGCACACCGCGCCGCCTGCCAGCAGTGCCACGGCGATGGCCGTACGCATCACCCAGCGCAGCTCCGTCAGGAACTGGTCCACCGCGATACCGCCCGCGACCAGCGCCAGCGCCGTACGGATCCAGGCCAGAAAGGTGCGCTCATTGGCGAGTGAGAAGCGGTAGTCGGGCGTGCTGCCCTCGGCTCGTACACGGTGCGGCGCGAACCACAGGCGCAGCGCCGCCAAGAGCCGTCTGATCATGATTCGAGCCTAAACAATGGCGCCGCTCAGCGCTCAGCGTGGTCCCGGTGCCACTGCCGCAGTCTGCGATGGCCCTCCAGCCCGTCCGGCACGACCTCCCAGCCCGGCAGCCGTCGCTCCAGCTCGTCCTCAGGGAGGAAGTCCCACCAGGCCACCTCCGCCACCTGGGGCCGCACGGGAAGCGTGCAGGCCACGTCGTACACCTGGAGGAACCAGATGTGCTCCGGCGACTCATAGAGGAACTTCAGCCGCGGCCGCGGCATCGGCAGCCCACGGACCCCCAGCTCCTCCTCGGCCTCCCGCAGCGCCGCCTCGTCATAGGTCTCCCCCGCAGCGACGACCCCGCCGACCATCACGTCATACATCGACGGGAAGACCAGCTTCTCCGGGGTGCGCCGGTGGACGAAGATCCGTCCCTCGGCGTCCCGTACCCGCACTGACACCGACCGGTGCCGCCACCGACGCGCCATCAGCTCACCGCGCCTGGCCTGTCCGGTCACCCGGTCGTGCTCATCCACGATGTCCAGCAGCTCGTCCGCGTCCATGCCCGCCATGCCGTCCACACCGTCCATGCCGTCTATCCAAACACCCGGCAGCCCCCGCCCGCTCATGGAGGGACTCCGCTCATGGAGGGGGAGGGGAGATGCGGCCAAGTGGTTGACGTTGCTGTTACCGCCGGGTAAGCCTTCGGCATGGCGTATGACGCGGATGTCATTGTGATCGGAGCGGGCCTCGCGGGGCTCGCCGCCACCGCCGAACTGGCCGAAGCCGGACGGAAGGTGATCCTGCTCGACCAGGAGCCCGAGCAGTCTCTCGGCGGTCAGGCGCACTGGTCCTTCGGCGGGCTGTTCCTTGTGGACTCCCCCGAGCAGCGGCGGCTGCGTATCCGCGACAGTCACGAGCTGGCCTGGCAGGACTGGCTGGGCACCGCCGGATTCGACCGGGCGGAGGACCACTGGCCACGGCGCTGGGCCGAGGCGTATGTCGACTTCGCGGCCGGGGAGAAGCGTGCCTGGCTGCGCCGGCAGGGGCTGAAGCTCTTTCCCATTGTCGGATGGGCCGAACGCGGCGGCTACGAGGCCACCGGCCATGGCAACTCGGTACCGCGCTTCCACATCACCTGGGGCACCGGGCCCGGCATCGTCGAGCCCTTCGCGCGCCGGGTCCGGGCGGGCGCCCAGCGCGGCCGGGTCGAGCTGCGCTTCCGGCACCGGGTCACCGGTCTGTCCCGCTCCGCGGGTACGGTCGACACCGTCACCGGCGAGGTGCTGGTGCCCAGCGCCGCCGAACGCGGCACGGCCAGCAGCCGCGAGGTCACCGGCGCCTTCGAACTGCGCGCCCAGGCCGTGATCGTCACCTCCGGCGGTATCGGCGGCAACCATGACCTCGTACGCGCCAACTGGCCCGCGCGCCTTGGTGACCCGCCCGAGCGGATGCTCTCCGGGGTGCCGGCCCATGTCGACGGGGCGATGCTGGGCATCACCGAGGAGACCGGCGGCCGGATCATCAACCGGGACCGGATGTGGCACTACACCGAGGGCATAGAGAACTGGAACCCCATCTGGCCGGGGCACGGCATACGTATCCTGCCCGGCCCGTCCGCACTGTGGCTGGACGCCACCGGCAAGCGGCTGCCCGTACCGCTCTTCCCCGGCTTTGACACTCTCGGCACACTCGGCCACATCATGCGCACGGGCTACGACTACACCTGGTTTGTGCTCAGCCAGAAGATCATCGAGAAGGAGTTCACCCTCTCCGGCTCCGAGCAGAACCCGGACCTCACCGGCCGAAGCGTCCGCGAGGTGCTGGGCCGCGCCCGCTCCGGCGCCCCGGGGCCCGTACAGGCCTTTATGGACCACGGCAAGGACTTCATTGTCGAACGTGATCTGGGCGCACTGGTGCGGCGGATGAACGACCTCACCGGCGACAAGCTCATCGACGAGAGCGAACTGCGCAGGGAAATCACCGCCCGGGACCGGGAGATCAGCAACACCTTCACCAAGGACCTCCAGGTCACCGCCATCCGAGGTGCCCGGAACTACCTCGGCGACAAGCTGATCCGCGTCGCCTCCCCCCATCCGCTTCTCGACCCGAAGGCCGGTCCGCTGATCGCCGTACGCCTGGGCATCCTCACCCGTAAGACCCTTGGCGGGCTGGAAACGGACCTCTCCTCCAGGGTGCTGACCGAAGGCGGTGATCCGCTGCCCGGCGTCTACGCCGCGGGCGAGGCCGCCGGATTCGGCGGCGGAGGCGTACACGGCTACCGCTCCCTGGAGGGCACCTTCCTCGGTGGCTGTCTCTTCTCCGGGCGTACGGCCGGCCGGGCAGCGGCCAAGGCGGTGGGCTGACGTCCTGCCGGGCAGGAGTGCTGAACGGCTGTGGTCATGCCTGACCGCTCAGCACCTGGGCGAGGTCATAGGTGACCGGCTCCGCCAGCTGTGCGTAGGTGCACTGCTCCGGCTCGCGATCGGGCCGCCAGCGGCGGAACTGCGCCGTATGCCGGAAGCGGTCACCCTGCATATGGTCGTATGCCACCTCGCACACCCGCTCCGGTCGCAACGGCACCCAGGACAGGTCCTTCTTCCCGGACCAACGGCTGGGCCCGCCAGGCATTCTGCTGGCCTCATGGGCTTCCTCGCGCTCCCAGCCGGCCCAGGGGTGGCCGCTGGCGGAGGCCATCCGCAACGGCTCCAGCTCGGCCATGAGCTGCTGCCGCCTGCGCATGGGGAACGAGGCACAGACACCGACATGCTGCAGTTGGCCGGAGCTGTCGAAGAGACCGAGCAGCAGTGAGCCGACGACGGGACCGCTCTTGTGATGCCGCAGACCCGCCACCACACAGTCAGCGGTGCGTTCATGCTTGATCTTGACCATCAGACGCTGGTCCGGCCGGTACGGAAGGTCAAGCCGCTTGGCGATCACCCCGTCGAGACCGGCCCCTTCGTACTGTTCGAACCACTGCCGGGCCACATGGAGATCGCGCGTGGCGGGAGCGAGATGGACCGGGGCGGCGGCGTCGCGCAGCGCCCTGGTGAGCAGTTCATGGCGATCGCTGAGTGGGACATCCAGCAGCGCGGAGTCGTCCAGCGCCAGCAGGTCGAAGATGATCAGGCTTGCCGGAGTGGTCTGCGCGAGCAGCCGCACCCGCGAATCCGCGGGGTGAATGCGTTCGGTCAGCGCGTCGAAGTCCAGCCGCCCGCCGCGGACAACCACGATCTCCCCGTCCACGACACAGCGCGACGGCAGATTGGTGCGCAGCGCCGTGACCAGTTCCGGAAAGTAGCGGGTCAGGGGCTTGGCCGAGCGGCTGCCGAGCTCAATCTCATCGCCGTCCCGGAAGACAATGGCCCGGAAACCGTCCCACTTGGCCTCGTAGTGCATACCGGCCGGGATCCTGGTCGCCGTCCTGGCGAGCATCGGTTTCACGGGCGGCATCACCGGAAGATCCATGATGGTGATTCTGCGCCCGGCCGGTGGCTTCCGCTCGCCGGGAGGCGCACCGCAACACCGCGATCTAGCGTGATCGTATGGGCGAGACGCTGGAGCTTGAGGTCGGCGGGCGGACGGTCCGGCTGTCCAATCCGGATAAGGTCTACTTCCCCCAGCGGGGGTTCACCAAGCTCGACCTCGCCCGGTACTACCTCTCGGTCGGCGACGGCATCGTACGGGCCTTGCGGGACCGGCCGACGACCCTGGAGCGCTACCCGGATGGCGTAACGGGGGAGTCGTTCTTCCAGAAGCGGGCGCCCAAAAACCTCCCGGAGTGGATCCCCACCGGGCGTATTGCCTTTCCCAGCGGACGGTACGCCGATGAGATCTGCCCCACCGAGACAGCGGCCGTGCTGTGGGCGGCGAACCTCGGCTGTCTGACCTTCCACCCATGGCCGGTACGCCGCACGGATACCGAGCATCCGGACGAACTGCGTATTGACCTCGATCCCCAGCCGGGCACGGACTACGAGGATGCCCGGTGGGCTGCGTGGGCGCTGCGTACGCTCCTCGATGAGCTGGGACTGCGCGGCTGGCCGAAGACATCCGGTGGCCGGGGCATCCATGTCTATCTGCCCATCGTGCCGGAGTGGACCTTTACCCAGGTCCGGCGCTCGGCCATCGCCATCGGCAGGGAGCTGGAGCGGCGTGCCCCGGAGCGGATCACCACGTCCTGGTGGAAGGAGGAACGCGGCGTCAAGATCTTCGTGGACTACAACCAGACCGCCCGCGACCGGACCATCGCCGCCGCGTACTCCGTCCGCCCACGTCCCCACGCTCCCGTCTCCGCGCCACTGCGCTGGGAGGAGCTCGATGACGCCCGCCCGGAGGACTTCGATCTGGCGACCATGCCGGCACGCTATGCCGAGGTGGGGGATGTACACGCGGACATGGATCAGCACGCGTACCGGCTCGATGCCGTCCTCGACATGGCCAGCCGGGATGAACGTGACCACGGCTTTGAGGACCTGCCCTACCCGCCGGAGCACCCGAAGATGAAGGGCGAGCCCAAGCGCGTGCAGCCCAGCCGAGCAAAGCCTGACCGGCACTGACGCCCCCGCCAACGGCCCGCGGATACACAGCATCCGGGGGCCGTCGCGGAGTGGGGCGGGAAGAGCTCCGAGTGAGCGATCAGCTCACTTGTTGATGCACTGGTTGCCCGTCGCCGGGTTCAGCAGCCCGATGACGTTGATGGTGTTACCGCAGAGGTTGATCGGGATGCCGATCGGGACCTGAATCACATTCCCGCTGATGACACCGGGGGATTTCGCGGCAACGCCCTTCGCGTGCGCGCCACTGGAGTCAGCCATCGCGGTGCCCGTGCTACCGAGCATGAGGGCACAGCCGACCGCAGCGATCGTGGTGGCCTTAACGATGCGCTTCATCACCATTTTCCTTTCAGTTAGTGAATGAGGCACCTCGCCCAACGAGCACAATGGAGCGTAGATACGCGTGATCACCCGATGGGTTAATTTTCTGCGTCAACTGCCGTCGGCGGTTGCGTCAACTACCGACAGCGAGTGCCGGTGCGCTGGAGAACGAAGGCAAATAATTCTCTGGCACGAGGGTCACCTTTCGGCCCGGTCAGCGCGTCTGCGTGATCTCCATCCTCCCTTCTGTCAAGGTGCTCTCCTGATTGACTGATAGAAGTCGGAGTGAACCATGCGAATGCCTATGGGCCTGGCCGGACGCGGTGTGCTGTGTGCGCTGACGTCCCTGGCGCTGGCACTGCCGTCGGCGGTGGCGGCTCCGCAGCAGTCGCCCAGGGTTCCGTTCGGGCAGCGGTACGGGGCCGTACAGCACGGCGGAATCGTTCGTGCGGCCAACTCCTCCATCACGTGCCGGTCCGTGGTGGGCAAGGGCGCCAGCTCATGCGAGGCGGCTCGGCGCGGGGCCGGGGTCAACGGCGCCTACGAGATGTCCTACGTCGATGTCGACAACGACCCCAACACCTACAACTCCAGCCGGGCGCGGCTGCGCGTTCCGTCCGGCTCCCGGGTGAGCTACGCCCGGCTGTACTGGGGCGGCAACCTCCGCGTCGGCGAGCAGAAACCGCCGGAGGACAACGGCCGGGTGCTCATCGCCGAGCCGGGCGGGGACTACAAGGAGGTCCTGGCCGACAGCCTCATCGGGCACCGCACCACCAGGCACACGGACGGCTTCCAGGCGTCCGCGGATGTCACCGGCCTGGTGCGGCACAGCGGGTCCGGCTACTACACCGTGGCGCAGGTCAATGTCGCCATGGGGAAGTCGAAGGCCGGAGCCTGGGGCGGCTGGACGCTGGTGGTCGCCTATGAGAACCAGCGAGAGCCGCTGCGTCACCTCGCCATCTGGGATGGCTTTGAATCACTGACCACTGGCCGTAAGAGCTTCTCAATCGACTTGGGCGGTATGAGTATTCCGCCGAAAGCGTCGGGCAGTGTAGGTGTCGTGGCCTACAACGGCGACCGGGGCACCGGAAATGACGTGCTGACAGTGAACGCGGACGGCCGTAAAGCGGTCCGGCTGCGCGATGCCGCCAACCCCGTGAACGATGTGATGAACTCCACGATTGCTGATCACGGTCGCAATGCAACCGGCCGTCAGCCAGCTTATGAGAACACTCTGGGGTACGACTCCGATGTATTCGATATCAAACCCGCGCTGAAGGCCGGCGGCAGCAGACTGCACTTCCGCTTCGGCACCAGAGACGAGGGCTATCAGACAGGCGCGCTCTTCGTGCAGGCCGACGCACGCCACTGAGGGCGACTCCGGGACGTCTCGGAAGCAAGGTCCAGCCGATCCGTGTGTACGGGGAGAACCGCGCGTGCCGCAACATGAGCAATCCACCCGCCCATTGACCGTGCTCCATATCGCGCAGCCCGTTGACGGCGGAGTCGCCCGGGTCGTCACCGAACTGGTACGAGCCCAGACAGCGCAGCGGACGCGCGTCCTCGTGGCCTGCCCGCCCGGGGGCGTGCTGAGCGAATCGGCGGCTTCAGCGGGAGCCGAGGTGCACCCCTGGCGGGCGAGCCGGGCACCAGGACCCGCCCTGCCGGCCGAGGCCCGGCGGGTCGCCCGGCTGATCCAGCGGACCGCGCCCGACCTGGTGCACGCTCACAGCGCCAAGGCCGGACTCGCCGTACGGCTCGCGGTGCGCGGCCGTATTCCCACGGTCTTCCAGCCGCACGCCTGGTCTTTCGAGGCCCTCGGCGGGGTGACCGCCGGACTGGCGCTGCGCTGGGAGCGTTTCGCCGCCCGCTGGGCCGCGCGGGTGGTGTGCGTCAGCGAGGCCGAGCGCCGCCGCGGCCAGCTGTCCGGGGTGGCCGCCCGCTGGGCGGTGATCCGTAACGGCGTTGACCTCGGCCGCTTCCGCCCGGCGGACCCCTGGGCAGGCGCTTCGGCCAGGGAGCGGGCCCGCGCCCGGCTGCCCGCCCTGGAGGGTCTGCCGTCGCAGGGGCCGCTGGTGGTCTGTGTCGGCCGGCTGTGCCCGCAGAAAGGTCAGGATGTACTGCTACGGGCCTGGCCGGAGGTCACCGCGCGGATCCCCGGCGCCCGCCTTGCCCTGGTCGGCGCTGGGCCCGACCGGGACGCGCTGCTGAGCGCCGCCCCCGCGCAGGTGCTGTTCGCCGGTGCCGCGGAGGACACCGTGCCCTGGTACCAGGCGGCGGACCTCGTCGTGCTGCCGTCCCGCTGGGAGGGCATGGCCCTGGCGCCGCTGGAGGCGATGGCCTGCGGCCGGCCGGTCGTGGTCTCCGACGTCAGTGGCGCCCGGGAAAGCCTGCATCCGGCTCAGCGACCGGCCTGTCTGGTGCCGCCAGCGGAGCCACCGGCGCTCGCCCGGGCGCTGACCCATCTGCTGATGAACCCGCAACTGCGCGACAGGCTGGGTCGGCAGGCCCAGGAACACGTACGGACGACCTACGACGTGCGGCGGACGGCGGCGGCGGTATCGGAGCTGTACCGCGAACTACTCGGCTTGCCGCACCCCGAGTGCAGGGAGCGCATCAGGCGATGACGACGGAGAGCGCGGACGTGCCCAATTCCGGTCGGGTCATGGCCAGTCCGGTGGCTCAGAAGCACGCGGCCACGTCGGTCTTTCCCCCTCCCCGATCGGCGGGCTGGCCGGCGACGCCGCCCAGTCGGCAGCGCCCGTACCGACGCCGGACCACCGCGCCGCTCGTCCTCGCCGACTGTCTCTCGGCGGCCATCGCCGTGACCGCGGTGAGCGGAACGGAGCAAGCCCTGATCGTGCTCGGCCCGGGCCTGCCGATCGTCGTACTGCTCAACGCGCACGGTGGGCTGTACCGGCCCGGACTCTGTGGGTCCGCCCTCGATGAGCTGCCCACGCTGTTCGGCCGTGCGGCGGCCACCTGGTGTGCGACGGCCGCGGTGCTGGCCGCCGTGCGTCCGGAGCGCGCCTTCGGCTGGGCCATGCTGCTCAGCCTGGTACTGGTGCACTCCCTGCTGGCCTGCGCGGGCCGTGGCGCCGTGCATCTCGGACGTCGCTCGGCCGACCGCCGCCACCCGCGTGCCGCGCTGATCGTCGGTGTCGGCCCGGCCGGGCGGCGGCTCACCAGCACGCTGTATGAGCACCCCGAATACGGTATGCGCCCGGTCGGCCTGGTCGTGCCCGGTCCCGACCAGGAACCGGGTGCGGCGAATCTGCCGAATCTGCCGGACCTGTCTCTTCCGGCGCTCACCTCGGTTGAGGACATCACCCGGGCCGTCATCCAGAACACCGTGCGGGATGCCGTCTTCAGCTGCGCCCCGGAAGCGGACCCACAGGCCGCGGCCCTGGTCCAGCTGTTTCTGGCGCAGGGCTGCACCGTGTGGCTGGTGAACTGCGATCCGGCCACCGGCGCCGCCACGGCCGGGGTCCCGGGGGCCGGCCATATGTGGGGCTTCGGCTGCCGGCGCATCGACCCGGCCCCCCGGCGCCGCCCGGGCGTTCTGGGGAAACGGACCCTGGACCTCACCGTCGCGGCCCTGGCCCTGGTGGCGACCGCACCGCTGCTGCTGGCCTGCGCGCTCGCCGTCCGGCTCTCCGACGGCCCCGGGGTGATCTTCCGGCAGGAACGTATCGGCGAGGGGGGACGGCGGTTCGTCCTGCTGAAGTTCCGTACGCTGCTCCCCGCTGACCAGCATGAGTCGGCCACCTTGTGGAGCGTCGCGGACGACCACCGGATGAGCCCGGTCGGGCGGCTGCTGCGCCGTACCTCGCTCGATGAGCTCCCGCAGCTGTGGAATGTGCTGCGCGGCGATATGAGCCTGGTCGGCCCCCGGCCGGAACGCCCGTACTTCGTCCGGCAGTTCAGCCAGACTTATCCGGGCTACGCCGCCCGCCACCGGATGCCGGCGGGTATCACCGGCCTCGCCCAGGTCCATGGGCTGCGCGGGGACACCTCCATTGAGGACCGGGCACGGTTTGACAACCACTACATCGAGACCTGGTCGCTCTGGCAGGACGTGCGGATCCTGCTGCGCACCGCCGCTTCCCTGGTCCGGCTCGGGGGTAGCTGAGGGTGGCTACGGTGTCGCACACCCCGGCGGTCGCCTGGTGGCCGTCCAGCAGGGTACGGGAGCGGCTGGCCGCGCTGTGGCCGGTGCTGCCCGCTGTCGCCACCGTGCTGCTGCTGAGCGGCCCCATCGCCCTCGTTGACACCGCTGACGCCAGCGCGGCCGGCCGGATCACCCTCGCGGACGTGGCTTCCGCGCTGCTGGTGGTGTACTGCGCCGTACGTGTGCTGCGCGCCCGGTCACGGCCGCTGAGCTGGCCCGCCGCCGTGATCCTGGCCGCCCCCGCTGGGGCGTTCGCCGTCGCCACCGTCGCGTCCAGCGACCCGGCGGCGAGCCTGACCGGCTTTATCCGGTATCTGCAGGTCTTCGTTCTGGTGCCGGCCGCCCTGCTGCTCCTGCTGCGCGGCCGCCGCGACTTCCGGCTGGTCGCGGGCTCCGTGCTGCTGCTCGCCCTGGTGCAGGGAGCGATCGGGGTCCAGCAGTACCTCACGGGCACCGGGGCGTCGTATCAGGGTCAGGACATCCGGGCGGTCGGCACCTTCGGCGCGGTGCATGTGATGAGCATGGCCACGGTCGTATCCCACGGTGTGATCATCGCCCTGAGTCTGGGGCTGGCGCCGCCGGCGGGCAGTCCCCGGTGGTTCCGGCCCGCCGCCCTCGGCTGCGCCGCCGCGCTGCTGGTGCCGCTGACGCTGTCATTCAGCCGGGGCGCGTGGATCGCCACCGCCGTGGCGGGTACAGCGGTGCTGCTGCTGGCCGGACTGCGGCTCGCACTGCGGACGTTCACTGTGCTGATGGCCGCGATCGTGGTGCTCGTGGGCGGTGCCGGGGTGGGCTCTGACCTCATCGGACAGCGACTGAGCAGCATCACCCAGGTGACCGCGGCGCCCGACCGGTCGGTGACCGACCGGTACGCCATGTGGGCGGCGGCCGTGAGCATGTGGCGCGACCATCCGGCGACCGGCGTGGGTCTCAAGGGCTTCCCAGCCCACCGCGACGGGCACGCCTCGGTCGGGCTCTCCTCGGCGAGCGACACCGCCGGCGCGGGGATGGAGTTCCAGCGGGAACCGCTGCTCTCCCCGCACAACATGTATCTGCTCGTGCTGAGCGAGCAGGGACTGATCGGGGTCACCGCGCTGGTCGGCGGCTGGGCGGCGCTCCTGGCGTGCGGACTGCGGCGGCTCGCCACCGCGCGTCCGCGCGGACCGGCCGCCGACTGCGGGCTGATCGCGGCCGGGCTGCTCATTTGGCAGCTCGTGGACTTCGGTTACACCGACATCGGGGGCCCCACAAGCGTGCTGACGGCCGTGGTGTTCGGCCTGGTCGCCTGGTGGGCTCTGCGTCCCGGGGCGCGGACCGGGGATGAGGCGGTCGCCCGGTGAGCGATATGACGACCGCTGCCCAGGCCCCGCCGTCCCCCTCCTCCCCGCTCGGACGGTTCCTCGCCCGAGCGGCGGCGATCACCGCGGTGCTGACGGCCGCCGGGGCCCTCCTCGGTCTCGTACGGGACCAGACCATCGCCCACCTGTTCGGCGCGGGCAGCGGCACCGATGCCTTTCTGGTCGCCTGGACCGTGCCCGAAGTCGCCTCGACGCTGCTCATCGAGGACGCGATGGCCCTGGTGCTCGTCCCGGCCTTCAGCCTGGCCCTCTCCCGCCGGGCCCTGCTCCGTACCGGCCGGGCCCGGCCCGGCCCGGATCCCGTCCGGTCCCTGGTGTCCGCCACCTTTCCCTGGCTGTTCGCCGTGCTGGCCGGGGCCGCCGGGCTCCTGGCCGTCGGGGCGCCGCTCTTTGTACGGATCCTCACGCCCGGACTCGAAGACCCTTCCCTGGCGGTGGACTGCACCCGGCTGACGGCCGTCACCGTTCTCACCTTCGGTACCGCCGGATATTTCAGCGCCGCGCTGCGGGCCCACCGCAGCTTCGTCCCGCCCGCCACGATCTACGTCGCGTACAACCTGGGCATCATCGCGACCATGCTGACGCTGCACTCCCTGTTCGGGGTGCGCGCCGCCGCGCTGGGGGTCGCTGCGGGCGGCACCCTGATGGTGCTCGTCCAGCTCCCGGCCTTTGTGCGGCGGCTGTCCGTCCGCGCCCACGGGGGCAGCGGACGGCGCCACCGCACCGCCCCCACCACCGATCGCGCCGCGCTGCTGAGCCTCGGTCTGCTGGCCCCGGTTGTGCTGTTCGCGCTGAGCCGTCAGGCTCAGGTGCTGGTCGAGAGGTTTTTCGCCTCGACGCTGCCGGCCGGAGCCATCTCGCATCTGAACTACGCCCAGAAGGTGGCCCAGATGCCGATGGTGCTCTCCCTGATGATCTGCACCGTCACCTTCCCGGTGGTCGCGCGGGCCATGGCCGACGGCGAAGCGGACCGGGCCCGGCGCCGGGTGGAGCGTGATCTGACCCTGGCCGGGGTCGTGGTCCTGCTGGGCGCCGCCTATGTGGTCGCCTACGCGCCCCAGATCATTGAACTGCTCTTTGAGCGGGGGGCGTTCGAAGCCCGCGACACCACCGCCACCGCGTCCGTGATGCGGGTCTACGCGCTCGGTCTGCTCGGCCACAGCCTGGTCGGCGCCCTGGTCCGGCCCTTCTTCTCCGCGGCGCACCCCACCTGGTATCCGGCGGCTGCGATGGCCGTCGGCCTGCTGATCACTGTGACGGCCGGCGCGGTCGCCGCCCCGCACTGGGGCATCCATGGCATCGCGGCCGCCAACGCCGCAGGGATCACCGCCACCGCACTGCTGCTGCTGCGCGGTCTGGGCGCTCGCATGATCGCCATCAATGTGCGCCGGATGGCGGACGGCCTCGGCCGGCTGGCACTGGCCGCCGGGGTGGCCGCCGCAGTCGGCTGGTCGGTGGCACCGCTGACCCCCGGCACCCTCCTCACCGCCGCGGCCGGCTGTCTGGTCGTCCCGGCCGTCTTTACCGCTGCGGCCCTGGCCGTACGGGCACCGGAAGTACCGCAGCTGATCTCCGCCGTCAAACGAAGGCTCCGCCATGTCCGCTGACTGGGCGCGTACGCGCCGCTCCACGCCCTCCAAGACCCTGCTGCGCCACCGGCTGTCCCCGCCCTGGCTGCTGATGTACCACTCGGTGACCGAGTACACCGAGGACCCCTACCAGATCACCGTCTCTCCCGACCGGCTGCACCATCAGCTGTCCTGGCTGGGGAAGCGTGGCCTGACCGGGGTGAGCGTCGGTGAGCTGCTGCGTGCCCGCGCCGCCGGACGCAGCGCGGGACTGGTGGGACTGACCTTCGACGACGGCTACGCCGACTTTGTCGAGCACGCTGTTCCACTGCTGCGCCACCACGGGTACACCGCCACGGTGTTCGTACTGCCCGGCAGGCTCGGCGGCGGCAATGACTGGGACCCCCTGGGCCCGCGTAAGCCGCTGCTGACCGAGGAGGGGATCCGTGCCGCCGCGCGCGCCGGAATGGAGATCGGCTCCCATGGCCTGCGCCACGAGGATCTGACCACGGCCGGCGATGACGTACTGCGGCAGGAGACGGCGCACAGCCGTGCCCTGCTACGGGAGATCACCGGCGGCGCGCCGGACGGCTTCTGCTACGCCTATGGCGCCGTCGACAAACGAGCCGTCGACGCCGTACGCACCGCGGGCTACGGCTACGCCTGCGCCATCGACCCCGGGCCGCTGACCGGGCGGTACGCCCTGCCCCGTGCCCATATCGGTGACACGGACACCACCGGGCGCCTGTACCTCAAGAGAGTGCTCCACCCGGTGCGCCGCCGTGCACTGCCCGCTGAGCCGGCCGCCCCCCTCGGGTCCCCGAACCCGGGAGGCGGCCGGTGAGGGCCTTGCACATCATCACCGGGCTTGGCGTCGGCGGCGCCGAGCAGCAACTGCGGCTGCTGCTCCGGCGGCTGCCGCTGTCCTGTGATGTCATCACCCTGACCAACCCCGGTGCCGTGGCGGCGGGCATGCGGGCCGATGGCGTGCGCGTCACCGATCTGGGTATGACGGGCAACCGCGATCTGCCGGCGCTTCCCCGGCTCGCCCGGCTGATCCGGGACGACGGCTATGACCTGGTCCACACCCATCTCTACCGGGCCTGTGTCTATGGCCGGATCGCCGCCCGGCTGGCCGGAGTTCGGACCGTGGTCGCCACCGAGCACTCACTGGGTGACGCCCGGATCGAGGGCCGCCCGCTCACCCGTGGGACCCGAGCGCTGTATCTGGCCACCGAGAAGCTGGGTGCCACCACCGTGGCGGTGTCCGCCACCGTCGCCCGGCGGCTGCGTGACTGGGGCGTCCCCGGCCCGCGTATCGAGGTGGTGCCCAACGGCATCGAGGCAGGCCGCTTCCGCTTCAACCCCGCCGCGCGCAAAGACACCCGGGCCCGGATCGGCCTGCCGCAGCATGTCTTCGTCGTCGGCGGCGTGGGACGGCTGGTGCCCGGCAAACGCTTCGAGGTGCTGGTCCGGGCCGTCGCCGCACTGCCCCAGGCGCGGCTGCTTCTGGTCGGCGACGGACCGGAGCGGGCCGCCCTGGAGCGGCTGGCGGCCCGGCTCGGCGCGGCTGACCGGGTCCGGCTGCTGGGAGAGCGTGACGGAGCCGTCGCGGCCACCTCCGACGCGGGCCCGGACCTGCCCGGACTGCTCGCCGCCATGGATGTCTTCGTATCTCCGTCCGCCGAGGAAGCCTTCGGCCTCGCCGTGCTCGAAGCGCTCGCGGCCGGGCTCCCCGTCCTCCATGTCACCTGCCCGGCGATCGATGAGCTGCCGCCGGACGCGGCCCCCGGCGCGCGCCGGATCGGACCGGGCAGCGCCGAGCTGACCGCCGCTCTGCGGGAGCAGCAGGAAGCCGGGATCCGTCGGCTGTCCGTACCCGCCGCGGTGGACCGCTATGACATCAGCCGCAGTGCTGACCGCCTGATGAGCATCTACGAACGCGCCACCCGCACCGCCCGGCCCCACTTGAAGAGGTGAGTACCGCCATGACCGACCCGACCGGGACCGTCCGGTCCGAGCCCTGTGCACCTGGACCGATCAGCCGTCTGCGCTCGTGGCTCACGCCACTGCCCAGCTGGTGGCCGGCCGCGCTCTGCCTCCTGCTGGGGGTGGTTTGCGGAGGCGCCTACGGAATGCTCAGAACCCCGCAGTACACCGCCACCGGCTATGTGGTCGTGGTGCCGGGCGCACGCGCTGACTCAGCGACAGCACTCGGCTTCACACAGGCCTATGGCCGAGTCGCCACCAGCGGCGCCGTCCTCCGGGACGCCCGGGTGGCGGCTGGAGTGCCAGCGGCCGCCCTGCGGAAAAGTGTGCGCTCGGCCACCTCACCGGACGCACCGGTCATTGAGATCACCGGCACCGACACCCGGGCCGAGCGGGCAGCCGACTTCGCCAACGCGGTGGCGCGGGCGTTGACCCGCAACGGCAACGAGTCCGCGAAGAGCACCCGGGTACGGCTGGTGCTCTTCGCTGAAGCGCTCACACCCACCGCCCCCTCCTCCCCCTCGGCCGCCCTCTCCGCCGCCGTCGGCGGCTGCGCCGGGGGACTGGTGGGCGGTCTGTTCCAGCTCGTGCGCCCGCTCGGCGGCCGCCGCTCGGCGATTTCCGCTCTGCCGGCCCCGGTCCAGAACACCTCGGCGCAGAACACCTCAGCGCAGAGTGCTCCGGCACCAGATACTCCAGCGCGGACCACCGGGGTGCGGGAACCGGCCGGGAAGGAAATGGAAGGGGCGCGATGACGGCCGATCAGCGTGCGTCAGGACTGTCCGTGACGCTGTGCCGCGACCCGCGACAGTTCGCGGCGCTGGGCCCGCGATGGAATGAACTGCACCGGCGCTGCGGGGCCGCCACCCCATTCCAGAGCCACCCCTGGCTGCACTCCTGGTGGCTGTCGTACGGCATCCCGGGACGGCTGCGCCTGGTGCTGGTACGACGGGCGGGGCGGCTGATCGGTGTCGCCCCGCTGATGCTGTCGTTCCGGCCGCTGCCGTTGCTGGTGCCCCTCGGCGGGGACATCTCCGACTTCTCCGATGTTCTGCTGGACGACTCCTGCGCCTCCACCGCGGCGGCCGGTCTCGCCCGGGGCCTGTGGCACGCCGCGCGGTGCGCCCTGATCGATCTGCGTGAGGTACGCCCCGGAGCCGCCGCCGAGCGGCTTTACGACTGCTGGCCCGGGCTACGTCTGCGGCTGCGGGACTCGGAGTGCCTGGAGCTGCCCGGTGCTCCCCTGCCCGAGCTGCTGAAACGGTTGCCCAGTCCGAGCGCCCGAAGGTTCCGCGCCAAGCTGCGCAAACTGGAGGCCCTGGACATCGAGGAGCGCGTTGTGCCGGGACACGAGGTCCCGAAGGCCGTGAACACCATGCTCAGGCTGCATGGCCTGCAGTGGCAGGGCCGGGGCGTGACCCCCGAACACCTCAGGCCGCGCTTCGCGGAACATCTGGTACGGGCCACCACCCAGATGGTCAGCAGCGGCGATGCTCTCCTCACCGAGTACCGGATGGGCGGCGAAGTGGTGGCCACGGACATGACCTTGATGTCCGCGGACCTGGCCGGCGGCTACCTCTACGGCGCCCATCCCGAACTGCGGGCCAGGAAGGTGGACATCACGACCATGCTGCTGCGCCACGATGCCCGCCATGTGACCGAGACCGGCCGCAGCGTGCTCAGCATGCTGCGCGGCACCGAGCCGTACAAGCGCCACTGGCGACCGGAGACCGTCATCAACCAGCGGTTTCTGCTCGCCCGGCACGCACTGGCCCCCGCGCTCGGGCTGCACGCGGCCCAGGTGGCCGGCCGGTCCCTGGCGGCCGAAGCCGTCCGGACGAAGATGCCGGCCGTAGGCAGATGGCGTTCCCGGCTGAACAGCTGGCGTGCGGATGGTACGAAGAGGTGAAGCCGTTGCCGCTCCCGTCCGGCTCAGCCGGAAGGGCCCCGCGACCGTCAGCCGTTGTTCCAGCCGAGGCGGATGCACAGCTTGCGGTCACCGAGCCACCGTTCGACCCACTCGCCCAGCTCCAGCGGCTTACAGCTGGGGTCGCGCGCCGCGTCGGGCACCGGGGTCGGCTCGGGGTCCCGCTGAGGCGTGGGGGCTGTCTTCGGGGACAGCGCGGACCGGAACACCGCCGAGGACCTGGGATTGACCCGGCACTGCCACACGCCGTGCGGACAGTAGTCGGTGATGGTCTGGTAGAGCGGCTGGTGCTCGTCCATCCACTCCAGCATCCGGCGCATGTACTCAGGGTTGTCGCCGTTCCGGAACAGCCCCCACTCCGGGTACGAGATGGGCTTGCCGTGAGCGGCGGCGAAATCCACCTGGTGCTGGAGCCCGTAGGGCTGCTTCACCTGGTCGTCGAAGGTCTTTCCGGGCGGTTGGTCGTAGGAGTCCATACCGATGATGTCCACAACATCATCGCCCGGGTAACACTTGGTCCACGCGATGGCGTCCTCACCGCGGTTGGGCGCGAAATCAAATCGGAATTTCTGGCCCGGCACCGAGCGCATAGTGGTGATGATGCGCTTCCAATATGCCTTCCACGCCTCCGGGTCCGGGCCGCAGCGGTGTGTGTAGGTGTCGCCGTTCATCTCCCACCCGAGCACGATCACCGTGTCGGGAACGCCCATACGGACCAGCCGGTCGGCCAGCTTCTGGAAGTGGTGGTCGAAGCGGCCCCGAGCGCCCGCCCTGAGCAGCCGCCGGACCTCGGCATCGGGTACGCCTTCCTCATTGCGCTCCAGCATCGGGACATTGAGCACGAAGAGCCGGTCGTCATCGTCTTTACGCCACTGGGCCCAGGCCTGCAGAAAGGACGGCCGGCCCTCGATATTGGACCAGAGGTCACCGGGCAGATAGGTGTGCCCCACCCGCAGCTCCGCGCCGCCCAGCCAGCTCTGCAGTTCGGCCATCCGGCGTACGCCTTCCGGGCCCGAGTGGAGGAATGCCCCCATGGCCGCGGTGCCCCCGGTGGCGGGTGCCGATGGGGAGGCCGAGGCGGATGCCGGAGCGGACGGTGCGGGGGTCGGGGACCCGTTACGGCCATCGGTGATGTCGTGACCGCTGTCCTGGATGGTGGTGAGGGTGGTGCTGAAGAACAGGCCTACCGTGATCGCTCCGACACAGGCGCCCGCCAGCCATCGGCGTGGGTGGGACATGGTGACTCCTTTCCGGACGCTCCCGTTTCCGCATGCTCCTGGATCGGTGCGGTCACGCCTTTGACAGTAATCAGGAGATCTTCCTGACGGGCTGCCCGAATGCTTATCCATAGCCCATTCGCGAACTCCGTCCCCCGCTCGGCCCACCGAAGTGAAGGACTCACCGCCATGTCATCGTTCGACACCGATGTGCCCGTCCTGCTGCTCCGGCTCGATCGGAATCCCTTTCACCACGGCACCCTGGGCGCGGTCAGATCACTGGGACGCGCGGGAATCGAGGTGCACGTCTTTGCAGAACCCGCGTGCGGTCCCGTCAGCCGTTCCCGGTATCTGCACCGGACATACACGCATCCCCAGGACGGTGCGCCGGGTGTGCCACTGCTTCAGACGCTGCGTCAGATCTCCGAGCGTATTGGCCGGCCGGCGGTCCTGATTCCCATGGACGATCTGAGCGCGATCGCCGTGGCGCACCTTGCCAACCGGCTCATGGACCGGTTCCTGCTGCCCGCGCAGCCCGCCGGGCTGCCCGAGCAGGTGGCCGACAAGGCGGAGCTGGCCGGGCTCTGCCGCCGTCTGGGCATCCCGCATCCGCCGACCGTGATTCCGCACAGCGCGGCCGAGGCCGTCGCGTCCGCCGAGGACCTCGGGTTGCCGATGGTGGCGAAGTGGAGCCGCCCCTGGCTGCTGCCGCCAGCGGCAGGATTGCGCAGCACCACACTGGTGCGTACCCCGGATGAGGCCCAGCGGCTGTACGAGCGGAACCAACAGGCGGGCAGCCGACTGCTGTTTCAGCGGCATCTGCCCGGCGGACGCGGGACCGACTGGTTCTTCCACGGCTGTTTCACGGACGGCGCGGTCTGCCTCATCGGCGGAGCGGGCCGTAAGGAGCGCTCATGGCCGGTGCGTACGGGGCTCACAGCGATGGGCCGATGGCTGCCCAACACCGAGGTGGAGGACTCCGCGTGCCGGTTGGCGGGCCAGCTGGGCTACCGGGGAATCCTGGATCTTGACTTCCGGCTGGACAGCTCCACCGGCGCCTACCATCTGCTCGACTTCAACCCCCGGCCCGGCGCGCAGTTCCGCCTCTTCACCGACCGGTCCGGCCTCGATGTGGTGCGCGCCCTGCATCTGGACCTCACCGGCCGGGCCGTTCCCCGGCTGAGAAGCGCACCGGGCCGGATCTTTCTGGTGGAGAACTACGCGGTGCTGTCCTCGCTGGCCTCCGCCACCATGACGCGGCCACCGGACGACCGGCCGCCAGCGGGCGCCGCTGGCGGCGTCCGCTCCACGGAGACCGCCTGGTTCGCCGCCGACGATCCGGTGCCGTTCCTCGCCATGGCCGCCGCCTGGCTGGCCCGAGGCGTACGAAAGGGGCTGTGCCGAACGGCAGTCACCCGGCCGGCCAGCACAACGACCCTGCGACACCCCCACGATGAGAGAGCGGGAACCATCCATGTATGACCTGGTAGTGGTGGGCGCCGGCCCCTATGGGCTGTCGGTCGCCGCACACGCTGCGGCAGCCGGACTGGAGCTGCGTGTTTTCGGCCGGCCCATGGCGTCATGGCGGGACCATATGCCTGAGGGCATGTTCCTCAAGTCCGAGCCCTGGTCGTCCAATCTGTCCGACCCCTCGGGGGAACACACCCTCGCCGCCTACTGCGCCGAGCGGAATCTCACGGCGGAGCATGGCAGCCCGTTGCCGATCGGAACCTTCACCGACTACGGCCTGTGGTTCGGGGAGCGTGCCACACCGAGGATCGAGGAGCAGACCGTCACCGCGGTCCGGCCGCACGCCGACGGCTACCTGGTGCAGACGGCGGAGGGCGAGAGCGTTCTTGCCCGCAATGTCGCACTCGCGGTCGGGGTGATGCCGTTCGTCAACCGCCCTGAGGCGCTGTGCTCGCTGCCCGCCGGACTCGTCTCACACAGCAGCCACCACCGCGATCTCTCGCTCTTCCGGGGCAAGGACGTCACGGTGATCGGCGCGGGACAGGCGGCCCTGGAAACCGCGGCGCTGCTGTCGGAACAGGGCGCCCGGGCCCGTATCGTCGCCCGCGCCGACCGCATCAACTGGAACACCCCGCCGCAGCCCCTGCACCGCGGCTCACTGCGCGCCCTCCGTGACCCGCACTGCGGACTGGGCACCGGCTGGCCCAGCTGGGTCTGGTCGGAGATCCCCTGGGCGGTCCGCCGCCTCCCGGCCTTCACACGGGTGCGTATCGCCGCCACCGCACTGGGGCCGGCCGGCGCCTGGTGGCTGCGTGAACGCTTCGAGGCAGGGGTCCCCGTGCTGCTGGGACATCAGCTGCGGGCGGCCGGACCCGCCGGATCGGGCGTACGGCTCGAGCTCACCGGCGCGAACGGAGAGACGACGACACTGGAGACCGACCATGTGATCGCCGCCACGGGCTTCACCCCCGATCTGCGGCGGCTCCAGCTGCTCGAGCCGATGCGGCGCGACACGCTGCGGACCGTCGGACGGAGCCGGGCCCCAGAACTGACCGCTCGCTTTGAGTCATCCCTGCCCGGGCTGTTCTTCGCCGGACTGCTGACCGCGCCGTCCTTCGGGCCGTCGATGCGCTTCGTCTACGGCGCCTCCTTTACGGCGCGGCGGCTGGTCGACGGCGTACGGCGGCGGCTGGGCAGCCACCGCGGGACCCACGTCCCGCACCCGGCCGGGCCGCTGCCTCGTGAGGCTCTGTCCGCGTCTATCCGCCCGATCCGAAGGCGTTGACCGTCGCGTCAATCGCGTCGGCCAGCCGCAGATCCGGCTCGGTGACCGCCCCCACCGAGCGGGTGTACAGCACAAAGGTGATCGTCCCCCCGGCGACGCGGTAGTCGAAGCGATGGCCCAGGTCGCGGGTGTTCAGCTTGACCCGGCGCAGCAGCGGCTGGACGCGGTCGGCCGGCAGGGTCACGGTGCGCTCCAGGCGGCGGGTGTCGCCGCTCCAGTCCGGCCGGATGCGCAGGGCTTCGTTCACCTCCTCCACGGTCAGCGGCGCCGGGGCGGGCGTGGCAGGGTGCTGACGCGCGGGATCGGGCTCGGCTTCGGCGAACAGCTCGGCGATGTCGGGCGGGAGGTGCCCGCCGATGTCATCCACGAGCTCGGGGTCGGAGGCGCGCAGGGTGGACAGCACGGTCCTGGCCAGATAGCGGGCGCGCTCGGGTGGGGTGCCCAGATGTTCGCCGATGTCGTGGAAGAACTCCACGGCTCCACCGGTCCGCGTGGGGACGGTGGCGTATGCGGCGTCGCGGTCGGCGGCGGGCAGGGCTCGCTGCAGGCGCCGTCGGTCCGGCATGCCGAGGCGGAGGCTGAGGTCGGCCAGGACCGTTCTGGCCACATGGGTGGCTTCCTCCGACCGGTTCAGCTGGGCCTCGGTCGCGACGGTCTCGACCAGCCGTTCATGAGTGATCATGGCTTCCCCTTCCTGCTCCGTTCAGGTCACGGCGCCGCGTGGCGTTCGGTGTAGCGCAGCAGGACGCCCAGCCGGCCGTCCATCGTCAGCCGCTCGTCCGGTACCACGACCAGCTGGGCACCGGTGCCGACGAGTGCGCGGAGCAGCGCGGCGCTGGCCGTCTGCTCCGCGACGGCGCCGACCCCGAAATGCCGGAGGTCCGCGGCGGCCAGAGCAATCTGCGCCGGCTCCGCACCCACCCACACCGGTTCCGACAAGTCCGCGGCGGGATTGATGAGGAGGGCCCGTACCTGAGCACGCTGCAAGGCCTCGATGGCCGCTGCCTTCCCCTCCACCTCACTCCCGCCCCGGGCCGCACGCTGGGCCAGGAATGTCTCCGTCAAAGCCGCGTCCTGGTCATTCATACGCCCCTGGAACAGGCCGTTCAGTTCCTCCTCCAGCAGCGCCCGGTCCGTTTCCCGGGTCCGCCCGCCGTCCTCCTCCAGCGTCTCGACACGTTCACGCAGGGCTACGGGCATGCGGTTGATCAGGACGCCACGCGCCCACACCTCTCCGCAGACGACGACCGCCTCGACGGCGTCCTGACGCGTGGGATCAACGAGGTCATCGACAACCCGTGCCGCGCCCTCCTGCCACGCGTCCGACGCGAAACGAAAGTGCCGGTGGACACGGGCGCCCGGCCGCACCTTGCTGAGCGGCCACTGCCCGATCTGGAGATCCACGTCCAGCTCATCATGGTCGGCGCCGCTGTCCCGCCGGTCGATGCGGTGGATGACGACGGCCGCGTACGTGATGTCGGGGGCGTGCTGAAGGGCCAGCGGCATCGCCTCCGGCAGCGGGGCGAAACGTGCCAGGTCCTGTGCCGGTGGTTCGGGCAGTTCCTCCGACAGCAGAACCTGCCCGTGTGCCGCGAACAGCGCCTGCCCGTGCCGTCCGGGCACATCCCGGTCGGTGCCCACCGCATCCGCCAGGGCCTGCACGGTCCCGTCATCGGCACCTTGCTCCACCAGATCGTCGCGCAGATGCCGCCAGCGCAGCTCGATGGCCCTCTCCGGATCGTCGATGTCACGCGAGGTGTCCAGACAGACCGAGGCATACGGGCCCGGGCGCGCGTACAGCGGTTCAAGGAAGGACAGTCTCATCGTCGGGCCCTATGTCTTCGTATCGGGCTCGTGGCGCCGGGTTTCGAATTCCGTGTGGCCATTCGGGCACTTCGGAATCTTGTCGCCCTGCTGCACATGGACTTTGCCATCGCACTTGGCGCAGTAGAAGTCGCCTGTCTTCTGGGCCTTCTCGCCCGCCTTGGCCGTCATAGCGGCCACCTCCTGCCGGTGTCCCGCTTCGCGAACCCGGCAATCGGGTCCCCGGAGCGCATCACGTGAAACGCCGACATCGCTCCCGCGGAGGGGCGGGTCCGTCAGTCGGCCGTGATGCTCTCCGGGTCACCGTCCGGGTCCTGCTCCGGGCCGAGACGCCGCCGGAGCTCGGCGCGGTGCAGATCAGCGACCGGAGCCAGCAGATCCGGATGCCGCAGCAGCGGCGCGGCCGCCCGGTCGAGCGCATCGGGTGCGGTCAGGCGGCGGAAGGCGACGGGCGAACCGCTCGCATGCTCACTGGCGGTGATCTCGGCCACCGCGGCGTCCGCCAGGGCGGGCGATGTCAGCAGGCAGGCAGCCCAGCTGACGAGGACCTCATCCACCCAGGTGCGCCATGCGTACTCCCCGTCTTCGGACCCGGAGGGGTCGGCACCGCAGAGCTGGTCGAGCCGTCCGGAACCGCCCGGCCCCACCACCATGACCAGCTCGGCGTCCACGGCCGTCGGGTAGCGCAGCCACGCCGCGACCGTGACTGCCTGCCGCGCCTGTGCCTCGGCAAGGGTGCCGCTCAGCGCGCCTTCCGCCGCGGGGTAGGCCCGGGTCAGCCACCGGGTAGTGGCGGCTATGACGGACGAGAGATTGACAGTCACTGTGGTCCAGAGGTCGAAGTGGGCAGATTCCCGTTCACCGGCGGCCCGTGCTCAGGCCACCTGGGCCAGCTCCCGCACCGGTTCGGAGGCGGGCCGGCGCGGGGCGGGAACCACGGCCACGGGCTCGGTACGGCGGCGGCTGCGCAGCAGCGCGCCCGCACCGGTGGCACCAATGATGACCAGGCCACCGATGACCAGGGCACCACGGGCACCCGCCAGCTCCATGAGCACACCGAGCAGCGGAGGACCGATAAGCCCCCAGCCGGTGCTCGCGCTCCGCCAGACCCCGAGGACCCGGCCACGCATATGGGCGGGCGGGTCCGTCTGCAGCACGGTGGCGCCCGCGGTATCGGAGACCGACTCCGCGATGGCCATCAGGCCCACCAGCAGGATCAGCACGGACAGCGTGGGCGAGAGTCCGGCGGCGATCTGGAGCAGCGCCCCGGTGGCGGCCAGGGTGGCCACCAGCCGGACAGACGGCTTGCGCAGCCGTCCGGCGAGCACCGCTCCCGTCATGCCGCCGATGGCCAGGACGGTGGAGACGGTTCCGAAGTCCCCCGCACCGCCGGCCAGCGGACCCGTGACCAGAACGGCCAGCGTCAGCCCGTAGTTCCGGCCGAAGATCGCGGCCAGCCCGGTGATCCCCGCCAGGGCGACCAGCTGTGGCCTGCGGAGGAAGAACGCCAGCCCCTCACGGGAGCTGCCACGCTTCTTCCGCTGCGGCTTCTCCCCGGCGGGCTCGGCGGGGCGATCGAGCGCCTTGGCCACCGGCCGGAGGAACGGAATGACGGCGGCGACCACAAGAAACGACAGCCCATTGGCGGCGTACGCGGCGGCGGTGCCGAACCAGGCCACCGCCACACCGGCCAGCGCGGTGCCGGCCAGACGGCCGACGCTGTGCACCATGGAGCCGAGCGCGATGGCGGACGGTACGTCCTTGGCCTCCACCAGGTCGTTGCCCAGCAGCGCGCACGCCGGACCGTCCACCGTGGCGATCAGTCCGGTGACCGCGGCCAGCGTCAGGAGCAGTGGCACGTTCAGGATGTCGAAGGCCACCAGAGAGGCCGTGGTGAAGGCGACGAGCCCCAGCACGGCCTGACTCACCGTAGCGGTGAGCTTACGGGGCCAGGAGTCCACGACGGCACCGCCCGCGAGGCCGAGCAGCAGGCCGGGCGCGGCCTGCACGGCCACCGATACACCGGTCAGCGCGGCGGAACCGGTGATCTGGAGCACCAGCAGGTTCTGGACCACCATCTGCATCCAGGTGCCGGCATTGGAGACGAGATTCGCGGCGGACCACAGTCGCATGCTGGGATACCGCAGGCACCGCCACGGCTTACGGTCCTCGCCCTGCCCGGCCTTCCGGCGGCGCAGGGCGAGGCGGAGTCTGGAGGGCGGCGCGGACTCGGCAGGATCGGGGGCGGTATCAGGGACAGGGGCAGCAGAAGAGGGCATCGCAGAAGATGAAGGCATAGTGAAAGGCTTGGTCGGGGGGCCCGCCCGGGGGCTCGGGGCAAGTCGAGCGGCAGACAGCGGCTCGGCGTGCTGGCTCCGCAACGGTGCGGGCCCGGCGATCCCCCATGCTCACAGATGCTCCCCGGCACTGGAACTGACTGCCTTGCCACGGCCCGCCCCCGGCGCCCCAACTCCCCTGCCGCACAAGCCTTCAGGACCGCGGGTGTCCTTCCTCACACCCCTGCGCCCGCACTCTGTCCCCTGCCTACTATTACCTCCCGTCAATGACTGACTCCGCTCCCGCCCATCTGTCGCCACGACGCCATCCGAGCTCACTTTCCGTTTTTCTTTCTTGATATTCCGTGACGGCATATTCCAATATTCGAGCGTCGCTGGGTTCCTGTATCATCGCTTCCTTTACATGGGTAAGAAACGTCCCTCAAGAGGAAGCCCCCGTTATGAGTAAGCATGTTCACGTCCGCATCAGCCGCGGTCTGGCTGTGACCGAGGAAGGCGAGCTGCTGGAGCAGTCTGACTGCCGCTGCGGTGCCACGTGGACCAGGACTTACCGGGCGGATGAGGGAGAGGTCGAGCAATAAAGGTGGCTTCGTGCGGCCGGAATCCGTAAGCGGGTAATTGCTGGTCCCGGGGCGGGGCGATTTACCCTGAAGACTGAGTTGCGCTTCGCGGCGCAACAGGCATGGCCTCCACGGTTCTCCTCCACACGCCGTGGGGGCCACCCTTATGCGCACACGCACACGCACACGCACACGCACACGCACACGGCCGCGGCGGTCGGTCATCTCCGCTGCGGCTACCATCTCCTGCGGAGGAAACCTGTAAGCTGGGACGCAGATTTTCTCCTTGGTTTGTGGATGGGAGACCCGTGGTGGAGCTGCCGATCGATGACGTGAATGCTCCGCTGTATACGGTCGGGCAGGTCGCGGCCATGCTCGATGTGCAGGTGGCCTTCCTCAGGCGCCTCGATGAGCAGGGGGTGGTGGTCCCGCGCCGCTCGGCAGGCGGCCAGCGGCGCTATTCCCGGCGGGAAATCAGCCAGGTGGCTGAGGTGATCAGGCTGACTCGCGAGGGCCTCACTCTGACCGGTGTACGGCGTGTGCTGGCCCTGCAGGCCAGGGTTGAGGACCTGGAGGCGGACCTGGCCGCCGCTCGGGGCGGGGATGAGCGCGGTGACGCCGAGGGGGATTCGGTCGGTCAGTCCACCGGCGACGGAAGCTGAGGCGCGGGGCGACGGCGTCAAAAGCCCGAGGCGGTGGCCCGTGCGGGCCAGCAACCTCGGGCTTCGTCCCTGGGCGGTCAGCTGGGGATCTGCTTCGCCCCACCACCGCTGCTGATCTCGATCTTTCGCGGCTTCGCCTCTTCGGCGACGGGGATCCGCACCGTGAGCACGCCGGCTTCGTAGCTCGCCTCGATCTTGTCCAGCTGCAGCGTCTCTCCAAGGAAGACCTGTCGGCTGAACACACCGCGCGGACGCTCGGCCACGACCAGCTCCACGTCCGCGCCCACCGGGGCGGGGCGCTCGGCCCGCACCGTGAGGACGTTCTGCTCGACGTTCAGGTCGATCGAGTCCGGTTCCACACCGGGCAGGTCGAAGTGGACCGTGAACATGCCGTCATGCTCGTAGGCGTCCAGCGGCATGGCGGCCGGACGGGCGACCGTCCCCAGGACACGCTCGGTAAGCCGGTCGAGTTCGCGGAAGGGATCGGTACGCATCAGCACCATCGGTCACACCCCTCTCAACGTATGACAGTCTCAACGTATGACAGCTTCCAACTCGTACCTTATGGCGGGTAGTGTCCCTTATGGGTCATATACCTCTTTGTGGGCGCCTTGACAATGTCCTGCGCAGATTTTATCTAAGAAGTGTTAGAGGTTTCATGCGGAGCGGCCCCTGACTCTGAGCGACGGTCCCGGCAGACGGGAGGTGATCGCGGTGGCGGCGTGGCGGGACCACTACGGTGTGCTGGGCATAGAGCCGTCGGCTTCCGCGCGGGAGATCACGTCGGCCTACCGCACGCTGGTGCGTTCGCTCCACCCGGACTCCCGGCCCAGCCAGCCGGAAGCCCCGGAGCGCTTCGCCGAAGTGGTGGACGCATACGAAACGCTCCATGACCCGGCGCAGCGATCGGCCTACGACGCGGAGCGCGACCGCAGGAATCGCAAGCCCAGCGCTCCGCGTGGCCGTCCCGTCCGGGTGCGGGTCATGGATACCCCACAAGCCCCGGCAGGCGGACCCGTGACCGAGCCGCCGCTGCGGCGGTCCCGTCCGGGTGGAGCCGCCACAGCGGTACACAGCGATCAGGCCTCGACGCGGCGGTGCCCTATGGGGCCCGCGATGGATCTCAGGAGGCGGATGGCTGTGAACCCTGCCGCCCCGATCAAAGCCGGAAGCCCAGTGCCCGTGTGGGAGTCGGCGTCCCCAACACCGGCCCGCGCCTGGTGGCACGTGACATGGTCGGAGGAGGAGACCTGAGATGGCACGAGCGGTCGGTATCGACCTTGGGACAACCAACTCGGTGGTCGCCGTGCTGGAGGGCGGTGAGCCCAGCGTCATCGCCAACACGGAGGGTTCGCGGACCACACCATCGGTAGTGGCCTTCGCCAAGAGCGGAGATCTGCTGGTTGGGGAGGTCGCCAAGCGTCAGACAGTCACGAATGTGGAGCGCACGGCGCGCTCGGTCAAGCGCCATATGGGTGAGGCCGACTGGCGTTTCCCGGAGTCGGGCAGCATCGACGGCAAGAGGTACACGGCACAGGAGATCTCCGCTCGCGTGCTGCAGAAGCTCAAGCGCGACGCCGAGTCCTACCTGGGCGAGGACGTCAAGGACGCCGTCATCACCGTGCCCGCGTACTTCAACGACTCCCAGCGCACCGCGACCAAGGAGGCCGGGGAGATCGCGGGTCTGAATGTCCTGCGGATCATCAACGAGCCGACGTCCGCGGCGCTGGCCTACGGCCTGGACAAGGAGAACGACCAGACCATCCTGGTCTTCGACCTCGGTGGTGGCACCTTCGATGTGTCGCTGCTGGACATCGGCGAGGGCGTGGTCGAGGTGAGGTCCACCTCTGGGGACACCCACCTGGGCGGCGACGACTGGGATCAGCGGGTCGTCGACCACCTGGTGAAGCAGTTCAAGAACGGCTACGGCGTGGACCTGTCCAAGGACAAGATGGCGGTCCAGCGGCTACGCGAGGCCGCGGAGAAGGCCAAGGTCGAGCTGTCGGCCACCACCGAGACGAACATCAACCTGCCGTACATCAGCGCCTCGTCCGAGGGCCCGCTGCACCTGGACGAGCGGCTCACGCGCTCGCAGTTCGAGCAGCTCACCGCCGACCTGCTCGAACGCTGCGAGGGACCGTTCCACCAGGCGGTCAAGGACGCCGGGATCAAGGTCTCCGATATCAACCACGTGATCCTCGTCGGTGGCTCGACCAGGATGCCCGCAGTGACCAATCTGGTGAAGGAGCTCACCGGTAAGGAGCCGCACAAGGGCGTCAACCCGGATGAGGTGGTCGCCATCGGCGCCGCGCTCCAGGCCGGTGTGCTCAAGGGTGAGGTCAAGGACGTTCTGCTGCTGGATGTCACCCCGCTGTCCCTCGGTATCGAGACCAAGGGCGGCATCATGACCAAGCTGATCGAGCGCAACACCACGATCCCGACCAAGCGCTCGGAGATCTTCACCACGGCCGAGGACAACCAGCCCTCCGTGAATGTGCAGGTCTACCAGGGGGAGCGGGAGATCGCGGCGTACAACAAGAGGCTCGGCATGCTGGAGCTGACCGGTCTGCCGCCCGCCCCGCGCGGCGTCCCGCAGATCGAGGTCACCTTCGACATCGACGCCAACGGCATCATGCACGTCTCCGCCAAGGACCTCGCCACCAACAAGGAGCAGCGCATGACCATCACCGGTGGATCGGCGCTGCCGAAGGAGGACATCGACCGCATGGTCCGTGAGGCGGAGCGGCACGCGGACGAGGACCGTCAGAAGCGCGAGGCCGCCGAGACCCGCAACCACGCCGAGCAGCTCGTCTACCAGACCGAGAAGCTCCTGCGGGAGAACGCCGACAACATCCCGGCGGACGCCAAGCAGGAGACCGAATCCGCTGTCTCGGACCTCAGGGAAAGCCTCAAGGGCGACGACACAGCTGCCGTCCGCACCGCGACCGAGAAGGTCGCCGAGGCAAGCCAGAAAATCGGCTCGGCCCTGTACGCCCGGGCGCAGGAGCAACAGCAGGAAACCACCGGCACGGAGGCACGCGAGGGCTCCGGTGACGAGGAGGTTGTGGACGCGGAAATCATCGACGAGGAGGACGCGGCGAAGGGAGGCCCCGCATAACCGTCCCGCCGCATGACCGACAACGCGAGGGTCACCACCAGCTGGTGCCGGCCCTCGCGTTCTGATGCTGCCCTCAGCAGGCGTCGCCTGCCGTGGCTCAATACCCCCACCCGCCGCCGGGGCGTACGAGCCCGGAAAACAGCTTGTGCGGGCCGAGGCTTGCCTCGACCCGCACAAGAGGGAGTTACGGTCTGTGTCCGAGGGGGGACTTGAACCCCCACGCCCGTTAAAGGGCACTAGCACCTCAAGCTAGCGCGTCTGCCATTCCGCCACCCGGACCGGTGGTGCCGCGCGGCCCTGGCCGCTCACGACGCCGTCAACCATAGCACTGGAATCGGCCCCGGCGATCACCCCTGGCCCTTGGGGCGGGGAGGCGAAGGCGGGAGGATGGGGGCGGACCCCGCTACAGGAGGAGGCAGTGTGAGCGAGTCGAGCTCGACCACGGCAGGCAGCGTCGCTACCAGCGAGGATGAGGTCGTTGACATCTGCCGCGATCTCATCCGGATCGACACCAGCAACTACGGCAACAACGAAGGCCCCGGCGAGCGGGCCGCCGCCGAGTATGTGGCCGAGCAGCTCGCCGAGGTCGGGCTGGAGCCGCAGATCTTCGAATCGCTTCCGGGGCGGGCCTCGACCGTTGCCAGAATCGAGGGCGAGGACCCTTCCCGGCCCGCGCTGCTCATCCATGGGCACACGGATGTGGTTCCGGCCAACGCGGATGACTGGGCCCATCACCCGTTCTCCGGGGAGATCGCCGACGGCTGCGTCTGGGGGCGTGGTGCCGTCGATATGAAGGACATGGACGCGATGACCCTCGCGGTCGTACGCGATCGGCTGCGCACCGGACGCAGGCCCCCGCGTGACATCGTGCTCGCGTTCCTCGCGGACGAGGAGGCGGGGGGTGTGTACGGCGCCCGGCACCTGGTCGACCGGCACCCCGGGCTCTTCGAGGGGGTCACCGAGGCGATCGGCGAGGTCGGCGGGTTCTCGTTCACCGTCAACGAGAATCTGCGGCTCTATCTGATCGAGACCGCCCAGAAGGGCATGCACTGGATGCGGCTCACCGTCGAGGGCACCGCCGGGCACGGTTCGATGACCAACACCGACAACGCGATCACCGAGCTGTGCGAGGCGGTGGCCCGGCTCGGCCGGCACAAGTTCCCGGTCCGGCCCACCAAGACCGTACGGGCTTTCCTCGATGAGCTCTCCGACGCCCTCGGCACCGAGCTGGATCCCGAGGACATGGCGGAGACGCTCGCCAAGCTGGGCGGCATCGCCAAGATCATCGGCGCTACGCTGCAGAACACCGCGGCACCGACCCAGCTCGGCGCCGGCTACAAGGTCAATGTGATCCCCGGGCAGGCGACCGCACATGTGGACGGCCGCTTTCTGCCGGGATACGAGGAGGAGTTCCTGGCCGATCTGGACCGCATCCTCGGGCCGAAGGTGAAACGTACGGACGACCACGCCGACAAGGCTCTGGAGACCACCTTCGACGGGGCGCTCGTCGAGGCGATGCGGTCCTCGCTCAAAGCCGAGGACCCGGCCGCGCGGGCCGTGCCGTACATGCTCTCCGGCGGTACCGACGCCAAGCACTTTGACGATCTGGGCATCCGATGCTTCGGCTTCGCACCGCTGAAGCTGCCGCCGGAGCTGGACTTCGCCGGAATGTTCCACGGCGTCGATGAGCGGGTGCCGGTGGATGGGCTGAAGTTCGGCGTACGGGTGCTGGACCGGTTCCTGGACCAGTGCTGACGGGCTGACCGGAACGCCGCCCGATGTCGGAATCGTCCGGGTGTACGTGTGTACTCAGGAAGGGTGAATGCGTGCCCCGGGTCGTTGCCCGATTCCTCCCTCCTCGTTACAGGTGATGCGGTCCGCGGCTGGGACCGCATTGCCAACAAGGAGGAAGAATGCTCAAGAAGGTTGTCGCTACCGCGGCTGCCACCGGTGGTCTGGTCCTCGCCGGTTCAGGTGTGGCCGTCGCCGACGCCGGTGCCAAGGGCGCCGCCGTGGGCTCCCCGGGTGTCCTGTCCGGCAATGTTATTCAGGTGCCCATCCACATTCCGATCAACCTCTGCGGTAACACCATCGACATCATCGGGCTGCTGAACCCCACCTTCGGCAACACCTGCGTCAACGACTGACGTCGTTGTCTCAACCCGAGGCGGATGCCATGACCCCGGAGTGCGCGCCATGCGCTCCGGGGTCGTCGGGTTTCTGGTCGAGCAGGTGTGCCCAGGACGTGAGTCCGTAGAGCCGCCTGTGCGCATTTCGCAAGCAACGAATGCAGGAGTCAACCATGCGACAGGTCACCAGGAAGAGCCTGATCTCCGTAGCCGCCGTGGGCGGCGCGCTCGCCATGTCGAGCGGGGTGGCGCAGGCGGACGCGGGCGCCGACGGCACGGCCCAGGGTTCACCCGGTGTCGCCTCCGGCAACACCGTGCAGGCTCCCGTGCACGTACCGGTGAATGCCTGCGGCAACACCGTGAACGGGGTCGGCGTGCTCAACCCGGCGATGGGCAACAAGTGCGTCAACGGTGGCGCGCAAGCCCACGGCCACGCAGGGCAGGGCTCCTCGCATGCCAGGGGCGAGGCCCAGGGTTCACCCGGTGTCGCCTCCGGCAACACCGTGCAGGCACCTGTGAATGTCCCGGTCAACGCCTGTGGCAACAGCGTCAACGTCGTTGGCGCCGGCAACACCGCGACGGGCAACAGCTGCGAGAACTCCTCGGGCCACGCCCCGGAGCACTCCAAGCCGAAGCACCCGAAGCACAAGTGGCCGAAGACGGAGCAGCCGGGGCACGGGAAGGACACGTCGGAGAGGCCGGAGGCCGAGATCCTGGACCCGGAGGCGGACGCCTCGGACAGGGGCAAGAACGGCAAGGACAGCAAGTCCACGACCGGCAAGCCCGGAAAGACCAAGCCCGGGAAGACCAAGGCCGCGCGGGGCGAGGCCGGGCAGGCCAGGACCGAGCAGGCCATGGCTGAACAGGCGCACGTCGGCATTCCGGAGCAGCGCAGCGGATCGGCCCCTGAGCGGCCGGTGCGGCAGCCGGGGCCCGAGCTGGCGCAGACCGGTGGGGCCGCGTTGAGCGCCGCCCTCCCCGCCGGCGCCGGGCTGCTGATCGGTGGCTACGTGCTCTACCGGCGCTCCCGCACCGCGCGAGGCTGAGCCCGGGCGTACGGCACCATGTGGAGCGGGTCCCGCCTCGGTGGAGCCCGCTTCGCCGCCATCCGCGTTACCACGTGGCGCGCAACTGTCGGATGATCCGTCGGCGCAACCGCACCCGGCGACTGCCATCGGGATTGAGCCGCAACCGGTCCAATTCCCAGTGCTCGTACTCGGCCTGGTCGGTCAGCAGACGAGTGGCGGCTCTGCGGGAGACCCCTCGCGGGACGTACACATCACAGAATTCGTATTCCGGCATCGCATCTATTGTGCGTGTGGGGCCCGGATACGGATAGCGTCTGCACTATGTCTGATGCTGCGCAGCCCACCGCTGCCGAGGTACGTGCCGCCGTCGAAGCGCTGAAGACCGCGCTGGACCGTCACCTCGACGCCATCGAACGACGGGCCTCCGACGGAAACGCGGCCGCCGAGGCGGATACGGACGTCTACTCCGCATTCGACGAGCTGGCCGCCGCGGGCGAAGCGTACGACGAGCTGCTGTACGACGCCTATGACGAGGTCACCCCCTTCGAGATTCCGAGCGGCGAAAGCGCGCCCGCCTATCTCGGTCCCGATGACCCAAGCGTGCTCAGCGTGCTGATCCGCCGGGACTACACCGTCTCCGAACCGCTGCGGCTGCTTGCCCAGGCCCAGCGCATCACCGAACTCGACCCGGACTCGGCGGACACCGCCGAGGGCGAGGGCCCGGCGGCGGGCAGCAGTGTGCACGCCGCACTCGGGGTGCTCTTCGGGGAGTTCGAGCCCGATGAGATCGCCACCAGACACAAGGAGTTCGGCCTGACGGAGGGCGACTCCACGCTCTGGGTGGCGGCCGGCGACGAGCCCGCCGAGCCGGGGGAGTGGCTGGCCGCTCCCTTTGACGCGGTCGACCCGCAGCGGGTCATCTGCCGCTTCGACATCAGCTCCGTCTTCGACGAAGAAGAGCTCTACGGCACCCATGACGACGAGGCAGCGCCCTGACCGGTCCCTCCCCGCACCTAGCCGCGAAGCAGACCGCGCAGCCGGGTCATGCGCTCCGGCGCGGGACGCTCCGCGACAGCGTGGGGCAGCGCCTGGTCCACGCCCTGCACGACCGAAAGATGCCGTTCCGCCCGTCCGAACGCGGTGTACACCCAGGCCCGGTCCAGGGCCTGGACGGCATCGCCCGGCAGGACCACTACGGCGGCAGGCCACCGCTGGCCGGCCGCTTGGTGCGCGGTGACCGCCCAGCCGTGCCGTACCGTCTCGGCGACCCGCTCCCGTGCCACGGTGACCGGATGCCCGGCACACTCCAGTCGCAGCCCGTCCGCGTCGGCCGAGACCACGGAGCCGATGACGGAGCGCCCCGCGGCGGGGGAGCAGACCACCCGGTCACCCGGGTCGAAGCCGCCGAACCGGCCAGGGCCCGGGTTCAGCCGCTCCTTCAAGGCCGCGTTCAGCACCCGGGTGCCCGCCGCGCCGCCATGGCCCGGCGTGATCACCTGAGTCTGCTCGGTGGGCACCCCGATGGCCCGCGGCACCGAGTCCGCGACCAGCTGCACGGTGCGGTGCACCGCCTCCCCGGCATCCCGCACAGGAACGATCACAACCTCCTTGCCGGGCGCCGCCACTTGGCCCAGCTCGCCGATCCCGATCCCCGAGACCAGCTCGCCGACCGGGCCGGGATCCGGTGTCCGGGAGGCCACCTGCGGACAGATCCGGGCCGCGAGCAGGTCGGTCAGTACCTGACCCGCGCCGGCCGCCCCGAGCACCCGCGGGTCGCCGCTGAGGACCAGCCGGGCACCGTCGGGCAGTGACTCCACGAGCGTCGCCGCTGTCTCGGCGTCCAGCTGCGGAGCGTCCAGCACGGCGAGCAGATCGATGTCATACGCCCCGTCCTCGTCCCGCCCGGGCCCCTCCCGCCCGGCCAGCAGCCCGGCAACGGTCACTACGGCGGGCAGGGGCTCCTCGGCGGACTCCTCGTCTGCGCGGGCGGCGGTGCCGATGAGCGCCGCGAGCCGCTGGCGGCCGTCCTCGCTGTGGACCGCCGCACAGGCGCGCAGCCCCAGTGCCCGCGCCGCGGCCACCAGCGCCGCGGGCTCCGCCCGCGCGGCTTCGCCGCCGGTGTGGACGACCAGACCACTGCCCGCCGCGGCGCGGATGAGCTCCGCCGTGGAGGGCGACACCGCCGCGGCGGCGGTGTCCTCCCAGGCCGAACGACTGGCCGCGGTGTCCTCCTCGCCGGGCGGCGCGAAGGTGTTCACCAGCCGGTTCAGCCCGTCGGCAAGGCTCTCCTCGGCCAGCGCCCAGCGGTCCAGGCCCAGCAGGATCCGTACGGGCTGCTCCTCCCCGGCCTCCCCGGCCTCTCCGGCCCCCGCGATCTCCTCGGCCTCCCCGGCCGTGGGCTGGCTGCTGCCATCGCTGATGATGTCGTGGAAGGCCAGCACCGCACCGGCCTCCACCGCCTCGCGGACCGCCCCTTCCGGATCGGGCACGCCGTACTGTGCGAGCCCCTTGCCCAGCGCCGTGGCCTCCAGCGCGGTGTGCCCGGAGCGCGCCGCCCGCTCCAGCAGCCAGACCACCAGGGCCTGAGCCCGCCGTGGCTCATCCGGGCCGCACCCCCTGGCCTCCGCGCCCAGCAGCGCCCGGGCGAAGGAGTCCGCCTGCTCGGGCCGGACTCCGGCGACCGCCAGCAGCCGCCAGGGGTCCTCGCGCAGTCCCTCGGCGGCCTGCTGGCCGAGCGCCGCCACGACCGCGCGGCCCAGGGACTCCGGGGCCCCGCCCTCGGCCAGCACCGTCCGCACCTCGTCCGGCACCGTGACCGGTCCCGGCTCCCCGGCAGCGGGGGTGGGAGCAGGCGTCGGTGTGGCGGCCCGCCGGGGCCGGGAGGCGGGCTCGGGGGCGGCGAAGAACTCCGCGGCCGAGCGCTCGCCGCTTTCCACCGCGCGCACGGCGGCAAGCAGCTCGGCTGCCTTGCCCTGGGGGCCCTGAGGGATGGTCACAGCGCGCTCCAGTCCTGATCGGGATAGTGGTGCACCGGGGCGGACACATCGTCCAGCGCCTGGTTGATCTCATCAGGAAGAGTAAGGGCTTCCACCGACAAAGCCTCTGTGAGCTGCTGTGATGTCCGCGCGCCAACGATCGGCGCGGCCACTCCCGGCCGGTCACGCACCCATGCCAGGGCCACCTGGAGCGGGGTGACCGCCAGCCCGTCGGCCGCTATGGCGACCGCGTCCACGATCCGTCCCGCCGCCTCGTCGAGATACGGCGCCACAAAAGCCGCCAGCCGCTCCGAGGCGCCCCGTGAGCCCACCGGGCTCGCCCCGCTCCGGTACTTCCCGGTCAGCACCCCGCGACCCAGCGGTGAGGACGGCAGCAGCCCGACCCCCAGATCGAGCGCGGCGGGCAGCACTTCCCGCTCCACGCCCCGCTGGAGCAGCGAATACTCCATCTGTGTGCTCGCCAGCCGGGTACGTGTTCCCGGTGCGGCGAGCTGCCAGGTGGCGGCCTTGGCGAGCTGCCAGCCGCAGAAGTTGGAGACCCCGGCATAGCGGGCACGGCCGCTGCTCACCGCGATATCCAGCGTCTGCAGCGTCTCCTCCAGCGGCGTCCGCGGGTCGAAGGCGTGGACCTGCCAGAGGTCGACATAGTCGGTGCCGAGCCGCTGCAGTGAGGCATCCAGCGCCGCGAGCAGGTGCCCGCGCGAGCCGTCGAAGCGCCGGTACGGGTCCGGCACGCTGCCCGCCTTGGTCGCGATCACCAGCTCCCGCCTGGGCACCAGACCGTCCAGCAGCCGCCCCAGAAGATATTCCGCACCGCCGTCCGCGTAGACATCGGCGGTGTCCACCAGGGTGCCGCCCGCTTCCCAGAACGTCTTCAGCAGGTCGGCGGCGTGCTGCTCGGCGTGCTGTTCCATGAAGCCGTGCTCCCCGGTGTCCCGCGCCCAGGTGAGGGTGCCCAGTCCGATCCGGGATACGCGCAGGCCCGTGTGGCCCAGGTGCCGTGGCTCCATGGGCGTTGAGACTACTTCCGGGGGCGCGCTAGAGTCCGGGGGACAGTTACGTTACTGATCAGTAAGGAGAGCGCGATGCGACTCGGGATCAACCTCGGTTACTGGGGCGCCGGGATGGACCAGGACAATCTCGCGGTCGCGCAGGAGGCTGACCGCCTCGGCTACGCGGTCTGCTGGGCCGCTGAGGCCTATGGCTCCGATGCGCCCACAGTGCTCTCCTGGGTGGCGGCCCAGACCGAGCGGATCGACGTCGGCTCCGGCATCTTCCAGATCCCGGCCCGTACGCCCGCCATGACCGCCATGACCGCGGCCACCCTCGACTCGCTCTCCGGCGGACGCTTTCGGCTGGGCCTGGGCGTCTCCGGTCCGCAGGTCTCCGAGGGCTGGTACGGCGTGAAGTTCGACAAGCCGCTCGCCCGCACCCGCGAATACGTCGAGATTGTCCGCAAGGCGATGTCCCGCGAGCGGCTGACCCACTCCGGTGAGCACTGGACCCTGCCGCTGCCGGACGGCCCGGGCAAGCCCATCAAGCTCACCGTCCACCCGGTACGCGAGCACATTCCGCTCTACATCGCCGCCATCGGCCCGAAGAACCTGGAGCAGACCGGTGAGATCGCCGATGGCGCCCTGCTGATCTTCTTCGCGCCTGAGCACGCCGAGGAGACGACCCTCGGCTCGCTGCGTGCCGGATGCGAGAAGGCGGGCAAGGACCTTGCGGACTTCGATGTCTGCCCGACCGTGCCGATGGCGGTCGGCGATGATGTGGACGCGCTGGCCGACCAGTTCCGCCCGTACACCGCGCTCTATGTGGGGGGCATGGGCAGCCGTAAGCAGAACTTCTACAACAGGCTCGCCCAGCGCATGGGTTACGAGAAGGAGGCCGCCGAGATCCAGGACAAGTACCTGGCCGGCGACAAGGAGGGCGCCGCCGCGGCCGTGCCCCGGCAGCTCATCGACTCCACCACCCTGCTCGGCCCCGTCGACCGGATCGCCGACCGGATGCGGGCCTACGCCGAAGCCGGGGTGACCACGCTCTCGCTGGCACCCGCGGGCTTCACCCTGGACGAGCGGATCGCCTCGCTGCGGGCGGCGGTCGAGGCCATGGAACGGGCCGGGCTGGCGTAACCCCCGCCCCTCTCTACGCGTTCTGCGGCCGTGGTGGGGGCTCGGGGTCTTCCCCGCCACGGCCGTCATTCAGCACAACGCCCACCGGCCCCGAGGGGTTACGCCCGGCCTGCCTTACGCTGGCTGGCATGCCCACGCTGCTGCTTGTGCGCCATGGCCGGTCCACCGCCAACACCTCCGGAGTGCTCGCGGGCCGTACGCCCGGCGTCGCGCTGGACGACCGGGGCGTCGCACAGGCCGCCGCCCTGCCTGAACGGTTCGCCGGACTCCCGCTGGCCGCCGCTGTACACAGCCCACTGCGGCGCTGCCGGGAGACCCTTGAACCGCTGGCAGCACAGCGGCCGGAGCTGAAGATCACCGCCGATGAGCGCATCGGCGAGTGCGACTACGGCGACTGGACGGGCCGTAAGCTCGCCGAACTCGCGGATGAACCGCTGATGGCCACCGTTCAGCAGCATCCCAGCGCCGCCGTCTTCCCCGGCGGTGAGTCGATGCGCGCCATGCAGCAGCGCGCCGTTGAGGCCGTACGGGACTGGAACATCCGCGTTGAGGCGGAGCACGGGGCGGACGCGTTCTATCTGATGTGCTCGCACGGCGACATCATCAAGTCGATCGTTGCCGACGCCCTCGGTATGCATCTGGACCTGTTCCAGCGGATCTCCGTCGCACCCGGCACCGTCACCGTGATCCGCTACACCCCGCTGCGGCCCTTTCTGCTGCGGCTCGGCGAGACCGGGGCACTCGGGTCGCTGGCCCCGCGTGAGGATTCCACGTCCCCCGGCGGGCGGGAGGGAAACCCGGCGGACGCCGCTGTCGGGGGCGGTGCGTAAGCGCGTTGATCAGTACGGGCAGTAGGGTGCCAGTGACCCCAGTAGTCGAATCCGTTGGAGCGGACGTGTCCCGTCAGGTGTTCCTCTACGACCCCCCGGACCGATTTGTCGCCGGTACGGTCGGGCTGCCCGGACGGCGCACCTTCTTCCTGCAGGCGTCCGCAGGCAGCCGTACCACCAGCGTCGCCCTGGAGAAGGCCCAGGTCGAAGCGCTGGCCGAGCGGATCGATGAGCTCCTTGACGAGGTCGTACGGCGCAGCGGCGGCAGCGCGCCCGTCCCGGCCGTAGCGCCGTCCGAGGTCTCCGACACCGAGCCGCTGGAGTCGCCCGTTGAGGAAGAATTCCGGGTTGGCACCATGGCGCTCGCCTGGGACGGGGAGAGCGAGCGGATGGTCGTTGAGGCGCAGGCCCTGGTTGAATTGGAGGCCGACTCCGAAGAGGACCTCGCCGAGGCCGAGGAGCGGCTGCTCCAGGACGACGAGAACGGCCCGCCCATGCTCCGGGTACGGCTCAGCGGGGCCATGGCGCGGGCCTTCGCCAAGCGCGCCATGGAGGTCGTCAACGCGGGCCGTCCGCCCTGCCCGCTGTGCAGTCTGCCGCTTGATCCGGAAGGACACGTATGTCCGCGCCAGAACGGATACCGCCGCGGGGCGGCGTGACCCCGGAAGCCCTGGCCACGCTGCTGGCCAGCGGCGAGCTGACGGTGCGCGGGCGCATCCGGGAGGCGTCCAACGCGGTGCTCTACGGCACGGTCGCCGCCGACGGCCAGAACACGCCCTGTGTCTACAAACCAGTCGCGGGGGAACGCCCGCTGTGGGACTTCCCCGACGGCACCCTCGCCCAGCGCGAGGTGGCCACGTACGAGGTCTGCCGGGCGCTGGGCTGGGACTTGGTGCCGCCCACGGTCCTGCGGGACGGGCCCTATGGCGAAGGCATGTGCCAGCAGTGGGTCGGGCCCGCCCCGGACACGGCGGAGGCGGAGCCGCTGGCGGCGGAGGAGCTCCTCGCGCTGGTGGACAGCGAGGAGCCCGAGCCGGGCTGGAAAGCTGTGGGCCTCGCGGACGTGGGCCAAGGCCGCACCGCGCTGCTGGTGCACGCCGATGATGAGCGGCTGCGCCGGCTCGCCGTGCTGGACGCGGTGATCAACAATGCCGACCGCAAGGGCGGCCATCTGCTGCCGCTGCCGGACGGCCGGCTGTTCGCCATCGATCACGGGGTCACCTTCCACACCGACGACAAGCTGCGCACCCTGCTGTGGGGGTGGTCCGGCGAGCCCTTGCCCGCCGAGGCGCTGGCGTCGCTGCGCGCGCTGGCCGACGAACTCTCCGGGGGGCGGCCGCTGGCCACCCGGCTGGCCGAGCTGATCACCCCGGCCGAGCTGGACGCGCTGCGCAAGCGAACCGACGCCCTGCTGCACACCGGACGCCACCCCCTGCCCAGCGGCGACTGGCCCGCCATCCCCTGGCCACCGGTGTAGGTGCCCGGGGGGAATCCCCCTGACCCACCCCTTCCCGAAACTGTGGGCTTACGCCCCCAGACCCCCACCCGTGTTGTGGGCAGTCGTTCCGCCCGAGGGGCGATGGGGGTCCCCCCATGCCCTTAAGGCTATGGGGGAGGGTGGGCACAACACCCGGCCACCGGCCCGCACCGGCCAACCCCGGGGGCCCCGGGGCGGAGCCCCGGTTTCCGGGAAGGGGCGGGACACGGGGACACCCACCCACGGCACGCCCGCAGCCGGGCGATGCCCCGCCACGCGGCTGAGCCGCATATCGGCACAGCCGGGAAGGGGCGGGAATTGGGGAACCCCCACCCACAGCACCCCGCAGCCGGGCGAAGCCCCGCCACGCGGCAGAGCCGCAGCGGCGATCCCCGGGGCCCTGGGGGCGGAGCCCCGCCGCGCGGCGGAGCCGGCTTCCGTGCGCACGGTTTCGGCCATCTGCGCAGGTGCCGTTCGTTTCAAGAACAACCGTCCGGTTAGGCTCGTGTCCATGCATGCCTGGCCCGCTTCCGAGGTCCCCGCCCTGCCTGGCAAGGGCCGCGACCTCAGGATCCACGACACCGCGACCGGCGGACGGGTAACCCTCGCCCCCGGTCCCGTCGCCCGTATCTACGTCTGTGGCATCACGCCTTACGACGCCACCCATCTGGGGCACGCGGCGACGTACAACGCGTTCGACCTCGTGCAGCGCGTATGGCTCGACACGAAGCGGCAGGTCCACTACGTACAGAACGTCACCGACATCGACGACCCCCTCCTGGAGCGGGCCGGCGCCACCGGGCAGGACTGGACCGAGCTGGCCGAGCGCGAGACCGCGCTCTTCCGGGAGGACATGACCGCCCTGCGGATGCTCCCCCCGAGGCAGTTCATCGGCGCCGTGGAGTCAATACCCAGGATTATCCCCCTCGTTGAGCGACTGCGTGACGCCGGTGCCGCCTATGAGCTTGAGGGCGACATCTACTTCTCCGTCGAAGCCGACCCGCACTTCGGTGAGGTCTCCGGGCTGGACGCCGAGGCCATGCGGCTGCTCTCCGCCGAGCGCGGCGGGGACCCGGACCGCCCGGGGAAGAAGAACCCGCTGGACCCGATGCTGTGGATGGCCGCCCGCGACGGTGAACCGCGCTGGGACGGCGCCTCACTCGGGCCCGGCCGGCCCGGCTGGCACATCGAGTGCGTCGCCATCGCCCTCCAATATCTCGGTATGGGCTTCGACGTTCAGGGTGGCGGCTCCGATCTCGCCTTTCCGCACCATGAGATGGGCGCCTCGCACGCCCAAGCGCTCACTGGCGACTACCCGTTCGCGAAGACGTATGTGCACGCCGGTATGGTCGCCCTGAACGGCGAGAAGATGTCGAAGTCCAAGGGCAACCTGGTCTTTGTCTCCGCCCTGCGCCGGGACGGGGTCGACCCGGCCGCCATCCGGCTCACGTTGCTGGCCCGCCACTACCGCGCGGACTGGGAGTACACCGACGCGGTACTCGAAGAGGCCACCGCCCGGCTGGGCCGCTGGCGCGCCGCCGTCTCCCGCCCCGACGGTCCCGGCGCCGACGCGCTGGTCGAGGAGATCCGCGCGGCGCTCGCCAACGATCTCGACACCCCCGCCGCGCTGGCCGCGGTCGACCGCTGGGCCGCCACCCAGCACTCGTCGGGTGGTACGGACGAGGGCGCCCCCGGCCTGGTCTCCCGGGCCGTGGACGCCCTCCTGGGTGTCGCACTCTGAACGTCTTGCCGCGGCGGCGTTCTTTCTGCAGCGCTACTTCTCCGAGCCGTCGGAGTCGTCCGGTTCTTCCGTTGAACCGGATGTCTCCGGCGGCTCTTCCGTGTCACCGGGCTTCCGCTTCGGCGGCCGGGTGCGGCCGCTGCCCGTATCGCGCAGATACGAGCCCGTGTCACCGGCACCGCCGACGCCACCGAGCCCGCTGTCCGTGGCGTGCCCGCCATGCCCGCCCGGCTGGCCGTCGCGGCGCCGCAGATAGCGCTCAAACTCCTTGGCGATCGCCTCGCCGGATGCCTCCGGCAGCTCCGCGGTGTCCCGTGCCTCCTCCAGCGACTGGACGTACTCCGCCACCTCACTGTCCTCGGCCGCCAGCTGGTCCACGCCCAGCTGCCAGGCCCGGGCGTCCTCCGGGAGCTCACCCAGCGGGATCCGCACACCGAGCAGGTCCTCCAGCCGGTTCAGCAGGGCGAGAGTGGCCTTGGGGTTGGGCGGCTGCGAGACATAGTGCGGCACTGCGGCCCACAGGCTCACGGCCGGTACGCCGGCGTGGGTGCACGCCTCCTGCAGGATGCCGACGATGCCCGTGGGGCCCTCGTAGCGGGACTCCTCCAGGTCGAGCGTGCGCGCCAGGTCCGCGTCCGAGGTGACACCGGTGACCGGTACCGGACGGGTGTGCGGGGTGTCGCCGAGCAGCGCGCCCAGCACGACGACCATCTCCACGCCCAGCTCATGGGCGAAGCCCAGCAGCTCATTGCAGAACGACCGCCACCGCATGCTCGGCTCGATGCCGCGCACCAGCACCAGGTCCCGTGGCTTGTCACCGCCCACCCGGACCACCGACAGCCGGGTCGTCGGCCAGGTGATCTTCCGCACCCCGCCGTCCAGCCACACATGCGGCCGGTTGACCTGGAAGTCGTAGTAATCCTCGGCGTCCAGCGCCGCGAATACCTCGCCCTTCCATTCCCGGTCCAAGTGCCCGACCGCGGTGGAGGCGGCGTCGCCGGCGTCGTTCCAGCCTTCGAACGCGGCCACCATAACCGGGTCGACCAGCTCGGGAACCCCCTCGAGCTCGATCACCCAGTGCCTCCTTCCGGCCGGGACGAAGTCGTCCACTCCGCACCGGCTGCCGTTCGTTGTACGTGCGGGCCCAGCCTACGGCGTGACGGTGCCCATGCCGCAGCCCTCGCACGCCTATGAGCCTGCTGAGTCGGTCCCGCCCCGCTGGCGGGCCGGAATCCGCCCGGCTCGGCCGGGCGTCACCCGCGGGACGAGCCATGTTTCGCCGGGTGACATAACTCCCGTACCCGCCCCGCTGGGGCATTGCGGCGTCGCCGCTGGTCACCACAACTGGCCTGGCAGCGCGGGCAACTTGGCTGAAACACCTCAGTGACCATCGGTACCGGTGTGCGTTACCCGTATGAACGCGCGTACCCGTATGACCGAGCGGCGTGCGCGCTCGGTCATACGGGTACGGCACCGCCGGACCAGGTCAGGCCTGGCGATCGCCCAGCAGCTTCTCCACCCGGTCCTGCACCTCCGGGGTGTCCAGGCCACGGATGGTCACCGTGGTGCGACGGCGGAGCACATCGTCGACGGTCTGGGCCCACTCGTGGTCCCGGGCGTAGACGACCTGCGCCCAGATCTCCGGGCCGTCCGGGTGGATCCGCTCAGCGAGCGACGGGTCCTCGTTCACCAGGCGGGCGATGTCGAAGGACAGCGCCCCGTAGTGGGTGGCGAGATGCCGCGCGGTCAGCGGGTCGAGCCGGGTACTGGGCTCGCGGTCCACCAGCAGCCGGTGTGCGACCGCGTTGGGGTTGGCGATGCCCGGCAGCGGCACCCGGCGGGGCAGCTGCGAGATCGGCTCCATGTCCTCGTTCAGCGGCCCGCCGGGCAGCTGAGCGAGCTTGTTCATGACGGTGCGGCCGATGTGCCGGTACGTGGTCCACTTGCCGCCCGCGACCGACAGCATGCCGCCCCGGCCCTCGGTGACGACGGTCTCGCGCTTGGCGGACTCGACGCCGCCCGGACCGCCGGGCAGCACCCGCAGGCCCGCGAAGGCATAGGTGATCAGATCACGGGAGAGGTGCTCGTCACGGACCGAGAAGGCCGCCTCCTCCAGGATCTGCTGGATATCGGCCTCGGTGGCGCGGACGTCGGCCGGGTCGCCCTCGTACGCCTCGTCCGTGGTGCCCAGCATGAGCTGGTCCTCCCACGGCAGGGCGAACGTGATGCGGTACTTGTCGACCGGGGTGGCCATGGCGGCCTTCCACGGCGCCTTGCGCTTGAGCACCACATGAGCACCCTTGGACAGCCGGATGCTGGGCGCGGCGCCCGCGTACTCCATCGTCCGCAGGTGGTCGATCCAGGGCCCGGTGGCGTTGAGCACCAGCCGGGCGTTCACCCCGAACTCGGTGCCGTCCAGCCGGTCCTTGAGCTCCGCACCGGTCACCCGGCCATGGGTGAAGCGCAGCCCGGTGACCTCGGCGTGATTGAGGACCACAGCGCCCGACTCGACGGCCGCCCGGACCGTCATGACGGCGACCCGGGAGTCGTTCATCTGGTGGTCGCCGTAGACCGCGACCGCCTTGAGGTTCTCGGTGCGAAGCCCGGGGTTGTCGGCGGCGGCCTTGGCCGGGGATATCACCCGGCCGACACCGTCACCGAAGGCGGAGAGCGCGGAGTAGGCGAAGACGCCCGCGCCCAGCTTGACGGCGCCGTGCGGGCCGCCCTTGTAGACCGGCAGATAGAAGGTGAGCGGATTGACCAGGTGCGGAGCCACATCCTTGGCCAGCACCCGCCGCTCGTGGTGGTTCTCCGCGACCAGCTTGACCGAGCCGGTCTGCAGATAGCGCAGTCCGCCGTGGACCAGCTTCGAGGACGCGGACGAAGTGGCACCGGCGAAGTCGCCGGCGTCCACCATCGCCACCCGCAGCCCCGACTGCGCCGCATGCCAGGCCACCGAGGTGCCCAGGATGCCGCCGCCGATGACCAGGAGGTCGTATGTCGCGTTCGCGAGCACCTCTCTTGTCTCGGCACGGCCAGGGTTGAAACCGGCAGCCGGGTGCGTCCCAAGGGTGGGGACGCTCTGCAGGGTGTTCATGCTGATCAGTTCTCCTCTTCGAGCCAGCCCATGGTCCGCTCGACGGCCTTGAGCCAGTTCTTGTACTCGCGGTCGCGTACGTCCGCATCCATATGGGGGGTCCACTCAGCGGCCCGGCGCCAGTTGGCGCGCAGCGCGTCGGTGTCGGGCCAGTAGCCGACGGCCAGGCCGGCCGCGTAGGCAGCGCCGAGGCAGGTGGTCTCGGCGACCATGGGCCGCACCACGGGCGCGTCCACGAAGTCCGAGATGGCCTGCATCAGCAGGTTGTTGGAGGTCATTCCGCCGTCGACCTTGAGCGCGGTCAGCTCGACACCGGAGTCCTTGGCCATCGCGTCGACGATCTCGCGCGTCTGCCAGGCGGTGGCCTCGAGCACGGCCCGCGCCAGGTGGGCCTTGGTCACATAGCGGGTGAGGCCCGCGATGACACCGCGCGCGTCCGAGCGCCAGTACGGGGCGAAGAGACCGGAGAAGGCCGGTACGAAGTAGGCGCCGCCGTTGTCCTCGACGGAGCTGGCCAGGGTCTCGATCTCGGCCGCGGTGCTGATCAGGCCCATCTGGTCCCGCATCCACTGCACCAGCGCCCCGGTGACCGCGATCGCGCCCTCCAGGGCGTAGACCGGCTCCTGGTCGCCGATGCGGTAGCCGACGGTGGTCAGCAGGCCGTTGTAGGAGTTGACAGGCTCATTGCCGGTGTTCATCAGCAGGAAGGTGCCGGTGCCATAGGTCGACTTGCCCTCACCGGTGGCGAAGCAGGTCTGCCCGAACAGGGCGGCCTGCTGGTCGCCGAGCGCGGAGGCGACCGGTACACCGTCCAGCGCACCGCCCTTGGCGAGGCCGTACACCTCGGCGGAGGAGCGGATCTCGGGCAGCACCGCCATGGGGACGCCCATGGACTGGCAGATCTTCTCGTCCCAGGCCATGGTGTGCAGGTTCATGAGCATGGTGCGGGAGGCGTTGGTGACGTCGGTGACGTGCACGCCGCCGTCCGTACCACCCGTGAGGTTCCAGATGACCCAGGAGTCCATGGTGCCGAAGAGGATCTCGCCGCGCTCGGCACGCTCACGCAGTCCCTCGACATGGTCGAGCGTCCAGACGATCTTGGGCCCAGAGAAGTAGGAGGCGAGCGGGAGGCCCGTCTCCCGGCGGAAGCGGTCCTGGCCGACGTTACGGCCCAGCTCCTTGCAGAGCGTGTCGGTGCGGGTGTCCTGCCAGACGAGTGCGTTGTGGACGGGCTCACCGGTCTTCTTGTCCCACAGCACGGTTGTCTCGCGCTGGTTGGTGATGCCGATGGCCTTGACATCGTCCCGGGTGATGCCCGCCTTGGCGATCGCCCCGTCGACGACCTCCTTGACGTTGGTCCAGATCTCCATGGCGTCGTGCTCGACCCAGCCCGGCTTCGGGAAGATCTGCTCGTGCTCCTTCTGGTCGACCGCGACGATCCGGCCGTCGGTGTCGAAGACGATGCAGCGGCTGGAGGTGGTGCCCTGGTCGATCGCGGCGATAAATGGGCCGGTGGTGTGGCTGTCAGTCATAGTGTGGATACTCCAAGAAGTCGTGTGGGGAAAGGAGAAAGCCTCAGGCGAACGCGAGCTGGTAGATGCCGCCGGCCAGCGCGCCGCCGAGCAGCGGACCAACGACCGGAACCCACGCATAGCTCCAGTCTGAACCGCCCTTGTTCGGCAGCGGCAGCAGTGCGTGCACGATACGCGGGCCGAGGTCACGAGCGGGGTTGATCGCGTACCCGGTCGGGCCGCCGAGCGAGAGGCCGATACCCACGACGACAAGAGCGACGATGAGCACTCCGGTGCCGGAGACCGCCAGGCCCTCGGTGAGCCCCAGGGAGAGGATCGCCAGGACCAGTACAAAGGTGCCGATGGCCTCGGTGGCCAGGTTCTGCGCCGCGTTACGGATCTCCGGACCGGTGGAGAACACGCCGAGCACCGGGCCGGGGCCCTTGACCTGCTTTTCCTCCCGGTCGGCGACCGCGGTGGCCTGGGCGCCCGGACCACCGACCACCTCCCGGTCGGTGAGGTGGGCCACGAAGTGGCCGTAGTAGGCGACCCAGACCAGGACGGCGCCGATCATCGCACCGAGCAGCTGGCCCGCGAAGTAGAAGGGCACCTTGTCCCAGGCGCCTTCCTTGATGGCTATGCCGACCGTGACAGCCGGGTTCAGGTGCGCGCCGGAAACACCGACGGAGATATAAGCGCCGGTGAGGACCGCGAGGCCCCAGCCCAAGGTGATGGCGAGCCACCCGGCGTTAAAAGACTTTGTGCGCTTGAGGACGACGCCAGCGACGACACCGCCGCCGAGCAGAATGAGAACGCCAGTACCGATGATCTCGCCGATGAGAATGTCGGAGGTGGACACCCGCGACTCCTTTGTTCAAGGGGGATGGCGGAAACCGGGTCCCGTCCGGTGTTCGACAATGTCGACCGCCGCACGGCAGTTTTCTCCTCCAGGGGGGTGTCGTCAAGAGGTGTGAACGCCCAGAATCTCGAACGTGTCTGAATCGTGCCTTGTCCAGCCGTGGCCGAGGGCCTAGAAGCGGCTGGCTCCCAGGTCGCGCGAGACGGCGCGGGCACAGTCCCGTACGGAGGCCACGAGCTCGGCATGGATGACACCGTCCTCGCACACCCGTTCCACCGCGCCGGTTATGCCGACCGCGCCGACCGGCAGCCGCCGCCGGTCATGGATCGGGGCGGCGATCGAGGCGACGCCTTCCCAGGTCTCCTCCACATCGGAGGCCCAGCCACGTGTCCGGGCCATCTCCAGGGATGCCTCAAGATCCGCCAGCTCGGTCACCGTACGGTCGGTGAAGGGCTGCCGCTTCGCCTCCACCACCTCGCTGTGCGCCACCGGGTCGTACGCCGAGAGCACCTTTCCCATGGCGGTGCTGTGCAGCGGCTGCATCGCGCCGATCTCCAGCACCTGACGGCTGTCATCGGGCCGGAAGACGTGGTGCACCACCAGCACGCCCTGCTGGTGGAGCACGCCCAGATAGACGGCCTCACCACTGGAGCGGGCCAGGTCATCGGACCACACCAGGGCACGGGCACGGAGCTCGTGCACATCCAGATAGCTGTTGCCGAGCCTCAGCAGCTCCGCGCCCAGCTGGTACCGGCCCGAGGCCTCGTCCTGCTCCACAAAGCCCTCCTGCTGGAGGGTGCGCAGCAGCCCGTGTGCGGTGCCCTTGGCCAGCCCGAGGGTGTAGGCGATATCTGAGAGTCCAAGCCGCCGCTCACCACCAGCGAGCAGGCGCAGTACCGCCGCTGCCCGCTCCAGTGACTGGATGCTCCGGGCCATCGGACAACCTCTCTCCCCTGCCGCTCATGGCGGCGACAAATGGTCGACAATGCCGAACGCTATCGGACCATGCCGATGTCCTGGTAGCCAGCGTGAGTCTACGGCCGTCCACGCATCGGAATGCCTCCCGGTCGAATCGCCCTGACCGCTACCCTGACCGGGTGCGTCTGCCCAACGGAAGACGCAAAGCCGACAGCCGTCGCATTCCAGGGAGCACGTTCATGTCCTCGCCGACACTTCCGCCCGCATCGGACACCCCCCGAGCAGAGACCCTGCGGGAGGCGCTTGCCTCCCGCGTCGTTGTCGCTGATGGGGCGATGGGCACGATGCTCCAGGCACAGGACCCCAGCATGGCGGACTTCCAGCAGCTTGAGGGCTGTAATGAGGTCTTGAACATCACCCGACCGGACATCGTCCGGTCGGTGCATGAGGAGTACTTCGCGGTCGGTGTGGACTGTGTGGAGACCAACACCTTCGGTGCGAATCATGCTGCCCTGGCGGAGTACGACATCGCCGACCGGATCTTCGAGCTGTCGGAGTCGGGTGCGCGTATCGCGCGGGATGTGGCCGATGAGTTCCAGGCGGACGGCCGGGCTCGCTGGGTGCTGGGGTCGATGGGGCCGGGTACCAAGCTGCCGACGCTGGGCCACGCCCCGTACACCGTGCTGCGCGACGCCTACCAGCGCAACGCCGAGGGCCTGATCGCCGGCGGCTCGGACGCGCTGCTGGTGGAGACGACCCAGGACCTGCTGCAGACCAAGGCCGCCGTGCTGGGGGCCCGGCGGGCGCTGGAGGCCACCGGCGTCGATATGCCGGTGATCTGCTCGGTGACGGTGGAGACGACCGGCACGATGCTGCTGGGCTCGGAGATCGGGGCGGCGCTCACGGCGCTGGAGCCGCTGGGCATCGACATCATCGGGATGAACTGTGCGACGGGCCCGGCGGAGATGAGTGAGCATCTGCGCTATCTGGCCCGGCACTCCCGGATCCCGCTGGCCTGTATGCCCAACGCCGGGCTCCCGGTGCTGGGCAAGGACGGCGCCCACTACCCGCTGACCGCGGGGGAGCTGGCGGACGCGCAGGAGACCTTTGTCCGGGAGTACGGGCTGTCGCTGGTGGGCGGCTGCTGCGGTACGACACCGGAGCATCTGCGGCAGGTCGTCGAGCGCGTCCGGGATCTGACACCGGCCGTACGCGAGCCCAGGCCCGAGCCCGGGGCGGCGTCTCTCTACCAGAGCGTTCCCTTCCGGCAGGACACCGCGTATCTGGCCATCGGGGAGCGCACGAACGCCAACGGCAGCAAGAAGTTCCGCGAGGCCATGCTGGACGGCCGCTGGGACGACTGTGTGGAGATGGTCCGGGACCAGATCCGCGAGGGCGCCCACATGCTGGATCTGTGTGTCGACTATGTGGGCCGGGACGGTGTGGCCGACATGGCGGAGCTGGCCGGACGCTTCGCCACCGCTTCGACACTGCCGATCGTGCTGGACTCCACCGAGGTCGACGTCATCCGGGCCGGTCTGGAGAAGCTGGGCGGCCGGGCGGTGATCAACTCGGTGAACTACGAGGACGGCGACGGCCCCAACTCGCGGTTCGCGAAGGTGACCACGCTGGCCCGGGAGCACGGGGCCGCGCTGATGGCCCTGACCATCGATGAGGAGGGCCAAGCCCGCACGGTGGAGCACAAGGTCGCCATCGCCGAGCGGCTGATCGCCGATCTCACCGGGAACTGGGGCATCCATGAGTGCGACATCATCATCGACTGCCTGACCTTTACGATCTGCACCGGACAGGAGGAGTCCCGTAAGGACGGGGTCAACACCATCGAGGCGATCCGGGAGCTCAAGCGCCGTCACCCCGATGTCCAGACGACCCTGGGACTGTCGAACATCTCCTTCGGTCTGAACCCGGCCGCCCGTATCGTCCTCAACTCGGTCTTCCTCGATGAGTGTGTCAAGGCCGGTCTGGACTCGGCGATCGTGCACGCCTCGAAGATCCTGCCGATCGCCCGGCTGGAGGAGGAACAGGTCAAGGTCGCCCTCGACCTGATCTATGACCGCCGCAGTGAGGGCTACGACCCGCTCCAGCGGCTGCTGGAGCTGTTCGAAGGCGTCGATACGAAGTCGATGAAGGCGGGCAAGGCCGAGGAACTGGCCGCGCTGCCGCTGGAGGAGCGCCTCAAGCACCGGATCATCGACGGCGAGAAGAACGGCCTGGAAGCGGACCTGGACGCGGCGCTGGCGGAGCGACCGGCGCTGGACATCGTCAACGACACACTGCTGGCGGGGATGAAGGTCGTCGGAGAGCTGTTCGGTTCCGGCCAGATGCAGCTGCCCTTCGTGCTGCAGTCGGCTGAGGTGATGAAGACGGCGGTCGCCTATCTCGAACCGCACATGGAGAAGACCGACGACGAGGGCAAGGGCACCATCGTGCTGGCCACCGTGCGCGGAGATGTGCACGATATCGGCAAGAACCTGGTGGACATCATCCTGTCCAACAACGGCTACAACGTGGTGAATCTCGGCATCAAGCAGCCGGTGGCGGCGATCCTGGACGCGGCCGAGGAGCACCGGGCCGATGTGATCGGCATGTCCGGGCTGCTGGTGAAATCCACCGTGATCATGAAAGAGAACCTGGAAGAGCTCAACCAGCGTGGCATGGCAGCGGACTTCCCCGTCATCCTCGGCGGCGCCGCCCTGACCCGCGCCTATGTGGAGCAGGATCTGCACGAGATCTACCAGGGCGAAGTCCGCTACGCCCGCGACGCTTTCGAAGGGCTGCGCCTGATGGACGCCCTTATCGCCGTCAAGCGCGGTGTGCCCGGTGCCACCCTGCCCGAGCTCAAGCAGCGCCGGGTGCCCAAACGCGACATCCAGATCACCGAGTCGTCCCCGGACGAGGGGCCGGCGCGCTCCGATGTCGGCACCGACAACCCGATTCCCACGCCGCCGTTCTGGGGCACCCGCGTCATCAAGGGCATCCAGCTCAAGGAGTACGCCTCCTGGCTGGACGAAGGCGCCCTGTTCAAGGGGCAGTGGGGGCTCAAGCAGGCACGGACGGGGGAGGGGCCCGGCTATGAGGAGTTGGTGGAGAGCGAGGGCAGGCCACGGCTGCGTGGCCTGCTGGACAAGCTCCACACAGAGAACCTGTTGGAAGCCGCCGTCGTCTACGGCTACTTCCCCTGCCACTCCGAGGGCGACGACCTGGTCCTGCTGAACGAGGACGGCTCCGAGCGCACCCGCTTCACCTTCCCCCGCCAGCGCCGGGGCCGTCGGCTGTGTCTGGCCGACTTCTTCCGTCCCGCCGAGGCCGGTGAACGTGATGTGGTCGGCCTCCAGGTGGTCACCGTCGGTTCGAAGATCGGCGAGGCCACCGCCGACCTCTTCGCCGCCAACGCGTACCGCGACTACCTGGAGTTGCACGGCTTGTCCGTCCAGCTCGCCGAGGCACTGGCCGAGTACTGGCACGCCCGGGTCCGCGCCGAGCTGGGCTTCGCGGGGGAGGACCCCGGCGATATCGAAGATATGTTCGCACTCAAGTACCGGGGTGCGCGCTTCTCCCTGGGCTATGGCGCCTGCCCTGACCTGGGGGACCGCGCCAAAATCGCTGAACTGCTGCAGCCTGAACGCATCGGCGTAAAGCTCTCTGAAGAGTTCCAGCTGCACCCCGAGCAGTCCACCGACGCCATCGTCATCCACCACCCCGAGGCGAAATACTTCAACGCGCGTTAAACGATCGTCGTACACTGTTCGGTCCGGTACAGGCCGGTTGTCCGTTCCTCCGGGAGTGGGCAACCGGCCTTCTCGTCCCCTACGGAGGTGTACGCGGATGACCAGTTCCATCCCCGCCGTTGTCACCCGTATGGCCGAAGGCTCCGCCTTGCAGGCCGTGCTGCTCGACATGGACGGCACTCTGGTCGACACCGAGGGCTTCTGGTGGGACGCTGAAGTCGAGGCGTTCGCGGAGCTCGGGCATGTTCTCGCTGAAGAACACCGGGAGATCGTCGTCGGCGGCCCGATGAGCCGCAGCGCCGCCTACCTGATTCAGGCCACCGGCGCCGACATCACTCTCCCAGAGCTCTCCGCCCTGCTGAACGCCAAGTTCACCGAGCGCATCGAGCAGGGCGTGCCGCTGATGCCCGGGGCCAGAAGGCTGCTGGCCGAGCTCGCGGCGCACCAGGTGCCCACCGCCCTGGTCTCCGCCTCGCACCGCGGCATCATCGACCGCATGCTGCACTCCCTGGGACCGGAGAACTTCGCCCTGTCCATTTCCGGCGATGAACTCGAACGTACGAAGCCACACCCGGAGCCCTACCTGACGGCGGCCAGCCGACTGGGAGTTGACCCCGCCCGGTGTGCCGCGGTGGAGGACACGGCGACCGGCGTGACTTCGGCGGAGACCGCTGGCTGCAGTGTGGTGGCGGTGCCGTCCGTGGCACCGATCAAGCCTGCCGCGGGGCGGGCGGTGGTCGGTTCCCTGGAGGAAGTCGACCTGCCATTTCTGCGCTCTCTGATCACCATCGTGCACTGAGCGTGCCTCAGGCGCCGTTTTCTGGCACACATGAAAAACCCTCAGCAGCTGTGTGCTTATTTTCCGTGAACATGACCGTGGCTGAATTCATCTGTTGCGCTGAGGTATTGACAGAGTGATGTTTCTCACCTAAAGGGAGGTCGACAAGGGTCGTCTGAGTCGTTCTCCCGGTGGCTCGGGGGCTCGCTGGCGTGGTCAAGTATCCGGATTAGTGCCTGTTCATGCGATACGTACCGGCGTTCGAATACCGGATGCTCGTCCGCCGTTATCGGTGCGCGATACCGCTCCCATGACTCCCTGTTCAGACACCATGTATCCCAACTACTAATGTCTGCCTCCCGGACACGAGACCACAGCAACAACCCAGTGCCGGGTGAGGGAGACCACCGAAGATGAACCACAGGACGCCTGTGCTGCCCGCGCCGGCGGGCGTACTGGCCGCCACCGATCACTCCGTGGCGACCAGAGAAACCCCCGCTTCGTCTGGTCCCGCGGCGGCCTGCGACATCGCGTCCTGGAACGTCTCACTGCCCAGCGGCATCACCAAGGTGCGAGCCACCCCCGAAAGGGAGCTCGCCAACCCCGCCGCAGCGATCGTGTACATCGTCGCCGACGAGCGGCCTCTACTGCCGTTGTGACAGAGCAAACAGTACGTCGCAGCCCGCGACGGCATCACCGGGGCCGAGCAGGCACTCAACTCCTCCCCGGTACGAGCCGAACCCCCCTAGAACAAGGTGAGAAAGTGCGAGTGAGGAATCGGGCCACATGGCCGGCGCTCCCCCTCAGCGCGGCCCTGGCGGCCGCACTGCTGAGCGGCTGTGGAAACGGCGATGGAAACGCCGGCAAGGGCGAGTCAATCGTCATGGGGATGACGGACAAGGTGCTGTCCATCGACCCCGCGTCCGGATATGACCCCGGATCATGGCTGGTCTTCAACAATGTCTTCCAGTCCCTGCTCAACTTCCCCAAGGGCGGCGGCCAGCCGCAGCCCGAGGCAGCCGAGAAGTGCGGCTTCCGCGACAGCGACAGCAAGGTCTACGCCTGCACCCTCAAGAGCGGACTGAAGTTCAGCAACGGTCACTCCCTCACGTCCAAGGACGTCAAGCACTCCTTCGACCGCACCCTCACGATCAATGACGATGACGGTCCGGCCGTCATGCTGCAGACCATCGACGAGATCAAGACACCGGACGAGAAGACCGTCGTCTTCCACCTCAACACCTCGGACGCCACCTTCCCCCAGAAGATCGCCTCCGGCGCCGGATCCATCGTCGACCACCGCGAATACCCGGCCGACAAGCTCCGCACGGACAACGAGGCCATCGGATCCGGTGTCTACACCCTCGACAGCTTCGGAGACAAAGAAGCCGTCTTCTCCGTCAACCCGGGATACAAAGGCCGCGCCAAGGTCCAGAACTCCGGAATGCGGATGAAATTCTTCAGCGACCCCTCAACGCTGAAGAAGGCCGTCAAAAACCGGGACGTCGATCTCGCCTACCGCGGTCTGGCCACCGAGGACATCGCTGAGCTCGAAGCTTCCACCACCAGCGCCAAGCAGGGCGTCAAGGTCGTCGAGGGCGGCAGCGCCGAAGTCCACCACCTGGTCTTCAACCACGACCACCCGGTGACCGGCAAGGCGGGTGTCCGGCAGGCCATCGCCTACCTGATCGACCGCTCCACCCTCGTACGCGATGTGTACAAGCGCACCGCCGAACCGCTGTACTCGATCGTCCCCTCCGGGATCACCGGTCACAACACCGCCTTCTTCGACCGCTACGGCGAACGCCCGCAGCCCAAGAAGGCCGCCGCCGCCCTGCACGCCGAAAACATCACCGGCAAGGTGAAGCTCACCCTGTGGTCCACCCCCGTGCGCTACGGCCCCGGCACCGACCAGGAGGTCGCAGCGATCGCCGAACAGCTCAACGCGAGCGGCCTCTTCGATGTCGACGTCAAGAGCACCGAACTCAAGCAGTACGACAAGGACATCGCTGACGGCAAGTACGGCGCCTACGTCAAGGGCTGGGTCCCCGACTACCCCGACGCGGACAACTTCACCGATCCGTTCTTCGGCGAGGACAACGTCCTGCACAACAACTACAAGCCCGGCCGGATCACCCAGGAGCTCCTGCCGCGCACCGCGGCCGCCAGCAACCGGGCCGCCACCGTCGAGGACTTCGGCACGGTGCAGGACATCGTCGCCAAGGACCTGCCGGTCCTGCCCATCTGGCAAGGCAAGCAGTACGCCGTCGCCCGCGAGAACATCGCCGGTCTGGAGTGGACCCTCGATGCCTCGACCGTCTTCCGCTTCTGGGAGATCAGCAAGGGCGCGGAAAGCTGAACCCCACCGCCCCGGGACGTGTCACTGCGTCCCGGGACGGACCAGCCCACTCTCATACGCGTAGACCGCGGCCTGCACCCGGTCGCGGAGCCCCAGCTTGGTCAGCACATGCCCGACATGGGTCTTGACCGTTGTCTCGCTCACAAACAGATCCGCCGCGATCTCCGCGTTCGACAGGCCCCGGGCCACCAGCTTCAGCACCTCCACCTCGCGCTCGGTCAGCGTGTGCAGCGTGTCCGGCACCGGATCCTCACCCGTCGGCAGCTTCCCCGCGTACTTGTCCAGCAGCCGACGCGTGATGCTCGGCGCGAGCATCGCCTCACCCGCCGCGACCACCCGGATGGCCTGCACCAGCTCCTGCGCGGGCGCGTCCTTCAGCAGAAAGCCGCTCGCCCCCGCCCGCAGCGCCTCCACCACATACTCATCCAGATCAAAGGTCGTCAGCACCAGCACCTTCGCCGGACCGTCCTTCGCCGGACCGGTGATCTGCCGGGTCGCCTCCACCCCGTCCATGCGCGGCATCCGGATGTCCATCAGCACCACATCGGGCTGCAGCGCCCGCACCTGGTCCAGGGCCTGAAGACCGTCCCCGGCCTCTCCCACCACGGCGATGTCCTGCTCCGCCTCCAGAATCATCCGGAAACCGGTGCGCAGCAGCGGCTGGTCATCGACCAGCAGGACGCGGATTGCCACAGGAAAACTCCTTCGTAGGCCGTCAGGCACAGGCGGCCCCATTCTCGCTCAACGATCTCCCGCCCGGCCTCCCCGGGCGTCCTGCGTCTCATCCACCGGCAACCGCGGCTGAACAACGAGCGGATACGGCGGGGGAGTGCCACCGAACTCCGGACAGTGCGCCTGATGGTCACACCAGCCGCACAGCTTGCCCGGCCTCGGCCGCCAGTCACCCGACTCGGTGGCCCGCTGAATCGCGTCCCACAGAGCCAGCAGCTTCCGCTCCACCCCCAGCAGATCCGACTCCTGCGGGTCATACGTCAGCACATCACCACTGCCCAGATAGACCAGCTGCAGCCGCCGCGGCACCACACCCTTCAGCCGCCACACCACCAGCGCATAGAACTTCATCTGGAACAGCGCCTCCCCGGCGAACTCCGGTCGCGGCGCCTTGCCTGTCTTGTAGTCAACAATCCGCACATCACCCGTCGGTGCGACATCCACCCGGTCGATGATCCCGCGCAGCCGCAGCCCCGAATCCAGCCGCGCTTCCACGAACAGCTCACGCTCCGCGGGCTCCAGCCGCGTCGGATCCTCCAGCGTGAACCACCGCTCGACCAGCCCCTCCGCCTCCGCCAGCCAGCGCGCCAGCTCCGCGCCGTCCGCAACGCCCTCCCCGTCCGCAACGCCCTCCCCGTCCGCGGCGCCCTCCGCGAACAGCTCCGCCAGCTCCGGACGCCTCGCCAGCAGCCGCTCCCACTCCCCGGCCACCATCGCCCGCGCCCGCGGCACACTCCGGTCCCCCGCTGGAGCGTCGAAAAGCCGCTCCAGCACCGCATGCACCACCGTGCCCCGGGTCGCCGCCGCACTTGGTTTCTCCGGCAGCCGGTCGATCACCCGGAAGCGGTACAGCAACGGACACTGCATAAAGTCAGCCGCCCGCGAGGGGGACAGCGACTTGGGCGGCGCGGCCGGCCGGTCAGCGGAGGTTCCCATGCTCCAGACCCTATGACCCACCACCGACAGTCAGACACATACCATCGACGACACCACCCCTCGCCCCGCATGATCGTAGGGACTGCGAGCGGGTGTGAGAACAGCAGCAATGAGGGGATCCCGTGGGAGACACGGACAACGGCGGGAAGCCGCAGCCGCAGACCCGGAGCCAAGGCCCCGGGGACGACAGACCTGACGGCGCTGAGGGCGCTGACAGCGCTGATATCTCTGACAACACTGGCAGCCGCCACACGGACACCAGGGACGGCAGAAAGCAGCGCCCGCGGGCGACCGGCGGCGGCATCCTCATGGGTCGCCCCTTCGGAGTGCCCGTCTACGTCGCTCCCAGCTGGTTCCTCGTCGCCGCCCTCATCACCTGGGTCTTCGGCTCCCAACTCGACCGCGTCCTGCCCGGCCTCGGCACCGCCCGCTACTTCATCGCACTCTTCTTCGCAGTGGCCTTCTACGCCTCCGTATTCGTCCATGAACTGGCCCATACGGTCGCGGCCCTCCGCTTCAAGCTCCCGGTGCGCCGCATCCAGCTCCAGTTCTTCGGCGGCGTATCCGAGATCGAAAAGGAGTCTGAGACCCCCGGCCGGGAATTCGTCCTCGCCTTCGTCGGCCCGCTGCTCTCCCTCGCCCTCGCCGGACTCTTCTACGTCGGCATGTACGTAGTCGAGCCCCGCAGCGTCCCAGGCGTCCTGCTCGCCGGACTGATGATCTCCAACCTCATTGTCGCCGTCTTCAACCTCCTGCCCGGCCTCCCCCTGGACGGCGGCCGCATGCTCCGCGCCGTGATCTGGAAGCTCAGCGGCAACCCCATGACCGGCACCATCGCCGCCGCCTGGACCGGCCGCGGCCTCGCCGTCACCGTCCTCATCGGACTCCCACTGGCCACCCACGCCAGCGGCCTGTCCCGCGGCGAGAGCGTCGGCGGACTCAACTCACTGACCGACGCCCTGCTCGCCGCCATCCTCGCCGCGATCATCTGGACCGGCGCCGGAAACAGCCTCCGTATGGCCCGCCTCCGCGCCCGCCTCCCCGAGCTGCGCGCCCGAGTCCTCACCCGGCGCGCCATCCCCGTCACCTCCGACACCCCGCTCTCCGAGGCCCTGCGCCGCGCCAACGAAGCCGGCGCCCGCGCCCTCGTCATCGTGGACGGCCAAGGCGCCCCCACCGGCGTCGTCCGCGAATCCGGCATCGTCTCCGTCCCCGAGCACCGCCGCCCCTGGGTCGCCGTCAGCAGCCTCGCCCAGGACCTCACCGACGGCATGCGGGTCTCCGCCGAGCTCGCCGGCGAAGAGCTCATCGACCATCTCCGGATCACCCCCGCCACCGAATACCTGGTCGTCGAGGACACCGGCGAGATCTACGGAGTGCTCTCCACCGGCGACGTCGAGCGCGCCTTCGTCGCCGCCATGGCCAAATCCAGCACCTGACCGGCGTCCACCCGCGGACCGACCTCGATTCGGCCCCCGGCCCCCGCTCGACTACTCTTGCTCGTATGTCCGAACCGACCGGTGCCGCCCGCCGTCGCGGGCCCTTCCAGGTCGGGGACCAGGTCCAGCTCACCGATCCCAAGGGACGCCACTACACCTTCACGCTCGAAGCGGGGAAGAGCTTCCACACCCACAAGGGAGCCTTCCCCCACGACGAGCTGATCGGTGCTCCCGAAGGCAGTGTCGTCCGTACCACCGGAAACGTCGCCTACCTCGCGCTGCGCCCCCTGCTCCCCGACTACGTCCTGTCCATGCCGCGCGGTGCGGCCGTCGTCTACCCCAAGGACGCCGGCCAGGTCCTCGCCATGGCCGACATCTTCCCCGGCGCACGCGTCGTCGAGGCAGGCGTCGGCTCCGGCTCGCTGAGCACCTTCCTGCTGCGCGCCATCGGTGACCAGGGCATGCTGCACTCCTACGAGCGCCGGGCCGACTTCGCCGACATCGCCAAGAAGAACGTCGAGCGCTACTTCGGCAGCGAACACCCCGCCTGGCAGCTCACCGTCGGAGACCTCCAGGACAACCTCTCCGACACCGGGATCGACCGCGTCATCCTCGACATGCTCGCCCCCTGGGAGTGCCTGGACGCCGTCTCCAAGTCGCTCGTCCCCGGCGGCATCCTCTGCGCCTACGTCGCCACCACCACCCAGCTCGCCCGCACCGTCGAGGCGATCCGTGAACACGGCACCTTCAACGAGCCCTCAGCCTGGGAAACCATGGTCCGCAACTGGCACGTCGAAGGCCTGGCCGTACGCCCCGACCACCGCATGATCGGGCACACCGGCTTCCTGCTCACCGCCCGCCGCCTCGCCGACGGCGTCGAGCCACCACTGCGCCGCCGCCGCCCCGCCAAGGGCGCCTATGGCGAGGACTACGTAGGGCCGGGTGGTGGGGACAGAGGAGCGCCGGGCGGCCGGGGCGAAGCGGGGAAATAGGACGAACGAGCAACGGCGGTAAACCACTGCTGAAATATGCCGCTGCCGCGTTCCGGACCACGGAACTCGGCAGCGGCATATTTACGTTGACTTGGCAGTCAGGTCGTTCCATCGCCGTGTGACGTATGGCACGATGCTGGGCATCCCCACCGCCACAGCTCTCACAGGAGACTTCCCGCGTGCAGCCCTCGGCAGGCTCAGCGTCCTTCCCGCCGCCGCCCCGCCCAGACCTCCCGCACACCCGCGCCCGAACGGTGCACTGGCTCGCTACCGCCGCAGCCCTCGGCGCGGTGCTCGGCGCCACGGCGCTCGTCCAGCCCTCCGACGCCACCGCCACCCCGGCGGGCCCGGTCGGCACCCCCAGCGCAGCGACCGGCCCCGATCCCGCCAAGGCGGCCTACCCCATAGACTGCGGCCCCTGGGACGTAGCCGTCATCGACCAGGCCGCCATCGACTTCGATGGCGACGGCCAGTACGAGACCGTCGCCGTGGTGCGCTGCGCCACCGGCACGGGCACCCCGCCCAGCGGCATGTACGTACTGGCCCAGCCCGCCGACGGCACCGGCGAACCACGCGTCGCGGAGACCCTGGTGGACCCGGCGGAGCAGCTGACCGTGGAGAACTTCACCGTGCGCGGCCGCACCATCGCCGCGAAACTGCGCGGCTACTCCTCCGACGACGTCCCACGCTGCTGCCCGGACATGGAGCGCGACGTCAAATGGGACTGGGAAGACGGGAAGTTCGCCCTCCGCGCGGCACCCCTCACAGGGAGTGTGTGATCCCTTACTCCGTGTCGGGGCCGTAGACCTCGACGTTGTCCGAAACCCGACGTACATGGATACACTCGCCAGGACAGTCCCTGACTGAATCCACCACATCATTCAATAGCGGCAACGGCACCGGGGCGGTCGCCCCGGCCGCCGTCCGCAGCGCGTCATCCTTGCCCTTCACATAGGCGAGCCCATCGATGTCCAGCTCGAAGACCTCGGGCGCGTACTGGGCACAGATGCCGTCACCGGTGCAGAGGTCCTGGTCGATCCAGACCTCAAGCTCACCGGTAGCCGCATCGTTCTGCACGGTCATGTCGCCTGCCGTTCCTGCGCGAGTGAACCAATTGGAGCCAACCCTGACGGGTGTTGACCACCCTGACGATACAACCGGTCGCTTTCCGATGTTGTTGGGTGGGTATTCCCCTGGCGTGAGGGAGTGCGCAAGGGTGAAGATCAGACACACCCCGACCGTCTTTGTGATCTAGGGGTTTCAACCACCACAGGCCCAGGTAGGGTCAGGAAGCGTCCAGCTCCCCTTGGAGGAGGTGAGGACCGTGGCAGCCCACGACGACGACATCAACCGCGGCACCCGGCCCGGTCGGGGTTCCGATGACCCGGCCGGCCAGGTTGCCTATCTTGAGCAGGAAATCGCCGTCCTGCGCCGGAAGCTCGCCGACTCTCCGCGCCACACTCGGATTCTCGAGGAGCGGATCGTCGAGCTGCAGACCAACCTGGCCGGCGTGTCCGCACAGAACGAGCGGCTCGCCAACACCCTCCGTGAAGCCCGCGACCAGATCGTCGCCCTCAAGGAGGAAGTCGACCGGCTCGCCCAGCCACCGGCTGGCTTCGGCGCCTTTCTGCAGGCCAATGAGGACGGCACGGCCGACATCTTCACCGGAGGGCGCAAGCTCCGGGTCAATGTCAGCCCCAGCGTCGAGCTCGAAGAGCTCCAGCGTGGCCAAGAGGTCATGCTCAACGAAGCGCTCAACGTGGTCGACGCCATGGAATTCGAGCGCGCCGGAGACATCGTCACCCTCAAGGAAGTCCTCGAGGACGGCGAACGAGCCCTCGTGGTCGGGCACACCGACGAAGAGCGTGTGGTACGGCTCGCCGAGCCGCTGCTGGAGGCCACGCTGCGTGCAGGCGACGCCCTGCTCCTCGAATCCCGCTCCGGCTATGTCTACGAAATCGTTCCCAAGAGCGAGGTCGAAGAGCTCGTCCTCGAAGAAGTCCCGGACATCGACTACACCAAGATCGGCGGACTGAGCGGTCAGATCGAACTGATCCGCGACGCGGTCGAGCTCCCCTACCTCTACCCCGACCTGTTCAAGGAGCACGAGCTGCGCCCGCCCAAGGGCGTGCTGCTCTACGGCCCCCCCGGCTGCGGCAAGACACTCATCGCCAAGGCTGTCGCCAACTCCCTGGCCAAGAAGGTCGCCGAGGTCACCGGTAAACCCGCCGGAAAGAGCTTCTTCCTCAATATCAAGGGCCCAGAGCTCCTCAACAAATACGTCGGCGAGACCGAACGGCATATCCGGCTGGTCTTCCAGCGAGCCCGCGAGAAGGCGAGCGAAGGCACTCCCGTCATCGTCTTCTTCGACGAGATGGACTCCCTCTTCCGCACCCGCGGCTCCGGAGTCAGCTCGGACGTGGAAAACACCATCGTTCCCCAGCTGCTCTCCGAGATCGACGGCGTGGAGGGCCTGGAGAACGTCATCGTCATCGGCGCCTCCAACCGCGAGGACATGATCGATCCGGCCATCCTGCGCCCCGGCCGTCTTGATGTGAAAATCAAGATTGAGCGGCCGGACGCGGAAGCCGCGAAGGACATCTTCTCCAAGTACCTGACCCCCACCCTCCCCGTGCACACCGACGACCTCGCCGAACACGGCGGAAGCGCGGAAGCCGCCGTAGCCGCCATGATCCAGTCGGTCGTCGAGCAGATGTACGCGGAGTCCGAGGAGAACCGCTTCCTCGAGGTCACCTACGCCAACGGTGACAAGGAAGTCCTCTACTTCAAGGACTTCAACTCCGGAGCGATGATCCAGAACATCGTCGACCGGGCCAAGAAAATGGCCATCAAGGCCTTCCTCGACCACAACCAGAAGGGCCTGCGCGTCTCCCACCTGCTCGCCGCCTGCGTCGACGAGTTCAAGGAGAACGAGGACCTGCCCAACACCACCAACCCGGACGACTGGGCCCGTATCTCCGGCAAGAAGGGCGAGCGGATCGTCTTCATCCGCACGCTCGTCACCGGCAAGCAGGGCGCGGACACCGGACGCTCCATCGACACAGTGGCCAACACCGGTCAGTACCTGTAGAGCGCAACCGTCCGGCTGCGGGTGCCCGGGGACGGGCACCCGCAGCCGGACCGTTTTCCACGAAGTCGGCTAGAGGTAAGCCCGTAGTGATCTCCCCAGCACAGCTCAGTCGTTCTAGGCTCGACCGTACCGTCGCGACGCGCAGTGCGGTGCCGGGGACCGCATACGGGTCGGATGCGCAGCGGGACTTGAGCGGTAGCCCAGTGACGGGTCACTGCCAGGCAAGGAGGGCCGCATGACCGTACGGCGAGTAATGGGCATCGAGACGGAGTACGGGATCTCCGTTCCCGGCCACCCCAACGCCAATGCCATGCTCACCTCATCCCAGGTGGTCAACGCCTACGCGGCGGCGATGCACCGGGCGCGCCGCGCCCGCTGGGACTTCGAGGAGGAAAACCCGCTGCGGGACGCCCGTGGCTTCGACCTCGCACGCGAGGCAGCCGATGCCAGCCAGCTGACCGACGAGGACATCGGCCTGGCCAACGTCATCCTGACCAACGGTGCCCGGCTGTACGTCGACCATGCTCACCCTGAGTACAGCGCGCCCGAGGTCACCAACCCCCGGGACGCTGTCCTGTGGGACAAGGCGGGCGAGCGCATCATGGCTGAGGCCGCCCAGCGCGCCGCCGAGGTGCCCGGCGCCCAGCCGATCCACCTCTACAAGAACAACACCGACAACAAGGGCGCCTCCTACGGCACCCATGAGAACTACCTGATGAAGCGGGAGACCCCCTTCTCGGACATCGTGCGCCATCTGACGCCCTTCTTCGTCTCCCGCCAGGTCATCTGTGGCGCGGGCCGGGTCGGCATCGGCCAGGACGGCAGCGAAAACGGCTTCCAGATCAGCCAGCGCGCCGATTACTTCGAGGTGGAGGTCGGCCTGGAGACCACCCTCAAGCGCCCCATCATCAACACCCGCGACGAGCCGCACGCCGATGCCGAGAAGTACCGGCGGCTGCACGTCATCATTGGCGACGCCAACCTCTCGGAGATCTCCACCTATCTGAAGCTGGGCATGACCTCGCTGGTCCTCTCCATGATCGAGGACGGCTTCATCGCCGTCGATCTCGCCGTTGACCAGCCCGTACGCACCCTTCACCAGGTCAGCCACGACGCCACTCTGGGCCAGCTCATCACGCTGCGTAGCGGGCGCACACTCACCGCCGTACAGCTGCAGATGGAGTACTACGAACTGGCCCGCAAATATGTCGAGGAGCGCTGGGGTGCCGACGCGGATGACCAGACCAAGGATGTGCTCGGCCGCTGGGAGGACGTACTGGCCCGGCTGGAGACCGACCCCATGAGCCTGTCCGGTGAGCTGGACTGGATCGCCAAACGAGAGCTCATGGAGGGCTACCGCCGCCGAGACAACCTCGACTGGGACGCCGCCCGCCTCCAGCTGGTGGACCTCCAGTACGCGGACGTACGCCCCGACAAGGGCCTCTACAACCGTCTGGCGACCCGGGGGAAGATGCAGCGGCTCCTGAAGGAGCCGGATGTCGTACGAGCCCAGAGCAAGCCGCCCGAGGACACCCGGGCGTACTTCCGGGGCCGCTGCCTTGAGCAGTACGCCGACGATGTCGCGGCGGCCTCCTGGGACTCGGTGATCTTCGACCTCCCCGGCCGTGACTCTCTGCAGCGGGTCCCTACCCTGGAGCCACTGCGCGGGACGCGCAACCACGTCAAGGAGCTCCTGGACCGCTGTCGTACAGCGGAAGACCTGGTCCGAGTGCTGTCCGGCGGCTGATTCCCGCCGGATCTGGGAATGATCGGGGTGGCTCCCAGACGTTGTAGCAAGTGCAGGGTCGATGTCAGACCCTGCTAGTAGGGTCTGATCTTGTACGTCCAATCCGAGCGGGGTGAGGTAGATGGCGACCAAGGACACCGGCGGCGGACAGCAGAAGTCGACGCGCTCGACCGAGGAGGTCGAGGAGCAGGCGCAGGACGCGCAGGCATCGGAAGACCTCAAGGAACGCCAGGAGGCGCTGTCCGATGACGTGGACGCGGTTCTGGACGAAATCGACGATGTCCTCGAAGAGAACGCAGAGGATTTTGTCCGATCATTTGTTCAAAAGGGCGGAGAGTGAGGAATGTCCGATTTTTCCGAGGGGAAGAAGTGCTCTCGGTGTAAGCGGACATTACGGCCAGACGCGTTCGCCGAGAACAAGTCCATGCGGGATGGCCTTCAGGCGTACTGCCGGGAATGCTCTGCGGAGTATTACCGGCAGCGCCAGGAGGCCAGAGGGCTCACCGTCCGCGAGAGAATTCCGGTGCCCCGTGGACACAAGCGTTGCCCACAGTGCGGCGAGGTGAAGCCGCACAGCGAGTGGGAGCGCAACAGGACGTCATCAGACGGCTGGGCGAGCTACTGCCGCACCTGCCGAGCGCATCGAAACCGGGACCACTACTTCCGTCGCAAGTACGGGCTCAGTCAGGAAGAGTTGCAGCAGCTACTCGAGGAGCAAGTCGGTGTCTGCGTAATCTGCCTAGCAGCTTCGGCAGAGCATGTGGATCACGATCACAGGACGGGTAAGGTCCGGGGCGTACTCTGCTTCAGCTGCAACGCGGCGCTGGGGCAGTTCAAGGACCGGCCGGACGCCATAAGGCGAGCGGCCGCATACGTGGAAGGAAACGTGTGGAAGCCAACACTCGTAGCACCGGGCGTCTACCGGCTGCCTTCCTGACGCCTGGCTCGTCCTCGTTCATGGACTTCCTGTCCGAGCACGCGCCCGACCAGCTGCCGGGTAACCGGCCGCTGCCGCCCGTGCACGGTGCCATCGAGGCACCGCACGGTACGACCATCGTCGCGGCGACGTTCCCCGGTGGCGTGGTGCTCACCGGGGACCGGCGGGCGACGATGGGGAACATGATCGCGCAGCGCGACATCGAGAAGGTCTTCCCGGTCGATGAGCACTCGGCCGTCGGTATCGCCGGTACGGCCGGTATCGCCGTGGAGATGGTCAAGCTCTTCCAGCTGGAGCTTGAGCACTTCGAGAAGGTCGAGGGCGCCCTGCTCTCGCTGGAGGGCAAGGCGAACCGGCTGTCCACGATGATCCGTGGCAACCTCGGTATGGCCCTGCAGGGCCTAGCCGTGGTGCCGCTCTTCGGGGGGTATGACGTCGACCGGGAGAAGGGCCGTATCTTCTCGTACGATGTCACCGGCGGCCGTTCCGAGGAGCTCGGCTTCGCGGCGGTCGGCTCCGGGTCGGTGTTCGCCCGTGGCTCGCTGAAGAAGCTGTACCGGGAGGACCTGACGGAGCAGCAGGCGGCGACGGTTGTCGTCCAGGCGCTCTATGACGCCGCTGACGACGACTCCGCCACCGGCGGACCGGATATGGCCCGGCGTATCTATCCGATCGTCGCGGTCATCACGGAGGACGGCTACAGGCGGCTCACCGAGGCTGAGGTCTCCGAGATCGCGCGCGCGGTGCATGAGGGTCGTCTGCAGTTGCCCAACGGGCCCCAGGCCCCGGTTCTCTAAGCACAGGAAGGGACGGGAAAGCCGGTGTCCACGCCGTTCTATGTCTCACCCCAGCAGGCCATGGCGGACCGTGCGGAGTATGCCCGCAAGGGCATCGCGCGCGGGCGCAGTGTGGTGGTGCTGCAGTATGCCGACGGCATTGTCTTCGTCGCGGAGAACCCCTCCCGGGCGCTGCACAAGGTCAGTGAGATCTATGACCGGATCGCCTTCGCGGCGGTCGGGAAGTACAACGAGTTTGAGAATCTGCGTATCGGCGGTGTGCGCTACGCCGATCTGCGCGGGTATACCTACGACCGCAATGATGTCACCGCGCGTGGTCTCGCCAATGTCTACGCACAGACGCTGGGCACCATCTTCTCCAGCGCCGCTGAGAAGCCCTATGAGGTTGAGCTGATCGTCGCCGAGGTCGGGGACGGCCCCGAGGATGATCAGATCTATCGGCTGCCGCACGATGGCTCGATTGTCGATGAGCATGGCTCGGTCGCGGTGGGTGGCAGCAGCGACCAGATCAGCAGCTATCTGGATCAGCGGCACCGGGACGGGATGACGCTCGCTGAGGCGTTGAAGCTCGCTGTTGACTCCCTCTCGCGGGACAACAACGGTGGTGAGCGCAGTCTTACCGCTGATCAGCTGGAGGTCGCGATTCTGGACCGTAACCGTCCGCAGCAGCGCAAGTTCAAGCGGGTGCTGGGCCGTCAGCTGTCCCGGCTGCTGGAGGGCGAGGCGGAGTCCTCGTCGTCGTCGGCAGCGGCAGCGACTGAAGAGGAATCCACCGAGGAGGAGTAACCTCGCCAGGTTCCGCACATTCCGCATATTCCGCACGTTCCGAACGCCCCGGCGGCTCAATTCCCGCCGGGGCGTTCGGCGTTGCCGGGCGGCGGGCCGGAGGAGCCGCGGGCTACCAGCTCGACCGGCAGGGTGGTGGTGTCGGGGGTGTGGCCGTCCAGGACGGCCAGGAGGGCGCGCATGCCCGCCGCGCCCACCTCTTCGGCGGGCAGCCGGACGGTGGTCAGCTCTGGTTCGACGGCGGTGGCGAGGGCCAGATCGTCGAAGCCGGTCACCGAGACGTCCTCCGGTACGCGCAGTCCCAGGCGTCGTGCCGCCTTGCAGGCGCCCGCGGCGAGCAGGTCGTCGTCGCAGAGGAGCGCGGTGGGCCGGGGATCGGCGGTCAGGGCGCGCTCGGCCGCCCGCAGCCCGCCCGCGACGCTCAGCTCGGCGGCCTCGGTCCGTACGAGGTGGGCCTGCGGCGCTCCGCGGAGGGTGTCGGCGAGGGTGCGGGCGCGCAGTTCGAAGGTCCAGCTCCGCACATCGGCGGCGAGGTGTGCGAGGCGTCGGTGGCCCAGCCCCAGCAGGTGTGCGGTGGCCTGTCGGATGCCGTCCGCGATATCGAGGTTCACGGTGGCGGCGGCTGGTGTCCGCGCTGGCTCGCTGTCCAGCATGACCAGGGGCAGTCCGCCCTCGCGCAGGGCGGTGAGGGCGTCGGCGGCCATGGAGGACGCGATGACGCCGTCGAGGGTGGCGCGGGCGGAGTCGAAGGGGTCGCGGGTGGGGCCGATGCCTTCGGGGGAGGGGTAGAGGACGACGCCGAAGTCGTGTTCGGCGGCGATGCGCGCGGCGCCGGTGTGGACCCGGGCGAAGAAGTCGTTGGTGAGGGCTGGTACGACGAGCAGCGCGGTGCGGGTGCGTCCCATGCGGAGGCTGCGGGCGGCGAGGTTGGGGCGGTAGCCGAGCTCCCGGGCGGCTGTCCGTACGGCTTCGACGGTGCGGGCGGAGACGCGGCCGTGCCATTTGTCCCGTAGCACCAGGGAGACCGTGGCCTGGGAGACCCCTGCGGCGCGGGCGACATCGCGGCTGGTGGGCCGGGGGTGAGCGGTGGTCACGGCGATTGGCTCCAGCTGCTGGATGGACCCAGGGACGTGGACATGGTACGTATGAGGCCGGAAGTTATACGTAACACCGCTTATACGTAACACCGGCTTGTACGTAACATCAGGAGGTGTCGCCGGATGGCGACGGGCTATGCCGAGCTGCTGCGCGCCAAGCACGCCATGCGGCTGCTGACGGGCACCCTCATCGGGCGGCTGCCCAACGCCACGGCGCATATCGCCATTGTGCTGTTCACCCGGGCGGAGGGCGGCAGCTACACCCTGGCGGGGGTGCTGGCGACGGTCTACGGCCTGGCTACCGCCGTGGGGCAGCCGCTGCTCGGCCGTGCGGTGGACCTCTGCGGTCAGCCGCGCGTGATGCTGCCCGCCGCGCTGGTCTCCGCCCTGGGCATGGTGGCGTTCGCGGTGGTGGGGATATCCCCGCTGCCGGCCGCCTGTGCCGCCGTACTGATAGCCGGGCTCTTCACCCCGCCGCTGGAGGGCGGGCTGCGGGCGCTGTGGCCGAGTGTGCTGAAGCGTGAGGACCGGGTCCATACCGCTTACGCGCTGGACTCGGTGGCCCAGGAAGTGATGTTCACGGTGGGGCCGCTGCTGGTCACACTGGCCGTGGCGGTGTGGTCGGAGGCGGGGGCGCTGCTGGTGATCAACGCCGTCGGGGTGCTGGGTGCGCTGTCCGTGGTGGTTTCGCCGCCGTCGCGCGCCTGGCGGTCGGCGCCGCGTGCCGCGCACTGGCTGGGGGCCTTGCGCTCCGGCGGGCTGCTCGCGCTCCTGGGATCGTTTCTCTTTGTTGGTATCGCCCTGGGCTCGATCACGGTCGCCGCGGTCGCCTACGCCGATGACAACGGTGGTGACATCGTGTACGCCCTGCTGATGTCCGGTATCGGCTTTGGTGCGCTGGTGGGTGGCCTGGTCTATGGGGCGCGGCAGTGGGCGGGGGCGCCGGAGCCGCGGTTGCGGTGGCTGATCGGTCTGCTGGCGGTCGGCTATCTTCCGCTGGCGCTGGTGCCTGGCGCGGTCGCCATGACCGTACTGGCCTGTGTTGCCGGATTGTTCCTCGCGCCCGCGCTGAGCTGTGCTTTTGTGGTGGTGGACCGGCATGCTCCGCAGGGCACCGTCACGGAGGCGTTCTCCTGGCTGGTGACGACCTTCGGCGTCGGCGCGGCTCTGGGTACGGCCGTGGTGGGGCCTGCGATCGAACTGGGCGGGGCGGCGGTCGGCTTTGTGGTGCCGGGGGCGGCCGGGGTCGCCGCGTTGCTGGTCCTGCTGGCGACCCGCCGGGTCCTCGCGGCGCCTGAGCGGGTGTCCGGGCCGGTCGTGCGGGTGGAAAATGATCGAAACGTGGCCCTCGAACCCGGTTTCAGAACAGAGCATCAGGCGTAATGTTCACTCATGGACCGCCGAATCTTCGGGCTTGAGAACGAGTACGGCGTCACATGTACGTTCCGGGGGCAGCGTCGGCTGTCCCCTGACGAGGTGGCGCGGTACCTCTTCCGCCGTGTCGTGTCATGGGGCCGCAGCAGCAATGTCTTTCTGCGCAATGGCGCCCGTCTGTACCTCGATGTGGGCTCGCACCCGGAGTACGCCACTCCGGAGTGTGACAACGTGACCGAGCTGGTCACCCACGACAAGTCGGGCGAGCGCATCCTTGAGGGCCTTCTGGTCGACGCTGAGCGCCGCCTGCATGAGGAGGGCATCGCGGGCGACGTCTATCTGTTCAAGAACAACACCGACTCGGCGGGTAACTCCTATGGCTGCCATGAGAACTATCTGGTGGCGCGGCATGGGGAGTTCTCCCGGCTCGCGGATGTGCTCATTCCGTTCCTGGTCACCCGTCAGCTCATCTGTGGTGCGGGCAAGGTGCTGCAGACTCCACGCGGTGCGGTCTACTGCGTCAGTCAGCGCGCTGAGCACATCTGGGAGGGCGTCAGCTCGGCGACGACCCGTTCCCGGCCCATCATCAATACCCGGGATGAGCCGCACGCTGACGCCGAGCGTTACCGGCGGCTGCATGTCATCGTCGGTGACTCCAATATGTCCGAGACGACGATGCTGCTGAAGGTCGGCGCCACGGATCTGGTGCTGCGCATGATCGAGGCGGGCACGGTGATGCGGGATCTCACCCTGGAGAACCCGATCCGGGCCATCCGTGAGGTCAGTCACGACATCACCGGCCAGCGGAAGGTGCGGCTGGCCAGCGGCCGGGAGGCTTCCGCGCTGGAGGTCCAGCAGGAGTACTACGAGAAGGCTGTGGACTTCTGCGAGCGCCGTGGTATCCGTACGGGCATGGTGGATCGTGTCCTGGAGCTGTGGGGGCGTGCTCTGGAGGCGGTCCGTACCCAGGAGCTGGACAAGATCAACACTGAGATCGACTGGGTCATGAAGTACCAGCTCCTGGAGCGGTACCGGGCGAAGCACAACATCACCATGTCGCATCCGCGGGTCGCTCAGATAGATCTCGCGTATCACGACATCCACCGTCGGCGGGGTCTGTACTACCTGCTGGAGCGCAATGGCCAGGCCGAGCGGATCTGCAATGACCTCAAGATCTTCGAGGGTAAGTCCGTGCCTCCGCAGACCACCCGGGCACGGCTGCGGGGTGACTTCATCCGCCGGGCCCAGGAGCAGCGGCGTGACTTCACTGTCGACTGGGTGCATCTGAAGCTCAATGACCAGGCGCAGCGCACGGTGCTGTGCAAGGACCCGTTCCGGTCGGTGGATGAGCGGGTGGAGAAGCTGATCGCGGGGATGTGACCGAGCGTGGAAGCGAGTATCCGTGTCGGGAGTGGCGGGGGTGCTGGGGCGTGGCCGTAGGGTGGCAGGAATACCCGGACATCCCTACCCCGTGAGTTGGATCGATGACCTCTACGAAGACAGTGCGCCGCGCGGCAGCGGCGCTCGTCGTGCCCCTGCTGCTTGCCTCTGCCGCGGCGTGCGGCAGCGGGGACGATGAGACGACGCCCGGCGGGGTTCCCGCCGTGTCCGGGGACTCCGGGAAGAAGCCCGAGGTCGCGGACGGCAAGGGTGATCCGCCCAAGGAACTCAAGTCCAAGGTGCTCAATAAGGGCGATGGCGCGAAGGTCGCGAAGTTCGACTTGCTGCGGGTCAACTATCTGGGCCAGACCTGGAAGGGCGAGGAGTTCGACAACAGCTTCGACAAGAAGCAGCCCTTTGATTTCCAGATCAACACTGACGGGGTCATCAAGGGCTGGGACGAGGGCCTGCTCGGCAAGACCGTCGGCAGCCGGGTTGAGCTGGTGATTCCGCCGGAGAAGGCCTATGGGGACAACCCTCCGCAGGGCAGCGCCATCAAGCCTGGTGACACGCTGGTCTTCGTCATCGAGATCGAGGAAGCCAAGTCCGGCATCCCGGAGGGCGAGAAGGTCCCGCAGGAGGACGCCGCGTTGCCCAAGGTCGGCACCAATACGGACGGTAAGGCGCCGAAGATCACTGTGCCGAAGGACACGGAGGTGCCCGGCGAGGTGGTGAGCGAGACCGTGATCCAGGGCACTGGCAAGAAGGTCGGCGCCAAGGACACGATTGAGGCCCACTTCACCGCCGTCACCTGGAAGGACGGAAAGCTGGTGGGCGACACCCGGCAGGCCACGCAGCAGGGCCCCGCCGGCCCGAGGCCGATGCCGGTGGAGCAGGTGCCTGGCTGGGCGGAGGGCCTGAAGGGGCAGCAGGTCGGCAGCCGGGTGTTGCTGGTGGTGCCGGAGAAGGAGTTCCCCAAGGAGGACCGCAAACAGCTCGGCGGAGGACTGGTCTTCGCCGTGGACATCCTTGACATTCAGTGAGGCCGACGTCCAGCCGCTGAATGATCGCGTCTGCGAGAATGGCGCGGTTGCCCAAAAGTTTCGTTCGTAGGAGCAATTTCGTGAGCATCGACAAGCCCGAGGTCGACTTCCCTGAGGGTGAGCCGCCGGCTGACCTGGAGATCAAGGACATCTGGGAGGGCGACGGGCCGGTCGCCAAGGCTGGGGACATGGTCTCCGTGCACTATGTGGGTGTCTCCTTCAGCACGGGCGAGGAGTTTGACGCCTCCTGGAACCGTGGCAAGCCCCTGCAGTTCCAGCTGGGCGCCGGTCAGGTCATCGCTGGATGGGACAAGGGTGTGCAGGGCATGAGGGTCGGCGGCCGTCGTCGGCTGACCATCCCGGCGCACCTCGCCTACGGCGAGCACGGTGCGGGCGGTGGCCGTATCAAGCCGAATGAGACGCTGATCTTCGTCTGCGACCTGGTCGCCGTCTGAGCCGGGGATCCGTGCCGCAAGGCGCTGGCTGAATCCGAGGCCCCGTACCGGATGGTGCGGGGCCTCGGCGTTTGTTTGGCCAGCGGTGTCCGGAGCGGTACGGTCGTCGGTTGAGACGAGAGTGGAAAAGAGGGCGTCGATGGCGATTGCCAAGGCTGAGCGGCTGATGAATCTGGCGCTGTGCCTGCTGGGGACCCGGCGCCCACTGAGCAAGCGGGAGCTGCGTTCCTCGATCGAGGCTTATATCGAGGCCGGAAACGATGACTCCTTCAACCGGATGTTCGAGCGTGACAAGGATGACCTGCGGGAGCTCGGGCTGGTCATCGACACGGTGGAGAACCTTGAGGGGGAGCCCGCCTATCACGCGCGCCGTGATCTGAACCGGCTGCCACCCATCACCCTGGACGCCGCGGAGGCCGCGGCCCTGGGGCTGGCCGCCAAGGTGTGGCAGCAGGCCCGGCTCGCGGGGGCGGCCAGCGGCGCCCTGCAGAAGCTGCGGGCCGCCGGGATGCCGCTGGGGGAGGCCCCGTATGAGCCGTACGGTGCCCTGGAGCCACGGATTCCGACCCGGGAGGCGGCCTTTGAGCCGCTGATGCTGGCCTGCCGTGACCGGCGCCCGGTCGTCTTCGCCTACCGCAAGTCGAACGCCGTACGGCCGGAGAACCGGCAGGTGGAGCCGTGGGCCCTGGAGTGCTGGCGCGGGCACTGGTATCTGGCGGGCTGGGACCGGGACCGGCGGGCCGAGCGGGTTTTCCGGCTCTCCCGGATCACCGGTCCGGTGCGCTCCCGCGCGGCCGCCTTCACCGCCCCGGTGCCGGATCAGGTACGGGTGCGGGAGACCGTGGAGCGCTGGGCCGGTGAGACCGCGACCGCCAGCGCCCGGATCCGGCTGCGGCAGAACTCCGGCTATCCGCTGCGCGCCCGGGCCACCGAGATGCGCGATATCGGCGACGGCTGGGACGAGCTGGAGATCCCGTACGGGCATGGGCTGGACGCCTGGCTGGCCGAGCTCGGCCCTGAGGTGATGGTGCTGGAGCCCGCCGAGCTGCGGGCGGATGTCGTGGACCGGCTGCGCGCCGTGGCCAAGGGCTGAGGGGGAGAGGCAGCTATGGCAACCAACGCCATTGACCAGACCCGTCGACTGCTTTCCCTGGTGACCTACCTGCGGGAGCGCCCCGGCGCCCGGGTCGACGAGGTCGCCCGGGCCTTCGGGATCACCCCCGATGAGCTGATCTCCGATCTCCATGTGCTGCCCATGTGCGGCACGAGCTTCCGTGGCGGTGATCTGCTCGATATCGACACCGATGGTGAGCACATCTGGTGGCACAACGCCGATGCCGTCGGCTCCACCGGGGAGCCGCTGCGGCTGGCCGCCGATGAGGCGACCGCGCTGCTGGTGGCCGCCCGCGCGGTGGCCACCCTGCCCGGGCTGCGGGAGAGCGACCGGGAGGCGCTGCTGCGGGCCACCGCCAAGCTGGAGGCCGCGGCGGGGGAGAGCGCCGGGGCCAGCTCCCGGCTGTCGGTCACCTTTGAGTCCGAGGGCGGGGTCTTCGCCGATGTCGACCGCGCCATCGCCGAACGCCGCAGACTGTGGCTGCGCTACTACTCTCCGGCCCGCGATGAGCTGACCGAGCGGACGGTCGACCCGATCCGGCTGTTCGTCCTCGGACACACGTATATGGAGGCGTGGTGCCGGCTCTCCGAGGCACGGCGGACCTTCCGGCTGGACCGGGTCGCCGAAATCCGGCTGCTGGACGAGCCCGCCGATCCGCCGCCGATCAGGCCGCGGGATCTGAGCGAGGGGCTGGTACAGCCCGCCGCCGAGGACCCCGAGGTGGTCGTTGAGGTCGGTCCCGGAGGCCGCTGGGTGGCCGAGTACTACCCGCACGACAGCGCTGAGGAGCTCTCCGACGGAGGCCTGCGGATCACGCTGCGCACCCCCGACCCGGCCTCGCTGCGCCGTCTTGCCCTGCGGCTGGGCCGGGACGGGCGGATCATCGCGCCCCAGGAGCTGGCGGACAGCGCCCGGGAGGCCGCCCGGGCGGCCCTGGCGGCGTACGGGGACTGAGCGGTCCACTACGCTCACCCGCATGCTCTGGCCGATGTTCTTCCTCGCGCTTGCCTTCTGCGGAACCGCCGTGCTCGGCGTCCTCGCCGTCCGGGTGGGGCTGGAGGTGCGGCGCTTGTCCCGGGCGGTCGGTGACAGCGCTGAGCGCATCACGCGTGCCACCGAGGATCTGGAGCGCGCGGCCACCCCGCTCGCCACGCGCGCGGAGTCCGCACGGCGGAGCTGAGCCGATGCCGGGGCTGCGCAGCCGCACAGCACGGGCGGTACGCTGCTGAACGCGGCCCCGGAACCGAGGCGGTGGCCGTAGCCGGGAGTACGCATGGGCATTGCCCGGCGTTTACCCCTGCGCGTTACGATGACTGTCCATGCGACGGTCGGCACCTTTCCGATCAGCCGCAACACGAACCCTCACGTGGCCTCGGCGAGAAGGTAGGCACTCATGCCCGGTAATGTCGGCATCTGGCAGATCGTCATCATCCTTGGGATCATTGTGCTGCTCTTCGGTGCCAAGAGGCTTCCCGATACCGCCCGGGCGCTGGGCAAGTCCCTGCGTATTCTCAAGAGCGAAACCGCGGCGATGAAGAGCGACAAGTCCTCCTCGGACACCGCCACGACGGATTCCTCCGCCACGGAGGAGACCTCGGCGCCCAGGACCATCCAGGCCGCCCCCGGCGATGTCACCAGCTCGCGCCCTGTCGAGGAGCCGAAGCACACCAGCCAGGGCTGACGCCCTCCGGTTCACCGCAGACAGTGGGCATGCGCCGCCCGTCGGCCGCCCCATGAGATGAGGACGTGGGTTGCTCAAGTCCGCCCGCAAGAAGCCCAGGGACCCCGAGGGGCGGATGCCCCTGGTGGAACATCTGCGCGAGCTGCGCAACCGGCTGGTCAAGGCGCTGCTGGCCATTGTGCCGATCATGATCGTGGCGCTGTTTTTCGCCAAGGACATCGCCGCGTTCATCACCGCCCCGGTACCGGTGTGTCCCAGTGAAGCCAAGGCCGCGGAATTCTTCGCGGAGACGGGTAAGCGCTGCGCCATCCTCAAGCAGGACGGGCTCACCTCCCCGTTCACCACCTTTGTCAAGATTTCACTGATGGCCGCCCTCGTGGCCTCCGCGCCGGTGTGGCTGTACCAGCTCTGGGCCTTCCTCGCCCCCGGCCTGCACCGGCATGAGAAGAAGTACGCGCTGTCCGCGGTGGCGCTTGGCACGCCACTGTTCCTGACCGGCGCCTACCTCGCGTACTGGGTGCTGCCGCTCGCCATTCCCGTTCTGCTCAGCTTCAGCATCGACGGTTCGACCAACTTCATCTCGGTCGACGACATGGTGGGCATCTCCGTGAAAATGGTGCTGGCCTTCGGCCTTGCCTTCCAGCTGCCGCTGGTGCTGATGCTGCTCAACGCGGGAGGTGTGCTCTCCGGGAAGCGGATGCTGGGCTGGTGGCGTGGCATGGTGCTGTCCATCGCCATCTTTTCAGCGATGGTCACGCCCACCGACCCCCTGTCGATGATCGTCCTCGCGGTGCCCATCACCGTGCTCTACTTCGGTGCGACCGGGTTCTCGCTGCTCAACGACCGCCGCCGCCTCAACAAGGACCCGGATGCCGGGCTGAGCGACGACGAGGCCTCCGATATCGACCTCACCCCCGAGCCGGTCTCGACGAGCCGGATGCTGCCGGAGCAGGCCGACGGCTCCCCGGACGATGACGGCCGGACCAGGCGGAACGGTTACGACGACGCCACCTGACCGGGCGAGCGGATACGGGCACCCGCTGGTGCGGGTACGGACCCCCGGATAAAGATCGTGTGCGCTGTCAGAGGTGGCCGGTAGGCTCGTACACACGATGACCGAGGACATGTCCCCTGCTGAGCGCTACGCCGCCGCTCGGCAACGCGCTGCCGAGCAGGCCACCGCGCTCGCCCCTTTCCGTGAGATGTACGACTTCGAGCTGGACGACTACCAGATCGAGGCATGCCAGGCCCTGGAAACCGGGAAAGGCGTGCTGGTGGCCGCCCCCACCGGCTCTGGCAAGACGATCGTCGGCGAGTTCGCCGTCCACCTGGCTCTCGCCGAGGGCCGTAAGTGCTTCTACACCACCCCCATCAAGGCCCTGTCCAACCAGAAGTACAGCGACCTGGTCAGGCGGTACGGACCCGACAAGGTCGGCCTTCTGACCGGTGACAACAGCGTCAATTCCGAGGCGCCGGTGATCGTGATGACCACCGAGGTCCTGCGGAACATGCTCTACGCCGGTTCGCAGACCCTGCTCGGCCTGGCCTATGTGGTGATGGACGAGGTGCACTACCTCTCCGACCGCTTCCGTGGCGCCGTCTGGGAGGAAGTCATCATCCACCTCCCGGAGTCGGTGACCCTGGTCTCGCTGTCTGCGACGGTCTCCAACGCCGAGGAGTTCGGTGACTGGCTGGACACCGTGCGTGGCGACACCGAGGTGATCGTCTCGGAGCACCGTCCGGTGCCGCTGTGGCAGCATGTGCTGGCCGGGCGGCGGATGTACGACCTCTTCGAGGAGAAGGCCGCCAAGCGCGAGGTCAACCCCGACCTGGTGCGGATGGCCCGGATGGAGAACGGCCGCACCACCGGACCGCCAGGCCGCCGCCGCGGTGGGCCCTTGCGGGAGGCCGACCGGGAGCGTGAGCGCCGCCAGCGCAGCCGGATCTGGACACCCAGCCGCCCCGAGGTCATCGAACGGCTCGACGCCGAGGGTCTGCTGCCCGCGATCACCTTTATCTTCAGCCGCGCGGGATGCGAAGCCGCGGTACAGCAGTGTCTGTACGCCGGGCTGCGGCTCAACGACGCGGCGGCCCGCGCCAAGGTCCGGCAGATCGCCGAGGAGCGCACCGCCTCCATCCCCGATGAGGACCTTCATGTGCTGGGGTACTTCGAGTGGCTGGAGGGCCTGGAGCGCGGTATCGCCGCGCACCACGCCGGCATGCTGCCGACCTTCAAGGAGGTCGTCGAGGAGCTCTTTGTCCAGGGCTTGGTCAAGGCCGTGTTCGCCACCGAGACCCTGGCACTGGGCATCAATATGCCCGCCCGGTCGGTGGTGCTGGAGAAGCTGGTCAAGTGGAACGGTGAGCAGCACGCCGACATCACACCTGGTGAGTACACCCAGCTGACGGGCCGGGCCGGGCGGCGCGGTATCGATATCGAGGGACACGCGGTGGTGCTGTGGCAGCGCGGCATGGACCCGGGCGCGCTCGCGGGGCTGGCGGGGACACGCACGTATCCGCTGCGTTCCTCCTTCAAGCCGTCGTACAACATGGCGGTCAATCTGGTCGAGCAGTTCGGCCGCCATCGCTCCCGTGAGCTGCTGGAGACGTCCTTCGCCCAGTTCCAGGCCGACCGCTCGGTCGTGGGAATCTCCCGTCAGGTGCAGAAGAACGAGGAGGGGCTGGAGGGCTACCGGACCTCCATGACCTGTCATCTGGGCGACTTCGAGGAGTACTCGCGGCTGCGCCGGGACCTCAAGGACCGGGAGACCGAGCTGGCCAAGCAGGGCGCGGTGCAGCGCCGGGCGCAGGCCGCCACCGCGCTGGAGAAGCTCAAGCCCGGCGACATCATCCATGTGCCCACCGGCAAGTTCGCCGGACTCGCGCTGGTGCTCGACCCGGGGCTGCCCGCCGGGCGCAGCCCCGGCCACCGGGGCTTTGACCACCACGACGGGCCCCGCCCACTGGTGCTCACCGCACAGCGGCAGGTCAAGCGGCTGGCGGGCATTGACTTCCCCGTTCCGGTCGAGCCGTTGGACCGGATGCGGATCCCCAAGTCGTTCAATCCGCGCAGCCCGCAGTCCCGCCGCGATCTGGCCTCCACACTGCGCACCAAGGCGGGCCATTTCGAGCCGCAGCGGCATAAGAAGCAGCGCGCGGCGGCCGCCGATGACAGCGAGATCGCCCGGCTGCGCGCCGCTCTCCGGGCCCATCCCTGCCATGGCTGTGACGAGCGGGAGGACCACGCTCGCTGGGCCGAGCGATACCACCGGCTCCGGCGCGATACCCGGCAGCTGGAGCGGCGCATTGAGGGACGTACGAACACGATCGCCCGTACCTTCGACCGGGTCTACGCGCTCCTGTCCGACCTCGACTATCTCCAGGGCGACCAGGTCACCGAGGACGGCAAGCGGCTCGCCCGGCTCTACGGTGAGCTGGATCTGCTGGCTTCCGAGTGTCTGCGCGAGGGCGTGTGGGAGGGGCTGCCGCCCGCCGAACTGGCCGCCTGCGCCTCCGCGTTGGTGTATGAGGCGCGGACGGCTGACGACGCGCTGCCGCCAAGGCTGCCCGGCGGCCGGGCCAAGGGGGCGCTGGGCGAGATGGTCCGTATCTGGGGCCGTCTTGACGCGCTGGAGGAGGAGCACCGCATCAACCAGACGGAAGGCGTCGGCCAGCGGGAGCCCGATCTCGGATTCGCCTGGGCCGCCTACCGCTGGGCCGAGGGCCATGGCCTGGACGCGGTGCTGCGCGATGTGGAGATGCCCGCCGGTGATTTCGTCCGCTGGTGCAAGCAGGTCATCGATGTGCTGGGGCAGATCGCGGCCGCCGCCCCCGAGGGCAGCACCGTTGTGCGCAATGCCCGCCGGGCGGTCGACGGCATGCTGCGCGGCGTTGTCGCCTACTCCTCGGTGGGCTGAGGCCGGGGCCTCTCGTACCACTGGTATCGGCTTGCGCCGGTTGTACCAGCCGTGCGTCTGATACGGGAGTTCAACGAGTGGCCAGATGTGCGGTGTTGACCGTACTTCGGGCCACCGGCATGTTGACCTCGTATCAGACGTCAACGGGAGGTCAGTGTGCGCAGGTATATCCGCAGAAGCAGGCTCCGCGGACGGCTCTCCGCCGGGGCGGCGCTCGTCGCGGTCACCGCGGTCGCGGCGCTGTCATCGGGGGCCCAGGCCACTTCACGGCATGATCCGGCCAGAGAGCTGAGGCTCAATCAGCTCCAGGCGATGGCCACGCACAACAGCTATCACCGTGAGGTCTCCTTCGCCGAGCAGAAGATCATGGAGCAGCATGACCCGGACTTCCGGAATCTGCTCTACAGTCATGCTTCGCTGCCCGTGCAGTTAGGCGCACAGCGCGTTCGCGGCATTGAGCTGGACGTCTTCCCCGATCCGGACGGCGGGCTCTACGCCAGCCCCCTCATCCGGGCGTTTGCCCAGCAGCCGCCACTGACCGCCCCGGAGTGGAAGAGGCCCGGCTTCAAGGTGCTGCACTTGGCCGACTTCGACTATGAGACCAGCTGCGTCACGCTCACCGGCTGTCTCACCCAGGTCAAGGAGTGGTCCGACCGGCAGCCCGGCCATGTCACCGTCCCGGTCCTGCTGGAGCTCAAGCGCACCGACCCCAGACTGGAGGAGCTGGGCGGGGCCAAGAGCCCGCCGTGGGACACCGCGATGCTCGATGCCCTGGACGCCGAGATCCGCACCGTCTTCGGGGACGAACGGACCGTCAACCCCGATGACATCCGCCGCGCGGGTGAGACCCTGGAGCAGTCGGTGCTGAAGCGCGGCTGGCCGAGGGTCGCCGATACCAGGGGCCAGGTGATGTTCCTGATGGACAATGACGACCAGCAGCTCCAGGACGCCTACCGCGCCGGCGGCCGGGAAAGCCTCCAGGGCCGGGTGCTGTTCACCGCCTCCCGCCCCGGCCGTGCCGACGCCGCCTTTGTGAAGTGGAACGACCCGACCGGAGCCAACCAGGCCGTGATCAGCGACCTGGTCAAGCGCGGCTACTTTGTGCGGACCCGCTCCGATATCCCCGTCGAGCACGCCTCCAGCGGCGATACGGGCATGCTGCGTGCCGCTCTCGACTCCGGCGCCCAGATGGTGTCCACCGACTTCCCGGTGCCCGGCCTGGCCGCCCGCTACGGTTCGGACTATGCCGCGCGGCTGCCCGGTGGTGCGACGGTGCGCTGCAACCCGGTCAGTGTGCCGGAGGTGAAGTGTCCCAGGAGGCCGCTGGAGCGGTGACCGCTCCTGCTGCGCCGCTGCCCGCGCGGTCCACCGAGCGCCTGAGCGGTTTACTCCTGGAGGGCGGAGAGCAGTCGCTGCAGCGGGCTCCCCAGCCCCCACCGCTCGGCCAGTTCGTCCAGGGCCCGCGGGTCCCTGGGGCCGGTGGGGAGTGCCGCGTCGAACTCCGGCAGCGCGACATCGTCGGCCACCCGGACCACCTTCGGCGCGACAGCGAGATAGGGCTGTGCCTCGGTCAGCCGCTTGCGCTGGGAGGGGGTCAGCCGGGAGGTGGGGTCATCGACCGCGACCAGGATCCCGATCAGGTCGCCATAGGTGTTCAGCAGTGTGGCCGCGGTCTTCTCGCCGATGCCCCGCACTCCCGGCAGGCCATCACTGGGGTCACCGCGCAGCAGCGCCAGATCGGCGTAACCGGAACCGTTTACCCCGTACTTCTCGCGCAGCGCCGCTTCATCGAAGACGGCCAGGGTGCCGACGCCCTTGACCGGGTACAGGACACGTACCTTCCGGGTGTCGTCGATCAGCTGGAAGAGGTCCCGGTCCCCGGTGACGATATCGACGGGACCGGTGGCGCGGCGGGTGAGCGTGCCGATGATGTCATCGGCCTCATAGCCCGCCGCGCCCACCCGGGCGATGCCGAGGGCGTCCAGCACACCCTCGATCACCGGCACCTGCGGGGTGAGGGTGTCCGGGATCTCCTCCGTATCCGGCCCTTCCTCGGCCTCCTCAGCGACCCGGTGTGCTTTGTACGTGGGGATCAGCTCAACCCGCCAGGCGGGCCGCCAGTCGGCGTCCATGCAGGCCACCAGGGCATCGGGCTGGTGGTCATGGATCAGCCGGGCGATGAAGTCGAGCAGTCCGCGTACCGCGTTGACCGGCGTTCCATCGGGGGCCCGCACCGATTCCGGAACGCCGAAGTAGGCCCGGAAGTACAGGGAGGCGGTGTCAAGGAGCATCAGGCGTGGTGTCGTCACAACCCGATGATGCCGCAGTCGCCCGGGACCAAGGTCCCGCGTCGCGTAACGTTTTGTTGTCGGGCGGTAACTTATTCGTGATGCATGAGTTCATACTTTTGGGGCAGGCGGGGGCAGTCGGGGCGAAGATGCCCCGATCCGCCAGTCGCCTGACACCGACAACAAAAGGGATGAGTGCGTGGCCGCCCAGCAGATGGCGAATTCGCCGAGTGACAAACCGGACGCGGAACGAGAACAGGTGACTCCGCGTAAGTCGTCGATCGCACCGCGCGTCTTCTGGCCCTCCGCGATCATCATCGCCGCCTTTGTTCTCTACGCCACGGTCTTCCCGAACGCGGCGAAGAGTCACGTCGGGGCGGTGCAGAACCAGATCATCGGCGGCCTCGGCTGGTACTACACCGCGATTGTCTCGCTCTTTGTGATCTTCGCTCTGTGGGTGGGCATCGGCCGGTACGGCGACATCAAGCTGGGCAGGGACGAGGAGAAGGCCGAGTTCGGCCTGGGCTCCTGGCTGGCCATGCTGTTCGCCGCGGGTATGGGCATCGGTCTGGTCTTCTGGGGTGTCGCCGAGCCGCTGTCCCACTTCGATGCCCCCAGGCCGGGCACTGGCGGGGGCGAGGCCGCGAAGGGCGAAGCGGCCATGGTGCAGACGTTTCTGCACTGGGGCGTTCATCCCTGGGCCATCTATGTCGTGGTCGGCCTGGCCGTCGCCTACGCCGTGCACCGCAGGGGCCGCCCGGTCTCTATCCGCTGGGCCCTTGAGCCGCTCCTCGGTGACAAGATCAAGGGTCGCTGGGGCGATGCCATCGATGTCGTAGCGATCATCGGCACCCTCTTCGGTGTGGCCACCTCGCTCGGTCTTGGCGTCATGCAGATCTCCGCCGGGCTGAACTTCCAGGACTGGGTGGACCGGCCGGGCAAGGGCCTGCAGGTCGCCCTCATCATCGGCATCACCCTGATCGCGATCATCTCGGTCGTTACCGGTATCGGCAAGGGCATCAAGTGGCTGTCCAACATCAATATGGTGCTGGCCGCCGCGGTCGTGCTCTTCATTCTTGTCGCCGGCCCGACGCTGTTCATCCTCAACGGCTTCGTCCAGAACATCGGCGCGTATCTGCAGAACATCCTCGCGCTGAGCTTTGACACCGGTGCTTCGCAGGGCAGCGCGGGCACTGAGTGGGTCAAGGGCTGGACCGTCTTCTACTGGGGCTGGTGGATTTCCTGGGCGCCCTTCGTCGGCATCTTCATCGCCCGTATCTCCCGTGGCCGTACGGTCCGTGAGTTTGTCTGCGGTGTACTGCTGGTGCCGACCCTGCTGACCTTCTTCTGGTTCTCCGTCTTCGGCGGTGCGGCGCTGCACCGCGAGATGTTCGGAGCCGGCGGGCTCAGGGAGGGCGGTACCGATCCGGACAGCGCGCTCTTCCAGCTGCTCGACACCATGCCCGGCGGTGCGCTGGTCGCCGGTGTGGCGATCCTGCTGATCGTGCTCTTCTTTGTCACCTCCTCGGACTCCGGCTCCTATGTGGTCGACATGCTGGCCTCCGGCGGCGACCCCGAACCACCGGTGTGGAGCCGGGTGTTCTGGGCCGCCGCGGAGGGTGCCGTGGCCATCGCTCTGCTGGTGGCCAGCGGCACCGGAACCGCTGCCCTGGATACATTGCGAACGGCGGCGATCATCATCGCGCTGCCCTTCAGCTTTGTGATGATCGGTATGTGTATCGCCACGATCAAGTCCTTCCACCGGGAACGCCAGATGTATCTGGCGGCACGGCGCAAGGAGCAGCAGGACCGGCTGATCGGCCAGGCGGTCGCGGCGATAGAGGAGGGCCTGGAGAGCGGCACCCTCTCCGAGGGGCCGGGTGACACCCAGGCCGACCTGGGCAAGAAGTAGCTGACCCATGTTTCCGGGCGGGGACTCTCCGGCGGCCAGCAGCAGCGCGTCGCCCTGGCCCGGGCCCGGACCGGTCGCCGTACGCCCCGGCCAGGAGACCGGCATCCGGGTCACCGGCGAGGCGCAGCTGCACCCCGGGGCAGCCCCGGAGACGGCCCCCGGGGCAAGCCCGGAGACAACGCCGGAGCCAGCGGCGTGACCGCGGTACGGCGCGTTGTCTCCCTGGTGCCCTCGCTCACCGAGGCTGTCGCCGCTACCGCCCCCGGGCTGCTGGCCGGCGCCACCGACTGGTGCGCCCACCCGGCGGATCTTGAGGTGGCCCGTGTCCGGGGTACCAAGAACCCGGACACCGACCGGATCATCGAGCTGGCGCCGGACCTCGTCATCGCCAATGAGGAGGAGAACCGCGAACCGGATCTCGCCGCACTGCGTGCCGCCGGCCTTGAGGTGCTGGTGACCGAGGTCCGAACCCTGCCACAGGCCTTTACCGAGCTGGAGCGGGTGCTGGTCAGCGGCTGCGGACTCACCCGGCCACCCTGGCTGGACGCGGCCGAGGCGGCCTGGCAGGGCCTCCAGGGCGAGTTCGCGGTGACCGCGGTCGTGCCGGTCTGGCGCAGGCCCTGGATGGTGCTGGGCCGGGACACCTTCGCGGGTGATCTGCTCGCCCGGCTGGGCGTGCGCAATGTGTACGCGGACCATCCGGACCGGTATCCGCGCATCCCCGTCGAGGAGTTGAACGGGCGCGGCGCCGAGCTGGTCGTCCTCCCCGATGAGCCGTATGTCTTCACCGCTGACGACGGCCCGGACGCTTTCCCGGGGCTGCCCGCCGCGCTGCTCAGCGGCCGCCATCTCACCTGGTACGGGCCATCGCTGGCCACAGCCCCGGCCGTGCTCAGCACGGCACTGCGGGCAGCGCTCCCCTGAACAGCACCCGAACCGTCCCGCCCCCGGTCGGTGCGGGAACCGCTCTCGCTCACCCGCGCGCCGCGGCGGTCAGCGCGCGCATGACGCGTACGTCGTCATCGGCTTCCGGGTGCCACTGGACCCCCAGGACAAAGCCGTCCGCGCCCGGGAGTTCGACCGCCTCCACCGTGCCGTCCGCCGCGTACGCGCTCGCGGTCAGGCCCCGGCCGAGCCGGTCAACCGACTGGTGGTGATAGGTCCGCACGGTCACCGGCTCAGCCAGCACACCGTCCAGCAGCGTCCCCGGCACCGGCTTGACGGTGTGGGTGTCGAAGACGCCGGGCGGGCCGGAGTGACCGTCGAGGTGCTGCACAAGGGTGCCGCCGAGGGCGACGTTCAGCAGCTGCATGCCCCGGCACACGCCCAGCAGGGGCAGCCCGGCGGCCAGCGCCGACTCGATCAGGGCCAGTTCCCAGGCGTCCCGCTCCCGGGCGGGCGGTCCCGTCCTCGGCTCGGGCACGGCGCCATAGCGGACCGGTTCGACATCCGGTCCGCCCGCGATCACCAGCCCGTCCAGCCGGGCCACCGCCGCCCCGGCTGCCCCGGGTGCGTCGTCCGGCGGCAGCAGCGCCGCCAGGCCGCCCGCGCGCTGGGTGAGCCGGTGGTATCCGGCGGGCAGCAGCGCGGCGGGCAGGTCCCACACCCCCCACCGGGCCGAGGGCTCCAGATAGGTGCTGATGCCGATGAGGGGGGCGGGCATGGACACAGAAACCTCCAGTTCGGTATGGCCGGCGATGGTATGGCCAGCGATGTTCAGCCGCGTTCCAGCTCGGCTTCGGCCTCCGCCAGTGCGGCGAACTCCTCCTCCGGAGCGGCGGCGACCAGCCGGTGCCGGGAGAAGCAGGTGAAGTAGCCGACGGCCACGACGTACAGCACGAAGGCGATCCCGGCGGCCTTGGGGTCCACCAGGAAGGTGGCGACGACCGCAGTGCAGGCGAGGACGAAGGCCACCGATGAGGTGACCATTCCGCCCGGGGTGCGGTAGGGGCGGTGCAGCCCGGGCTCGCGGCGGCGCAGCACGATGTGCGAGAGCGACATCAGCACATAGGAGATGGCCGCGCCGAACACCGCGATATTGAGCATCCGGGCGCCGTCCCCGGTGGCCGCGGCGAGCGAGAAGCCGATCGCTCCGGGCACCAGCAGCCCGAGGTAGGGCGCCTTGCGGCCGCTGGTCAGGGAGAGGAAGCGGGGCAGATAGCCGGCCCGGGAGAGGGCGAACAGCTGCCGGGATCCGGCGTAGATGAGGGAGAAGAAGGAGGCGATGAGTCCGGCGAGGCCCGCGTAGTTGACGATCCTGCTGAGCATGGTCGGATCTCCGCCGGTGGCCGCCTCCAGCGCGGCGACCAGGGGATTGTCGGCGTCCTTGATGGCATCGGACCCGGCGGCTCCGGCGGCGGGCAGCAGGGTGAGCAGCGCCAGCAGCACCAGGATGCCGATGGCCAGGCCCATCGCCTTCGGCATGGTCTTCGCGGGCTCCTTGGTCTCCTCGGCGGCCAGCGGTACGCCCTCGATACCGAGGAAGAACCACATGCCGAACGGGAAGGCCGCCCAGATCCCCAGCAGCCCGTACGGCAGCCAGGAGTTGGCGCCGAAGGCGTCGCCGTCGCCCTTGATGTCGGTGAGCGAGGCGGCGTCGAAATGGGTGAGGGCACCGATGGAGAAGATGATGAGGACGATGACGGCTATCCCGGTGACCACGAAGCTGAAGCGCAGCGCCTCACCGACGCCCCAGAGATGCACTCCGATGAAGATCGCGAAGCAGGCGAGATACACCGGCCAGCCGGACTCCAGCCCGAACAGGCCCAGCGACTCGACATATCCGCCGATGAACACGGAGATGGCGGCGGGCGCCAGGATGTACTCGATGAGGATGGCGGTGCCGGTCAGAAAGCCGCCCCAGGTGCCCAGGGCGCGCCGGGCAAAGCCGTAGCCGCCGCCCGCGGTGGGCAGGATCGAGGACAGCTCGGCGAGCGAGAACACCAGGCAGGTGTACATCAGGCCCATCAAGACCGTGGCGATGGCCAGCCCGCCGAAGCCGCCCTCGGCGAGGCCGAAGTTCCAGCCCGCGTAGTCCCCGGAGACGACATAGGCGACGCCGAGGCCGGTCAGCAGCACCCAGCCGGCGCTGCCACGCCGCAGCGAGCGGCGCTGGAGGTAGGCGTCCTCGGGAGACGGGGAGTTTCTGGTGGTCACGGTGGTTGGCGAATCGGTTCCCTCGGCCATGAGCCGCTCCTGCCCTGAGGTCATTGGTTGGGGCCCATACCTTTGCGGGGCGATACGAGGATGCGCAAGCCCTGTGCGGTAAAGAATGATTACGCGTTCACGTCAGGAAGCCCCTGAGCAGCGCGGCCGTCCCGGCGCAGTGCTCACGCATCACCTCCCGGGCCCCCTCCGCGTCGCCCTCCAGTACCGCCTCCACCAGCGCGGTGTGCTGCTGCTGCGCGTGCTCCAGATTGCGCACCAGCAGCGGGATGCAGTCCAGCAGATCGTTGACCGTCGCCCGTACGGCCGCGTACTGCGCGGTGAGCGACGGCGAGCCGGCCAGCTCGGCCAGGGCGAGATGGAAGAGGGTGTCCTGGCGGCGGTAGTCCGGCAGTGCGGCGTCCCCGGTCGCCGCCAGCGCGGCGCGCAACCGGTCCGCCTGCTCCTCCGTGAGGCCCTGAGCGGCGCACAGCCCGGCGGCGCCGACCTCGAGCACCTCGCGGAAGCGCAGGGTGTCGTCGACATCCACGGCCGCCACCCGGCGCCGCAGCTCCTCCGGCGCGTGGGAGCGCGGTTCCGGTCGCCGAACGAACGTGCCGCCGTACCGTCCGCGCCTGCTCTCCACCAGGCCCTGGTCGGAGAGCACCTTGAGTACCTCCCGCAGGGTGACCCGGCTGATCCCCAGCCGCTCGGCCAGCTCCCGCTCGGCGGGCAGCCGTTCGCCGGCCCGCACCAGCCCGAGGCGGACGATCTGGAGTATCTGCTCCAGTGCCTCCTCAAAGCCCCCGCCCGCCCGTACGGGGCGCAGCACCGGCGCCAGCCGGTCCGCGTCCTGCGCTCCGTCCGCCGTCTGGCTCTCGTTCATCGAATCCCTTCCCTTCAATGGTATTCAGGACTACCTTATGGCTTCCGGCGGCACAAACAGGAGGTCCCTTCGTGGCAGACCGCATGGCAGACCGCACACCCCCACTCTCCATTGGTGAACTCCGCCGACGTGTCGACGCGGGCGACATCGACACGGTGGTACTCGCCTTCACGGATATGCAAGGACGGCTCCAGGGCAAGCGGTTCGCCGCGCGCTTCTTCCTCGATGACGTCCTCACCCATGGCACCGAGGGCTGCAACTACCTGCTCGCCGTGGACGCCGATATGAACACCGTCGACGGCTACGCCATGTCCTCCTGGGAGCGCGGCTACGGCGACTTCGCCATGCACGGCGACGCGGGCACCCTGCGCCGCACCCCCTGGCACCCGGGCACCGTGCTGATGAACGCCGACCTCGCCTGGCACGACGGTTCACCGGTCACCGCCTCGCCACGGCAGATACTGCGCCGTCAGCTCGACCGGCTCGCCGACCGCGGCTGGACCGCTTACGCGGGCACCGAGCTGGAGTTCATGGTCTTCAAGGACACCTATGAACAGGCCTGGGGGAGCGGCTATCGCGGACTCACCCCGGTCAACCAGTACAACGTCGACTACTCCATCCTCGGCACCGGCCGGGTGGAGCCGCTGCTGCGCCGCATCCGCAACGAGATGGGCGCCGCCGGGATGACCGTGGAGTCCGCCAAGGGTGAGTGCAACCTCGGCCAGCATGAGATCGCCTTCCGCTACGACGACGCGCTGACCACGTGTGACCAGCACTCGGTCTATAAGACCGGCGCCAAGGAGATCGCCGCGCAGGAGGGGCTGTCGCTCACCTTCATGGCGAAGTTCGATGAACGTGAGGGCAACTCCTGCCATATTCATCTCTCGCTGCGTGATGAGTCCGGCGCACCGGTACTGGCCGGGGACGACGACCCGTACGGCATGTCCAAGACCATGCGGCACTTCCTCGCCGGACAGCTCGCCACGATGCGTGAGCTGACCCTGCTCTACGCGCCCAACATCAACTCTTATAAGCGCTTTCAGCCCGGCTCCTTCGCGCCCACCGCCGTCGCCTGGGGACCGGACAACCGCACCTGCGCCTACCGGGTCATCGGTCACGGCCACGCACACCGGATGGAGAACCGCCTGCCCGGCGGCGATGTGAACCCGTATCTCGCCGTCGCGGGCATGATCGCGGGCGGCCTGTACGGCATTGACCAGGCGCTGGAACTCCCTGAGCCCTGCACCGGCAACGCCTACGACGGCGACGCCGTACATGTGCCCGGCACGCTCCGCGAGGCCGCCGAGCTCTGGGCGGGCAGCGCGCTGGCCCGGGCCGCCTTCGGCGACGACGTGGTCGAGCACTACCGCCATATGGCCCGCGTTGAGCAAGAGGCCTACGACACCGCAGTGACCGACTGGGAGCGTTACCGCTCCTTCGAGCGCATGTGAGGACCGCACCCCCTTGTCAGAACAGTCAGAACAGTCAGAACTGGAACTGTCAGAGCAGCCGGAGCAGCCGGAGCAGCCGGAGCCGCACGAGCACCGTGTGATCAACCCGACGACCGAAGAGCTGGTCGCCACCGTCCCCGCCAGCACCGCACAGGACGTGGACGCCGCAGTCGTACGGGCGTCCTCCGCCCAGCGTGGCTGGGCGGCCCTCGCCCCGGGCGAACGAGCCCGGCTGCTGCGCCGCTTCGCGCTCACCGTCGATGAACACCGTGAAGAGCTCGCCCAGCTGGAGGTCACCGAGGCGGGCCACCCCATCGGCAACGCCCGCTGGGAGGCGGGCAACGTCCGCGACCTCCTCGACTACGCCGCCGGGGGAGTGGAGCGGCTGACCGGCAGCCAGATCCCCGTTTCCGGCGGCGTGAACCTCACCTTCACCGAGCCGCTGGGTGTCGTCGCCGTCATCGCGCCCTGGAACTTCCCCATGCCGATCGCCGCCTGGGGCACCGCGCCCGCACTCGCCGCGGGCAACGCCGTCCTGCTCAAGCCCGCCGAGACCACCCCGCTCACCGCGCTGCGTCTGGCCGAGCTCGCCCTGGCGGCCGGGCTGCCCGAAGGGCTCTTCCAGGTACTGCCCGGCGCCGGGCCCGTCGCGGGCAACGCCCTGGTCGAACACCCCGGCGTCGCCAAGGTCGTCTTCACCGGCTCCACCGCGGTCGGCAAGGAGATCATGGCCAAGTGCGCCGCCCAGGTGAAACGGGTGACGCTTGAACTCGGCGGCAAGAGCCCCAATATCGTCTTCGCCGACGCCGATCTGGAGCGGGCCGCGGCCGCCGCTCCCGGCTCCTTCCTGGACAACACCGGGCAGGACTGCTGCGCCCGCAGCCGTATCCTCGTCCAGGCCCGCGTCTACGACCGGTTCATGGAGCTGCTGGAGCCAGCCGTGCGTGGTTTCCGCTGCGGCGACCCCACCGACCCGGACACCGGGATGGGCCCCCTGATCTCCGCCGCCCAGCGCGAGCGCGTACGCTCCTACGTCCCCGAGGACTTCCCGGCGGCCATCCGGGGCGAGGCGCCCAAGGGCGCCGGGTTCTGGTATCCGGCCACCGTGCTGGAGGGCGATCCGCGGGACCGTACCGCCGTCGAGGAGATCTTCGGACCCGTCGCCGTTGTGCTTCCCTTCGACGACGAGGCCGACGCCGTACGGCTCGCCAATGACACCGCGTACGGACTGTCCGGCTCGATCTGGACCCGCGACACCGCACGCGCCCTGCGCATGTCCCAGGCCGTAGCGGCGGGCAATCTCTCCGTGAACTCGCACAGCAGCGTGCGCTACTCGACCCCCTTCGGCGGCTACAAACAGTCCGGACTCGGCCGTGAGCTGGGTCCGGACGCGCTGGCCGCCTTCACCGAAACCAAAAACGTCTTCCTGAGCACCGAGGAGCAGCAGTGACCGAAGCAGCAGTATGCCGTCGGCTGGTGGGCCGTACCGCCGTGGTCACCGGGGCGGGCAGCGGCATCGGACTGGCCACCGTACGGCGGCTGGCCACCGAGGGCGCCAACGTCGTCTGCGCGGATGTGGACAGCGAGCGCGGCAAGGCGGCCGCCGAGGAGGTCGGCGGTCTCTACGTTCCGGTCGATGTCACCGACTCCGACCAGGTGGAGGCGCTCTTCAAGACCGCCTACGACACCTATGGCTCCATCGATGTGGCCTTCAACAACGCGGGGATCTCACCACCTGACGACGACTCGATCCTCACCACCGGGCTGGACGCCTGGCGACGGGTCCAGGAGGTCAACCTCACCTCCGTCTATCTGTGCTGCAAGCACGCCATCCCCTATATGCAGCGCCAGGGCAGGGGCTCCATCATCAACACGGCGTCCTTTGTCGCGGTGATGGGCGCGGCCACCTCCCAGATCAGCTACACCGCGTCCAAGGGCGGGGTGCTCGCGATGTCCCGGGAGCTGGGCGTCCAGTTCGCCCGCGAGGGCATCCGGGTCAACGCGCTGTGCCCCGGGCCGGTCAACACGCCGCTGCTCAAGGAGCTGTTCGCCAAGGACCCGGAGCGGGCCCAGCGCCGTCTGGTGCATGTCCCGGTCGGCCGCTTCGCCGAGCCGGAGGAGATCGCCGCCGCGGTGGCCTTTCTGGCCAGCGATGACGCGTCCTTCATCAACGCCGCCGATTTCCTGGTGGACGGCGGGATCTCCGGTGCGTATGTGACACCTGTGTAGAACGCGTGACCGTACCGCATCGGCGGCGACGGTGGGCGGTCCTCGTCCATTCTCGCGCAACTTCCCCCATGGCCAGGGCACACACGGCAGTGTGCGCTGCGTACCGAGGGGGCTCGGCGCGAAGAAGGAGAACGGATGCGGTCCTATCGACGACTGACAGGGCGCAAGGTACCGACCAGGCTGACCGCGGTCACCGTCGCCGCCGCGATCCTCATCACGGTCTCCGCCGTGTTGCTGTCGTTGCAGAGCGGCAGCAGCAGTGCGGACGTTGGCACCGCGGCGGCCGGATCGCAGCACAGCGGCAACGACTCAGCGCACACGGGTGGTTCCGGCACCTCCGGAGGCGAGAAGCCGGTGGAGGTGGGCACGGTGACCGAGATCGACAAGAAGTTCCTGGTGGCGGTGCGGCAGGCCGGGCTATGGGAGATCCCGGCCGGCCGGCTGGCGCAGACCAACGGCTCCAGCGAGGCCGTCAAGCGCGCTGGCCTCCATCTGCTGGACGGACACGCCAAGCTGGACCAGCTGGTGCGCGAGGACGCGAAGATACTCGGCGTCACCATCCCCAATCAGGCCACCGAGGAGCAGCAGGACTGGGTCGAGCAGTTGAAGAACGCCCGTGGCGCGGAGTTCGACCGTCTCTTCGCCAATGTGCTGCGGGTGTCACACGGCAAGATCTTCGCCACCATCGGCGAGGTGCGCGGCGCCACCCAGAATGACCTCATCCGCCGTCACGCCCGCCAGGCGAACCAGACGGTACTGGACCATCTGGAGGTGCTTGAGGACACCGGGCTGGTGGACGCCAAGTCCTTGGAGGAGGTAGAGAAGGCTGTCTCCTCGTAGCCGTAGCCGTAGCCGTAGCCGTAGCCGTAGCCGTAGCCGTAGCCGTAGCCGTGCGGCGCGGCCTCCGGCTCCCGCGCGCCGTTACGGTCGCGGGAGCTGGCGGTGTCACAGGTGTCACAGGAAGGTACGGCCCTCGCCCCGGTACGTCGGCATGGTCGCCGTAATCCGGTCACCCTCAATGAGATGCAGCTCCGCGAAGCGCTCGGCCAGCTCACCGGCCTTGGCATGCCGGAACCACACCTTGTCACCGATGAGGAGGTCATCCGCGGCCGGGCCCAGCAGTGGCGTCTGCACCTCACCCGGGCCCTCCCGCGGGTCGTAGCGCAGCCCTTCGGGCAGATACGGCGTCGGGAGCCGGTCCTCACCCGCCGCGCCCGATGCGGGATAGCCACCGCCCAGCACCGTGACGACGCCCACCCCCGGGCGGCGTACCACGGGCTGGGCGAACAGGGCGGCCGGGCGGCCGGTGAACGAGGTGTAGTGGTCGAAAAGCCGTGGCATCAGCAGCCCCGAGCCCGCCGCGATCTCCGTGACCGCCTCCTCGGCGGCCGTGTGCTGCACACTGCCGGTGCCACCGCCATTGACGAACTCCAGCTCCGGCTGCACCGCCGTCACGGCCCGTACGGCCGCCGCCCGGCGCTCGGCCAGCTCCCGGCGTGCCGCCCGCTGCATCAGCCGGATACCGCGCGAGCGCAGCGGATGCCCGGGAACGGAGTCCCCCACACCGGCCACATGGCCCTCGTACGCCATCAGCCCCACCAACCGGAAACCGGGCCGCCGCACCACCGAGCGGGCCAGCTCCGCGAGTTGGGCGGGGGAGTGCAGCGGGGAGCGGCGGGCGCCGATCCGCACCCGGCCGCCCAGCAGCCGCAGCGAGGTGTCCAGCTCCAGACAGACCCGGATCTCCTCCCGGCCGCCGTCCCGGGCCATATCGATCAGCGCCAACTGCGCCGGATCGTCGACCATCACGGTCACCGCGGCGGCGAGCTTGGGATCGGCGGCCAGTTCGGCGAAGGAGACCCGGTCCACGGACGGGTAGGCCAGCAGCACATCGGACACCCCGGAGCGGGCCAGCCAGATGGATTCGGCGAGGGTGAAGCTCATCACCCCATGGAAGCCGTCCCGCTCCAGTACCCGCTCCAGCAGCGCCCGGCAGCGCACCGACTTACTGGCGACCCGGACCGGCTTGCCGTCGGCCCGTCGGACGATGTCCGCGGCGTTGGCGTCGAACGCGGCCAGATCGACCATGGCCAGCGGCGCGTTGAGATGAGCGGTGGCCCGGTCGTAGCGGGCCCGGTCGGCGGCTGGGTGAGCGATAGCGTCGAACACGCGGGCAGCTTGCCAGAACCGAGCCCTCCTGGACAGCCCTCCCGGGAGCGGGTTGCCGGACCCACCAGGGCTCCCCGTAAAGTGACGCACACACCGTGACCGCCTGGTCAACGGCGTGTTGTCCGGATACGAACCGGCCTGCCCGCAAACGAGAACCAGCCGGGCAGCCGGTACTGAGCCAGGGGGTGCCGGTGAGCACAGAGGCGGACCCATCACGTGCACCGTTGCCGCCTCTCATACCACCGAGGCCGTTCGTACCGCCGCAGCCGCCGCCTCCCAGGGGGGCGGCCCCGGGCGCCACGTCGCCGATACCCGCCGGGCCGCAGCTGCCCGGTATGCCTCCCCAGCCGCCCGAGCCCAAGCGCGCGCCGCGCACCCGGACCCGTACCGTCTCCGCGGCCATCTGCCTCGTACTCGGCATCGGACTGCTCACCGGCGCCGTGGCCGGCAACTGGCTGACCGGGGACGCCGAGGACCAGCCCACCGCCGAGACCGCCTTCGCTGACGCGCGGGACCTGTGGCGCGAAAAGCCGGTCGACAAGCTCTTTCCGCAGCGCCTGCGGGCCAACAGCGCGGGCCCGGGAGGCGCGGAGCGGCGCTGGATACGGGCGGCCGTCGCCCCCGACAGCGCCTGCGAGCGCGCCTTCGACGAACTGCTCACCAAGGTCCTCTCCCCCGTGGGCTGCCGCCGCCTGGTCCGCGCCACCTACATCGACGAGACCTCCAGCAGCGTCACCACCGTAGGTGTGCTCTTCACCCGGGCCGACCCGGCGGGCATGCGCGACCTGCGCGATCGGTTCGCCGGGGAAAACCTCACCCAGCGCACCGATCTGATGCCCCGTCCGTACGCCGCCCGCGGTACCGACTCGGCGGGGTTCGGCGACGCACAGCGCGCCACCTGGACGATCCGTGTCCGTACCGACGCCCCCATCGTCATCTACGCGGTGACCGGCTTCGTCGACGGACGCATCGTCAGCGAACCCCAGCCAGCCGCCGAAGCTACCGAGAAGGGGGAGACCACCGCCCCCGCCCAGGCCGGTCTGGGCCACGACGCCCAGGGCATCGCGGACCGCATAGAGCGCGGCATCCTCTCCCTGAGCCAGGCGACCGGGACAGCGCCCCCAGCCACTGGGGACGGCACCGAGGAGGACCGATGACCAGCACGCGCCCCCCCGGCGAGCAGCGCCGCCGCACGGCGGCGCTGCTCGCCGCCGCGCTGCTCACCTTGCTGGCTCTGCTCCCGGCGGACCACGCGTACGCGGACGGCATCCGGGACCGGCAGTGGCCGCTGGAGACGGTGGGCGCCCGGGACGCCTGGAAGACCACCAAGGGCGCGGGCGTCACCGTCGCGGTGCTCGATACCGGGGTCGACGCCGACCACCCCGACCTCCGGGGCGCGGTGCTGACGGGCAAGGACGTCATCGGCTTCGGCGCACAGCGCGGCGATCGCTCCTGGGCCCGGCACGGCACCGCCATGGCCGGGATCATCGCGGGGCGCGGCCACGGCTCCGGCCGCCGGGAGGGGGTGCTCGGCATCGCACCCGAGGCCAAGATCCTGCCGGTCCGGGTGCTGCTGGAGGAGGGCGACCCACAGCGTAAGAAGGCCCGCAGCGCCCGGGGCGGCGCGCTGGCCGAAGGCATCCGCTGGGCGGTCGACCAGGGGGCCGAGGTCATCAATCTGTCGCTGGGCGACGACAGCGCCGCCGCCCACCCCGACCCCCGCGAGGACGCCGCCGTCCGCTACGCGCTGCGCAAGGGCGCCGTGGTGGTCGCTTCCGCGGGCAACGGCGGTGAGGACGGTGACCGGGTCTCCTATCCGGCCGCCTACCCAGGGGTGATCACGGTGACCGCCGTGGACCGCTATGGCGCCCGTGCCTCCTTCTCCACCCGCCGCTGGTACGCCACCGTCAGCGCACCCGGCAAGGATGTGGTGATCGCCGACCCGGACGGCAAGTACTACAACGGCTGGGGCACCAGCGCCGCCGCCGCGGTGGTCTCCGGCGTCACCGCCCTGGTCCGCGCCGCCCATCCGGACCTGAGCCCGGCCCAGATCAAGAAACTTCTCTCGGACACCGCCCGCAACACCCCCGCGGGTGGCCGCAGCGACTCGCTGGGCACCGGTGTGGTCGATGTGGCGGCCGCGATCGAACTCGGCGCGAACGTCAAGCCCAGAAAGCAGCGCCCCACCCCGGAGCCCTACGGAAAGGAGTACTTCGGCGCCGGGCCGCGGCCCGACGACGACGGCATCGGGACCGGCTGGCTCGCTCCCGCCGCCGGAGTGCTGGGAGCGCTGTTCATCGCGGGCTCGGTGGCCATGTACCGCGGGATCAGACTGCCCCGGCGTCGCTGAGCGCCCGGGGCGGGCTACGCTCTCCGGGTGGCGCTCAAGAACATTCCCGACCCCGGCTTCGCGGGTGACGACGGCTCAGCCGACCCCGCCCTCGCCGAGGCCCTCACCGCCTGGTCCCAGGACCGCGCGGCCGAACCCCAGCTGCTCGCCGCGCTCTCCCGGGCGAGGCTGCTGGTCCCTGTGGTCGCCGTGCTCGGCGAGGCCGAGACCGGAGGGGACGGACTGCGCCGGGAGAAGAGCAGCGATATGGCGGTGCCCACCCTCACCGCCCCGGATGGCCGTCGTGCGCTGCCCGCGTTCACCTCCACCGGGACGCTGGCCCGCTGGCGTGCGGAAGCCCGCCCGGTCGCCGTGCCGCTGCACCAGGCGCTGCGGGCCGCGGCCCAGGAGGGTGCCGACACCCTGGTGCTCGATCTGGCCGGGCCGGTGACCTATCAGCTGACCGGTGCCGCGCTGCGCGCGCTGGCCGAGGGCCGCACGACCGTTCCCGGCCCCCTGGACGACCCGGCCGTCACCGAGGCGCTGCGTGCTGTGCTGGCCGCGGAGCCCGCCGTACTCAGCGCCCGGCTGGCTCCGGGCGGCGACGCCGACGGAACGCTGGCACTGCAGCTTCGGGCGGATGCCCACGCCCGTCGGGTGGCGGGGCGGGTGGCCGACGCGCTCGCCGCCGACGAGGTGCTGCGCGCCCGCCTGGTGCGGGGCCTGACCCTGGCCCTGCTTCCCCCGGACACCCCCCTCTCCGGCGAGCCCTTCTTCCGCCGCTGACCGGCCGCGCGGCGGGGGGGCTTCGCCCCCGGGCCCCGGGGTTGGCCGGTGCGGCTCCGGGACCGGTGTTGTGCCCAACCCTCCCCCAGCTAACGCTGGGAGGTGCCCCCACGCCCCTCTGGGGGTCCCCCCGGACGAAGTCTGGGGGAGGCACGGGTGGGCACAACATGGCGCTGGGTCAGCCGTAGACGGGGCCGGTGTACTTTTCGCCGGGGCCCTGGCCCGGCTCGTCGGGGACGACGGACGCCTCGCGGAAGGCGAGCTGAAGGGACTTGAGCCCGTCCCGCAGCGGCCCCGCGTGATAGGAGCCGATCTCCGTGGCGCTGGCGGTGACCAGCCCGGCCAGCGAGTGAATGAGCTTGCGCGCCTCGTCGAGGTCCTTGTGCTGCTCGCCCTCCTCGGCCAGCCCGAGATTGACCGCGGCCGAACTCATCAGATGGACCGCGACGGTGGTGATCACCTCGACCGCGGGGACATCCGCGATATCGCGGGTCATGGCGTCGAAGCCGGGAGTGGTGTTCCCGTCCGGTGGCTGGGGGGTAGCGTCGGTCATGGCTCTCTTCGTCTGTCCGTGCGAACTGAGGGGCGCGTCCAGCCTAGGCCCATGAGGAAGGGCGGACGCCATCGGCTTAGCACACCGGACGCTCGCCGTGTAAGAGTCGTGTAGCATAGTCAGCGACCGGTCGGACACCCCTGTCCGACCCGCAAGTGGAGGCTCCGATTCTCCCACCTGACCGGCTTCGTGTTTGGCTGGCAGGTCATTGGTCAGGCTGCGCCCCGCGGTGATCGCGGCGGTGCTCCCGGTCTATGAGGAGCCCCGCCTGTGTCCTGTCCGGGGCGTTTCTCATGTCACGCGTCGCGGTGGGACGGTCACACCGATACAGACGTTACGCGGCTGTCCGCCAGACAATCGCGTGGTGCAACCGAGGAGGCCCCATCAGCGCCGAGCCCCGCATCAACGACCGGATTCGCGTCCCCGAGGTGCGACTCGTCGGACCCAGCGGCGAGCAGGTCGGCATTGTGCCGCTTGCCAAAGCCCTGGAGCTTGCGCAGGAATACGATCTCGACCTCGTCGAGGTGGCCGCGAACGCGCGCCCGCCCGTGTGCAAGCTCATGGACTACGGAAAGTTCAAGTACGAGTCGGCCATGAAGGCCCGTGAGGCGCGCAAGAACCAGGCGCACACGGTCATCAAGGAGATGAAGCTCCGGCCGAAGATCGATCCGCACGACTATGACACCAAGAAGGGTCACGTCGTCCGGTTCCTCAAGCAGGGTGACAAGGTCAAGATCACGATCATGTTCCGTGGTCGCGAGCAGTCCCGCCCCGAGCTGGGCTTCCGGCTGCTGCAGCGGCTCGCGGAGGATGTCCAGGACCTGGGCTTCGTGGAGTCCAATCCGAAGCAGGACGGCCGCAACATGATCATGGTTCTCGGTCCGCACAAGAAGAAGACCGAGGCGATGGCCGAAGCCCGCGAGGCACAGGCCGCCCGCAAGGCCGGCCGTCAGCCGGGCAGCGCACCCGCCGAGGAGCGCGCCGAGGCGTGAGTCTCGCTCCGGGGCTCCGCCCCGGAACTTCAACCGAACATCTGACGTTCCCGCCTGCCGGTTTACGGACCGGACACCAGACGGGAACGCCACCGACGAGGAGAGAACGGCGACATGCCGAAGAACAAGACGCACAGTGGTGCGAGCAAGCGCTTCAAGATCACCGGCTCCGGCAAGGTGATGCGTCAGCGCGCCGGCCGCCGCCACCTTCTCGAGCACAAGCCGTCGACGCTGACGCGCCGTCTCGCGGGCAAGGTCCAGATGGCCCCGGCCGACGCCAAGAAGATCAAGAAGCTTCTCGGCAAGTGAGTCGGCTGCCCTGATCCCGAACCCGGGGAGGGCGCGGACCCAGACCGGGACCCCATCGATTTCCGGGTCGTGTGAGTGAACCCACGGCCCCGCTACAAGGAGTTATCACGTGGCACGCGTCAAGCGGGCAGTCAACGCCCACAAGAAGCGCCGGGCGATCCTCGAGCAGGCCAGCGGTTACCGTGGCCAGCGCTCCCGCCTGTACCGCAAGGCGAAGGAGCAGGTCACCCATTCATTCGTCTACAACTACAACGACCGCAAGAAGCGCAAGGGCGACTTCCGTCAGCTGTGGATCCAGCGCATCAACGCCGCTGCCCGCGCCAACGGCATCACCTACAACCGCTTCATCCAGGGCCTGAAGGCCGCTGAGGTCGAGGTGGACCGCAAGATGCTGGCTGACCTCGCGGTCAACGACCCGAACGCGTTCGCCGCGCTCGTCGAGGTTGCCCAGAAGGCGCTGCCGAGCGACGTCAACGCCCCGAAGGCCGCCTGAACAGCAGCCTGACAGCGTGATACCGGACCCGCAGGCTGCTCGCCTGCGGGTCCGGTGCGTTCGCATCCGTACGCAGCATCCGTACGCAGACCAGAAGCGAGACGCCGCACCATGGGAACCGCCGAGCCCATCTCCCCGCGCAATCCGCGCGTAGCCGCCGCCCGTCGGCTGGCCCGCCGTAACTTCCGCGGCAAAGAACGCAGATTCCTCGCCGAGGGCCCGCAGGCCGTACGGGAGGCGATCGCGCACAGCACCACCCTCATCGAGCTCTTCACGACGCTGGACGCCGCCGAGCGGCACTCCGATATCGTCACCGCGGCCGAGTCCGCGGGGGTCCCTGTGCACCTCGCCTCCGACGCGACCATGGCCGATATCTCGCAGACCGTCACCCCGCAGGGACTGATCGGCGTCTGCCACTTCCTGGACTCGCCCTTCGCGGAGATCCTGGCCCGGAACCCCCGGCTGGTCGCCGTGCTCGCCCATGTCCGTGACCCCGGCAACGCGGGCACCGTGCTGCGCTGCGCGGATGCCGCCGGGGCCGACGCGGTGGTGCTGACCGACGCCTCGGTGGATCTCTACAACCCCAAGTCGGTACGGGCCTCTGTCGGTTCCCTCTTCCACCTCCCGGTGGCCGTCGGCGTCCCGGTCGAGCGGGCTGTCGCCGGGCTGCGCGAGAGCGGGGTGCGGGTTCTGGCGGCCGATGGAGCGGGTGAGCGCGACCTGGACGCCGAGCTGGACGACGGCGCCATGGGCGGCCGTACCGCCTGGATCTTCGGCAATGAGGCCTGGGGCCTGCCGGAGGAAACCCGCGCCCTGGCCGACGCGGTGGTGCGGGTGCCGATTCATGGAAAGGCCGAGAGCCTGAATCTGGCTACCGCGGCAGCCGTGTGCCTCTATGCCTCAGCCCGTGCGCAGCGTGCTGCGGGAGGGTGCCGCTCCGTCACCTCCAGCTAGTAGGGTGGCCTGACCTGTGGGTCCGCCGTGCCGGGCCAGGTGGGCAGGTCGAGGGGGTGAAAGCGGGGATGGACGTCAGAACGTCCGGCAGGGAGGATCGGACCGTGTCCGGTGATGGCTCCCGCGCTTCTTCGCCCGAGCTGTTCCCACAGCTGGACGCGCTGGGGCTGCGGCCCGACGATCTGCCCGACGGTCTGGTCGTCGCCGACGGGTCCGGCCGGGTGATCTGCTTCAACGCCGCCGCGGTCCGGATCACCGCCCGGCGCCCGGCCGAGGCGATCGGCCATCCCATCGAGCACGCCCTGCCGCTGGAGGACCTGGACGGGCGCCGCTGGTGGCAGCTCACCGACCCCTACGGCGGGCTGGCCACCCGGCGCGGCCAGCCGGAACGCAATCTGCTGCTGCCCGGCGGCCGCGAGGTGCTGGTCTCGGCACGTTACGTACGGGAATACCCCACCGGGCCGGTGCACCGGCTCGTTGTCGCACTGCGCGGCACCGAGGCCCGCCGTCGCACCGAGCGCGGCCACGCTGAGCTGATCGCCACGGTCGCCCATGAGCTGCGCTCCCCGCTCACCTCGGTGAAGGGGTTCACCGCGACCCTGCTCGCCAAGTGGGAGCGTTTCACCGATGACCAGAAGCGGTTGATGCTGGAGACGGTCGACGCCGACGCCAACCGCGTCACCCGGCTGATAGCGGAGCTGCTGGACATCTCCCGGATCGACTCCGGGCGGCTGGAGATCCGTAAGCAGCCGGTTGATGTGGCCGCGGCCGTGCGCCGCCATGTGCGGGCGCATATCGCCGCCGGTGAGCCCGCGGACCGGTTCCGCAGCCGTATCGCGCAGCCGCTGCCCGTCCTGTGGGCGGACCCGGACAAAATCGACCAGGTGCTCGGCAATCTGCTGGAAAACGCCGTGCGCCACGGTGAGGGAGCTGTCATCATCGACGTAGCGCCCTCGTCACCCCCGCCCGATCGGGGGTCTGCCGGAACGACGATCACTGTGAGTGACGAGGGCTCCGGCATCCCGGAGGAGTCGATGAGCCGTGTCTTCACCCGCTTCTGGCGGGGCAGCAAGCGCGGCGGCACCGGGCTGGGCCTCTACATCGTCAAGGGCATCGTCGAGGCGCACGGTGGGACGATCACCGTCGGCCGCTCGGCCGCAGGCGGCGCCGAGTTCCGATTTACCCTGCCCGTGGGGGCCCCGGCGATTCTTGCTTGACCTCGCCTGAGCGGCACCCACGGGCTCGTCCGCGTCCATGTCACGGCGCGCTGCCCCTTAGACTCGTCATTTGGCACCTTTGGCAGCACCGCCACGGGAGCAGTGGGGCAGCGCAGCCAGCCAATCGGAAGTACGGGAAGAGATGTCGGCACCCAATAAGTCGTACGACCCTGTCGAGGTCGAGGCACTGAAACCGGAAGCGATCGACCGAGCGCGGGATGAGGCGATCGCGGCGATCACCGCTGCGGGCGACCTTGAGGCGCTGCGCGAGGTGAAGGCCGCCCACGCCGGTGACCGCTCGCCGCTCGCGCTGGCCAACCGGGAGATCGGCGCCCTGCCGCCGCATGCCAAGGCGGACGCGGGCAAGCGCGTCGGCATGGCCCGCGGCGCGGTCAACAAGGCCCTGAAGGCCAGGCAGGAGGAGCTGGAGGCCGAGCGCGACGAGCGGGTGCTGGTCGAGGAGGCAGTAGATGTCACGCTGCCCCACGACCGCGTGCCAGCCGGCGCCCGGCACCCGCTGACCACGCTCATGGAGCGCATCGAGGACGTCTTCGTCGCGATGGGCTACGAGGTCGCTGAGGGGCCCGAGGTAGAGGCGGAGTGGTTCAACTTCGACGCCCTCAATATCGCCCCGGACCACCCGGCCCGCACCATGCAGGACACCTTCTTCATCCATGGCGCGAAGCCCGCTGAGATCGATGGCGGCGCCACCGCGGGTGAGTCCAGCGTCCTGCTGCGGACCCACACCTCGCCGGTGCAGATCCGCTCCCTGCTCGACCGTGAGCCGCCGGTGTACGTCATCTGTCCCGGCAAGGTCTTCCGCACCGATGAGCTCGACGCCACCCATACTCCGGTCTTCCACCAGGTCGAGCTCCTCGCCGTGGACGAGGGCCTGACCATGGCCGACCTCAAGGGCACCCTGGACCATATGGTCGAGGCGCTCTTCGGCAAGGGCCTGGGCACCCGGCTGCGCCCGTCGTACTTCCCCTTCACCGAGCCGTCCGCCGAGATGGACATGGTCTGCTTCGCCTGCCGTGGCGAATCCGTCGGCGCCCCGGACCGGCCCTGCCGCACCTGCTCCAGCGAAGGCTGGATCGAGCTGGGCGGCTGCGGCATGGTCAACCCGCGGGTGCTGACCGCCTGCGGCGTCGACCCGGAGAAGTACAGCGGATTCGCCTTCGGGTTCGGCATCGAGCGGATGCTGATGTTCCGCCACAACGTCGAGGACATGCGAGACATGGTCGAGGGTGATGTGCGCTTCACCCGGCCGTTCGGGATGGAGATCTGATGCGGGCCCCGCTTTCCTGGCTGCGGGAGTACGTCGACCTGCCGGCCGGTGAGACCGGCCGCGACGTCGCGGCGAAACTGATCGCCGCCGGGCTGGAGGTCGAGACCGTCGACCAGCTCGGCGCCGGGCTCAAGGGCCCGCTGGTCGTCGGCAAGGTCCTCGCCATCGAGGAGCTGACCGAGTTCAAGAAGCCGATCCGCTGGTGCCAGGTGGACGTCGGTGAGGCCAATGGCACCGGGGAGCCGCAGAACCTCATCTGCGGTGCGACGAACTTCGAGATCGGCGACAAGGTCGTCGTCGTGCTCCCCGGCGCCGTGCTGCCCGGAGACTTCAAGATCGCCGCGCGGAAGACCTACGGCAGGGTCTCCGAGGGCATGATCTGCTCGGCCGCCGAGCTCGGCATGGGCGACGATCACGACGGCATCATTGTGCTGCCGCCGGAGTACGAGGCCGGCACCGACGCCATCGAGCTGCTGGAGCTCGTCGACGAGGTGCTCGACATCGCCGTCACCCCCGACCGCGGCTACTGTCTGTCGATGCGCGGCATCGCCCGGGAGACCGCCACCGCCTACGGGCTGCCGCTGCGCGACCCGGCGCTGCTGGACGTACCGCCGCCGAACAGTTACGGCCCCCCGGTCAAGGTCGCCGACCCGGCCGGCTGCGACCAGTTCACCGCCCGTGCCGTCACCGGGCTGCGCCCCGAGGTCCGGTCCCCGGTCTGGCTGCGGCGCCGGCTGCAGAAGGCCGGAATGCGCCCCATCTCCCTCGCCGTCGACATCACCAACTATGTGATGCTCGAGCTGGGCCAGCCGCTGCACGCGTACGACCGCAGCCGCATCGACGGTGCGATCGGGGTGCGCCGCGCTGAGCCGGGCGAGAAGATCACCACCCTGGACGGCGTCAAGCGGGTGCTCGACCCCGAGGATCTGGTCATCGCCGACAACACCGGTCCCATCGGGCTGGCCGGTGTGATGGGCGGAGCCAATACCGAGATCGCCGATGAGACCGGGAAGAGCGAAGGCACCCGCGAGATCGTGATCGAGGCGGCGCATTTCGACCCGATCGCCGTCGCCCGCACCGCCCGCCGTCACAAGCTGAGCTCGGAGGCGTCCAAGCGCTTTGAGCGTGGCGTCGACCCGCAGGCCGCGTCCGCCGCCGCCCAGCGCACCGTCGATCTGCTGGTGCTGCTGGCGGGCGGTACCGCTGAGGCCGGGGTCACCGAGGTGGTCGCGCCCAGCGGCCCCCGTACCATCAAGGTCGCCGCTGACCACGCCGACCGGGTGGCGGGTGTGGAGTACGGCCGGGAGACCGTCGTACGCCGCCTCCAGCAGGTCGGCTGCGATGTCTACGGCTCCGATGAGCTCACCGTCACCGTGCCCAGCTGGCGCCCCGATCTGACCGACCCCAATGACCTCGCCGAAGAGGTCATCCGGCTCGAGGGGTACGAAGAGTTGCCCTCGACGCTGCCGAAGCCTCCGGCGGGCCGTGGTCTGACCGAGCGGCAGCGGCTGCACCGCCGGGTCGGCCGCGCACTGGCCGGGGCGGGCTATGTGGAGGCGCTGAACTACCCGTTCATCAGCGAGGGCGTCTTCGACCAGCTCCAGCTGGGCTCCGATGACCCGTGCCGCCGGGTGGTCAAGCTCGTCAACCCGCTCTCCGACGAGGAGCCCGCGCTGCGCACCAGGCTGCTGCCGGGACTGCTCGCCGCGCTGCGCCGCAATGACGGCCGCGGCAGCCATGATCTGGCGCTCTTCGAGACCGGTCTGGTCTTCCAGCCGCGTGCGGACGCCCCCGCCGCGGTCCGGCTGCCGGTCGATTCCCGGCCCACCGACGAGGAGATCGCCGCACTGGACGCCGCGCTGCCCGAGCAGCCGCGGCACGCCGCCGCCGTGCTCGCCGGAGCGCGCGAGCAGGCCGGCTGGTGGGGCAAGGGCCGCCCGGCCGACTGGGCGGACGCCATCGAGGCGGCCCGCACCATCGCCCGTGAAGCCGGAGCCGAACTCATCGTCGCCAAGGGCGAGTACGGTCCCTGGCACCCCGGCCGCTGCGCGGCGCTGAGCGTCAGGGTGGACGGCGCCGAGCGGCTGATCGGCTTCGCCGGTGAGCTGCACCCGCGCGTCACCAAGGCGTTCGGCCTGCCGGCCCGTACCTGTGCGATGGAGCTGGACCTGGACATGGTCGAGCGGGCCGGTACCGGTCCGGTGACGGCTCAGAAGGTCTCCACCTTCCCGGTGGCCACTCAGGACGTGGCCCTGGTCGTGGACAGCGCTGTCCCGGCCGCCGAGGTCGAGTCGGCGCTCCGCGATGGCGCGGGTGAACTCCTCGAGTCGCTGCGGCTGTTCGACGTCTTCACCGGTGAACAGCTCGGTGAGGGCAAGAAATCGCTGGCCTACGCCCTGCGTTTCCGGGCAGCCGACCGCACTCTGACGGCCGATGAGGCCTCGGCGGCGCGTGCGGCCGCTGTGGCTGTCGCCGTGGAGCGCATCGGCGCGGAGCTGCGCGGCGCGTAACCACCACAACGGACCGATGAAGGGGTCCACCCGGCTCTCCGGGTGGACCCATTCACTCGTTTGGGTGAGTAACGCGGGGACCGTTACCGCTTCACCGTCTGGGCTCGTAAGAATTCAGGCTGGTCGAAGGGGCTCGTGTGGGCCGGAGTCGGGCACCACCGACCGCCTCAGGGGCCGCGCGAGGGGGCTGTCGGCATGTTCGGGACCAGGGCACAGCGCGCGCTCCTGTATGCGCTTCCCTGCGGCTGGATTCTTGGCGTGCTGTTGTGGGAGAGCCGTCACCCAGCGGGGACTGAACTCATCCAGCTGCTGGCCGCCGCTCCCGCGATCGCCTGCGTCGCCACCGGCCGTCGGCTGTGTGTACTGCTGGGCGGCGCCCTGTGCATAGTGCTGACTCTCGGCCCGCCGGGCCCGGGCGCCACGGGATATGACCTGGAGACCCGCATCGGGACCGGTGGCGCGATCATCACCGTGGTGGTGGCCTGCTGTCTCACCGCCCGGCGCCGGGTGCGGCTGCTGCACGAGCTCGAGCACACCCGCGAGATCGCGGTAGCCAGCCAGGAGGCGCTGCTGCGCCCGCTGCCCGCCCGTATCGACTCACTGGCCGTCTCCGCCGCGTATCTCTCCGCCACCCGTGGCGCCGTGGTCGGGGGCGATCTGTACGAGGCCATCGGCACAGAGCGGGGCGTGCGGATCGTGATCGGCGATGTGCGCGGACATGGTCTGACGGTGCTCGGCACGGTGGCCACGCTGCTGGGCTGCTTCCGGGAGGCCGCCTACGACGAGGTGGAACTCGCCGATGTGCTCCACCGGTTGGAACGTACGCTGCTGCGCCAGCTGCGCGCCCAGGGCGATGAGGACGAGGCGGGGGAGGAGTTCGTCACCCTGCTGCTGGCCGAGGTCCGCCCTGACGGCACGGCCGAGCTGCTGAACTGCGGACACCCCTGGCCGTACCGGCTGCGCCCCGGTGCTGAGGGGCCCGCCCGGGCCGAGCCGGTCACCGGGGAAGGCCCACTGCCGCCGGTTGGGCTCTTCCCGCTGCCGCACCCGGTGCCGCCGCCACTGAGGCTGCGGCTGGCGCCGGGTGACGCGCTGTTTCTGCACACCGATGGCGCCGAGGACGCCCGAAGCAGCGACGGCGGGTTCTTCCCGTTGCCGCGTGCCCTGGCCGACGCCACGGCGGCGCCCGTGCCGGCGGCTGTCGTCGACTCCGTACGTGATGCGCTGCTGCGCCACACCGGCGGGCAGTTCGCCGACGATGTGGCGCTGCTCAGCCTCTGCTATGCCCCCGGACAGGTCCCCGAGCAGCAGCCGACGCTGGCCCGCGCTGCCGACCCGTGCCAGGCCCTGTCCGACACGGCCTAACCGTAGGGGTAGAAGCCCGCGCCGGTCTTACGGCCCAGACGGCCCGCGTCGACCATGCGCTGCAAGAGCGGGGGAGCGGCGTACAGCGGCTCCTTGAACTCCTCGTACATCGAATGCGCGACCGAGGCGACGGTGTCAAGGCCGATCAGATCGGCGAGCTTCAGCGGGCCCATGGGGTGGGCGCAGCCCAGCTCCATCCCGTTGTCGATGTCCTCACGGCTGGCGATGCCCGACTCGAACATCCGGATGGCGGAGAGGAGATACGGGATCAGCAGCGCGTTGACGATAAACCCGGAGCGGTCCTGGGCACGGATGGCGTGCTTGCCCAGCACCTTGCCGACCGCGGCCTCGGCCCGGGTGATGGTGCTCTCGCTGGTGGTCAGCGCCGGGATCAGCTCCACCAACTGCTGCACCGGCGCCGGGTTGAAGAAGTGAATGCCGATCACCTGGTCCGGGCGGGAAGTCGCCACGGCCAGCTTCACCAACGGGATGGAAGACGTGTTGGAAGCCAGGATGGCGTCCCGGCGGGTCACCACCTGGTCAAGTACCTGAAAAATCTCGGTCTTGACCTGCTCGTTCTCCACGACCGCCTCAATGACGAGGTCACGGTCGGCGAACTCACCCAGGTCGGTGGTGAAGGAGAGCCGCTCCAGTGCGGTGTCCCGCTCCGTTTCGGTGATCTTTCCGCGTTCGGCGGCCTTGCTGAGGGAGTTCGCCAGCCGGGTGCGGCCCAGCTCCAGCGCCTCGCCGGTGGTCTCGGCGACCTTCACATCCAGTCCGGCCCGCGCACACACCTCGGCGATGCCGGCGCCCATCTGGCCGCAGCCCACCACTCCGACGCGTTCGATGTCGGTCACATCGTGCCTTTCGCTGATTCTCTGGTCCGCGGTGCGCGGCCATGGGGTTGGGGCCGCGACACCTTGGCAACCGACGTTACCGCCGTTCGGTGCCGGGGTGGTCCGCGGGTGCCGATAGCCCGCCACGTGAGGGCCGACTTCCGTGTCTGTGCGGCCTACTTGCCGGGCTCACGTGCATGCTGTGCTCTGGAACACACCGACAGGGACGGTCGACTAAGACAGAGGGGGCATGGTGGGACGTATCACACGAAGAGCTTTCTCCGCCGTGGCGGTCGGAGCACTCTCCGGCACGCTGGCGGCCAGTGCCGCGTCAGCCCGGGGCGGTCCGGGGCGTAAGACCGGTATGCGCGGTGTGTGGCTTGCCACCGTCGCCAATATCGACTGGCCGAGCATGCCCGGGCTGGACCGGGAGATACAGCAGAGACAGCTGCTGACCCATCTGGATACGGTGGTGGAGCGCCGGCTGAATACCGTGGTCTTCCAGGTGCGGTCGACGGCCGACGCGATGTGGCCCTCACGTTTTGAGCCCTGGGCCGAATATCTCACCGGGGAGCAGGGCAAGGACCCCGGCTGGGATCCGCTGGGCTTCGCGGTGAGCGAGGCACACGCCCGCGGCCTGGAGCTGCACGCCTGGTTCAACCCGTACCGCGTCGCCAACCATGACGACCCCTCCCGGCTGGTGGCGGATCACCCGGCACGCCGCCACCCGGAGTGGGTGGTGCCCTATGGCGGAAAGCTCTACTACAACCCCGGGCTGCCGGAGGTCCGCCGCTTCGTCCAGGACGCGATGTTCGACGCCGTGGAGCGCTATGACATCGATGCCGTCCACTGGGATGACTACTTCTATCCCTATCCCGTCGCGGGCGAGGAGTTCGATGACGCCGCCGCGTACGAGGAACACGGTGGTGACTTCGATGACCGGGGGGACTGGCGACGGCACAATATCGATCTGCTGGTGCGGGAGTCGTCCTGGCGGCTGAAGGCGACCAAGCCACAGGTGCGCTTCGGCATCAGTCCGTTCGCCATATGGCGCAACAAGGCCACCGATCCGGCGGGATCGGATACCACAGCCGGGGTGCAGACCTATGACGATCTTTATGCCGATACCCGTAGCTGGGTGAGGCGGCGGTGGATCGACTACATCGTGCCGCAGGTCTACTGGCATATGGGCTTCGAGCCGGCCGACTACACCAAGCTGGTGCCCTGGTGGTCGCAGGTGGCCAAGGGCACCGGAGTGGATCTCTATATCGGCGAGGCGCTCTACAAGGTGGCTGATCCGGCTCAGCCGAAGGAGTGGCACGACCCGGACGAACTCTCCCGGCATCTCACCTTCTGCCGGGACTTCCCCCAGGTCCGGGGCAATATCTTCTTCTCGGCCAAAGGGGTCGCCAGCAACCCGATCGGCGCGATGGCGAAGGTGGTCGAGGACCACTATCAGCGCCCCGGGCCCCGGGGGTAAGGCTTTACTGCCGGGACTCTTCGGTGAGGTGCCGCACCACGCTGTCGGGCCCCGGCGACATCACGGTTTCATGGCCGTCCTCGTAGCGAATCCGGAACGGCGGCTGACCGTCTTCCCCGAGCACTTCGATGACCTCCGCGATCCGGTCATGCTGACCCACGGTCCTGCCGTGCACCAACAGCTTGTCGCCCACTTCTGCTTCCATCTGGAGGGCCCTCCTGTTCCCCAGGGGTGTCCGTCTTGTGCTCCTGTTTTCAGTCTATGGCTGGTGGCGTGCCGCGCCTACTTGATGACACGAGGGGGTGACCCACCGGTTCGCTGGGTGACGGCGATACAGGCCAGCACCGTGACGGCGGCGGCCGGGGCGAGGGGATCGAGCCGTTCACCGACGAGCAGCACGGCCCAGAGGAGGGTGAGCAGCGGCTGCGCGAGCTGTAGCTGGCTGGCACGGCCGACGCCGATGACGCCCATGCCCCGGTACCAGACCACCAGCCCCAGGCACTGGGTGCCGAGGACCAGCCAGCCGAGCCCGATGACGGAGTGTGCCGTGAGCCGCACCGGCTCGCTCGTCAGCGCCAGCAGCGCCCCCGGCGCGGCGAGTGGCAGACACAGCACCAGCGCCCAGCCGATGACCTGCCAGCCGGGCAGCTCCCGGGCGAGCCGGCCGCCCTCCCCGTATCCGGCCGCGCACACGAGCAGCGCGGCGAAGAGGAAGACATCGCCGGTCGTGAGGGCGCCACCGCTCTGCGATACGGCGAAGGCCACAACGACGAGCGCACCGACGAGGGACGCGGCCCAGAAGATACGGGTGTGCCGGGTCCGGTGCCGCCAGGAGCCGTAGGCGGCCGTGGTGAGCGGCAGCAGACCGACGACGACGGCCGCGTGCGAGGTGGTGGAGGTCTCCAGAGCGAGGGTGGTCAGCAGCGGGAAGCCCACCACGACGCCGAGGGCGACGATCGCCAGCGGCCCCCAGTGGCGGCGCGACGGGAGCGGGACCCGCAGGGCAAGGAGACAGCCCACGGCGAGCAGCCCCGCGAGCGCGACCCGGCAACTCGTCACCGACCAGGGGCCCAGCCCCTCCAGGGCCCAGGCTGTGCCCGGGAAGGTGAGCGAGAAGGCGATCACCCCGAGTGCGGCGAGGACCGTACCGCGCGTCGCGGAGGTCCGTGCGGGTGCGGGGACCGCTATCGTGCTGGGGGCGATAGCGCTATCCTGTGTTTCCATGAATCAGGGTAGCAGTGTCGCGGAGTTGGCCAGTACGCTGCGGTCCGAGCTGGACCGCTATTCAGTAGGAGAGCGCCTTCCCTCAAGCCGGGCGCTGGTCGAGCGGTTCCGGGTCAGCCCGGTAACGGTCTCCCGGGCGCTGGCCGTACTCGCCGCGGAAGGCCTGGTGGTGACCCGTCCCGGCGCGGGCGCCTACCGGGCCGCTGACTCCACGCGGGGTGCCGCTGCGTCCCGCGGTGACACCTCCTGGCAGGAGGTGTCGCTCAGCGCTGAACAGGCCCCTGACCAGGTGCCGCGTACCGTGGACGCCTCCGGTCTGCTCGCCACCCTGACCACCCCGTCCGCGGGTGCCATCGCGCTCCACGGCGGCTATCTGCCCGCCGCGCTCCAGCCCGAGCGGGCGCTGGCCGCCGCGCTCGCCCGCGCCGGACGGCGGCCGGGTGCCTGGAGCCTGCCGCCGCTGGAGGGCGTGGCCGAACTGCGGTCCTGGTTCGCCCGTGAGATCGGCGGTCCGGGCGGCACCCTCACGGCAGCCGAGGTGCTGGTCACCGCCGGTGGCCAGAGCGCCATCACCACCGCGCTGCGGGCCCTCGCCCCGCCCGGTGCCCCGGTCCTGGTCGAGTCGCCGACCTATCCGGGCATGCTCGCGGTCGCCCGCGCCTCCGGACTGCGCCCGGTACCGGTCCCCGCCGATGCCGACGGCGTACGGCCCGAACTGCTCGCCGATGCTTTCCGCGCCACCGGCGCCCGTGCCTTCGTCTGCCAGCCGCTCTTCCAGAACCCGACCGGCGCGGTGCTCGCCGCGGACCGGCGGCGAGCGGTACTCGAGGCGGCCCGGGCAGCGGGGGCCTTCATCGTTGAGGACGATTACGCCCGCCGGATGGCCCATGAGGACGCCGGTCCGCTGCCGCCCACGCTCGCCGCCGACGACCCGGATGGCGTGGTGGTGCACATCTGCTCACTCACCAAGGTCACCTCGCCCAGCCTGCGGGTCGGCGCGCTGGCCGCCCGTGGGCCGGTGCTGGAGCGGCTGCGGGCCATCCAGATCGTCGACAGCTTCTTTGTGCCGCGCCCTCTCCAGGAGGCCGCTCTTGAACTCGTCGGCGCTCCCGCCTGGCCCCGTCATCTGCGCACCGTGGCAGCCGAACTCCGCGCCCGCCGCACCGCCGCCGTCACCGCGCTCCATCAGGAACTCCCGCAGCTCCAGCCACACCAGGTGCCCCTTGGCGGATTCCATCTGTGGCTACGGCTGCCCGACGGCGTCGATGAGACCGCCCTGGCCGCCGCCGCGCTGCGCACGGGAGTCGCGGTCGCCCCCGGCCGCTCCTACTTCGCCGCCGAGCCTCCCGGCCCGTATCTGCGGCTCAGCATCGCCTCGGCGACAAGCACCGCCGAGCTGACCGAGGGGATACGGCGACTGCGCGCCGCCTGCCTCGCGGCGGGCGCTGGCGAACGCCCGTGACAGCGGGCCGGGAAGGTGCGGTCCGGGCGGGCTGCTGCCCCGGAAAAGCCAATGGTCCGGGGCTCGCGTGATCCTCTGGAAGAACCGTTGACAAGGTATCGAACAAACGGTCTCTTCACCATACGATCACGAAATGCACCCTCGCCTCACGCTGCTCGCCACCGCCCGCAGCTCCGCCCGGCTCGACGCCCGGTTCGATGATGACCGGCCGCTCAATGACGCCGGGTGGCATGAGGTCCAGCGAGTGGTCCCGGCCCTCTCCTATCTGGCCGCTGCCGAGCTGCGCTACTGCTCGCCCTCCGCGCGCTGCCGGGAGACCGGCGAGATGCTGGGTCTGTCCCCGCTTGTCCAGCCCGCGCTGCGCGACTGCGACATGGGCCGCTGGCGCGGCCACACACTGCAGGAGGTCACAGCCCGCGAACCGCAGGCCGTGGATACCTGGCTGGCTGATCCGTGCTCCGCACCACACGGTGGGGAGTCGCTGCTGGCGTTCATATCCCGGGTCGGCGGCTGGCTCGACACCCGGCCCCTCGGCGACGGGGGGTCCCCCGAAGACCCCGGGGCGGGCTGGGCCGTCGCGGTCACCGAACCCGCGGTCGTGCGGGCCGCGCTCTGCTACACGCTCAAGGCGCCCCCATGCTCGTACTGGCACATCGACGTCCAGCCACTCACCGCCGTCACCCTGACCGGCCGGGCCGGTGACTGGAGCCTCACACTCTGACCGAGCGCCCGGGGGAGCGGGGGGTCAACCGCTCTCGCGATTGCATAAAACTGTTGAGGTACGTATAGTCATGCCATCAATAAGGAGGGTCCGATGGCAGTGCGTGCGGCAGTGGCGGGAGCGAGTGGCTACGCGGGGGGCGAGATTCTGCGTCTGCTGCTTCAGCACCCCGAGGTCGAGATCGGTGCGCTGACCGGTAACTCCAACGCGGGCCAGCCGCTGGGGGCGCTCCAGCCGCAGTTGGCGCCGCTGGCTGACCGTGTGCTGGCGGCGACCACCGCTGAGACTCTGGCCGGGCACGATGTGGTCTTTCTCGCGCTGCCGCACGGCCAGTCCGCCGCCGTAGCCGAGCAGCTCGGTGACCAGGCGCTGATCGTCGACTGCGGCGCGGACTTCCGGCTGGCGGACGCCGGGGACTGGGCGCGTTACTACGGCACACCCCATGCGGGCACCTGGCCCTACGCACTGCCCGAGCTGCCCGGTGCCCGTGAAACGCTGCGGGGGGCCAGGCGCATCGCGGTCCCCGGGTGCTATCCCACCGCCGTCACCCTTGGGCTCTTCCCCGCCTACGCGGCCGGGCTCGCGGAGCCGGAGGCCGTGATCGTCGCCGCCACCGGTACCTCGGGGGCGGGCAAGGCGCTCAAGCCGCATCTGCTCGGCAGCGAGGTGATGGGCTCCATGAGCCCGTACGGCGTCGGTGGTGTCCACCGGCACACCCCGGAAATGATCCAGAACCTCTCCGCTGTGGCCGGTGAGCGGGTCAGCGTCTCCTTCACCCCCACCCTCGCCCCGATGCCGCGTGGCATCCTCGCCACCTGCACGGCGAAGGCGAAGCCCGGAGTGACCGGGGCGGGCCTGCGTGAGGCTTATGAGAAGGCGCTGTCCGGTGAGGTCTTCGTCCGGCTGCTGCCGGAGGGCCAGTGGCCGTCCACCGCGGCGGTGTACGGGTCCAACGCCGCGCTGCTCCAGGTCGCCCACGACGAGGCCGCCGACCGCATCATCGTGATCAGCGCCATCGACAATCTCACCAAGGGCACCGCGGGCGGCGCGGTGCAGAGCATGAACATCGCCCTCGGTCTCCCCGAGGAGCTGGGACTTTCCACGGTCGGAATTGCCCCGTGAGCGAAGCGAACGGAGAAACGCAGTGAGCGTGACAGCGGCGACAGGGTTCACGGCGGCGGGCATCGCCGCCGGAATCAAGGAGAATGGCAACCCGGATCTGGCCCTCGTGGTCAACCAGGGGCCGCGTCAGAGCGCCGCGGGTGTCTTCACCTCCAACCGGGTCAAGGCCGCCCCGGTCCTCTGGTCCGAGCAGGTACTCAAGGGCGGCCGCGTCTCGGCGGTTGTCCTCAACTCCGGCGGCGCCAACGCCTGCACCGGCCCCCTCGGCTTCCAGGACACCCACGCCACCGCCGAGAAGGCCGCCGAGGCCCTGGGCCACAACGCGGGCGAGGTCGCGATCGCCTCCACCGGACTGATCGGCATCCGGCTCCCGATGGACAGGCTGCTGACGGGAATCGACACCGCGGTCAGGGAGCTCTCCCCGCACGGCGGGGAGAAGGCCGCCATCGCCATCAAGACGACCGACTCCGTACACAAGACCGCGGTCGTCGAGGGTGCCGGCTGGACCATCGGCGGCATGGCCAAGGGCGCGGGCATGCTCGCACCCGGCCTGGCCACCATGCTCGTCGTCCTCACCACCGACGCCGACCTGGAGACCGCGGAACTGGACAAGGCGCTGCGCGCCGCGACCCGTACCACCTTCGACCGGGTCGACTCCGACGGCTGTATGTCCACCAATGACACCGTGCTGCTGCTCGCCTCCGGTGCCTCCGGCGTTACCCCGGACGCGGCGGAGTTCGCCGAGGCCGTACGGGCCCTCTGTGACGATCTGGGCCAGCAGCTGATCCGGGACGCGGAAGGGGCCTCCAAGGACATCCGGATCGAGGTCGTGGGCGCGGCCAGCGAGGACGACGCCGTCGAGGTGGGCCGCTCCATCGCACGGAACAATCTGCTCAAGTGCGCCGTCCATGGTGAGGACCCCAACTGGGGCCGGGTGCTGTCCGCCATCGGCACCACCTCCGCCGACTTCGACCCGGACCAGCTGAATGTCGCCATCAACGGGGTCTGGGTCTGCAGGAAGGGCTCCGTTGGCGAGGACCGGGAGCTGGTGGATATGCGCTACCGCGAGGTCCGTATCACCGCCGACCTGGCCGCGGGCGCAGAGTCCGCCGTCATCTGGACCAACGACCTCACTGCCGACTACGTCCACGAGAACAGCGCCTACTCCTCATGAGCCAGCCGACCACCCGTAAACACACCGCCCTCCCCAAGGCCCGCATCCTCATCGAGGCGCTGCCCTGGCTGACCCGGCACCACGGCAAGACCATCGTCATCAAGTTCGGCGGGAACGCCATGATCGACGAGGAGCTGAAGTCCGCCTTCGCCCAGGACATCGTCTTTCTGCGGCACGCCGGGCTGCGCCCGGTCGTGGTGCACGGCGGCGGCCCGCAGATCAGCGCCCAGCTCGACAAGCTCGGCCTCGTATCGGAGTTCAAGGCCGGGCTGCGCGTCACCACCCCCGAGACGATGGACGTCGTACGGATGGTGCTCGCCGGTCAGGTGCAGCGCGAACTCGTCGGGCTGCTCAACCAGCATGGGCCGCTGGCCGTCGGGATGACCGGCGAGGACGCGCACATCATGTCGGCGACAAAGCGCTATGCCGACATCGACGGCGACCAGGTGGACATCGGCCGGGTCGGCGACATCACCACCATCGAGACCGGCGCCATCCAGGCACTGCTGGACGACGGCCGGATTCCGGTCATCTCCTCCATCGCCCGCAGCACCGACACCGATGACGCAAACGGTGTCTACAACATCAACGCGGATACGGCCGCCGCCGCTCTCGCCGCCGCGCTGGGCGCCGAGACCCTGATGGTCCTCACCGACGTGGAAGGCCTCTACGCGGACTGGCCCAGCAGCGATGACGTCATCAGCAGACTGACCGTGAGCGAGCTGGAGAAGCTGCTGCCCGATCTGGCCAGCGGCATGGTGCCGAAGATGGAGGGCTGTCTGCACGCCGTGCGCCACGGGGTGCGCACCGCACGCGTCATCGACGGGCGGGTACAGCACTCCATCCTGCTGGAGATCTTCACGGACGAAGGGATCGGCACGATGGTCGTGCCGGACGAGGGGGAACGGGCATGAGCAACCAGGCACTGACCCAGCGCTGGCAGGGGGCGCTGATGGACAACTACGGCACCCCGCGGGTCCCGCTCACCCATGGCGAGGGCGCCAGGCTGTGGGACGCCGAAGGCAAGGAGTATCTGGACTTCGTCGGCGGGATCGCCGTCAACTCCCTGGGCACCGGGCACCCGGCGGTCGTACGGGCCGTGTCCGACCAGATCGCCACCCTCGGCCATGTCTCCAACCTCTTTATCGCCGAACCGCCGGTGGCACTCGCCGAACGGCTGCTGGAGCTGGCAGGGCGGGGAGGGCGGGAAGGGGCTGTCTACTTCTCCAACTCCGGCGCGGAAGCGGTCGAAGCCGCCTTCAAAATCGGGCGGCGCACCGGCCGTACGCACCTGGTCGCCACCGACGGCGGCTTCCACGGCCGCACCATGGGCGCCCTGGCGCTCACCGGGCAGCCCATCAAACAGGAGCCCTTCCGGCCGCTGCCCGGCGAGGTCAGCCATGTCCCTTACGGCGATGTGGACGCCCTGCGCTCCGCCATCACCCCGGACACCGCACTGTTCATCGTGGAGCCCATCCAGGGCGAGAACGGCGTCATCGCCCCGCCCGAGGGCTACCTCGCCGCCGCCCGGGAGATCACCCGGGCCACCGGCACCCTGCTCATCGTGGATGAGGTGCAGACGGGCATCGGGCGCACCGGGCACTGGTTCGAGTGCCAGGCCCAGGGCGTCGAACCCGATGTCGTCACCCTCGCCAAGGGCCTGGGCGGCGGGCTCCCCATCGGCGCGACGCTCGCCTTCGGCCCGGCGGTGAAACTGCTGACGCCAGGTCAGCACGGCTCCACCTTCGGCGGCAACCCCGTCTCCTGCGCGGCGGCGCTGGCGGTCCTGGACACCATCGCCTCGGAAGGCATCCTCGACCATGTCAAGCGCGTTGGCGGCCATCTCCGCGACTCCATCTGGGCACTTGGCCACCCACTGATCGACCAGCTACGCGGCGCGGGCCTGCTGCTGGGTATCGTGCTCACCGAGCCGGTCGCGGCGCAGGCGCAGCAGGCGGCTCAAGACGCGGGATTCCTGGTGAACGCGGTCGCCCCGGACGTCATCCGGCTCGCCCCACCGCTGATCATCAGCGTCGGGCAAGCGGACGCGCTCGTCCAGGCCCTTCCCGCGGTTCTCGACACCGTCGACAGAACCCGATGAGCCGGAGAGTAACCATGACCGAGGAGCACGAGCAGCACGAGCCGCACGGTGGCCAGGCCGTACCGCAGACCCGTACGGCACGGCACCGCCGGATCGTGGACATCCTGAACCGGCAGCCGGTGCGGTCCCAGAGCCAGCTCGCCAAGCTCCTCGCCGACGACGGTCTCTCCGTCACCCAGGCCACCCTCTCCCGTGACCTCGACGAGCTGGGCGCGGTCAAGATCCGCAATACCGGTGGCGAGCTCATCTACGCCGTCCCCAGCGAAGGCGGCGACCGCACCCCGAAGGTCCCGCTCGGGGAGTCCGCGAGCGAGGCCCGGATGGCACGGCTGGCGGGTGAACTGCTGATTTCGGCCGAGGCGTCCGCCAACCTGGTCGTGCTGCGCACCCCACCGGGCGCCGCCCAGTTCTTCGCCTCGGCGATCGACCAGGCAGGCGTCCACGACATCATCGGCACCATCGCGGGCGATGACACACTGCTGCTGATCAGCCGGGAGCCGGACGGCGGGCAGGCGCTCGCCGACCATCTGCTGCGACTGGCGCAGAAGGCACGCTGACCCAAGATCGGCTCACTGGGTAGCCTTGCCCTGACGATGAGTTGGGGGAGGCGGGGCGATGGATCCGGTATCGCTGGCGGTCGGGGTCGTGATGACGGTCATCGCCGGAGCGGGCGGCGAGGTCGGCAGGCGATTGATCGACGGAGCGGGAGGGCTGGCCAGACGCACCCCCTGGGGACGGCGCGGCGTGCCCCGGAACGCGGAGGAACGCCAGGAGCTGGGCCGCGCCTTGCGACGGCGCGCGCAAGCTGACCCCGGCTTCGCCCGCGAGCTGCGCGTGCTCGCGTACGGCGCCGCGTCCCGGCTCGCCCAGGCCGCCGCCCCGCAGACGCTGCCCCTGCTGACCACGCACTTCACCAACCGCACCCACACGCTCTCCTCCTGCACCGAAGTCGCCGAGCGCCCGGGTCCTCGCACCGTGGAGATCACTGGACCGCCGGGCATCGGGAAGAGCGCGGCCGGTGCGGAATGGGGCCTGCGCAACGGCGAACGGTTCCCGGACGGCCGGATCTGGATCGAGCTGGGCGACCCGGCCGAGTCCCTGGGCCGCTGTCTGCGCCAACTCGGCGTCCAGCCGGACGAGCTGCCGGTCACCCTGCAGGACCGGACCGATCTTTACCGCACCATGGTGACCGACCGGAAACTGCTCATCGTCCTGGACAACGCGGGGTCACTCGCGCAGATCGAGCCCTTCCTCACGCCCGCCGCCGGGGTGATGATCATCGTCACCGCCCGCCGTCCGGTCACCGGGCTCACGGGCCTGCGCGGTGCTCACCCGGTGCCGTTGACGGAGCTGTCCCCGCAGTCGGCCACCGAGCTGCTGACCCTCATGATCGGTGCGGAACGCGCCACAGCGGAGCTGGCCGCCTTCCAGACGGTCATCTCCCGGCTGCGCGGTTCACCGGAGGCGCTCTGCTCGATGGGTCAGCACCTGATGGCAGAGCCCGGGCTCCCGCTGTCCGAGATCGTCCGGGAGTTCGCCGACCACGATCGACGTGGGGAGGGCCAGGCCATGACCGATGACGACCCGGTGCGGATCGCCGCCGATGCCGCATACCGCGCGCTGTCGCCTGAGGCCGCCCGGGTCTGCAGGACAGTGGCAGTCCGGCCCTGGCCGTCGCTCTCGGCCGCTGCCGCCGCCGCGGCGGCGGGTATCAGCGAGGGGGAGGCTCGGCTGCTGCTGGCCGAACTCGCTGCCGTTCGGCTGCTGGAGACCGGTCCGGCCGAGGGGGAGGGCCGCCGCTACCGCTTCCGGGACACGGTCCGTCAGTACGTCGAGCGGGTCGCACAGCGCGAGGACGGCGTCCAGGCGATGGCGCAGGTGGTCCGCCGTACGGTCCGGCACTACCTCAGTTTCGCTGTTGAGGCTGACTACTGTGCCCTCCCGGACCGCTGGCACCTCGGCCCCCTCTATGCGCGTTGCAAGGAACGGGACAGGAAGTACCCGACGAGCAAGGACGCGCTGGAGGCGCTGCGCGCGGAGCGGGACAGCCTGGCTGAGGCGGTACGGGCCGCGGTGGACTGCGGCGAGGACGAGCTCGTATGGCAGCTCTGCGAGGCGATGTGGGCCCTGCATCTGAAGGTGGGGTTCCACCAGCAGGGAGTCCCGGCCCTGCTGGAGGGCGTCCGGGCAGCCGGGCGGCAGCCGCAGGTGGCCAGCAGGATGCGTACCCACCTGGCGTTTCTGCTGATGTGGCGTGGCCAGTACGCGGACGCACAGCGGGAGTTCAGCGCGGTCGCGGCGGCCGAGGCGGCGGCGGGGCGCAAGCGCGGATATGCCACCGCGGTGGAGTCACTGGGGCTGCTGTGCCTTCGGCAGTGGCACTGGGAGGAGGCCGAGCGGCTCTTCCGGGAGGCCCTGGAGACCGTCGGCACCATCGGCGCGGACGAAGAGGGCCGGGCGGATGTGCCCCGGGCGCGCGCCCTGCTCGCCCACCACATCGGCCGCGCCCTGCGTGGCCAGGGACGGCACGAGGAAGCGATCATCCAGCTCCAGGACGCGCGACGGCAGCTGCGTGCCCTTGACGACCGCTACAACGAGATCCGGGTGCTGACCACGGTGGCCGAGGCCCGCCTCGCCATGGACGGCGCGGCCGCCGCCATCGGCCCGCTGGACGATGCGCTGGCCGCCATGGCGGATCAGGGCGCCGGCGTCCAGCAGGCAGAGGTCGCGGTGCTGCGCGCGGGATGCGCCCATGAGCTGGGAGACCCGGCGGAGGAGCGCTATCTGCGGACCGCCCTGAAGATCTATGAGGGCAACGGCGATACGGCGGCCGCGGACCGGATGCGCGCCCAACTCGACGCGTTGGGCTAGCCGATACGGTCCACCTGGACCTGGACCTGGACCCGGAGCCGGTGCCGGATGTCGCCGGTGACCACGGTCATCGTCCCGCCCAGCTCACCGAGCGACTTGCCGGAGCCGGTCCAGGCATGCAGCGCGGAGGCGTACGCGGCCGGATCACCCAGATCGGGACGCCCGTCGGCACCGGGGTCAGCGGTGAGCCGGATGAGGGAGCCGTCACGCATACACACCGTGCAGCGGTCCGGCGCGCTGATGTAGGCCGCGACCGAGCAGTGTGGGTGCCGGGTCAGCACCTCGCTCGCCCAGATCTCCGGGGGGCCGAGCCGGGGGTCGTCAGCGGCGCCGTACCGCACGATCACATCAGCGAGGGCCAGCCGGGCGGGGTCCTGGGTGTCCTCATGGACGGCGGTGTGCAGGGCGTCGCCGTACGGTCCTGCTGGATCGTAGGGCGGATCCGCATAGCGGGTGACACCGATCTCGGCGGGGTCCGCGCCCAGCAACCGGGTGAGCACGCGCAGCGGCGCTGTCCGCTCGGCGGGTTCGTACCGGGGGAGCGGCAGGGGATCGAGCAGGGCGGGGTGTGGTGGCTCGGGGATGCCCATAAGCCGGTAGAAGACCTGGCGCAGCAGGGCGGCCGAGCGGCCCGGGTCGGAGCTGGTCTGGGCGGCGAGCGCGGCGTACCGGCCGGGCCGGTGGCGCTCGATCACCGCGTCGAGCTGGGGCCGCAGCGGAGCGTACGGGCGCAGCTTCGGGGCGGCCCGGCCGAGGGCGGCGACCGGTGAGTGCGGGTCGAGGTTCTGGTGCGGGAAGGCGCCGAGCAGCACGGGGGTGCCCAGGGCGGCCGCATAGAAGGTGACCGAACCGTGGTCGCCGAGCACGCAGTCGGCGGCGATCAGCGCTTGGCGCCAGCCCTCCAACGGCGGCACCAGGGCGAGCCCGGCGCGGCGGGCCCGGTCCAGCCAGGCACGTATCTGGCCGGGACCATGGCCGTACCAGATGTTCGGGTGCAGCACGGCGACGGCGCGGTACTCATCGGCCGGTAGCTCGGCGGTGAGCCGGGGGAGCAGTGAGGGCAGTATCTCGTCGCTGCCGCCGTCGCCGAAGAGCGAATCCGGGTTCCAGGTCGAGTTGAGCACGATGAGCCGCTGCCCCGGACCAACGCCGAGAGCGCGCCGGAAACGCTCGCGGTGAGGGAGCGCGGCGAGCAGCCGGTCGTAGCAGGGGTCACCAGCCAGTACGGCCGTGGGGACGGCCTCCGGGCAGGCGGCATCGAGCCGGTCAAGCTGCTCGGGGTGGGAGAGAACGGTGGCGTCGGCGATGGGCTGACCGTTGTGCAGCAGCCACTCCGGCCCAATCCCGAACACGGGCGCGGGTGGCCGGTGGCCGGTGGCCGGTGGCCGGTGGCCGGTGGCCGGTGGCCGGTGGCCGGTGGCCGGTGGCCGGTGTCGCCAATCTCTTATTGTAGCCAACGCCATGCGAGAGTACGGCCAAATTTCCTGATATATCAGCTAGTTGGCCCCCATAGCTGGCCGATATCGCAAGGTCGACCGGAGTCCGTACCACCTGCTCCCAGGGCACTACCGGCAGCCCGGTCGCCGCCAGCAGCTCCGGCACCCCGGCCTGGAACGGTGATGAGCCGGTGCAGCTCACCAGGGACTGCACCCGCAGATCGTCCCGGAACAGGGGCAGCACATCGAGCAGCCGGGAGGCGGAGGTCACGTTGTGGACCACGAACAGCACCCGCTGGCAGTCACCCCGGGTCGTCCACCGCGCGGCGTCCGCCCCCACCGGCACCCGTAGCTCTCCGCCGTCCACCACTGTTCGCCCTTCCGCTGCCCCGGCGGTCAACTTAGATCATGGGACTCGCGGCGGTCACCTTGATCCCTGCCCCGGGACAGCCAGGCGCCGGTTACCGCGGGCCGGGAGCCCGCACCGTGGCGATGCCCAGCGTGGGCTGGGGCGGCAGTATGCCGGACTCGAAGACCGCCGCCACCGCGGGGTGGAGCAGCCTGGCGAACCGCTCGCAGCGCTCGGCCCCGAGGGCGCGCCACGGCGCCGCGGCCAGTTCATCGGTCAGCCGCTCGATGTCCTCCCGGCCCTTGCGCCCCAGGTCGGTGGCGTGGCCGTCCGCGTCGACCCAGCCACGCTCGAAGAGCCGGTCCTGGGCCGCTGCCCACTCCTCCTCACTCCAGCCGCGCCCGGCGAAGTTCTCCACCGGCACGGCCCCGATCGCGGCGAAGGAGACCAGCGTCTCGCAGCCGTCCAGACCGGCGGCCAGCAGCGCGGCGAGATGGCCGTCGCCACGGTGCTCACGCAGTACGGACATGGCCTGCCAGAGTGCCAGATGCGGCTCCTTGGGCCAGGGCAGCTCGCGGTTGGCGGCGGCCAGCGGACGGGCGGCCATATCGGCGCTCTCGGCGGCGGTACGGGCCAGCCCGGCCGCCTCCGTCATCTCGGGTCCGGTGACCGCGTCCCCGAGGAAGCCGCGCAGTATCCGGTCCACGGCGCGCAGCCGGGCGGCCAGTACGGTGCCGGGGCCGGCCGTCTCCCAGGCCGCCGGGACATACTCGGCCACCATGTGCGGGCTGAAGCTGTGGAACGTGGCCGTCACCAGCTCGGGTCCGGCCGCGCCCAGCGGTGCGCCACGGTAGGCGAAGTAGCCCGGCCAGCGTGACCCCACGTCATATCCCAGCGCCTTGGCCTCCTCGAAGGCCTCCGGCGCGAAGTAGAGGGAGGCGTACACCGGTTCCAGCTGGTGCCACATCCGGCGGGCCAGGTTTGCGTAGTCCGTTGTCACGGTCACTGTTCCTTTACGGGGGTCGGCGGCAACGGTAGCGGCAGGCCGGGAAGACCGTCGAGGCTGGTGCCGACGTGCTCCTTCTTGTGGAAGTACGCGTCCAGGGTGTCGTCCGTCTCCCGTTCGAAACGGGCGGCGTGCAGCGGCCGGTCCTCGTCATACGTCATCAGGGGCACGGCGTAGCCGCAGGTGTCCCGGATATGTTCGGCGGTGACCACGATGATGGCCCGCAGCCCGTGCTTGGCCGGATCGATGTCCGGGAAGCGGGCGAGCAGTTCACTCCAGCGCGGATCATCCCGGAAAACCGCCTCACCACGGCCGTGCACCCGCACGATGTTCGGCGGCCCGGAGAAGGCGCACCACATCAGGGTGATCCGCCCGTTCTCCCGCAGATGCGCGATGGTCTCGGCGTTGCTGCCCGCGAAATCCAGATAGGCGACGGTGTGCTCATCGAGTACCGCCAAGGAGCCCGCCAGGCCCTTCGGGGAGAGATTGACGGTGCCGTCGCCGGAGAGCGGCGCGGTGGCCGTGAAGAAAACGGGCTGCTGCTCGATGAACGTCCGCAGTCGGCCGGTTATGTGCTCGTGGCTCTTTCCCATGACCCGCATTATGCGTTTCGAATCTTCTGCGCGTGCGGCGTTTTCCCCGCACGCTGGAGGCATGAAGGACGGTTTCGAGGTGCGGCTGCGCCGGGTGTACGACGCGGTGGAGCCGCAGGACGGGACGCGGGTGCTGGTGGACCGGCTGTGGCCGCGCGGGCTGGCGAAGGAGACGGCGCGGCTGGATGAGTGGGTCAAGGACGTCGCCCCGTCCGCGGAGCTGCGCCGCTGGTACGGCCATGATCCGGAGCGGTTCGCGGAGTTTGGACAGCGTTACCGCGCGGAGCTGGCCGGGTCACGGCAGCAGGCCGCGCTGCACCGGGTCCGGGAGCTGGCGGGGCCTGCCCGGCTGACCCTGCTGACGGCCACCAAGGATCTTGACCACAGCCATGCCCCGATCCTGGCGGAGGAGCTGCGCGATCTGCGCTGACCTGCGCAGACGGCGTACGTTGACGAAACATACGGAGCAGTGCATACTTATGCCAGTCACCGTATGGATCGTAAGGAGACCCCCGTGACCGAGCGCGTCGTACTCGCCTACTCCGGTGGCCTGGACACTTCCGTCTGTATCGGCTGGATCGCCGAGGAGACCGGAGCCGAGGTCATCGCCGTCGCCGTGGATGTCGGCCAGGGCGGCGAGGATCTTGATGTGATCCGAAAGCGCGCGCTCGCCTGCGGGGCGGTCGAGGCAGAGGTCGCCGATGCCAAGGACGAGTTCGCCGAGGAGTACTGCCTCCCGGCGATCAAGGCCAACGCCCTCTATATGGACCGGTACCCGCTCGTCTCCGCCCTCTCCCGGCCGACGATCGTCAAGCACCTGGTCGCCGCCGCCCAGAAGCATGGCGCCACGACCGTGGCCCATGGCTGCACCGGCAAGGGCAATGACCAGGTCCGGTTCGAGGCAGGGATCTCCTCCCTCGCGCCCGCTCTGCGGTGCATCGCCCCGGTCCGGGACTACGCCATGACCCGGGACAAGGCCATCGCCTTCTGCGAGGAGAAGGGCCTGCCGATCGCCACCACCAAGAAGTCGCCGTACTCCATCGACCAGAACGTCTTCGGCCGGGCCGTCGAGACCGGCTTCCTGGAGGACATCTGGAACGCGCCCATCGAGGATGTCTACGAGTACACCCAGAACCCGGCCGTCCCCCGGGAGGCCGACGAGGTGATCATCACCTTCGAGAAGGGCGTGCCAGTCGCCATCGACGGCCGGCCCGTCACCGTTCTGCAGGCCATCCAGCAGCTCAATGAGCGGGCCGGCGCCCAGGGTATCGGCCGGATCGACATGGTCGAGGACCGGCTCGTGGGCATCAAGTCCCGGGAGGTGTACGAGTCCCCGGGCGGCATCGCCCTGATCACCGCCCACCAGGAGCTGGAGAGTGTCACCGTCGAGCGGGAGCTCGCCCGGTTCAAGCGGCAGGTCGAGCAGCGGTGGACCGAGCTGGTCTACGACGGCCTGTGGTTCTCCCCGCTCAAGCGGGCCCTGGACGGCTTCATCGACGAGGCCAACGAGCATGTCTGCGGTGACATCCGGATGACCCTGCACGGCGGCCGGGCCGTTGTCACCGGCCGGAAGTCCGACCAGTCGCTCTACGACTTCAACCTGGCGACATACGACAGCGGCGACACCTTCGACCAGTCGATGTCCAAGGGCTTCATCGAGCTGTTCGGCATGTCGAGCAAGATCGCTGCCAAGCGGGACCAGGCACAGTAGTCTGCCAGTCCGCGCCAGCGGATGAGCTTCACCCCGCCTCCCCGCCGTGCACACGGGTGGGGAGGCGGATCCGTATCACGCCAATGAGGAGCAGCGCAGCGATGAGCAACGGACCGGACAAGCCAGCCCAGGACGGCGATGTACGGCTGTGGGGCGGCCGGTTCGCGGATGGACCGGCCGAGGCACTGGCCAGGCTCAGTGCCTCAGTCCACTTCGACTGGCGGCTCGCCCCGTACGACATCGCCGGTTCCCGGGCGCACGCCCGTGTCCTGCACCGGGCCGGGCTGCTCAGCGCCGAGGAGCTGGACCGGATGTTCGCGGGGCTCGACCAGCTGGAGGCCGATGTCGCCGACGGCTCCTTCACCGGCACCATCGCCGACGAGGACGTCCATACGGCCCTGGAACGTGGCCTGCTGGAGCGGCTCGGCGCCGAGCTGGGCGGTAAGCTCCGGGCGGGCCGGTCCCGCAACGACCAGGTGGCCACCCTCTTCCGGATGTATCTGCGGGACCACGCCCGGATCATCGGCGCCCTGCTGGCTGATCTTCAGGGGGCTCTGGTCGGGCTCGCCGAGGCGCACCCGGATGTCGCCATGCCGGGCCGTACCCATCTCCAGCACGCCCAGCCGGTGCTCTTCGCACACCATGTGCTCGCCCATGTCCAGGCGCTGGGCCGGGACGCGGAGCGGCTGCGTCAGTGGGACGAGCGCACCGCCGTCTCGCCGTATGGCTCCGGCGCACTGGCCGGGTCCTCGCTCGGCCTCGACCCACGGGCGGTGGCGGCGGAACTCGGCTTTGAGCACGGCTCGGCGGCCAACTCCATCGACGGCACGGCCTCCCGGGACTTCGTCGCCGAATTCGCCTTCATCACCGCGATGATCGGTGTCGATCTGTCGAAGATCGCCGAAGAAGTCATCATCTGGAATACCAAGGAGTTCTCCTTCGTCACCCTGCATGACGCCTTCTCCACCGGTTCCTCGATCATGCCGCAGAAGAAGAACCCCGATATCGCCGAGCTGGCGCGCGGCAAATCCGGTCGGCTGATCGGCAATCTGACCGGGCTGCTGGCCACCCTCAAGGCACTGCCGCTCGCGTACAACCGGGATCTGCAGGAGGACAAGGAGCCGGTCTTTGACTCCTGTGACCAGCTGGAGATCCTGCTTCCGGCGTTCACCGGGATGATGGCCACGCTCACGGTCAACCGGGAGCGGATGGAGGAGCTGGCCCCGGCGGGATTCTCGCTGGCCACGGATATCGCCGAGTGGCTGGTCAAGCAGGAGGTGCCCTTCCGGGTCGCGCATGAGGTCGCGGGGGAGTGCGTCAAGGAGTGTGAGCGGGAGGGCATTGAGCTGGACCAGCTCACCGATGAGCAGTTCGCCAAGATCTCCCCGCGGCTGACCCCGGAGGTCCGCACGGTTCTCAGCGTCCCCGGCGCGCTCGCCGCCCGCAACGGCCGTGGCGGCACCGCCCCGTCTGCCGTGGCGGTGCAACTCGCCGAGGTCAAGGCCGATCTGGTGAAGCAGCGGGAGTGGGCGAACGCCAAACGGTGATCCCGGTGCCGCCGTGGGTACGGTGGTCAAACTGACCGCCGTACCGACCGCGCAGGGAGCCCCGATGCCGTTCGCCCGCCTGGCCAGAGCGACGACGCCGACCGCCCACATCGGACTCGGGCTGGCGGCCGTCGGCCGGCCCGCGTACATCAACCTCGGCCGGGAGCGCGATCTGCCGGCCGAGCGCAGCGTCGACGCCCTGCGTGAGCGCACCCATGAACTGCTGGATGCCGCTTACGCGCAGGGCGTCCGCTACTTCGACGCCGCCCGCTCCTATGGGCGGGCCGAAGAGTTCCTGGGCGACTGGCTACGGGCACACCCCGAGGTTGACGATGTCGTCATCGGCAGCAAGTGGGGCTATTCGTACACCGGGAACTGGCGTACCGACGCCGATGTCCATGAGGTGAAGGACCACACCCTCGCGATGTATGAAACCCAGCGCGCCGAGACCGGCAAGCTGCTGGGGGACCGGCTCGACCTCTACCAGATCCACTCCCTCACCCCGGACAGCCCGGCCCTCACCGACACCGCCCTCCATGAGCGCCTGGCCCGGCTGGCTGATGAAGGGGTGTCCGTCGGCTTCTCGACGAGCGGCCCCCACCAGGCCGACACCATCCGGGCCGCCCTCGATATCACCGTGGCGGACCGCCCGCTATTCCGCTCGGTCCAGAGCACCTACAACCTTCTGGAGACGTCCGCGGAAGCGGCCCTGGCCGAGGCGCACGAAGCCGGTCTCACCGTGATTATCAAGGAGGCCCTGGCCAACGGCCGCCTCGTGGCGCCCCAGGCACCGGCCGTGCTGCGTGAGGTCGCCGACGAGGCCGGTGCCAGCCCTGACGCGGTCGCCCTGGCCGCCGCCCTGTGCCGCCCCTGGGCGGGAGTCGTCCTGTCCGGGGCGGCCACCACCGAGCAGCTCTTCACCAATCTGCACGCCGTGACCGTGGACCTCGACGAGGAGCGGCTCGCCCGTCTCGCGGAGCTGACCGAGGATTCCTCGGCGTACTGGCGGTATCGCTCGGAACTGCCCTGGTCCTGACGCGCCACACCTGGCTTCCGCCGTGGGGGTGGGGGGCACTGCTCACACCGTAATGATGAGACATGAGTGTCTCAGATGAGTTATCGTCGTCTCATGACGGTGAACCGTGAACGTGTGCTCAAGACCGCCGCTGATCTGCTGTCCCGTAAGGCGACAGCCTCCATGGATGAGATCGCCAAGGCCGCGGGCATCAGCCGTGCCACGCTCCACCGGCACTTCGCCGGGCGCGACGCCCTGGTGCTGGCGCTGGGCGCACTGGGCATCGAGCAGATCGAGGAGGGCCTGGCCACCGCCCGTATCGACGAGGGCGAGCCGGAGGACGCGGTGCGGCGGCTGGTCGCCGAGGCGATGCCGGTGGCGGGCTTCCTGGCCTTTCTCTACGGCGAGAACCAGCTCTATGAGTCAGACCGGATGGACGAGGGCTGGCAGCGCGTCGACGCGAAGGTCAGCGGGCTCTTCCGGCGCGGTCAGCAGCAGGGCGTCTTCCGCCCGGAGCTGGCGCCGAGCTGGCTCACCGAAGCCCTTTACGCACTGATCGCGGCCTCCGCCTGGACCGTTCAGGACGGGCGGATGGCACCCAAGGACGCACCCCATATGGTCGCCGAGCTGCTGCTCGGCGGAGCGCTGCGGAGGACGGCCGCATGACCCGCCCGATACCCCGCCAGGCCGACGCCGGTGCCCCGCCCCGCGCGGGGCGCTGGCTCGCGCTCGCCGTTCTGGTACTGGCCGTGCTGCTGGTGGGCGTCGATGTCACCGTCCTGGGCCTGGCCACCCCCTTTCTCAGCGAGGATCTGCGGCCCTCGGGCACCCAGCTGCTGTGGATCGGCGATGTCTACTCCTTCGTCATCGCCGGACTGCTGGTCTCCATGGGCAGCCTCGGCGACCGTATCGGCCGTAAGAAGCTCCTGCTGACCGGTTCAGCCGCGTTCGGTGCGATCTCCGTCCTCAACGCCTATGCGCACAGCGCCGAGGCGATGATCCTGTGGCGGGCGCTGCTCGGCATCGCGGGCGCCACCCTGATGCCCGCCACCCTCGCGCTGATCCGCAGCCTTTTCCACGACCCCAGGGAGCGCAGCCTCGCCATCGGTATCTGGGGCGCCATGGCCTCGGCGGGTGCGGCGGTGGGCCCCGTCGTCGGCGGCCTTCTGCTGGAGCACTTCTGGTGGGGCTCGGTCTTCCTGATCAATCTGCCGGTGATGGCCGTTCTGGTGATCGTCGGCGTCAGGGTACTGCCCGAGTCCAAGAACCCGGCCCCCGGTCCCTGGGATCTGCCCAGCGTCGCGCTCTCCATGGTCGGCATCGTCTCGGTGGTCTACGCGGTCAAGGAAGCCGCTGCCTACGGGCCGCGCTGGGATGTCTGTCTCACCGCCGCGCTCGGCGCGCTCACGCTGGTGATATTCGTACGGCGGCAACTGCGGCTGGCGTCCCCGCTGCTGAATATGCGGCTCTTCAAGAACCGTGGCTTCTCCGGTGCGGTACTCGCCGATCTGCTCACCATTCTCGGGCTCTCCGGGCTGATCTTCTTCCTCTCGCAGTTCCTCCAGATGGTGCAGATGCGCGGCCCCCTGCAAGCCGGACTGGCTGAACTGCCCGCCGCGATCGGCGCGATCGGCGCCGGACTGGCCGCCGGTACGGTCGCCCGCCGTACCTCGGTGCGCGGCGCCGTCTCCAGCGGACTGGCCGCCGTCGGGCTGGCCCTCGGCGCGTGCCTGTGGTTGCAGGCCTCCACCGGCTACTGGCTGCTGGGCACCGTGCTGCTCGTGGTCGGCATGGGCGCCGGGCTCGCCTTTACGGTGACCGCGGATGTCATCCTCTCCAGCGTGCCCGAGGAGCAGGCGGGGGCCGCCTCCGCGGTGTCGGAGACCGCGTACGAACTGGGCGCGGCTCTCGGTATCGCCGTACTGGGCTCCATCGTTACCGGTGTCTACCGCGGCTTCCCGGTCCCGCCCGGCGTACCGGCACAGGCGGGCGCGGACGCCCATGAGTCGCTGGGCGGCGCGGTCGATACGGCCGCCGGGCTGCCCGGGGCCTCCGGTGAGCGGCTGCTGGCCGCCGCGCAGGAGAGCTTCACCGACGGGCTGCGCATCGCCGCCGCGGTGGGCTCGGTGGTGCTGCTCGCCGCGGCCGGGCTGGCCTGGCGACTGCTGCGCGGTCAGCGGCTCGCGGACAGCGCCAGCCCTGCCGGGCACTGACCTGGACGGCGTGAGTTCCTGGCGTGAGTGCCTGGCGTGAGTTCTTACGCCGCCTTCGCCTTTGTGGCGTACATATCGACGTACTCCTGACCGGAGAGCCGCATGACCTCGCTCATCACCTCATCGGTCACCGCGCGCAGCACATAGCGGTCCCGGTCCATCCCCTCGTAGCGGGAGAAGTCCAGCGGCTCGCCAAAGCGGACCGTGATGCGGCGGCCCGGGCCGATCCGGGGCAGGCCCCGGCCGCCGGGCTGTACCCGGTCGGTCCCGATCATCGCGAACGGCATCACCGGCGCACCGGTCATCAGCGTCAGCCGGGCGATACCGGTGCGGCCGCGGTAGAGCCGTCCATCGGGGGAGCGGGTGCCCTCCGGGTAGATACCGAAGGCCTTGCCCTCCTCAAGCACCCGGCGGCCGGTCATCAGCGCCGCCACACCACCGTGGCCGCCGTCCCGGTCGACGGGGATCATGCCGACCCCGGTGAAGAACCAGGCCATCAAGCGGCCCTTGAGGCTCTTTCCGGTCACATACTCGTCCTTGCCGATGAAGAAGACCTGTCGCTTGGCGACCAGCGGCAGGATCATCGAGTCGATGAACGTGAGGTGATTGCCGGCCAGGATCACCGGGCCGGTGCCCGGTACCCGGTCGGCTCCCTGTACCTGCGGACGGAACAGCACGCGCAGGAGCGGGCCGAGCAGCGCCTTGATGAGCAGGAACCGAAAAGACCGAGCATAACGGGGCATCACAGAGATTCAGCCTCCGGTCGTGGGCGGATGACGCGCAACGGATGCGCAGGTGAGGACGATACTCGCGGCTTTCGGTGGGCGGTGCACCGGGTTCATGGGACCGATACACAGAGTTGATGTCCCCCGTTGATGTCCCCGCTGATCTCGCCTGTTGATGTCGGGGTTGGCGCGCGTTTCCCTCATGTTCCGGCGTGTGATCCCCACCGGACAGGTCTGCCCGCCTACGCTTCAGCCGTCGTTTGTCAGGTGCGGGACACCGCACCGCGCAGTGAGGAGAGTTCATGGGACAGGAGCAGCGGCTGGGCCGCAGAACGGTGCTGGGGGCGGCGGCGCTGAGCGCGGGAGCGGCAGTGCTGGGGACCACCGGGACCGCTCAGGCCGCGGGGAGGTTCAGGCCGTCGGGGCTGCCGGTGCCCGCCGTCATCGGCCATCGTGGTGCCAGCGGCTACCGCCCTGAACACACCTTCGGGTCATACGATCTCGCGCTCGATATGGGAGCGGACATCGTCGAGCAGGACCTGGTCGCCACCAAGGACGGTCATCTCATCTGCCGTCATGAGAACGACATCACGGCCACCACGGATGTCGCCGACCACCCGGAGTTCGCCGACCGAAGGACCACCAAGTCGGTGGATGGTGAGGAGCACACCGGCTGGTTCACCGAGGACTTCACCCTCGCGGAGATCAAGAAGCTCCGGGCCACCGAGCGCATTCCCGGGCAGCGCCAGCAGAACACCCTCTACAACGGCCGCTGGACCGTGCCCACCTTCGAAGAGGTCATCCAATGGGCCCACAGGGAGGGCAAGAAGCGCGGCCGCCCCGTATGGCTCCATGCCGAAACCAAGCACCCCAGCTACTTCCGTAAGCTCGGACTCGGGCTGGAGGAACGGTTGGCGAGGCTCCTGCGGAAGTACGGGCTGCACCGGCGGAATTCGCCGGTCTTTCTGCAGTCCTTTGAACCCAGCAGCATCCAGCGGCTCAGCAAGCTCGTCGGTACCCCCGGTGTGGTGCTGCTGTGGACCGCTGACTCGCAGCCCTGGGACTTCACCGAGGCGGGCGACCCGCGCACCGTCGCGGACCTGGTGACCCCCGAGGGACTGGACTGGATCGCCGGCTACGCCCGGGGTATCGGCCCGCTGCTGGATCTCATCATTCCCAAGGGCCCGGACGGCCAGCTCGGTGAGCCCACCACGCTGGTCCCGGACGCGCATGACCGCGGTCTGGTGCTGCACCCGTACACCATGCGGAACGAGAACTCCTTCCTGCCCGCCGAATTCCGGCGCGGTGACAACCCCAACGACTACGGGGACGCCTTCGGCGCGTACCGCATGTACTACGAGACCGGTATCGATGGGATCTTTTCTGATAACCCGGACACCGCCCGGCTTGCCGCCGAGGACTTCCGTCGCTCACGTGGGTGATCCTCCCCGCTAGCTGAAACCGCCCGGCGGGACCCTCGCGTCCCGCCGGGCATGCAGTTTCCGGAATACCTTCGTCCACTGCTGGCTGCTGAGTGCGCCGCCGAGGCCCATGCCGCCGGGGCCGAGGCGGAGGACCTTGAACAGTCCGTCTGGCTGCGCTGGCTGGAACGCGTCCACGCCGAGGGGCCGCCGCCCCGGCCGGGCGCCTGGCTGCGTGCGACCGTACGTGCCGAGGCGCGTTCCATCGGGCACCGGACCAGCCGGGAAGTCACCTACGACCCGGCGGCCGCCGAACCCGCCGGGGGCCCGGAGCACAGCGCCGAACGGCGGTTTCTCGATGGGGAGCGGGGGCGCGTGGTGCGCGGAGCCGTAGCGCGACTGCCTGGCCGCTGCCCCCGTGTGCTGGCCGCGCTGCTGTCACCCAGGGATCTGACGTACCAAGAAATCGCAGGTGAGTTGGGAATCTCACAGGGGAGTCTAGGGCCATTGCGTTCCCGCTGCCTGGGATGTCTGCGCAGAATGCTCTTGGCGGAGGTTGGAATCCCTGAACTCGGGGGAAGGGTGCGATAACAACCGGCGTCATCAGGGCAGACAGTCCGGGCCGCGCGACCCTCACTCTTGGCGCGGACGGGCGCGACAACAAGGGAGAGGCGTGCGCACATGGGCATGAGCGTGACCATCTCTGCGGCGACCGAGCACGACGCCGAGCAGATCCTCAAGCTGCAATATCTCTGCTACCAGACCGAAGCCGAGCTGTACGGCGACTACGCCATCGAGCCGCTCACCCAGACGCTGGACGCCCTGCGCGCCGAGCTGTCGGGCGGCTGCGTCCTGGTCGCCCGGCTCGGCGCGGAGGTCGTGGGATCCGTACGCGGCACCGTCGACAGCGAGGGCACCGCCCATATCGGCAAGCTCATCGTGCACCCCCGGATGCAGCGGCATGGCCTTGGCGGGCGGTTGCTCACCGCGGTCGAGAACCAGCTGGCTCGTGAGCAGGGCGCGCAGCGCTTCCGGCTCTTCACCGGCCACCGCAGCGATGGCAACCTCCGGCTCTACCGCCGCTGCGGCTACGTACCGGCGGCCACCGAGCGGATCTCCCCGAAACTCAGCGTGATCACCCTGGAGAAGGAGGCCGTGGCACACGCGTTCACCACGAGCGCCTGACCCAGACCCTGGCTGCGGCGGTCCCGCGCTACGCGCTCCGTGACCGCCGCAGCCAGATCAGGCCTGTCACCGGCAGTGCCAGCGGGATGAACAGATAGCCCATGCCGTAGTCCGACCACACGGTGGCATCCGGGAAGGCCGATGGGTCCATCAGCGTCCAGGTGCCCACGGTCAGCACCCCGGCGAGCTCCGCGACGCAGCAGCCGACCGCTGCCTTACGGGCCCCCTCACCGCCCCGGACGAGGGCGACCGTGATGAACGCGTACACCAGCGCGGCCACCGCGGACAGGAGGTACGCCAGCGGCGCCTCCTCGAAGCGGGTGGAGAGCTGGTAGACGGAGCGAGAGGCGGCGCCGATGGTGAAGACCGCGTACAGCGTCACCAGCAGCCGCCCGGGCCCCGCCCCGATCCCGGTCCGGGTGCCGTCAACCGTCTTCCCGGGAGCGGTATCAGCCACCGCCGCCTCCCCAGATGTCATAGAGGCGGACCTCCAGCACGGCCAGCACCACGGCGCCCGCCGCCACCGTGGCCGAGCCCCAGCGAGTGCGCTCGGCCAGTGAGAGGAAGCCGACCGCGGGCACCGCGGCCGCGGCGCCGAGCAGATACGAAACGAAGATCACCGAGCTGTCGGACGGCTCCTGCCCCCGTGCCAGCCACACCACGCCGACCACCAGCTGAAGCAGGGCGAGTACGGTGACCACGGCCATGCCGATGAAGTGCCAGTCCTTGGTCGGCTGGTCCCGGTAGGCCGCGTGGCCGCACCAGGCGGCCAGCGCGAGGGCGGTCACGGTGACCGCGACCGTCAGCGGGATGAACATGCCAGTGACTCTATTACGGGTCCGAGGTCCCGCCGTATGGGCCCCAGGCACGGGGCGCCTCCACACGCGGTGATGTCCACTACCCGGACAAGGATCTCGGTCTCTGGGACCCCGGACCGGGGTCTGCTTTACTGATCTCCATGACCACGACGAGCAGCCGCATCCCTGCGACCGAGGCGATGACCACGCCCGGTGTCTGCCGCGTGTGTCGAATGTGTGACCGCTGAGGGCCCCCGCCTGAGCAGCCTCGCGCCCCGAAGCGAGACCTGAGCCCCGTTCCCCTGGCACGGACGCGCTCGCCCCCGCGCTCACTCACCCATGGCCCCGCCGCCCACTGACGGCGCGGCCCGCACCGAAACCCCTCCTCCCCAAGCAATGCCCCCTGCCCGGCGCTCACCTGCTCCCGCGCCGCGCACTCGACAGTGACGGAAACCCAGTGATCACCACTACGGACCTGAGCAAGGTCTATCGCACGCGTGACCGTGAGGTCACCGCCCTGCGCGGCGTGAATCTGCATGTCCGCGAGGGTGAGGTCTACGGCGTCATCGGACAGAGCGGCGCCGGTAAGTCCTCTCTCATCCGCTGCGTCAATCTCCTGGAGCGGCCAACCTCCGGCACGGTGACCGTCGATGGCCGGGACCTCACCGCACTGGCCGGACGCGGCAAGCGTGCGGGCGCGGACCTCCGCGCGGCCCGGAGCCGCATCGGCATGGTCTTCCAGCACTTCAATCTGCTCTCCTCCCGCACCGTGCAGGGCAATGTCGAACTGCCGTTGGAGATCCTCGGCGTCTCCGGACGGGACCGCGGCCGCAAGGCCCTGGAACTGCTCGACCTCGTCGGCCTCGCCGAGAAGGCCCGCGCCTACCCGGCTCAGCTCTCCGGTGGTCAGAAACAGCGCGTCGGGATCGCCCGCGCGCTGGCGGGCGATCCCAAGGTGCTGCTCTCCGACGAAGCGACCTCCGCCCTCGACCCCGAGACCACCCGCTCCGTACTGCGGCTGCTGCGTGATCTCAATGAGCAGCTCGGCCTGACCGTGCTGCTCATCACCCATGAGATGGATGTCGTCAAAACCGTCTGCGACTCGGCCGCGCTGATGCGGGGCGGCGAGATCGTGGAATCCGGCACCGTCTCCGGCCTGCTGGCAACTCCCGGTTCCGAGCTGGCCAATGAGCTCTTCCCGGTCGGCGGGGAGCCCTCCGCGCCGGACCGCACGGTCGTCGACGTCACCTTCCACGGTGCCTCCGCGGCCCAGCCGGTGATCTCCCAGCTCGCCCGGACATACAACATCGACATCTCGATCCTCGGCGCCGCCATGGACACCGTGGGCGGCCGCCAGATCGGCCGGATGCGGATCGAGCTGCCGGGCGGCTTCGAGGACAACGTCGTGCCGATCGGCTTCCTGCGGGAGCAGGGGCTGACCGTCGATGTCGCGGCTGTCTCAGGCACCGCCGTTATGGACGCACTGACAGAGGAGAGCGCCAAGTGAGCTGGGCCGAGATGCAGCCACTGCTGATCCAGGGGTGCGTGGACACCCTGTATATGGTCGGCTGGTCCACGCTGATCGCCGCCCTCGGTGGACTGCCGCTGGGCGTCCTGCTGGTCCTCACCGACCGTGGCGGGATGCTGCGGAACGCGCCGGTGAACAACGTCATCGGCGCCCTGGTGAATGTCGGGCGCTCGCTGCCGTTCATCATTCTGCTGGTCGCTCTGATCCCGTTCACCCGCCTAGTGGTGGGTACCTTCATCGGCCCCACCGCGGCGATCGTGCCGCTCGCTATCGGCGCCATACCCTTCTTCGCCCGGCTGGTGGAGACCGCGGTCCGGGAGGTTGACCACGGACTGGTCGAGGCCGTCCAGGCGATGGGCGGCGGCACCGGCACCGTGGTCTTCAAGGCACTGCTGCCGCAAGCCCTGCCCTCGTTGGTCGCCGGGCTCACCACCACCGTCATCGTGCTGATCGGCTACTCCGCCATGGCCGGTGTGGTCGGCGGCGGCGGCCTGGGCGACCTCGCCCTCGCCTACGGCTTCCGGCGCTTCGAGACCGGACTGATGCTCGTCACCGTGGGAGTTCTGATCGTCCTCGTGGCGGCCGTGCAGCTGCTCGGTGACACCGCGGTGCGGCTCCTCGCCCGCCGGGAGCGGGTCAGCTCCTGAGACTTCTCCCCCCAAAGGCCCGAACCCTTCGTCGGGCAGCTACCACATCAGAAAGAGGCACTCTTCGTGCGCACCATTATCAAGATCACCTCAGCGGGCGCGGCGACCGCCGCCCTCACCCTTGGCCTGGCCGCCTGCGGCACCGCCTCCGATCCCGGCAACAGCTCCGCCACGGGCGGCGGCGAGTCGCTGACCGTGGCCGCGTCGGCGGCCCCGCACGCCAAGATCCTGGAGTACGTACGGGACAACCTGGCCAAGAAGGAAGACCTTGACCTCAAGGTCAAGGTCTTCGACGACTACGTCCTGCCCAACCTCGCCACCGACAACGGTGAGGTGGACGCCAACTACTTCCAGCACAAGCCCTATCTGGATGACTTCAACAAGAAGGAGGGCACCCATGTCACCCCAGTGGTCAACGTCCATCTGGAGCCGCTGGGTCTGTACTCCAAGTCGGCCAAGGATCTGAAGGACATCAAGAGCGGCCAGACCATCGCGGTGCCCAACGACACCACCAACGAGGGCCGGGCGCTCAGGCTCCTTGACGATCACGGTCTGATCGAGCTCAAGGCCGGTGCGGGCCAGAGCGCCACCCTGGGTGACATCAAGGACAGCAAGGGCCTGAAGTTCAGGGAACTGGAGGCCGCCACCGTGCCCCGCTCCCTGGATGATGTGGACGCCGCCGTCATCAATGGCAACTACGCCATCGAGGCCGGTCTCAAGCCGACCAGGGACGCCCTGGTCCTGGAGCAGGCGGACGGCAACCCGTACGCCAACTTCCTCGCCGTCAAGAAGGGCAACGAGAGGGAACCGGGGATCGTGAAGCTCGTGAAGCTCCTTAACTCCGATGAGGTCAAGAAGTTCATCGAGGATGAATACGACGGGTCCATCGTTCCCGCCTTCGGTGCCGTCAAGTCCTGACCTCCGCGGTGGAATATCCAGCGCCGGGCCCCGCCCACGATTGGGGCCCGGCGCTGCGTATCCACGGGCCAATGCTGCATGCTGTGCACTTGACCCCAAAGGCATGGAGCGGCGCATGACTTCCACCTTCCCGGACATCTCGATCAGTACGGACCGGCTCGTGCTGCGCCCGTTCGAGGAAGCGGATATCCCCGCCTTCGCGGAGATGATGAACGATGAGCTCGTCACCGCCTGGACCAGTGCGCCTGTCCCGTATACCGAGCATGACGCCAGACAGTGGATCACCCGGCGCGCGCCCGCCGAGCGCGCCACGGGGCGCGGCATCGTCTTCGCCGTCACCGAATTCCTCACTCAGCGACTGGTAGGCACCGTCCAGCTGAAGAACGCCGACTGGCGCACCCTGGCCACCGAGGCCATCTATGTCGTCGCGCCCTGGGCGCGCGGCGAGGGCTATGCGTCCGAGTCGGTGCTCGCGGTCGCGGGGTGGCTCTTCCAGGACCAGAAGTTCGAGCGTCTGGAACTGCGTACCGCCGCCGACAACACCGCCTCCCAGCAGGTCGCTCAGCGGATCGGCTGTATCAGCGAGGGCGTGCTGCGCAACGCCTGGATAGCGCGCAGCCGTACCGAGGACGGTGGCTGGACGGATATCCGTACCGACCTGATCGTATGGAGCCTGATCCCCGAGGACCTCGACGGTGTCGCCGAGCAGTCGGCCGAGCTGGGCAGCTACACACCGTACGCCGACTGGAACTGACCGCACCCGGGGACGAGCGGAACGGCGGCGGGAGGTAGTCTCACTGGCGCCCCCGACCTGCGACGAGCCCAGGAGAGTCCCGCCGATGGCCGACCGTGTCACCGTGATCGGGTGGGACGGCTCGCCGCTGACCGGTGCCGCCCGTGCCGCGCTCGGCGCGGCCACCCTCGTCGCGGGGGCCGCCCACCATCTGGCAATGCCCGAGGTGCCGCCGGGGGCTGAACGGATCCGGCTGGGCAGTGTCTCCCTCGCCGCTCAGCGGATCGCGCAGCACCGGGGCACCGCGGTGGTGCTGGCCGACGGTGACCCGGGTTTCTTCGGGGTCGTACGCACCCTGCGGGCGCCCGAACACGGACTCGAGGTCGAGGTCGTCCCCGCTGTGTCGGCGGTCGCCGCCGCCTTCGCCCGTGCCGGAATGCCCTGGGATGACGCCCAGATCGTGGTGGCCCACAGCCGCACCCTGCGCCGGGCCGTCAATGTCTGCCGGGCACATACCAAGGTCGCCGTCCTCACCTCACCGGGAGCGGGACCGGCCGAACTCGCCCTGCTGCTCGCCGGGGTGCACCGCACCTTCGTCATCTGTGAGGCACTGGGCACCGCACAGGAACGGATCACCGTCCTCACATCCGACAAGGCCGCCGACCACATCTGGCGGGACCCCAATATCGTCATCGTCGTCGGCGGCCATGGCGCCGGTGCGCCCTCCGGCACCGTGCAGGGCCGGGGGTCCGCCCAGGCCGCCGCGTCCGGGGGAGGGTGGCTCGCCGCGCACCACCCCGGCTATCCGGACGCACCGCGCGGCTGGGCGCAGCCGGTGGGGGAGTACGCCGGAGCACCTGCGGGCGTCAGCGCCGGGACTGTTGGGGAATCCGTTCAGCTGCGCGCCGCCCAGCTCGCCCGGCTTGGTCCCCGTATCGGCGATCTGGTCTGGGATATTGGCGCGGGCAGCGGCGCCACCGCGGTGGCGGCTGCCCGGTTCGGCGCGGCTGTGATCGCCGTTGACCGTAACGCCGACGCCTGCGCCCGCACCACCGCTGCCGCCCGCCGCTTCGGTGCTCAGCTTCAGGTCGTGCACGGTGGCGCCCCGCAGGTGCTGGAGAACCTCCCCGAGCCCGATGTGGTGCGCATCGGCGGCGGGGGCCTGCGTACCGTAGCGGCCTGCGCCGACCGGCGCCCCGAGTGCATTGTCACCCACGCCACCACCCGGGATGAGGCCGAAGGGATTGGCAGGGTGCTCGCTGACGGCGGATACACCGTGGAGTGCGCGCTGCTGCAGTCGGTGGAGCTGAACACCGAGTACACCGGGCAGACCGGGCACACGGCGCAGTGGACCGAGCGTGAACGCTCCGTTGTCTTCTTGCTGTCCGGCAGCCGTATGTGATCTTTCGCGGAGCGAAGCGTGACCAACCGGGGTCACTCGTGCACCCATGGCTGGTGCGGCCTGACGTCCCGGGTAGGCTGATGGACTGTTGTGCCACCAACCGGGGTTGACGCTATGTCGACAATGTCGGGATGGTGTAGGCGGGGAGACGTACCGCGTGCTGTGCACGCTCGTTCTTCTCTACGGGAGGCGCGTAGGTCCCGCCGGGGCTGGAAGGAGCACTACCGATGGGCGAGGGGTACGCATGACTGACACCGGCCAGGTCCCGGGCGAGGGACAGCCGGAGAGCGCAGGCGCACAGCCGGAGCAGCCGGGCGTACCGGCTCCCGGCGCGTACTTCGCGGACCCGGCCGCCGGCGGTGCGGCAGCGGATGAGGACGATCTGCTCCTGATGCCCGGCACCCAGGGCCCCTGGAGCGACCCCGGCCAGCAGTCGCCCGCCGGTTCGGTGCCGGGAGCGCATGAGACCGAGGGACGTGACTCCGGGTCCCTTGACTACGGCGCTGTCCGCACACCGCCTGGTGCCGCACCGCGCCGTCCGCTGCACCTCGGCCCGCCCGTGCCGGAACAGTCCGGCGCGGTACGTTCGCTCGCCGACCGTGGCCCCAGCGCGGCGGCCAGCCCGCCGCCCGCCATGCCCGGACCCGAAGCGCACGCGCCCGTCCGGCAGCCGGGGCCGCCCACCGCCGGCCCCGAGTACCTGGACGTCGCACACGAGGAGCCCGCCGCGCCGCCCGCCGCGGCGGAGGCTGCCGCCCCGGCACCGGAGGAATCGGCGCCGCTGCCCGCCCCTCAGCTGGGCGCACTGCCACCGCAGCCAGGCGCCTGGCACGCCGAAGCCCCGCCTGCGACCTCAGCAGAAACGGTCGACCACACGCCGTCCGAGACCCCGCCGCCCAGCCCGGAGGCGGCAGAGCCCACGCCTGCTGCCCAGCCCGTACCGGCGGCCGAGCCCGTACCGGCGGCCGAGCCCGTACCGGCGGCCGAGCCCGTACCGGCGGCCGAGCCCGCGCCTGCGGCCGAGGCCGTACCGGTGCCGCCCATGGCCGCTCAGCAGCCCGCGCCGGAGCCACCGCAACCCGCCCCCGCCCCGGCCGCCGCCGAGCCTCCCGCGGCCACCGAGGAGCCGCTGAACCCGGCGCCTCCCGTGGCCGCCGAGACCCCGGCCGACGCCCAGTCCGGGCCCGCCCCCGTTGCGGCCGAGCCCCAACTCGCCGTCGCCGCCGTGCCCGGGGCGGGGCCCCAGATCATGGAAGCCGTACCCGTTCCCGCCCAGGCCCCCGCCGCCCAGACCCAGCCCAGCGAGCCCGACGAGCCGCAGCCCGCTGAGCCGCAGGAGAACCCGGCGGCCGTCCCCGCGACCCCACCCGCCGGGGTACAGGTCGTACCCGCCCCGCGCTCCGAGGACGCCGCGCTGTTGAACACCCCGGCTGAGCGCACCCCCGCTGAAGGCACCCCGCAGCCGGTGCCCGAGAGCCCCAAGTCCGCCGAAGCCACGGAGGCCGCCGGGCCCCCCGGCCCTCCCGAGCAGCCCGCCGAGCCCGCGGCACAGCCCGCCGAGCCCGCAGAGCCGACCGAGCCCTCGCCCCCCGCTCCCGGATACCCCGAGGCCGAACGGGAAGCGCTGCACCGGGTGATGCGCGAGCGACGCGACATCCGCAACGGCTTCCGGCCCGATCCCATCCCCCATGAGGTGCTGCTGCGCGTTCTGGAGGCGGCCCACACCGCGCCCAGCGTCGGGCACTCCCAGCCCTGGGACTTCGTCATCATCCGCTCCGGGGAGACCCGCCGGACGATGCACGAGCTGGCCACCCGGCAGCGTGAGGCCTACGCCAAGTCGCTGCCCAAGGCCCGCGCCAAGCAGTTCAAGGAACTGAAGATCGAGGCGATCCTCGATACCCCGGTCAATATCGTCGTCACCGCCGACCCCACCCGCGGCGGCCGCCACACCCTCGGCCGTCACACCCAGCCGCAGATGGCGCCGTACTCCTCCGCGCTGGCCGTCGAGAACCTCTGGCTCGCCGCCCGCGCCGAGGGCCTGGGCGTCGGCTGGGTCAGCTTCTTCGACGAGCGCGAGATGGTCCGCGCGCTCGGCCTGCCGGGGCACCTGGAGGTCGTTGCCTATCTGTGCGTCGGATACGTCGACGCGTTCCCGCAGGAGCCCGAGCTGATGCAGGCCGGGTGGTCCAAGCGCCGCCCGCTGTCCTGGGTCGTCCACGAGGAGTCCTACGGCCGCCGCGCCCTGCCCGGCGCCGAGCCGCACGATCTGCTGGCCGAGACGCTGGAGGGCATCCGCCCACTGGACGCCAAGGCACTGGGCGAGGCCTGGGAGCGGCAGAAGCGGATGACCAAGCCCCCGGGTGCGCTGGGCATGCTGGAGATCATCTCCGCACAGCTCAGCGGCCTTTCGCGGCAGTGCCCGCCACCGATTCCGGAGCCCGCGGCCGTCGCTATCTTCGCCGGTGACCACGGGGTGCACAGCCAGGGCGTCACCGCTTGGCCGCAGGAGGTCACGGCGCAGATGGTCGCCAACTTCCTCGGTGGCGGCGCCGTCTGCAACGCCTTCGCCAACCAGGTCGGCGCCGAGGTCTGTGTCGTCGATGTCGGCGTCGCGGGCGAACTGCCCAGCACCCCCGGGCTGCTGCCGCGCAAGGTCCGGCCCGGCACGGCGGACTTCACCCTCGGACCCGCGCTGGAGCGGGAAGAGGTGCTGCGCGCCATCGAGGTGGGCATCGAGACCGCCCGCGATCTGGTCGCGGCGGGCAACAAGGCGCTGCTCACCGGCGAGATGGGCATCGCCAACACCACCGTCTCGGCCGCCCTGATCTCGGTGTATACCGGCTCCGACCCGGCTGAGGTGACCGGACGGGGCACCGGCATCAATGACGAGATGCACGCCCGTAAGGTCGATATCGTGCGTCGCGCGCTCGAACTCCACCAGCCGGATCCCGCCGACCCCATCGGTGTCCTCGCCGCGATCGGCGGCCTGGAGCACGCCGCCATCATCGGTCTGATTCTCGGCGGTGCCTCACTGCGTACACCGGTCATCCTGGACGGCGTCAGCGCGGGAGCCGCGGCGCTGGTCGCGCGGGCGATCGCCCCGGAGGCGCTGGCGGCGTGTATCGCGGGCCACCGCAGCGCGGAGCCGGGCCATGTGGCGGCGCTGACCAAGCTGGGCCTGCGTCCACTGGTCGACCTCGATCTCCGGCTGGGCGAGGGCACTGGCGCCCTGCTGGCCCTGCCGGTGGTGCAGAGCGCCGCGCGTGCGATGCACGAGGTCGCCACCTTTGACTCGGCGGGCGTCACCGAGAAGAACTGACCCCCGCCCGACCTTTACAGTGTGCCCATAACACCGCTTCGTCGTCGCAGCGGCCAGCACCAGCGCCCAAGGAGCCGCACCGTCATGCCGGACACCCCCGCGTATCCCGTCGGACTGCGCCTGAGCGGACGTCGCGTGGTCGTCGTCGGCGGCGGCACCGTCGCCCAGCGCCGGCTTCCCGCGCTGGTCGCCGCGGGCGCCGACATCCTGCTGATCGCACCCTCGGCCACCCCCTCGGTGGAGGCCATGGCCGAGGCGGGTGAAATCCAGTGGGAGCGCCGTGGCTACCAGGACGGCGACCTGGACGGCGCCTGGTACGCACTGATCGCCAGCAGCGATCTGGAGGCCAACGCCGCCGCCTCCGACGAAGCCGAGCGGCGCCGCGTCTGGTGCGTCCGCAGCGATGACGCCGAGGCCGCCACCGCCTGGACCCCGGCGACCGGACGCAGCGAGGGCGTCACCGTCGCCGTCCTCACCGGCCGTGACCCGCGCCGCTCCGCCGCCGTGCGGGACGCCGTGGTCGAGGGCCTCCGCGACGGCAGCCTCGTAGCGCCCCAGCACCGGGCCCGTACGGCGGGAGTCGCGCTGGTCGGCGGGGGCCCCGGCGACCCGGACCTGATCACCGTCCGGGGCCGCCGGCTGCTCGCCGAGGCGGACGTAGTGATCGCCGACCGCCTTGGCCCCCGCGACCTTCTCGATGAACTTCCCCCGCATGTCGAGGTCATCGATGCCGCGAAGATCCCCTATGGCCGGGCCATGGCCCAGGAAGCCATCAACAACGCCCTGATCGAGCATGCCAAGGCGGGCAAGTCCGTCGTCCGCCTCAAGGGCGGCGACCCCTTCGTCTTCGGCCGGGGCATGGAGGAGGCCGAGGCGCTGGCCGAGGCCGGTGTCCCGGTCACCGTCGTGCCCGGCATCTCCAGCTCCATCAGCGTGCCGGGCGCCGTCGGTATCCCGGTCACCCACCGCGGGGTCGCCCATGAGTTCACCGTGGTCAGCGGCCATGTCGCCCCCGACGATGAGCGCTCGCTCGTTGACTGGGCGGCGCTCGCCAAGCTGCGTGGCACGCTCGTTCTGCTGATGGCGGTGGAACGTATCGGCGCCATCGCCGAGGCCCTGGTCGCCCACGGCCGGGACGCCGAAACCCCGGTGGCCATCGTGCAGGAGGGCACCATGGCGGCCCAGCGCCGGGTGGACGCCACCCTCGCCACGGTCGCCGAGACCGCGACGGCGGAGGGCGTACGGCCTCCGGCGGTCATCGTCATCGGCGATGTGGTGAACGTAGCGTCGGCCACACGCCGGAGCCACGCCTGACCGCATTGGCACTTCGAGCCGGACAAGGCAGTATCACCCTGTGGCTGATCTCATCACCATCGACAACCCCGATGACCCACGGCTGAGCGACTACACCGGACTGACCGATGTCGAGCTCAGACGCAAACGCGAGCCCGCCGAAGGCCTCTTCATCGCCGAGGGCGAGAAGGTCATCCGTCGTGCCAGGCACGCGGGCTACGAGATGCGGTCGATGCTGCTCTCCGCCAAGTGGGTCGAGGTCATGCGCGATGTCATCGACGAGGTCCCCGCACCCGTCTACGCCGTGAGCCCCGAGCTGGCCGAGCGGGTGACGGGCTATCACGTACACCGCGGCGCCCTCGCCTCGATGCAGCGCAAGCCGCTCACCGACCCGTCGGAGCTGCTGGCGACCGCGCACCGGGTCGTGGTGATGGAATCGGTCAACGACCATACGAACATCGGCGCCATCTTCCGCAGCGCGGCCGCCCTCGGCATGGACGCGGTCCTGCTCTCCCCGGACTGCGCCGATCCGCTCTACCGGCGGTCCGTCAAGGTCTCCATGGGCGCGGTCTTCTCGATGCCGTACGCCCGTCTGGAGAGCTGGCCGCACAGCCTGCAGACGGTCCGGGAGGCGGGCTTCACCCTGCTCGCCCTCACCCCTGATGAAAAGGCCGTGCCCATTGGCGATGCCGCTTCGCGCGGGCTGGCCCGCGTCGCCCTGATGCTGGGCGCCGAGGGCGAAGGGCTGTCCACCCGTGCTCTGATGGCCGCCGAAGAATGGGTCCGTATCCCGATGGCCCACGGCGTCGACTCCCTGAACGTAGGCGCCGCCGCCGCAGTCGCCTTCTACGCTCTGGGCACCACCCCTCTCTAACGGCGTCCTCCCGCCTCCCAGCGCCGGGCCGCCACTGTGTTGTGGGCACTCGGGCCGCCCGAGGGGCGGAACGGGTGGGCACAACACCCGGCCACCGGCCCGCACCGGGCCAACCCCGGGGCCCGGGGCGAAGCCCCGGTTACGGGAAGGGGCGGGAATTGGGGAAACCCACCCCCAGCACCCCGCACCCGGGGCGGAGCCCGCCACGCGGCGCAGCCGCACATCGGCACAGCCGGAAAGGGGCGGGACACGGGGAACCCCACCCAGGCGGCGCAGCCAAGCGCACAGCGAATGTCACCCCGCCGCGGACACCGGCACCGTCAGCGCGGGCAGACTACGGGCCGGCCCCTGGCAGCCCTGTGCCGCCGCGATCCCCAGCGCCACCAGCAGCGTGACGGTGACAAAGACGACCAGCCGCTGCCGCAGCAGCCTGCGGTCCGGCCCGGGCGAAGGGCGCCGCCCGTTCCGGGCCGGCGGTCGGCCCCCCGTGCGGGCTGCCGGGCGCCCGCCACGCCCCCGGGTGGAACCCGTGCGCGGCGCCGTGCGCGGCGCCGTGCGCGGCGCCGGGCGAGGCGTCGACGCCCGCGGCGCCGCGGGCGTCCGGGGAGCCGCCGCCCGCTCCGTGGGTTCCTGGGCACGGCGCCCAGGGTCACTCGGCCGAGCCCCCGCCGCCCCGCCTTCCGGCAGCCCCCGCGCCTCCCGCGCCGCGATCTCCTTGAGCCGCAACGACAACTGCAGCGTGCTCGGCCGGTCCTCCGGCGACTTCGCCAGACACGCGTGCACGATGGGTGCCAACGCCGCGGGCACCGACTGCAGCTGGGGCTCCTCGTGCACCACGCGGTACAGCATCACCTCGGAACTGCCCTGCCCGAAGGGTGAGTCAGCCGTCGCCGCGTACGCCAGCGTCGCGCCCAGCGAGAAGACGTCCGTCGCCGGCGTCACCGCCGCCCCCCGCACCTGCTCAGGCGCGAGAAACCCGGGCGACCCGACCGCCGTACCCACATGGGTCAGCGTGCTCGCGCCCGTTGCCCAGGCGATACCGAAGTCGATGATGCGCGGACCCTTGGGCGAGAGGAGGATGTTGGACGGTTTCAAGTCCCGGTGCACCACCCCGGCCTCGTGCACCGCCACAAGCCCCTCGGTGAGCGCCGCACCGATGGCGGCGACCTGTGCCGGGGGCAGTGGCCCGCCCTCGTTCACCTTGTCATGCAGTGAAGGCCCCGGCACATACTGGGTGGCGAACCACGGCCGGTCCGCGTCCAGATCGGCCGCCACCAGCCGGGCCGTGCAGCCACCACGGATCCGCCGTGCCGCCGATACCTCGCGTGCGAAGCGCGAACGGAACTCCTGGTCCTCGGCGAGGTCCGGCCGGATCACCTTCAGGGCCACCCGCTGCCCACGCCGGTCCGAGCCGAGATACACCACGCCCATACCGCCCGCGCCCAGCCGCCGATGGAGCCTGAACGAGCCGACGACTCGCGGGTCCTCGCGCCGGAGCCGCATCATCGCCATGTCCATCCCCGCTGCCCGGTCCGTCTGACGTCCACAGCTTACGGACTGCCGCCCGCGCCTGCCGAGAGGCCGCGCACGCGGCGCCGAACTCAATGTCAGTGCCCGGTGAAAACCTGGGAGTAACGGCATGCGGACAGTCAGTGCCGACGGCATGCCGCGCCGTCCTGCCCAACAGACCGCCGCAGTAGGGGGAATGACGCGCTGAAAGGTGATGGGGTGTAAATACGAGTGGACGCCGGGACGCCACACGGACCACGAAACGGTGGCTGGAAAGGCCGATCGCCGGGTCGGGACGCAGCTGCGATAGGGAGTGGGGGAGGTGAGAGAAGTCACCTCCTCATAGCTGAGGCGCATGGAAGTGCCCCCACCGGCACGAGTGTTGCGTACCGCTCGCTTGGTGATTCCGCTCCCCCCGAACCGGTCCCTCGCGGAATGGGCAAAAAGTACCACAAACCAGGGAATCAGCAGGAGATCGGATGGCGGACCGCGTTCTGGCCCTGGTGGAACACCCGATGCCGCGTCACGACACTCGTCCGGAGCCAGCGCGCTGACCTGCGGTGGAGCCTGACCCCTCCGGGATGACCTGGGGGATTTCAGGCCGCGTCTCCACCCTGGGGAGTATCCGGGGGCGTCCGGCGTCATCCTGGGGGAGGCCCCGCAGCCAGTACGCCGGCATGACGCCCGCGCCCTGGAGCGGTCCTAATGTTGAGGTCAAGCGGCGGGCGCAGCACTCGTCCCCCGAGGTCAGACGTCCGCCGCCCGGACCACGACGGGAGCTTCAACCATGGCGCACACAGCAGGGCGTACAGCGGTCCGGGCTCAGGAGCGGGTGGCGGGAGTCCTCACCGGGATCTCCGCCATCGGTACCCGACCCTCCGGCCGCCGCCATCCCCTGGTGGCCGTCGCCATGGTGCTCCCGTTCGCGCTGCTGCTCGCCGTCATCTTCGGCGGGGTGGAAGCGGTGGTCACACAGGCGTCGTCCGTGGCGGGAATGCTGGGGCGCTGAGCGGCGCCCCGGGCTCGGGAGAGCGGCCCGAGCCGGGGACTTCCAGCCATCAACCCCGTGGGGACGGGGGGTGCGACGGACGGCACGAATGCCCGGGGCAGCTGGGGAGCTGCCCCGGGCATCGCGCTGTCGCGGCCGTACCATCCATGGGGCGCCAGATCTGGGCCGGGAACCTCAGGGGGACGCATGAGCACATCAGCGGTGCGGCGGCTGTCAGCCCTCGCCGCCGCCCGGGGCGGGCCGGGAGCCGAGCCCGTCGTGCTCGCCCAGCGGCCCGACGGCACGGTGGTCCGCAGCGGGTCCGTGGCAGCCAAGGCGCATGCGCCCGACGCCGACCCGGCACAGCTCGCGCTCAGGCTGCGCGTCGCCGCCCACCCTCTGCTGCACCGCGTCCTGCTCACTCCGCTGGCCTGTACGGGCCCCGGCCCGGACGGCCTGCTCGGGGCGCTGCCGGACGGCCGTCCGATGACCCTGTGGCCGTACGGGACCCCGGTCGCGCCCGACGCCCCCGAATCCGCCCCCTGGGCGGAGGCCGGAACGCTGCTCGCCCGGCTGCACACGGTGCCGGTGGCCGCGCTGCCCGGACCGCTGCCCCCGATGCGCGGGCCCACCAAGGCCGCCCGGGCGATGACCCGGATGCGCCGCAGCGGCGCGGGCGGAACAGCCGCCGCCGGAGTCGTCGAGCGGGCCTGGGCCCGGCTGCCCGCCTGGGCACGCGGTAGAGCCGTGCCACCACGCACCGGCAACACCCTCTGCCATGGTGACCTGCACCTCGGCCAGCTGGTGAGACACCCGGCGCCGGACGGGCCCTGGCAGCTGATCGACATCGACGACCTCGGCCTGGGCGATCCCGCGTGGGATCTCGCCCGCCCGGCCGCCTGGTTCGCCGCCGGGCTGCTGCCGCCCGCCGACTGGGACCGTTTCCTCGGCGCCTACCGGGCCGCGGGCGGTACGGCCGTCCCCGCGGGCCGCGGCCAGGACCCCTGGCCGCGGTTGGATGTGCCCGCCCGCGCACTGACCGTCCAGATCACCGCAGTGGCCGTCGCCGGAGCGGCGGCCGCCGGGCGTGAACTGGACGAGGTCGAGCGGGCGATGGCCGACGCCTGTTACCGAATCGCCGAACTTCCACCTGACCAGGGGCCGTAAGCTGCACAATGGGCTGGAGCGGCCAGCCCGGAGCCACCGAGGAGAAGATACCGACCATGCAGTGTCCCAAGTGCCGTGCGCCGATGCAGACGTACAACCGCAGTGGTGTCCAGATCGAGCAGTGCAGCGGCTGCCGGGGGATCTTCCTCGACTACGGCGAGCTGGAAGCACTCACCAACCTCGAGGCCCAGTGGTCACAGCAGGCCGCCCCGCCGCCCCCACCCGCCCCGCAGGCCCACCAGCCGTACCCGTCCGGTCCCGCCTGGGGCGCCCCGCAGCACGGGCAGCATGGCTACCGGCGGCACAAAAAGGGCTTCGGCCGGATGCTCTTCTCCTCCTGACCCAAGCCCCCGAGCCCCTTGACCCAAGCCCTCTGACCCAAGCCCCCTGGCCGGAACACCGCGAAGCCCCCGGCCGTTGGCCGGGGGCTTCAACTGGTGGACGATACTGGGATTGAACCAGTGACCTCTTCCGTGTCAGGGAAGCGCTCTCCCGCTGAGCTAATCGTCCATGCGGGCCGTGACAGCCGCCCTGGTGGTGCGTGCGCGATACTGGGATTGAACCAGTGACCTCTTCCGTGTCAGGGAAGCGCTCTCCCGCTGAGCTAATCGCGCGGGATGGTCCTCGCGGACCAGTGGACGATACTGGGATTGAACCAGTGACCTCTTCCGTGTCAGGGAAGCGCTCTCCCGCTGAGCTAATCGTCCGCAGAGGTGGAGACGGGATTTGAACCCGTGTAGACGGCTTTGCAGGCCGTTGCCTCGCCTCTCGGCCACTCCACCAGGAGTGCGGGGGTCGGGAAGATCCCCCACTTCGAGCGGACGACGAGATTCGAACTCGCGACCCTCACCTTGGCAAGGTGATGCTCTACCAACTGAGCCACGTCCGCAGGTGCCTCCCCCAGCCATTGCTGAGAGGTGCTCCCATCGCCGGTCCGCTTCCACGTCCCGGCGACGTGTTGAACTTTAGCGGATTCCTGGGCCAGCTCAAATTCCGTTTCCGCAGTGTGACCCCCATAGACTCGAAGCTGTGCTCGATCAGGTCCCCCTCGCCCGCTTCGGCGGCCTCGTCGCCTCCGACCTGCGGGATGTCACCAGCGACCCCGCCGCCCTGGATTCCACGGGCTGGTGGGCGGTGGTCGTGGACTTCGAGGGCCGGACCGTGTGCGCCCGCTTCGGCGACATACGGCCCGCTCCGGCCCCCCAGCCGGAACCCGGCCGTTGGCGGGGTCCGGCGGCCACCGACTGGACGTCCTCCCTGGACCGGGCCGGATATATCGCGAGGGTGCGGCGGATACGCGAGTACATAGCGGCCGGCGAGGTCTACCAGGCCAACCTCTGCCGGGTGCTCACGGCGCCGCTGCCCGAGCCCGCGGCCGCTGACATCGACGAGCTGAGCGCCCTGCTCGCCCACGGCAACCCGGCCCCGTACGCGGGCACCGTCCGGCTCCCCGCCCATGGTGTTGAGGTGGCCACCGCCTCCCCCGAGCTCTATCTGCGCCGCGACGGCCGTACCGTCGAGTCCGGCCCCATCAAGGGCACCGGACGCACCGCCGAGGACCTTCTGGAGAAGGACCATGCGGAGAACGTGATGATCGTCGATCTGGTCCGCAATGATCTCGGCCGGGTCTGTGCCACCGGATCGGTCACCGTACCGGCACTCTGCGCGGTCGAGCCGCACCCCGGGCTGGTCCACCTTGTCTCCACCGTGCGCGGTGAACTCGCTGACGGCGCGGGCTGGGCCGAGCTGTTCCAGGGCACCTTCCCGCCCGGCTCGGTCACCGGCGCCCCGAAGTCCAGCGCCCTGCGCATCATCAGCGCACTGGAGACCGCCCCCAGGGGCCCGTACTGTGGTGGCATCGGCTGGGTCGACGCCGACCGCGGCACCGGCGAGCTGGCGGTGGGCATCCGCACCTTCTGGATCGAGCGCACCGGCCCCGACGGCCCCCTGTTGCGCTTCGGCACCGGCGCCGGGATCACCTGGGGCTCCGATCCGGAACGGGAGTGGGCGGAGACAGAACTCAAGGCCTCCCGGCTGCTCGCGGTAGCGTCGGGGGCGTACGAGCCGAGTACGACCGGGAGGTAACACCGTGACGCTGATCTGGCTGGACGGGCAGCTCAGGGACCCTGACAGCGCACGGGTCTCCGTGCTCGACCATGGCCTGACCGTGGGCGACGGCGTCTTTGAGACGCTCAAGGCCACCGACGGCAAGTCCTTCGCCCTCACCCGGCACCTCGACCGGCTCGCCAGCTCCGCCCGTGGCCTCGGCCTGCCCGAGCCGGACCGCGCGGAGGTCCGCCGCGCCTGCGCCGCCGTCCTGGAGGCCAACCCGATGCCCCTGGGACGGCTGCGCATCACCTACACCGGCGGTCTGTCCCCGCTCGGCTCTGACCGGGGCGAGACGGGACCCACCCTTGTCGTCGCCGTGGGCGAGACCGCACGTCGCCCCGATACCACCGCTGTGATCACCGTCCCCTGGGTCCGTAATGAGCGTGGTGCGCTGACCGGCCTCAAGACCACCTCATACGCGGAGAACGTCGTGGCCCTGGCCCGCGCACGCCAGCAGGCGGCCTCCGAAGCGCTCTTCGGTAACACCGTCGGACAGCTCTGCGAGGGCACCGGCTCCAATGTCTTCGTCGTCCTTGACGGCGAGCTGCACACCCCGCCGCTCGCCTCCGGCTGCCTTGCCGGAATCACCCGTGCCCTGGTCAGGGAGTGGACCGGTGCCACGGAGACCGACCTCCCGCTGGACGCCCTGGACCGGGCCGAGGAAGTCTTCCTCACCTCCACCCTCCGCGATGTCCAGGCCGTCCGCCGGATCGACGGCCGGGAACTCCCTGGCGCGCCAGGACCGGTCACCACCAAGGCCATGCGGATCTTTGACGAGCGGTCCGCCGCGGACATCGACCCGTGAGGCTGCCGTTCCTGAGGCTGCCATTCCTATAGCGCGGCACCGCGCCAGCGGGTAGAAATCCAGCGATGACCACGACACTGCGCCCCAGCGGGCCGGAGCTGCGGGCCACGGACGGCGCCCGCTCCCGTACGTACGACGTCTGCGTCAACAGCCGCCCCGTCGGCAGCGTCCGGCTCGCCACGGACGCCTCCCCGGCATCCGGGGTCGGCCGGATCGAGGGGCTTACCATCGCCGTGCCCGACCGCCGCTGGGGCCGGGCCACCGTCGCCGCGCTCGCCGCCGAAGAGGTGCTGCGCGGTTGGGGCTGCGGCCAGATAATGCTGGCCATCCCCGCCGACGCTGAGGCAGCGCTGCACCTCGCCACCGCGCTCGGTTACACCGAGCGCGGCCGCACGCTGGCCAAGAAGCTGACCACGCCGCCACAGCTGCCCATCGGCAGCGCCGCCCGGCCCATGGACAGTACCGAGTTCACCGTGTGGCAGGCGACCGCCAAGGCCACTTACGCCCAGAGCTGGATGAACCTTGGCCTGCCCCGCGCGGCCGCCGAGGAAAAGTCCGGGACCGATCATCGCCGGATGCTCCCGGACGGCGCCGCGACCAGGGCCGCCATCCTGCGGATCCTCGCCCACCAGGGCACCGATGTGGGCACGCTCTGGGCCGGGCTGCGGCTGCCGGACCACACCGACGGCTGCGATGGGGCGGGTGGCTGCGATGGCTATGTGTACGACATGCAGGTCACCGAGGAGCACCGCGGCCGGGGTCACGGCCGCGCCCTGATGCACCTGGCCGAGCAGGAGTGCCTGGCAGCCGGAGCGCGCGTCCTCGGGCTCACGGTGTTCGCGGGGAACACCCCAGCCCGACGGCTGTACACATCACTCGGCTACCGGACGACCACCCGCCACCTCCGCAAGCCGCTGCTCTAGCGGCCCCTAGCCCCGTTCGGCCAGCAGCCGGTCGGTGATCTCCTCAAGCCGCTGACGCAGCCCCTGCTGGCTCTCGCCGCCATCCAGCCGCTCCCCGCCGATGAGATACGTCGGCGTGCCGCTGACGCCCAGCGCCTTGCCCTCGGCCTGGTCCGCGTCGACGGCCAGCAGATGCCGCCCGTCGATCAGCGAGGTCTCCACCTCCTCGACGTCCAGCCCGAGCTCCCCCGCGACCTGCGCCAGCACCTCCTCGCCGCGCTCACGCAGCTCGGTGGTGCGCTCCAACAGCGCTTCGGCGTACGCCTCGCCCTGGCCCTGTACGAACGCCTCCTCGGCGGCCTGCGCGGCCGCGTAGGCATGCTTGTTCTTCGCCAGCGGAAAGTGCCGCAGCCGGATCTCCAGGGCGTCCCCGTACCGCTCACGCAGCGCACGCAGATCGCTCTGCGCCGTATGACAGTCGGGACACTGGAGGTCGAGCCAGACATCGAGTACGGGGCGGGCGGCGGCGTCATCGTTGATGCGGGCGGTCATGCAGGACAGTCTGACAGCTCAGATGTCCTGAACCTCCGTTCGGGCATGGCACAGTCCCCGCCGGACGAGGCAGGATGGAGACATGCTGACCCTGACCATCTGTGCCGCACTCTCCGCGGCCGGACTGGCCGTCTCCTTCCTGATGGCCTACCGCCGCCGCTTTGTTGCTGCCACCCGGCTGGCCGCCGTCTCGCTGCTGCCCATCGGGCTGGCGATGGCCGGTCTGGTGGGCCTGGGCGGCAAGGTCATCCAGGCGGCCAGCAGCTGGGCCGCGGATCTCGTCCTCAAGCCCACCGTCTGGGCGGGCTTCGCGGTGCTCGCTCTCTCGGTGCTGCTCTACCTGATCGCCAAGTTCGCGGAAGGCCGCTCGGACGAGGGCGCCAAGCAGCGGCCGGCGGTGCAGCCGGAAGCCTCGCGGCCCGCGGTGACCTCAGGCGACGCGGCCAAGCCGAAGCGCCAGGCGGAGGCGGAGGATTTCTCCGATATCGAAGCCATCTTGAAGAAGCACGGAATCTGAAGAACTCCACTGCGGGCTGGGCGTGTTGATCCACTTGCTGAGCGTAGCTACGCCATGATCGCGGCGAGATGCCGTACACCCCCGGGGATCACGCCCCGCCCTCACCGCCCGAGCCGCAGACCGCTGATGAGAGCGCCGCTCCCCAGGAGACACGCGGCTGTCTGTTTGCCCTCTCCCAGCCACCGCTGATGCTGTTCCTGGCCTTCATCGGCGCCCTGCTCCTCATCACAGCCACCCACGACCTTTTCCTGCTCTGAGCAGCAAATCCGTCCCCTGCTGTGCCCACTCGGGCTACCCCCTGGCGGTGCCTCGCTGGCGGGCCCGGTACGCCGCCACATGGAGCCGATTACCGCAGGTACGGCTGGAGCAGTAACGCCGTGACCGGTTCCGGGAGAGATCGATGAACGCCTGACGGCAGTCCGGCGCGGCGCAGCGGCGCAGCCGCTCCCGTTCCCCGGCGACGATGAGAAAGGCCAGGGCCATGCCGCCATCGGCCGCGAGATGGTTGGCGAGGGAGGCGCCCGGGGCGAAGTAGTGGACATGCCAGTCATAGCCATCGTGGTCGGTCAGCCGGGGCGTGGTCCCGGCCTCCGCGACCAGCGCGTTGACCAGCTCCGCGGCGGTGCGCGCGTCGACAGCGGCGAAGACCTGGCCGAAATGGTCGCGTACCGCCCGTACGGCGGTGAGATCCGCGTCGCTGAGGTCGCCCACATCGCTGACGGCATTGCGCTCCACGTAGGCGCGCAGCGCGTCCACATCGGTGAGGCTGTCCGGCGTGTCGTTGTCGGGTGCGGTGTTGAGCAGGTCGACCACGTTGTCGAGCGCGCACCGGGTGTCGTGGTTGATCAGCACGGTCGCTCCCTGGCCAGTGTCTCGTCGGCTTCCCTGCGGGCCTCGCTGCCGGGAGACTCTAGTCGGTTCAGGGGCGCGAGGACGCCGCCGCCGCGGTGGGTGCGCGGCGACGGCGTCGCTGTGCCTGGGCGGGACACCGGGCCCGAGCCGTCGCCCCGAGTCGGACGGCGCGGGTGATCCGGTGGGTCTCAGCTCTCGGCGAGAATGTGCGAGAGCTCCGTGTCGAGGTCGAAGTGACGGTGTTCGGTACCGGGTGGCACTGCGGCGTCGGTCCGCTTGAGGAACGACTCCAGGGCCCGCGCGGGGGCCTCCAGCAGTGCTTCACCCTCTGGGGAGCTGAGGGCGATACAGACGACGCCCTGCCCGTGACTTCGGGACGGCCATACGCGGACGTCTCCGGTGCCGGTGGGGCGGTGCAGCCCCTCTGCGAGGAGGTCGCGGGCGAACACCCACTCGACCGTCTCCTCGGCACCGGTGTGGAAGGTCGCATGCACGGCGTAGGGATCGGCCGTGTCATACCGCAGGCCCGCAGGTACAGGCAGGGAGGACTCGCTCGATACAACGAGGCGCAGGTGCAGCTCGCAGCTGACCGTGGTGTTCATAAGCGCCAAGGCCTTTCGCTCAGTGTGCGCTCGGGGATTCGCACGTCGGCGAAATCGACATGCCACCTACCGGCCGGTTGTAAACCCCTCTGTCGGATTTGTGCGTCTTCAAGTCGTTCGTACAGCGGATTGATGATTTAGGGGGTGACTCCATTCCGGTGAACGGGGCCAGAGTGACGGATGAGGCGATCCGGTCACTGTGGGTGACCGGTGTCCGGTGGTCACCGTTGGTCATGAGCCCCTCTGACATGCGGTAATGTGGTCGCCGCACCGCGCGGGCGATTAGCTCAGTGGGAGAGCGCTTCGTTCACACCGAAGAGGTCACTGGTTCGAACCCAGTATCGCCCACCGCACACCAGGGCCCGGAGTTTTTCGCCTCCGGGCCCTGAGTGGTGTCCGGTCCGGGTCAGAATCCAGCCGGGATACTCAGCCCGGAGCCGGGCGCTCCGGCCGCACCGGGGAGGGAGCCAGGCATGAAATGGACCCGCTACCGCTTCCGGGATGTGTGGGAAGTGCCGGCCCCACCCGACGTCGTCTTCGCCGTCCTGGCGCGTGCCCGGGAGTACCCGGCCTGGTGGCCGCAGGTGCGCGAGGTGACCGAGACCGACAGCCGCACGGGCACCGCGCGGTTCCGCTCTTTCCTCCCGTACGACCTGGTGGTAACCGCCCGGGAGACCCGGAATGACCCCGAGGCCGGACTGCTGGAGATCACCATGACCGGCGACCTGGAGGGCTGGGCCCGCTGGACGGTAACGGCGCACCGCGAGGGCACCCGGGCACTCTTCGAGCAGCAGGTGGAGGTACGCAAACCGCTGATGCGGCTGCTCGCCCTGCCCGGTCGCCCCCTCTTCCTGGTCAACCACGCACTGATGATGCGCGGCGGCCGGCGCGGACTGCGGGCACGGCTGGGAAACGGTTTGGATGAAGGGTGAGCCGCACTGTATGGTTCTCTGCGTGCCGCAGAGCGCTGCGGGCGATTAGCTCAGTGGGAGAGCGCTTCGTTCACACCGAAGAGGTCACTGGTTCGAACCCAGTATCGCCCACCCTCAACAGGCCGGTTTGTCGACAGACGGACCGGCCTTCGTCGTACGCACACCCGGGCGCAGCGGCCACGCCGGGTCCACCCGCCCCGCCGGTCCCGTCCCCGCGAACCAGTCCTGCGGCGCACGAACTTGAACGGCGTGCCAGACCGCCTGCAACGCATGCAGCTCAGCGGGGGAGTGGCGGGACAGCCCCGGTCCGAACCGGCGCCCCATGGCCCGCAGCAGCCCCAGCGCCGCGACCGCCCGCGCCCCGGCGTCCAGGTCGCCGGGCAGCCGCACCCCATAGTGCGCGGCCAACTCCGCCAGCGAACGGCCACCCGGACGGGAGCGGTCCAACTGCCGGTCCAGCACCAGCGGATCCAGCACACACAGCGAAGAACGCCCCAGATAGCGGGGCAGCCCCGCATCCCGGTGGCGCCCCAACTCCCGGTCCAGCAGCGACAGATCATACGGAGCGTCCAGCACGACCAGCGGCACCCCAGCCGCCGCCCGCGCCGCCAGCGTGCGGGCGATCTCCTCCACCATGACCGCCGGGCGGCCACCACGCCGGGGCCAGCGCAGGATATGTCCTGGAACCCCGCGCCCCGCCTGCGCGAACACCGCCGCCGAGCCCATCCGGTCCCGCTCCACGTCCTCGCCCCGGCCACCCGTGGCGAAAGCGGTCAGCGCCCCGTCACACCAGACAGCCATGGTCCAACTCCCCCGGGAAACACGCCGACCCGCACCACCGATACGTTCCCCATGGCTGATACCCGCTGGCCCCAGCGCTCCAACCAGGCCGGTTTGCTCAGGACTTCCCCGGAGACAAGACACAGGGAACCGCTAGAAGGGAGCGCGCCATGGACCCTGACCCCACCGCGTCCGGCGACGAGATCCACTGGAGCCGCGCCAACCCCCACGCCGCCCGGGCGATGCTGCTCGCCGGGGCACTGGCCACCCGCGCCCGCGTCGGCTACCACGGATCCCGGCACCGGAGACAGGCCGAGGCCCTCACCGACCGGGTCCGGCTCGTCCCGGCAGCCGACGGACGACAACTGGCCGCCCGGGTGCCCGTCGAGGACGGGCGCGGCGTGGTCACCACACTGCGTCACGCATTGCACGCGACCCGCGACGCCCTCGACCAGCAGCGCGCCACCGGGCGCCCGGACGCCTTCGGCCCGGCGGTTGAGGCAGGGGTCAGCCAGGAGCTCGCCGAGGCGCTGTCCACTCTGCTCTGCACGGCCGAGCGGGTACGGATCACCCTCCGCTGGTCACCCGCCCATGGAGCGCCGCCCGGCTGCCCCGCCCGCCCGGCGGCCGTGGAGTTCACAGCGGCCGATCTGCCCGCACTCCAGCAGGCCGGGAAGCGCTACATCCGTGCGGAGCCATCCGTGCCGGTACGGGTCACCGGCGCCGTCGTCCGGCTGCGCCGCGCCCTGCCCGCCGGGCCCGGGGCCGTGCGGCTGCGGGTGCTGGCCGGGGCGGAGGTTCCCCAGGTCCGTATCGCCCTCGGCGAGGACGACTACCGGATCGCCGCGCACGCCCACCTCACCGGGCTGCCGGTACGCGTCTGCGGCCGGCTGGAGAGCCGGGGCGGCTTCCGGCGGATCACCGGCGCCACCGGGGTCGCCCCGGTCCCGGTGAGCGGCACGGGACGGGACCGGGTGCTGAAGTCCGCCCACGAGAGCCTTGGCCTCTTCGAGGGCGCCTGCGAAGGCCTCCGGCCGCCCGGCCCGTAACCGTTTCGCGCGGAGGGGACCGGTCTCGGTACGATTCCTGCTGCGCACGGCAATCGTCGGCGCGTCCCAGCCCAGAGTCAGGAGAGATCCGGTGTCAGACGTCCGTGTGATCATCCAACGCGAACCCGAGCGGGAAGAGCGCGTGGTGACCACGGGCACGACGGCCGCCGCGCTCTTCGAGGGTGAGCGCACCGTCATCGCCGCCCGGGTCGACGGTCAGCTCAAGGACCTGGCGTACGAGGTCGCCGACGGCGAGGTGGTCGAGCCGGTCGAGATGTCCAGCCCGGACGGTCTGGACATCCTGCGGCACTCCACCGCGCACGTCATGGCCCAGGCCGTGCAGGAGCTCTACCCCGAGGCCAAGCTGGGCATCGGCCCGCCCATCAAGGACGGTTTCTACTACGACTTCGACGTCGACCAGCCATTCCACCCGGACGACCTCAAGCGCGTCGAGAAGAAGATGCAGGAGATCGTCAAGCGCGGCCAGCGCTTCTCCCGTCGGGTCACCACCGACGAGGACGCCCGCGAGGAGCTGGCAGCAGAGCCGTACAAGCTCGAACTCATCGGCCTCAAGGGCGCCGCCGCCGATGCGGCCGAGGGCGCCTCCGCGGAGGTCGGCGCCGGTGAGCTGACCATCTACGACAACATCGACCTGAAGACCGGCGAGCTGGCCTGGCGCGACCTGTGCCGGGGCCCGCACCTGCCCACCACCCGGAACATCCCGGCGTTCAAGCTGATGCGCTCCGCTGCGGCGTACTGGCGCGGCAGTGAGAAGAACAAGCAGCTTCAGCGGATCTACGGCACCGCCTGGCCGTCCAAGGACCAGCTCAAGGCGCATCTGGAGTTCCTCGCCGAGGCCGAGAAGCGCGATCACCGCCGACTGGGCGCCGAGCTGGACCTGTTCTCCATCCCGGAGGACATCGGTTCCGGCCTGGCGGTCTTCCACCCCAAGGGCGGTGTCGTCCGCCGGGTGATGGAGGATTACTCCCGCAAGCGGCACGAAGAGGCCGACTATCAGTTCGTCTACACCCCGCATGCCACCAGGGGCGTTCTCTTCGAACGGTCCGGCCACCTGGACTGGTACGCCGACGGCATGTACCCGCCCATGCAGCTCGACGAGGGCCAGGACTACTACCTGAAGCCCATGAACTGCCCCATGCACAACCTGATCTTCGACGCCCGGGGGCGGTCGTACCGTGAGCTGCCGTTGCGGATGTTCGAGTTCGGCACGGTGTACCGCTACGAGAAGTCCGGCGTGGTGCACGGCCTCACCAGGGCCCGCGGCTTCACCCAGGACGACGCACACATCTACTGCACCAAGGAGCAGATGGGCGAGGAACTGGACTCGCTGCTCACCTTTGTGCTGAACCTGCTGCGCGACTACGGCCTGGAGAACTTCTACCTGGAGCTGTCCACCAAGGATCCGGAGAAGTTCATCGGCTCGGACGAGAACTGGGAGCAGGCCACCGAGGCGCTGCGCCAGGCCGCCGAGAAGCAGGGACTGGAACTCGTCATGGACCCCGGTGGCGCCGCCTTCTACGGGCCCAAGATCTCGGTGCAGGCACGCGACGCCATTGGCCGCACCTGGCAGATGAGCACGGTGCAGGTCGACTTCAACCTGCCTGAGCGCTTCGACCTCGAGTACACCGCGGCCGATGGCTCCCGGCAGCGCCCGGTCATGATCCACCGTGCGCTGTTCGGCAGCATTGAGCGCTTCTTCGCGGTCCTGCTGGAACACTACGCGGGCGCCTTCCCGGCCTGGCTGGCGCCGGTGCAGGCGGTCGGTATCCCGATCGGCGACGATCACGTCTCCTACCTTGAGCAGTTCGCCACCGCAGCCAAGGCCAAGGGGCTCCGCATGGAGGTGGACTCCTCCTCGGACCGGATGCAGAAGAAAATCCGCAACGCTCAGCGCAGCAAGATCCCCTTCATGGTGATCGCCGGGGATGAGGATGTGGCCAACGACGCGGTTTCGTTCCGCTACCGCGACGGGTCCCAGAAAAACGGGATTCCCCGTCACCTTGCCCTGGCCGAAATCGCTGACGTGGTGGAGCGCCGGGTCCAGGTGTGAATGTTCCCCGCCAGGCGGGGTGATCCGCTCACGGCATCCCGCGCGATGTCACTGTCACCGTGGTCCCCGCACTCCGCGGGGAAGGGCCCCGGGGTCAAACCCCGGGGCCCTTCCCCTTGCCCCTACGCCATATGCTGGCCCGCATGAGCAGTGAGCCGGAGCAGCAGATCGGGGTCGGGACGCCGGACGGGTTCCAGCGGCTGTGGACGCCGCACCGGATGGCGTACATCCAGGGTGAGAACAAGCCCACCGGCCCGGGCGCCGGTGACGGCTGCCCGTTCTGCGCCATCCCGGAGAAGAGCGATACCGATGGGCTCATCGTCGCGCGCGGCTCGCACGTCTACGCGGTGTTGAATCTGTACCCGTACAACGGCGGCCACCTCATGATCGTCCCGTTCCGGCATGTCGCCGACTACACCGAGCTGACCGCCGAGGAGACGGTCGAGCTGGCCGAGTTCACCAAGCAGGCCATGACCGCCCTGCGTAATGTTTCGGGTGCACACGGTTTCAATATCGGCATCAATCAGGGCAGCGCGGCAGGTGCGGGGATCGCCGCCCATCTCCACCAGCACGTCGTGCCGCGCTGGGGCGGGGACACCAATTTTCTGCCTGTCATTGGCCACACCAAGGTGCTGCCGCAGCTGCTGGCCGACACCCGCCGGATGCTCGCCGACGCCTGGCCCGACGTCGGCTCCGACGCCTCCTCCGACGCCTGAGCCAGCCGTCCGGCCAGCCGCTCCGGTCAGGCGTTGTACTCGTCGGCCTGGCTCGGTACGGGGGCCTGCACCCCGCCGCTGAGGAACTGCGCGCGGGCACCGAACTTCTCCGTGTGCACGCCGTTCTCCTCCAGCACCCGGATCGCCGCCGCGTGTACCACCCGCAGCACCGGGGTGGCGGCGCGCAGCGCGTCATCGGCCATAAAGCGGTGCCGCCACGGCTTGTCCGCCCAGGTGTGCCGGAGCCCGAAGGGCTCGGGCAGGGTCAGCTTCCCGCCCAGGAAGTCCAGCACCGGCGGATACCAGGTGAGCGGTGCACGTGCCGTCAGCCGTACCACCTCGCGCGCCTCCACCAGCGGTAGCGGCACGCTCTTGGTTTCCCAGAACCTGACGCTCTTGGCGACCTCTTTCTGCTTCGGGCTGGGCTTTGTGGTGAAGAGCGGATGCACCGGCCCGAGCGCGTGCCCGGTCACCTCGATGCGCAGGGTGTGGTGCAGCACGGTGACGGTGATGAGCATGGTGATAATCAACTGGCCGTCCCACAGCACGAACTGCACCCCGAGATAGTGCCGGTTCCCGCTGCCGAACTGCTGCTCATTGCAGATCCGCTGGATCTCGAAGTCCTTGATCTGGAATGCCTCGACCTCTTGGCCCTCCGGCCGTGCCACCTCCTTGGCACCCTCGCCCACCGGGGAGACGATCCAGTGCCGTATCGATGGCTTGGGGAAGCCGCCGGTGTGCAGCGGGCCGCGCTCAAGCATCCGGAGCTGGTCGTGGATGGCACGTATCACGTCCCAGCTGCGGAAGGGGTTGATGTCGTCCATGCCCTCGGCCGGTGTCAGCTCCTCGGCCATCTGCCAGCTGCCCCAGCGGGTGCCCATGCCGAGTATGCCCTTGGGCCCGGCGTAGAAGACGAGGTTGCTGTTCTGCTCGGCGGCGAGCTTGGTCAGGGCCTGCCGGAGCCGCTCGGCCTCGGCGTCGCCGGGGTCCTGTGGCACCGCCTCGGGGATCTTCGCCCCGACACCGGCGCCCCCCAGCAGCCCTTTCCAGTATTCGCGGAGATCCTTCGCGTACCGCTCGCAGATCTGCTTGGCCCACAGCCAGCCGACGACCGGGGCAACCAGCATGGCGCGCAGATAGAGTGCCCAGAAGCCGCTGAACGGCAGCTGTATGGCGACTACGATGATCACCGCGGCCAGTGCCACCAGAGCGGCGATGCCCACCGCCCCGGCCCGCTTGTCCTGCGATCCGGCCAGTGACCGGCGGAGCTGGAAGCCGCCGAGCCAGATCAGCACTCCGGGCAGGAAAATCAGCCCGAAGACCACCATCACCACGGTGAGCCGGGTATCGCGCTCCTTGCGGATCCGGGTAGCGGCGATGCAGTGGTCGACGATCGACTGCGCGTCGGTGCCGAACGACTGGATCAGTGGCTTGCGTCCGCCGCCCAGCACCCGCACCTGCACCGCGCGGGAGAAGGCCTCACCCAGGTTCGGCTCGAACAGGGAGAGCTTGGGCGGCTTGACCGTGGCATCCTCATTGGCCTTCAGCAGATCTTCGACCGAGCCGTCCCGGTAGGCGGCCGAGGCCAGCGCCTGGGTGACGGCGGTCTGCCCGGCGGCGCCGGTCAGCGGAATCTGCGCGCCCGGGCTGAAGTCCACCTCCACGCCCTGCTGTCGGTCATCGAAGCCCGCCACGTATGCCCCCACTCTCGTTCGCACATCCGGCCAAGGGCCCGTTCCCCACTACGGGATGCCGCACACATCGTGCCGAACCGTCAGCGTATCCGGCATCAGCCGCCGTTCTCGGTCTGTTCGCGGATCTTCGCCGCGAGCTGCTGAGGCATGGGCTCATGACGGATGTACGAGCGGGAGAACCGCCCGGTGCCATGGGACAGTGAGCGCAGATCCACCGCGTAGCGGCTGATCTCGATCTCCGGCACCTCGGCCCGTACGAGTGTGGTGCCGCCGCTGGTCTGCTCGGTGCCCACGACCCGGCCGCGCCGCCCTGACAGATCGCTCATCACGGAGCCGACATACTCGTCCGCGACCAGGACCTCGATCTCGGCGACCGGTTCCAGCAGATGGATTGAAGCCTGGGAAGCGGCTTCCCGTAGCGCCAGTGCTCCCGCGGTCTGGAAGGCCGCGTCCGAGGAGTCCACCGAGTGCGCCTTGCCGTCGTGCAGCGTCACCCGCACATCGACGAGCGGATATCCGGCGGCGACGCCCTTTGTGGCCTGGGCGCGTACGCCTTTCTCGACGGAGGGGATGAACTGCCGGGGCACCGCGCCGCCCACCACCTTGTCGACGAACTCGATGCCCGAACCGCCGGGCAGCGGCTCCACGGTGATCTCGCAGATGGCGTACTGGCCGTGCCCGCCCGACTGTTTGACATGCCGCCCGCGCCCGGCCGCCCGCCCAGCGAAGGTCTCCCGCATCGACACCCGGTGCGGCTCGGTGTCGACCTGTACCCCGTAGCGGGTACGCAGCCGCTCCAGCGCCACATCCACATGGGCCTCGCCCAGGCACCAGAGCACGACCTGGTGGGTGTGCGGGTTCTGCTCCAGGCGCATGGTCGGGTCCTCGGCGACCAGCCGGGACAGGCCCTGGGAGAGCTTGTCCTCGTCCGCCTTGCTGTGTGCCCGGATGGCGACCGGCAGCAGCGGATCGGGCATCACCCACGGCTCCATCAGCAGGGGGTTGTCCTTGCCGGAGAGGGTGTCTCCGGTCTCGGCGTGGGACAGCTTGGCGACACAGGCGAGGTCGCCCGCGATGGCCCGGTTGAGGGTGCGCTGCTGTTTTCCGAAGGGAGAGGTCAGCGCGCCCACCCGCTCGTCGACATCGTGGTCCTCGTGACCACGGTCCTCCAGTCCGTGTCCCGAGACATGGACCGTCTGGTCGGGGCGCAGCGTCCCGGAGAAGACGCGCACCAGGGAGACGCGTCCCACATACGGGTCGGATGAGGTCTTCACGACCTCGGCCGCCAGCGGGCCGGCCGGGTCGCAGACCAGCGGTGGCCGCGGCTTGCCCTGCGGGGTGGTGACCGGCGGGATGTCCCGCTCCTCGGGGGTGGGGAAGCCCCCGGTGATCAGCTCCAGGAGCTCTACCGTGCCCAGTCCCTGTCTGGCTCCCTCGGCGGCTGGTGCGGCGGCCAGCACCGGGTGGAAGACGGCTCGTGCGACGGCCTTCTCGAGGTCCTCGATGAGCGTCTTGGTGTCCAGGCTCTCGCCGGCCAGATAGCGGTCCATCAGGGATTCGTCCTCGCTCTCGGCGATGATCCCCTCGATGAGCCGGTTGCGGGCCTCCTCGATCAGCGGCAGATGCCCGGGGTCCGGCTCGCGGTCGGTCCGGGTGCCCGAGGAGTAGTCGAAGATCCGCTGGGACAGCAGCCCGATCAGCCCGGCCACCGGTGGATGCCCGTCCGCTCCCGGTTCGCCGTGCAGCGGCAGATACAGCGGCAGTACGGCGTCGGGGTCGTCGCCGCCGAAGATCCGCTGGCAGACCGCGGTCATTTCATGAAAGTTCGCCCGGGCTGCGTCCAGATGGGTGACCACGATGGCCCGTGGCATGCCAACCGCCGCGCATTCGTTCCAGACCAGCTGGGTCCCCCCGTCCACACCGTCGGCCGCGGAGACAACGAAAAGGGCCGCGTCCGCTGCCCGCAGACCGGCCCGCAACTCCCCGACGAAGTCGGCGTATCCGGGAGTATCCAGCAGATTGATCTTGATGCCGCCCCATTCGACGGGCACCAGCGACACTTGCACCGAGCGCTGCTGCCGGTGCTCGATCTCGTCGTAGTCGGACAGAGAGCCGCCGTCCTCTACCCGGCCCGCGCGGTTCACCGCGCCTGAGGCCAGCGCCAGGGCCTCGACCAGAGTTGTTTTCCCGGACCCGCTATGGCCGACCAGCACCACATTCCGGATGGATGAGGGATGGTCGGCCGCCGTTGCCCTGCCGGCGGCTCCAGAGGGTGTGCTCGCCTTGTCGCCCATGATGTGTCCCGCCTCTTCGGTCGACACCCGCGGTTCTTCGAGCTTTCCACTGGGAGCACCATGCGTCCATACGTCACACATGGCGCCGTAACCGGGCGGCTGAACGAGATCGCACATTTGGCCGATCATCGACCTGTTCGACGATGGCTCCCGCTCAACCCGGCCAGCCGCGATCCGTTCGCGGTTGCCCGGGGGCTCGTGGCTACGATGGGCCAGCCGGTGGCCGCACGCCATCCGGCTCGTAAACGAACCTCCGGGACGGCCATGCTGAACAAGTACGCGCGTGCCTTCTTCACGCGTGTCCTCACACCGTTCGCCGCACTGCTGCTGCGTCTGGGGGTGAGCCCTGACGCGGTCACTCTCATCGGTACGGGCGGGGTGGTGGCCGGAGCGCTGGTCTTCTTCCCGCAGGGCGAGTTCTTCTGGGGCGCCGTCACCATCACGCTGTTCGTCTTCTCGGATCTGATCGACGGCAATATGGCCCGGCAGGCCGGGACGTCCAGCCGCTGGGGCGCTTTCCTGGACTCCACCCTTGACCGGGTCGCCGACGCGGCCGTCTTCGGCGGGCTGGCGCTCTGGTACGCGGGCAGGGGCGACAGCATCCTGCTCTGTGCGGTGGCGATCTTCTGCCTCGCCAGCGGCCAGGTGGTCTCGTACACCAAGGCGCGTGGTGAGAGCATCGGGCTGCCGGTCAGGGTCAACGGGCTCGTCGAACGGGCCGAGCGGCTGGTCATCACGCTGGTGTCCGCGGGGCTGGCCGGCTTTGAGAAATTCGGTGTCCCGCATATCGGGGTGCTGCTGCCGATCGCGCTGTGGGTCGTGGCCGTGGGCAGCCTCGTCACCCTCGCACAGCGGGTGGTGACCGTACGTCGCGAGGCGGCGGAGGCGGACGCGGCCGCCGGGCCCGGGCCTGAGCCCGGGTCCGGGACCGGGGCGGAGCAGGGGAGTGGATCGGCGTGAAGGAACGGCTTGCCGACGGCCTGTACGGGCTCGGCTGGGGCGCGGTGAAGCGGCTTCCCGAGCGCACCGCCGTACCGCTGGGACGGCGTATCGGCGACGCCGCCTGGCGGCGGCGCGGCGAGGGCGTACGCCGACTGGAGTCCAACCTCGCCCGGGTCGTCCCCGACGCCACCCCGCAGCAGCTCAGGGAGCTCTCCCGAGCGGGTATGCGCTCGTACATGCGCTACTGGATCGAGTCCTTCCGGATGCCCGCCTGGAGCGAGCAGCGGATTCGCCGCAGCGTCGAGGTCGAGGAGCTGCACCGTCTCACCGATGGGATCGCCTCCGGCCGGGGCGTCATTCTGGCAACGCCGCACATGGCCAACTGGGACCTGGCCGGAGCCTGGGTCACCACCGAGCTCGGCACCCCGCTCACCACGGTCGTCGAGCGGCTGAAGCCGGAGAGCCTTTACGACCGTTTCGTTGCCTACCGCGAGAGCCTGGGAATGGAGGTGCTGCCACACACCGGCGGCGCCGCTTTCGGCGTCCTCGCCCGGCGGCTGCGCGCGGGCGGTCTGGTCGCCCTGGTCGCCGACCGTGATCTGTCGGCCTCCGGTATCGAGGTGAATTTCTTCGGCGAGACGGCGCGGATGCCCGGTGGACCGGCCCTGCTGGCCCAGCAGACCGGTGCGCTGCTGCTGCCGGCCCAGCTGTGGTTCGATGACTCGCCGGTCATGAAGGGCCGGGTCCTTCCGCCGGTGGAGATCCCCGAGACCGGCACCCGCCGGGAGAAGGCCGCGGTCATGACCCAGGCCATGGCCGATGGTTTCGCGGCGGGGATCGCCGAGCACCCGGAGAACTGGCATATGCTTCAGCGGCTGTGGCTCGCCGACCTGGAGCCACGTGTGCGGAACAGCCCGGGATCGGAGCGACCGTGAGGATCGGGATCGTCTGCCCGTACTCCTGGGATGTCCCCGGTGGTGTCCAATTCCATATCCGCGACCTGGCCGAGCACCTGATCCGGCAGGGGCATGAGGTGTCCGTACTCGCTCCCGCCGATGACGAGACCCCGTTGCCGCCCTACGCGGTCTCCGCGGGCCGTGCCGTGCCGGTGCCGTACAACGGCTCGGTGGCCCGGCTCAACTTCGGCTTTCTGTCCGCCGCCCGGGTACGCCGCTGGGTGAATGAGGGCGACTTCGACGTCCTGCACATCCACGAGCCGACCACCCCCTCGCTTGCCCTGCTCTCCTGCTGGGCGGCGCGCGGCCCGATCGTCGCCACCTTCCACACCTCCAACCCCCGCTCCCGGGCCATGATCGCGGCGTATCCGATGCTGCAGCCCGCGCTGGAGAAGATCAGCGCCCGTATCGCAGTCAGCGAGTACGCCCGGCGCACCCTGGTCGAGCACCTGGGCGGCGACGCGGTGGTCATCCCCAACGGCGTCGATGTCGACTTCTTCGCCAGCGCCCAGCCCAAGACGGAGTGGCAGGGGGACACCATCGGCTTCATCGGCCGGATTGACGAGCCACGCAAGGGGCTGCCGGTGCTGATGAAGGCCCTGCCGCAGATTCTCGCCGAGCGGCCGCAGACCCGGCTGCTGGTCGCCGGGCGCGGCGACGAGGAGGAGGCCGTCGCCGCCCTGCCGCACCGGATGCGCGAGCGGGTCGAGTTCCTTGGCATGGTCAGCGACGAGGACAAGGCGCGGCTGCTGCGCAGCGTCGACCTCTACGTCGCGCCCAATCTCGGCGGGGAGAGCTTCGGCATCATTCTCGTGGAGGCAATGTCCGCGCAGGCCCCGGTGCTCGCCAGCGATCTGGACGCCTTCATCCAGGTGCTGGACGGGGGAGAGGCGGGCGAGCTGTTCGCCAATGAGGACGCCGGAGCCCTGGCCGAGGCGGCCCTGCGCCTGCTCAGCGATCCGAAGCGGCGCAAGGAGCTGCAGGACCGCGCCGCCCGCCATGTGCGCCGCTTCGACTGGTCCACGGTCGGTGCGGACATCCTCGCCGTGTACGAGACGGTGGCGGAAGGCGCCTCCACCGTAGCCGCGGATGACCGAGTGCGGCCCTTCGGCCGACTGTGGCCTCGCGCATGATGGGCGGACCAAGGGGCGCAACGTTCCGGCAGGTACGGTAGCGAGCCGTGACCACGCTCTTCTGGCTCCTTTGGATCACTGCGGCACTGCTGCTCATCGGCGTCTACCTCAGCTGGACGGCCGGACGCCTCGACCGGCTGCACGCGCGTATCGACGCGGCCCGGGCCGCGCTCGACGCTCAGCTGCTGCGCCGGGCCTCCATCGCCCAGGAGCTCGCCACCTCCGGGGTGTTCGATCCGGCCGCCTCGATGGTCCTCTACCAGGCCGCGCACGTCGCCCGGCTCGCCGAGGAGGAGCAGCGCGAGGTCGCCGAGAGCGAGCTGAGCCAGGCCCTGCGCGCGGTCTTCGCCGACAGCGCCCAGGTCGACGTCGTACGGGCCGTGCCGGGTGGCGAGGCCACCGCGGCCGAACTGGCCGCGGCGGTGCGCCGGGTGCCGATGGCACGGCGCTTCCACAACGACGCGGTACGGGCCGCGCGAGCCCTGCGCCGCCACCACAAAGTGCGCTGGTTCCGGCTCGCCGGGCACGCCCCGTTCCCGCTCGCCTTCGAGATGGATGATGAGCCCCCGGCCGCCCTCGCCGACCGTGGGACGGTCGGCGGGGAGAGCCACTGACCTCGAATTGGCCCTTTCCGGGGCGGTGGATCTGGCGCTTTTATCACTTGTGCAGCACGACCGGCCCCGAAGTGGACTCGGTGGCCGGTCGGAGTGGCTAACCGAACGGGCCTACGATGGTCCCCATCGCACTTTTCGTCGTCGAGTGAGGTCAAACCGTGTCGAGCACGTCCCCCAACGCGTCCCAGAACCACGAGATCGGCACCGCGCGCGTCAAGCGTGGCATGGCCGAGCAGCTCAAGGGCGGCGTGATCATGGATGTTGTCACGCCCGAGGAAGCGAAGATCGCTGAGGACGCCGGTGCTGTCGCGGTGATGGCCCTGGAGCGTGTCCCGGCCGATATCCGCAAGGACGGTGGCGTGGCCCGTATGTCCGACCCGGACATGATCGACGGGATTATCAGCGCGGTCTCCATCCCGGTCATGGCCAAGTCGCGTATCGGCCACTTCGTTGAGGCCCAGGTGCTCCAGTCGCTCGGTGTCGACTACATCGACGAGTCCGAGGTCCTCACCCCGGCCGACGAGGTCAACCACAGCGACAAGTGGTCCTTCACCACCCCCTTCGTCTGTGGTGCCACCAACCTTGGCGAGGCCCTGCGCCGGATCGCCGAGGGCGCGGCCATGATCCGTTCCAAGGGCGAGGCCGGCACCGGCAACGTGGTGGAGGCCGTCCGCCACATGCGCCAGATCAAGAACGAGATCGCCCGCCTGCGCGGCTTCGACAACAACGAGCTGTACGCCGCCGCCAAGGACCTGCGCGCCCCGTATGAGCTGGTCAAGGAGGTCGCCGAGCTCGGCAAGCTGCCGGTGGTGCTCTTCTCCGCCGGTGGTGTCGCCACCCCGGCCGACGCGGCGCTGATGCGCCAGCTCGGCGCCGAGGGTGTCTTCGTCGGATCCGGCATCTTCAAGTCCGGTGACCCGGCCAAGCGCGCCGCCGCCATCGTGAAGGCCACCACCTTCTACGACGACCCCAAGGTCATCGCGGAGGCCTCGCGCGACCTGGGCGAGGCCATGGTCGGCATCAACTGCGACACCCTCCCCGACTCCGAACGCTACGCCACCCGAGGCTGGTAACGGGGGAGCCCTAGCAGGCTCACCCCCACAGTGTTGTGGGCACTCGGTCCGCCCGAGGGGCGGAACGGGTGGGCACAACACCGGCCACCGGGCCCGCACCGGCCAACCCCGGGGTCCCGGGGCGAAGCCCCGGTTTCCGGGAAGGGGCGGGACTGGGGAGAAACCACCCGCCCCGGCGTGGGCCGACAGCACCCGTTCCGAGAGGTACCCGTTGAGCACCCGCACCCCCACCATCGGCGTTCTCGCCCTCCAGGGCGACGTCCGTGAGCATCTGGCCGCACTCGCCGGCGCCGGCGCCGAGGCCCGTACCGTCCGCCGCCCCGAAGAGCTCGCAGCGGTCGACGGCCTGGTGATACCCGGTGGCGAGTCCACCACCATCTCCAAGCTGGCGACCGCCTTCGGCCTGCTGGAGCCGCTGCGCGACCGGGTCCGCTCCGGGATGCCCGCTTACGGCTCCTGCGCGGGCATGATCATGCTCGCCGACAAGATCCTGGACCCGCGCTCGGACCAGGAGACCATCGGCGGCATCGACATGATCGTGCGCCGCAACGCCTTCGGGCGGCAGAACGAGTCCTTCGAGGCCGCCATCGAGGTCGCGGGCATCGAGGGCGGCCCGGTCGACGGCGTGTTCATCCGGGCACCGTGGGTGGAGTCCACCGGCGCCGAGGCCAGGACTCTGGCCAGGTATGACGGTCACACGGTCGCGGTCCGCCAGGGGAACCTCCTGGCTACCTCCTTCCACCCCGAACTCACCGGCGACCACCGCGTGCACTCGCTGTTCACCGCGATGGTGCGGGAAGCGGGATAAGCGGCTGGCGTAGGATCGCGGAGTTGGTTCTGTTGGTGACTTTGAAGGAGCGAGGCTGTGTCCGGCCACTCTAAGTGGGCAACCACCAAGCACAAGAAGGCCGTGATCGATGCCAAACGCGGCAAGCTTTTCGCCAAGCTGATCAAGAACATCGAGGTCGCGGCCCGTACCGGCGGAGCTGACCCGGACGGCAACCCCACGCTCTACGACGCCATTCAGAAGGCGAAGAAGAGCTCGGTGCCGAACAAGAACATCGACAGCGCGGTCAAGCGCGGTGCGGGTCTTGAGGCCGGCGGCGCCGACTACGAGACGATCATGTACGAGGGCTACGGCCCCAACGGCGTCGCGGTTCTTATCGAGTGCCTGACCGACAACCGCAACCGGGCCGCCTCCGATGTCCGTGTCGCCATGACCCGCAACGGCGGTTCGATGGCCGACCCCGGCTCGGTCTCGTACCTCTTCAACCGCAAGGGCGTTGTCATCGTCCCCAAGGGAGAGCTGACCGAGGACGATGTCCTTGGCGCGGTCCTCGAAGCGGGTGTTGAGGAAGTCAACGACCTGGGCGAGTCCTTCGAGGTGATCAGCGAGGCGACCGACCTGGTCGCTGTCCGCACCGCGCTCCAGGAAGCCGGGATCGACTACGACTCGGCCGACGCCAACTTCGTACCGACCATGCAGGTTCAGCTGGACGAGGAGGGCGCACGCAAGATCTTCAAGCTGATCGACGCCCTTGAGGACAGCGACGACGTGCAGAACGTCTTCGCCAACTTCGATGTCTCCGACGAGGTCATGGCCAAGGTCGGCTGAGCTTTTGAGCTTTGCGGTATCCAGCGGGCCGGTGAGGCAGACACACCTCACCGGCCCGTCGGCGTTGTCGGCGCCAGCCGATAACCTGCGAGAACAGTTGACCGAAGCGAGAAGGTGAGGGCGCGGTGCGCGTGCTCGGCGTGGATCCGGGGCTGACCCGCTGCGGCATCGGGGTCGTGGAGGGCGTCGCGGGCCGCCCGCTGCGGATGGCCGCGGTGGGCGTGATCCGCACCCCCGCCGACGCCGAAGTCGCCCAGCGGCTCGTGGAGATCGAGCGCGGCATGGACGAGTGGCTGGACACCCACCAGCCCGAAGCGGTCGCCGTGGAGCGGGTGTTCAGCCAGCACAACGTCCGTACGGTCATGGGCACCGCCCAGGCCAGTGCCGTCGCCATGCTCTGCGCCGCCCGCCGCGGGCTGCCGGTCGCCCTGCACACCCCCAGCGAGGTCAAGGCCGCCGTCACCGGCACCGGGCGGGCCGACAAGGCGCAGGTCGCCGCGATGGTGACCCGGTTGCTGCGGCTCGACGCGCCGCCCAGGCCCGCGGACGCCGCCGACGCGCTCGCGCTCGCCATCTGCCACCTCTGGCGCGCGCCCGCGCTGAACCGTCTTCAGCGGGCCCATGCCGCCGCCCGGCGCGGTCCCGACCCCCGTGTACAGAAAGGCACCATCCGATGATCGCCTTCGTCTCCGGGCCGGTCGCCGCCCTCGCCCCGGACACCGCCGTGGTCGAGGTCGGCGGTGTCGGCATGGCCGTCCAGTGCACCCCCGCCACCCTGGCCGGACTGCGCGTAGGACAGCCGGCCAAGCTCGCCACCTCGCTGGTCGTACGGGAGGACTCGCTCACCCTCTACGGTTTCGCCGACGACGATGAGCGACAGGTCTTCGAGCTGCTGCAGACCGCCAGCGGCGTCGGCCCCCGGCTCGCTCAGGCGATGCTCGCCGTACACAGCCCCGACGCACTGCGGCTGGCCGTATCCAGCGGCGACGAAAAAGCCCTCACCGCCGTCCCGGGCATCGGCAAGAAGGGCGCGCAGAAGCTGCTGCTGGAGCTCAAGGACCGGCTGGGCGGGCCCGTGGGCGCCGGAGCGCATATCGGCCGCCAAGGCGTGGGCAACGCCGCCGCCGACTGGCGGGAGCAGCTGCACGCCGCCCTGATCGGCCTCGGCTACGCCACCCGGGAGGCCGACGAGGCGGTAACCGCCGTCGCCCCGCAGGCCGAAGCTGCGGCGGCCGAGGGCGGCCCGCCGCCGGTCCCGCGGTTGCTCCGCGCGGCGCTGCAGACCCTGAACCGCACCCGTTGACCAACGAGAGATTCCCGATGCCACGCTTGCCCTGCCCCAGCTGTACTTACTGCGGAGCCCTGCCGCCCGCGCTGGGGGCCCGCGCTTTCAGCGTGGGCTCACCGGGTGGCCCGTCGCTGGGCCCTGCCCACGCAACTACCCGCTCCGGGGGCGTCCTGGGTTGGTGTCCCCGAGTCCCTCCCCCAGCTACCTCCCCCAGACTTCGTCTGGGAGGTGCCCCCAGGAGGTGCCCCCACCTCCCCGCTGTGCCGATGTGCGGCTCCGCCGCGTGGCGGGGCTCCGGCTCCGGGCCCCCGGGGGCGCCGGTGCGGTCCGGTGGCCGGGGCTGTGCCCACAACACAGTGGGGGTCTGGGGGCGGAGCCCCCAGTCTCGGGAAGGGGAGGGGCTGGGGAAAGACCTCGATTCCGGGAGGCGACCCGTATGACCTGGGATGACGGCGCGGAGCGCCTCGTGGGCGCCACCGCCGACAGCGAGGACACCGCCGTCGAGGCGGCCCTGCGCCCCAAGGACCTGGACGAGTTCATCGGCCAGACCAAGGTGCGCGAACAGCTCGACCTGGTACTCAGGGCCGCCCGCCAGCGCGGTGGCACAGCCGACCATGTGCTGCTCTCCGGTGCGCCCGGCCTTGGCAAGACAACCCTCTCTATGATCATCGCGGCCGAGATGGGCGCCCCCATCCGGATCACCTCCGGTCCGGCCATCCAGCACGCCGGAGACCTCGCCGCGATCCTCTCCTCCCTTCAGGAGGGCGAGGTGCTCTTTCTCGATGAGATCCACCGGATGTCCCGGCCCGCCGAGGAAATGCTCTATATGGCCATGGAGGACTTCCGCGTCGACGTCATCGTCGGCAAGGGCCCCGGCGCCACCGCCATCCCCCTGGAGCTCCCGCCCTTCACGCTGGTCGGCGCCACTACCCGGGCCGGACTGCTGCCGCCCCCGCTGCGTGACCGCTTCGGCTTCACCGCGCATATGGAGTTCTACGAGCCCGACGAACTGGAGCGCGTCATCCACCGCTCCGCCCGGCTGCTGGACGTCGAGACCGACGCCGAAGGCGCCACCGAGATCGCCGGACGCTCCCGTGGCACCCCGCGTATCGCCAACCGACTGCTGCGCCGGGTGCGGGACTACGCCCAGGTCAAGGCCGATGGCGTGATCACCCGCGAGGTGGCCGCCCGGGCCCTGGCGGTCTATGAGGTGGATGGCCGCGGTCTGGACCGGCTCGACCGTGCGGTGCTCGAAGCGCTGCTCAAGCTGTTCAACGGTGGCCCGGTGGGCCTGTCCACCCTCTCCGTCGCGGTTGGGGAGGAACGTGAGACAGTTGAAGAAGTCGCCGAGCCCTTCCTGGTCCGTGAGGGCCTGCTCGCCCGCACTCCCAGGGGCCGCGTCGCCACCCCTGCCGCATGGGCTCACCTGGGGCTCGTCCCGCCCCAGCAGTCCGCGTCACCGCAAGGGGGCGCACCGGGACAAGGCGGGCTCTTCGGAGTGTGACGGCGAGGAGACTCGCCGCCGATGGAACCCCAGTGCCATGCTGGACGTTGTTCCACAGGTGCGGGCTCGCTTAGACTCCGCCGATGCCGTCCCTACCGGATGGCCTGCCCACCCCATACCCCAGGCCGCTCCCCGCGGTCATACAAAGGAAACTCTTCCGCCGTGGATATCGCAATTCTCCTCCCCTTCATCGTGCTCATCGGCGCCATGTTCCTGATGACCCGGTCGGCTAAGAAGAAGCAGCAGCAGGCCGTGCAGATGCGTGAACAGATGCAGCCTGGCACCGGCATCCGGACCATCGGCGGTATGTACGCCACGGTCAAGGAGGTCCACGACGACACCGTCCTCCTTGAGGTGGCCCCTGGGGTGCACGCCATGTACGCGAAGAATGCCGTTGGCGCGGTGCTGGAGGATGATGAGTACGAGCGCATCGTCACCGGCGCACCCGCCGTCGACGACGACACCCCGGTGATCCCGGACGACGCCTCCTCACTGACCGAGGACCCGGACGCCACCGAGGGTGAGAAGATCGACCTGGGTAAGAACAGCGACGAGACCGACGCCGCTGAGGACGGGGAGCCCAAGGACACCAAGCAGGACGGCGACAACGGCTCGAAGTAATCGGGCACGCCGCCGGACCGACCCATAAGGTCCGGCGGCGTCGCACGTTCCGCACACCACTTCGCGGCCGCGCGGTGACCATCGCGCGCGGGCGGCTGGACAGGGAGATACGAGAAGGTGGCAACACCGAAAAGGGGCCGCAGGTCCCCGGGGACGCCGGGAAAACCGTGGCGCCCCCTCACGATGATCATCGTGCTCATGGGGGTTCTCGTCGGGGGCATGTTCCTTGCCCCGTCTCAAACGCCCCGGCTGGGCATCGACCTGGCGGGCGGCACGAGCATCACGCTCGAGGCGCAGGACCAGCCCGGCAAGAAGAGCGCCATCAACGAGACCAACATGAACACCGCCGCTTCGATCATCGAGCGGCGCGTCAATGGGCTGGGCGTCGCGGAAGCCGAGGTTCAGACCCAGGGCACCCGGAACATCATCGTCAACATCCCCCGCGGCACTGACGAGAAGCAGGCCCGCGAGCAGGTCGGATCCACGGCCGAGCTGGGCTTCCGGCTGGTGCTCGCCGAGGCTCCCGCCACGCCCGCCCCCGCTCGGCCCGATGGGGCCAAGGACGGCGGCGACAAGGGTGACGAGAAGAAGGGCGACAAGGGCGACAAGACTGACTCCGCCTCTTCCCCGTCCTCCGAGCCCACCACCCAGGGTCGTGCCGCCACCGATGCCCTGAAGGCCAACGACGACGGCACCGAGTCGCCGAAGCCGACGGGCTCCCCCGCCCCGGAGGAGAAGCAGGAAGACCCCACCGTGCCGGGGCAGCAGGGCCTTCCGGGCGATCTGGGCAAGCAGCTGGAGGCGCTGGACTGCTCCACCAAGCAGGCCCGTCTCGAGGCCAACCGGGCTGCGGCCCAGGTTGATGCGTCCGACCCCATCGTGGCCTGTGATCGTGAGCGCCCGGTTAAGTACGCGCTCGGCAAGGTCGAGGTCCCTGGGACCGACGTCAAGGGCGCCGCCGCCGTCATTGACGAGCGGAGCCGTCAGTGGATCGTCCAGATGGACTTCAACTCCCGTGGAGCCGAGAAGTTCGCTGACGTCACGGGTCAGATCGCCCAGTTGCCGCCGCCGCAGAACCAGTTCGCGATCGTGCTCGACGGTGAAGTCGTCTCCGCCCCCTCCGTTCAGGGACGGATCCCCGGCGGCCAGGCCAAGATCGAAGGCAGCTTCACCCAGGAGTCCGCCAGCGATCTGGCGAACGTCCTCAAGTTCGGTGCCCTGCCGATCAGCTTCGAGGAGGCCAACGTCTCCAGCATTGGAGCCGCACTCGCCGGTGAGCAGCTCAAGGCGGGTCTGATCGCCGGGGCCATCGGCCTGGCACTCGTCGTCCTCTATCTGCTCTTCTACTACCGGGCGCTGGCCGCTGTCGCGGTCGCCAGCCTGATGGCCATGGGCGGGCTGACCTATACGATCATGACCTTGCTGGGGCCGGGGATCGGCTTCGCGCTGAGTCTCCCGGCGATCTGCGGCGCCATCGTGGCCATCGGCATCACAGCGGACTCCTTCATCGTCTACTTCGAGAGAATCAGGGACGAGGTCCGGGAGGGACGCAGCATCCGGCCCGCCATCGAACGGGCCTGGCCCCGGGCCCGGCGTACGATCCTCGTCTCCGACGTCGTCTCGTTCCTGGCCGCCGTGGTGCTGTTCTTCGCCGCCGTCGGTACGGTGCAGGGCTTCGCCTTCGTGCTCGGCCTGACCACGGCCCTGGACGTGGTGGTGGTGTTCCTGCTCACCAAGCCGATGACGACGCTGCTTGCCGGTCGGAAGTTCTTCGCTGACGGCCACCCGTGGTCCGGCCTCAGCCCCAAGCGTCTCGGCGCACGGCCACCGATCAGGGGCAGTCGCCGTCGCTCGGCCCCCCTCTCCGCCGACCCGAAGGAGGCCTGAGATGTCACGGATCGGCGCTCTCGGTGCCAAGCTGTACCGCGGTGACTCCAGCTATGACTTCGTCGCCCGGCGGAAGCTCTGGTACGGCATTTCGCTGCTCATGATCGTGATTTCCCTGACCGGCCTTGGGGCCAAGGGGCTCTTCATGGGCGTCGAGTTCCAGGGCGGTGCTGTCTACACCACGCCCAAGACCGAGATGACCGTAGAGCAGGCGCGCTCGACCGCCCAGGCTGCCTCCGGAAACGATGCCCGAGTCCAGCAGCTGGGCAGCGGCGGGCTCCGCATCACGGTCACGGGCCTGGACACGGAGACCTCCAACGAGACCCGTGCGGCTCTCGCCAAGGAGCTCGGTATCCCCACCCAGCAACTGGACTCCGATCTGGTCGGCCCCAGCTGGGGCGAGCAGATGACCAGCAAGGCCCTCACCGGCATGGTGATCTTCCTGGTGCTGGTGAGCGTCTATCTGGCCATCGCCTTCGAGTGGCGGATGGCGCTGGCCGCCCTGGTCGCTCTGATCCACGACCTGGTGATCACCGTCGGGGTGTACGCCATCGTCGGCTTCGAGGTCACCCCCGGCACCGTGGTCGGTGTGCTGACGATCCTCGGCTACTCGCTGTATGACACGGTCGTGGTGTTCGACAAGGTCAAGGAGAAGACCGGGACCCTCGGCAAGCAGTCCCGCCACACGTATGGCGAGCTCGCCAACCTCGGGCTCAACGCGACCCTGATCCGTTCCGTCAACACCTCGGTGGTCGCCCTGCTCCCGGTGGCCGGGCTCCTCTTCATCGGCGCCGGGCTGCTCGGCGGCGGCATGCTCAAGGACATCGCGCTGTCGCTGTTCGTCGGCCTCGCCGCGGGTACGTACTCCTCGATCATGATCGCCACCCCGGTGGTCGTGGACCTCAAGACCCGCGAATCGACGGTCAAGGCCCACGACAAGCGGGTGCTGACCAAGCGGGCCAAGACCCTGACGAAGGTCGGCTCCGAGGAAGACGGCTCTGTAGACCTCCACGAGGAGGACGACGACGCCGACGAGGACGCCGAGCCGCAGGACGCCGCACCGGCCGGTGCCGGGGTCGTCGCTCCACGCCGCCAGGGTGGTACGCCCGGTGGCCGTGGCCGCAGCCGCTCCGGAAAGCGGCGGTGACGGCCCCGTGACCTCACTGACCCCGGTCCCTGAGGAGCTGGCCAGCCTGCTGCTCAGCCGGATCCGCGATGTGGCGGACTACCCGAAGCCGGGCGTGATGTTCAAGGACATCTCACCGCTGCTCGCCGATCCGGCCGCCTTCACCGCGCTCACCGAAACACTGGCCGAGCGCTGTGCCGAATTCAGCGCGACCAAGGTCGTCGGGCTGGAGGCACGCGGCTTTATCCTTGCCGCCCCGGTCGCCATCCGCGCCGGCGTCGGCTTTGTGCCGGTGCGGAAGGCGGGCAAGCTGCCCGGTCCGACCCTCGGCCAGGCGTACGAGCTGGAGTACGGCACCGCCGAGATCGAGCTCCAGGCCAACGCGCTGGGCTCCGATGACCGCGTCCTGGTCATCGACGATGTGCTGGCCACCGGCGGCACTGCCGAGGCGTCGCTACAGCTCATCCGCCGGGCCGGGGCCGAGGTCGCGGGCATAGGCGTCCTGCTGGAGCTGGGTTTCCTCGCCGGACGGCACCGGCTGAAGCAGTCCCTCAATGGTGCCCCGCTGGAGGCACTGATCACGGTCTGACCACCACCCAACGCGCATGCCGCAGGAGAGGGCGCCCCGGATTTCCCGGGACGCCCTTTCTCTTCGCTGAAGAACATCCTGTGCGGCCACATCGCTGGCTCCCCGGCCCTTCTGCCATGCCACTGGAGCCCCACCGGTGGCAGGCTCTGGGCGGCCGCGCGCCAGCAGGGCCGTCGGCGCCGATATCATGGAGGCCCAGATCTGTTTCTGGGGGCCGGAACATCCCTTCTCGTCCGTCTTCGGCCAAGGAGGGTCCACTCGAGGAGTGCTCTTGCCAGACGAGTCCCAGCCGCTCACCGCCGCACAGCGCCGGGACGCCGACTCATCCGCACCCGCCCAGGGCGCGGATAAGACGCCCGACCAGGGCAGTGGCGACACCGCCAAGCCGCAGTCTTCCAGCAGCCCCCAGGCAGCCGCCCGTGCGGGCTCGGGGTCGACAGCGGTGGGCAAGAAGGAGGACCCGGGCGCGCGCGCCCAGGTCTCGCCCGCGCGTGCCGTCTCGGGGGTCTCCGGCCGCTACGGCTCCTCCAACCGCGTACGTGCCCGCCTCGCCCGGCTCGGTGTGCAGCGCTCCAGCCCGTACAACCCCGTCCTGGAGCCCCTGCTGCGGATAGTGCGCGGCAACGACCCGAAGGCCGACACCTCCACCCTGCGCCAGATCGAGCGGGCCTATCAGGTGGCCGAGCGCTGGCACCGCGGCCAGAAGCGCAAGAGCGGCGACCCGTACATCACCCACCCCTTGGCCGTCACCACCATCCTCGCCGAGCTCGGCATGGACCCGGCGACCCTGATGGCGGGCCTGCTGCACGACACCGTCGAGGACACCGAGTACGGCCTGGACACCCTGCGCCGGGACTTCGGCGACCAGGTCGCCCTCCTGGTCGACGGCGTCACCAAGCTGGACAAGGTCAAGTTCGGTGAGGCCGCCCAGGCCGAGACCGTACGCAAGATGGTCGTCGCCATGGCGAAGGACCCACGGGTCCTGGTCATCAAGCTCGCCGACCGGCTGCACAATATGCGCACCATGCGCTTCCTGCGCCGGGAGAAGCAGGAGCAGAAGGCCCGCGAGACCCTGGAGATCTACGCTCCGCTCGCCCACCGTCTGGGCATGAACACCATCAAGTGGGAGCTGGAGGATCTCGCGTTCGCGATCCTCTATCCCAAGATGTACGACGAGATCGTGCGGCTGGTCGCCGAGCGCGCCCCCAAGCGCGACGAGTACCTGGCGATCGTCACCGACGAGGTCCAGTCCGATCTGCGCGGCGCCCGCATCAAGGCGACCGTGACCGGGCGCCCCAAGCACTACTACAGCGTCTACCAGAAGATGATCGTGCGCGGCCGCGACTTCGCCGAGATCTACGACCTGGTGGGCATCCGTGTCCTCGTCGACACCGTCCGTGACTGCTACGCGGCGCTGGGCACCGTGCACGCCCGGTGGAATCCGGTGCCCGGGCGGTTCAAGGACTACATCGCGATGCCCAAGTTCAATATGTACCAGTCGCTGCACACGACGGTCATCGGGCCGGGCGGCAAGCCCGTCGAGATGCAGATCCGCACCTTCGATATGCACCGCCGCGCCGAATACGGCATCGCCGCGCACTGGAAGTACAAGCAGGAGGCCGTGGCGGGCTCCTCCAAGGTGCGTACGGATGTGCCGAAGAAGGCCGGCAAGGAAGACGCCGTCAATGACATGGCGTGGCTGCGGCAGCTGCTCGACTGGCAGAAGGAGACCGAGGATCCAGGCGAGTTCCTGGAGTCGCTGCGCTTCGACCTCTCCCGTAACGAGGTCTTTGTCTTCACCCCCAAGGGCGATGTCATAGCGCTTCCGGCCGGGGCCACCCCCGTCGACTTCGCCTATGCCGTCCATACCGAGGTCGGCCACCGCACCATCGGCGCCCGGGTCAACGGGCGGCTTGTCCCGCTCGAGTCGACCCTGGACAACGGCGACACCGTGGAGGTCTTCACCTCCAAGGCATCCGGCGCCGGGCCCTCCCGGGACTGGCTCGGCTTCGTCAAGTCTCCCCGCGCCCGCAACAAGATCCGTGCGTGGTTCTCCAAGGAGCGCCGTGAGGAGGCCATCGAGCAGGGCAAGGACTCCATCGCCCGCGCGATGCGCAAGCAGAATCTGCCGATCCAGCGCATTCTCACCGGCGACTCACTGGTCACCCTGGCGCATGAGATGCGCTACCCGGACATTTCCTCGCTCTACGCGGCTATTGGCGAGGGCCATGTCTCCGCGCAGAACGTCGTCCAGAAGCTTGTCCAGGCCCTCGGTGGCGAGGACGCCGCGAACGAGGACATCGCCGAGACCGCCCCACCGATCCAGCGCCGGGCCAAGCGGCGCTCCAGCGCTGACCCCGGCGTGATCGTCAAGGGCGTCGATGACGTCTGGGTCAAGCTGGCCCGCTGCTGCACACCTGTGCCCGGTGACCCCATCATCGGGTTTGTCACCCGTGGCAGCGGCGTATCGGTTCACCGCGCCGACTGCGTCAACGTCGACTCGCTCTCCCGGGAGCCGGAGCGCATCCTCGAGGTCGAATGGGCGCCCACCCAGTCTTCCGTCTTCCTGGTCGCCATCCAGGTCGAGGCGCTGGACCGCTCCCGGCTGCTCTCGGATGTCACCCGGGTCCTCTCGGACCAGCACGTCAACATCCTGTCGGCGGCCGTCCAGACCTCCCGCGACCGGGTCGCCACCTCCCGTTTCACTTTCGAGATGGGCGACCCCAAGCACCTGGGCCATGTCCTCAAGGCGGTCCGCGGCGTAGAAGGCGTCTACGACGTCTACCGCGTCACGTCGGCGCGCAGACCGTAACGGGCAGGCTGACAGGCCGCACAGGGGCGGGAGGTGGGGAACCCCCACCTCCCGCCCCGGCCGGAACCCCTCAGCCGCCGAACTCCTCCAAGCCCTTGAGTGCCTGGTCCAGCAGCTCCTGCCGGCCGGCCAGCTCCTTCTCCAGCTTCTCGGCCTTGGCCGTGTTCCCCGCCGCCCGGGCCTTCTCGGCCTGCGCACGGAGTTTGTCGACCGCGTCCTGCAACTGTCCGGTCAGCCCGGCCGCCCGTGCCCGCGCCTCCGGGTTGGTGCGGCGCCACTCGGCCTCCTCGGCCTCCTGGATGGCCCGTTCCACAGCATGCATCCGGCCCTCGATCTTCGGCCGGGCGTCCCGCGGCACATGACCAACGGCGTCCCAGCGCTCATTGATGGCCCGGAAGGCCGCCCGCGCCGCCTTGAGGTCGGTGATCGGCAGGAGCTTCTCGGCCTCGGTGACCAGCTCCTCCTTACGGGCCAGGTTCTCCCGCTGCTCCGCGTCCCGCTCCGCGAACACCTCACCGCGTGCCTGGAAGAAGACGTCCTGTGCACCACGGAAGCGCTGCCACAGAGTATCTTCGTGCTCACGCTGCGCCCGGCCCGCGGCCTTCCACTCCTGCATCAGCTCGCGGTACTTGGCGGCCGTCGGGCCCCAGTCCCGTGAGTCCGAGAGCGCTTCGGCCTCGGCGACCAGCTTCTCCTTGCGCTGTCGTGCCTCCTCGCGCTGCGCGTCCAGCGCGGCGAAGTGCGCCTTGCGGCGCTTGGAGAAGGCCGAGCGGGCATGGGAGAAACGGTGCCACAGCTCGTCGTCCGTCTTGCGGTCCAGCCGGGGCAGGCCCTTCCAGGTGTCGACCAGTGCGCGCAGCCGCTCACCGGCCGCCCGCCACTGTTCGCTGCGCGCAAGCTCCTCAGCCTCGGCGACCAGCGCTTCCTTGGCCTTGCGTGCCTCCTCGGACTGCCTGGCCTTGGCTGCCTTGCGCTCCTCACGACGGGCCTCGACCGTCTCAGTCAGCTTGTCGAGCCGCTTGCGCAGCGCGTCCAGGTCGCCGACCGCGTGATGGGCGTCCACCTGCTCGCGCAGATGCCCGATCGCGCTCATCGCGTCCTTGGCCGACAGATCGGTGGTCTTCACCCGGCGCTCAAGGAGGCCGATCTCCACGACCAGGCCCTCGTACTTGCGCTCGAAGTAGGCCAGGGCCTCCTCTGGGGAGCCTGCCTGCCATGAGCCGACGACCTTTTCGCCATCGGCGGTACGCACGTACACGGTCCCCGTCTCATCGACGCGGCCCCACGGGTCGCTGCTCACAGCGCCTCCTCCACATGACACCGACGGGGCACCGCACCCCCGGCATCGTCCACAGTTGTCGTCCGGCCGACTGTTCTTCGGAATGGTTCACAATGCTGATCGCCTGGGCTGATCGCCTGGCCGGAGCAGGCACCCTACACAACGCCAACATAGGCGACCGGCGGCCAGGCTGTCCGCATCCAGCGCGACCGAAATTCCACGCTTGGCATGTCTCAGCTCTTGCTGACCGGCGCCTTGTTGATCACCACGTTCGCCTTCGGCACCGTGGCCTGAATCTGCGGATCGCTGACGGAACCCTCTTCCGCGATCTTCCTCAGCACGTCCATGCCGGTGTTGACCGTCCCGAACGGGGTGTAGTCCGGGGGCAGCGGACTGTCCTCGTAGACCAGGAAGAACTGGCTGCCGCCGGTGTTGCGGCCCTTGCCGGTCTGGGCGTTGTACGTATTGGCCATTGCCACGGTGCCGGCCGGGTAGACCTTGTCCTTGACCTTCGGGTCCTTCAGATTCTCGTCCGGAATGGTGTAGCCGGGGCCGCCCTGGCCCGTACCCGTCGGGTCGCCGCACTGCAGCACATAGATGCCCTGGTCGACCAGACGGTGGCAGCGGGTGTGGTCGAAGTACCCGTTACCTGCCAGGAAGTTGAAGGAGTTCACGGTACGCGGTGCCTTCGCGGCGTCCAGCTTGATGCCGATATCGCCGCATGTGGTCTCGAGGTTCATGACGTACGACGCTGAGGTGTCGATCGCCATCTTCGGCTCTTTCTTCCACTGCTTGCCGTTCGGCTCGCCCTTCGCGGGCTTCTCGCAGAGATCCGAGGAGGCCTTGGTGTCTCCACTGTCCTTCTCCCCGTCGTCGTTCCTGTCGCCGCCCAGCGCGCCCGTGGCATACACGATGCCCGCCGCGAGCACCAGGACGAGTCCGCCCGCGATCGCTGAGTTCCGGATCCGCGCCTTCCGGCGCGCGGCGGCCCGCCGCTGCTCCTGGCGGGCGAGCTTCTGCTGCGCGAGCTGCTTGCGCCGCTGCTCACTGCTGACCACGGGACGTCTCCTTCGGACCATGCGTACATACGTGCCAGAGGTTGCCCGTACCGTATACGGGTTCGCGACGGCCGCGCCGCCGCCGGTAGGCTCTGAACTGCCCAACCCTCTGCCGGACGACTGAAGGACGATCGTGCTCATTGCCGGGTTCCCCGCCGGGGCCTGGGGGACCAATTGTTATCTGGTCGCCCCCGCCGCTGGTGAGGAGTGCGTGATCATCGACCCAGGCCACCAGGCCGCCGAAGGTGTCGAGGAGGCCATCGCCAAGCACCGGCTGAAGCCGGTCGCCGTGGTGCTCACCCATGGCCATCTCGACCATGTGGCCTCGGTGGTGCCCGTTTGCGGTGCCCACGGTGTCCCGGCCTGGATCCACCCCGCCGACCGCTACATGATGAGCGACCCGGAGAAGGGGCTGGGCCGCTCCATCGGGCAGCCGTTGATGGGCGAGCTGACCGTGGGAGAGCCGGACGATGTCCAGGAGCTCACGGACGGATCGCGGTTGGAGCTGGCCGGTCTGGAGCTGACCGTCGCACACGCGCCAGGTCATACCAAGGGGTCGGTGACCTTCAAGCTGCCCGAGCAGGACGACGTTCCACCGGTCTTCTTCTCGGGCGACCTGCTGTTCGCCGGCTCCGTCGGACGTACCGATCTGCCCGGCGGCGACCACGCCGAGCTCCTCGGATCGCTGGCACGGGTGTGCCTGCCGCTCGATGACTCGACCGTGGTGCTGTCCGGCCATGGCCCCCAGACCACCATCGGCCGCGAACGCGCCACCAATCCCTTTATGCGGGATGTGGCAGCGGGCGGCCCTGGCGGCGGCGCGACGGCCGCCCCACGACGAGGAATGTAGCGAGAACAATCCGTGAGCACTTTTTCCGCCCCTAAGGGCACGTATGACCTGATTCCACCGGATTCGGCTGATTATCTGGCGGTGCGCGAGGCGATCGCCGCGCCACTCAAGCGCGCGGGATACGGCTATATCGAGACGCCCGGCTTTGAACAGGCCGCCCTCTTCGCCCGCGGCGTCGGTGAGTCCACCGACATCGTGACCAAGGAGATGTACACCCTCACCACCAAGGGCGGTGATGAGCTGGCCCTGCGCCCCGAGGGCACCGCCTCCGTGCTGCGCGCCGCCCTCCAGGCGAATCTGCACCGTGGCGCGCTGCCGGTGAAGCTCTGGTACTCCGGCTCGTACTACCGCTACGAGCGGCCGCAGGCCGGTCGTTACCGGCACTTCTCACAGGTAGGCGCCGAGGCGCTGGGCTCCGAGGACCCGGCGCTGGACGCCGAGCTGATCATTCTGGCCGTCGACGCCTACAGGTCCCTGGGCCTGCAGAATTTCCGGCTGCTGCTCAACTCGCTGGGGGACACCGAGTGCCGCCCGGTCTACCGGGCGGCACTCCAGGACTTTCTACGCGGCCTCGACCTCGATGAGGACACCCGCCAGCGGATTGACATCAACCCGCTGCGGGTCCTCGATGACAAACGGGATAGCGTACAGCAGCAGCTCATCGGTGCCCCGATGATGCGCGACCACCTCTGTGAGGCGTGCAAGATCTACCACGAGCAGGTGCGTGAACTGCTCATCGCCGCCGGTGTCGCCTTCGAGGACGATCCCAAGCTGGTCCGTGGCCTGGACTACTACACCCGCACCACCTTTGAGTTCGTCCACGATGGCCTTGGCTCTCAGTCCGCCGTCGGCGGCGGTGGCCGCTACGACGGGCTCTCGGAGATGATCGGCGGTCCGGCGCTGCCCTCCGTCGGCTGGGCGCTCGGGGTGGACCGTACGGTGCTCGCGCTGCGTGCGGAGGGCGTCACGCTGGAGCTTCCGTCGCGCACCGATGTGTTCGCCGTCCCGATCGGTGAGGAGGCCCGGCGGGCCCTCTTCGGCGTGATCACCGAACTGCGCCGTGGGGGTGTGGCGGCGGACTTTGCCTACGGTGGCAAGGGCATGAAGAACGCCATGAAGTCAGCCAACCGCTCCGGCGCCCGCTACGCACTCGTGCTGGGCGAGCGCGACCTCGCCGAGGGGGTGCTCCAGATCAAGGACCTGGACAGCGGTGAGCAGACAGCGGTCGCACTCGATACGGCGGTGGCCGAAGTGCTCGCGAAACTCGGCTGACCCCTGAGTCGTTGATGCACAATAGTCAGCAGACCTCGGACGACAGGACGACACACACTATGACGACGACGGCACCCGCTGACACGGCCGGCACTGGCCAGAACGGGCCATCGCGGGGTGCCGTCGCGGCGAGCCGCTCCTTCGCCTGGCTGCTGATCGTGAGCGGGGCGGCAGGGCTGCTCGCAGCCTGGGTCATCACGATCGACAAGTTCAAGCTCCTGGAGGCGAAGGCAGCCGGGGAGAGCTTCACCCCCGGCTGCAGCCTGAACCCCATCGTCTCCTGCGGCAACATCATGGAGAGCGACCAGGCATCGGCCTTCGGATTCCCCAATCCCATGCTTGGCCTGGTCACCTACTCCGTGGTGATCGCCATCGGGGTCGCGGCGCTTTCCGGCGCCAGGCACCGCCGCTGGTTCTGGCTCGGTCTGCAGGGCGGCACTCTCTTCGGCGTCGCCTTCTGTACCTGGCTGATGTACCAGTCGCTGTATGTCATCAACTCGCTGTGCCTGTGGTGCAACCTGGCCTGGGTCGCCACGATCTTTATGTTCTGGTACACGCTTGTGCACAACCTGCGGCACAACATCATTCCGGCCCCGGCCGCGCTGCGGCGCGGCGTGCTCGAGTTCCACTGGGTGCTGCCGGTGGTGCATGTCGGCATTATCGGCATGCTGATCCTGACCCGCTGGTGGGACTTCTGGACCAGCTAAGCCGCCCGACGAAGCCCCGCCACGCGGCGGAGCCGCATACCGGCAAAAAGGCGAGGCCCCTCCGGCCCGCCAGGGCTGTCAGCGGCGTCGTTTAGGGTTCCACCGTGGAGCCCGACTTGTTCACCGCCGCCGCAGAGGAACGCCAGGCGCAGGATCCATCCGCCAGCCCGCTGGCCGTCCGTATGCGCCCGCGCACCCTCGATGACGTCGTGGGCCAGCAGCATCTGCTGCGCCCCGGATCCCCGCTGCGCCGCCTGGTCGGTGAAGGCGGCGGGGGCCCGGCCGGTTCCTCCTCGGTGATCCTGTGGGGGCCGCCGGGCACCGGCAAGACGACCCTCGCCTATGTGGTCAGCCAGGCGACCGAGAAGCGCTTTGTCGAGCTGTCGGCCATCACCGCCGGAGTCAAGGAAGTGCGGGCGGTCATCGACGGCGCCCGGCGCTCCTCCGGCGCGTACGGCAAGGACACGGTCCTCTTCCTCGATGAGATCCACCGCTTCAGCAAGGCCCAGCAGGATTCGCTGCTGCCCGCCGTTGAGAACCGCTGGGTGACGCTGATCGCGGCCACCACCGAGAATCCGTACTTCTCGGTGATCTCCCCGCTGCTCTCCCGCTCCCTGCTGCTCACTCTGGAGTCGCTGACCGACGACGATCTGCGCGGGCTGCTGCGCCGGGCGGTCACCGACGCCCGGGGCCTGGCCGGGGCGGTCACGCTCCCCGAGGACGCCGAAGGCCATCTGCTGCGGATAGCAGGCGGCGACGCCCGCCGGGCGCTGACCGCGCTGGAGGCCGGAGCGGGCGCGGCCATGGCCAAGGGCGAGAGCGCGATCTCCCTGGCGACGCTGGAGGAGGCTGTCGACCGGGCCGCGGTGAAGTACGACCGCGATGGTGACCAGCACTACGACGTGGCCAGTGCCCTCATCAAATCCATCCGTGGTTCGGACGTGGACGCCGCACTGCACTATCTGGCCCGGATGATCGAGGCGGGGGAGGATCCGCGCTTTATCGCCAGACGGCTGATGATCTCCGCCAGCGAGGACATCGGTCTGGCCGATCCCACCGCCCTGCAGACGGCGGTGGCGGCGGCCCAGGCCGTGGCGATGATCGGCTTCCCCGAGGCCCGTATCACCCTCAGCCAGGCGACCGTGGCCCTCGCCCTGGCCCCCAAGTCGAACGCCGCCTACCTGGCCATCGACGCCGCGCTCGCGGATGTCCGGGCCGGGCTCGCCGGACCGGTGCCGCCGCATCTGCGGGACAGCCACTACAAGGGCTCCGACAAGCTCGGCCACGGCAAGGGGTATCAGTACCCGCACGATCTGCCCGGCGGCATCGCGGCACAGCGGTACGCCCCGGATGAGATCCACGGCAAGCGGTACTACGAGCCCACCCGGTACGGCGCCGAGGCCCGGTATGCCGACGTCGCCGAACGCGTCCGCGCCCGGCTGCGCGACGAGCCGTTGCCCGACGAGCGGTAGCGCTACTCCACCGCAGCCGCCTCGAACAGCCGGTGCATGGCCCGCCGCAGCTGCGCCACGTCAGCCACCGGCTCCGGGAACTCAAAGCGCGCGTCGAACCCGTCGCTCTCTCCGCAGTACCGCACCCGCAGCCCAAAACGGTCCAGCGCCAGTGGTACCGCACGCCGCCCCGCGGCACAGGGACCTTCCCGCTCGCCCAGCAGTGCGCACAGGCCGCCTACCTGCTCACTGTGCGCGGCCGCCAGATGCTGCAGCAGATCAGCCTCGTGCGGCACCAGCGGATCGGCCTGGGCCGCCGCGAAATCGTCCGGCTCGACCTGGCTCTCACCCCACAGATCGTCGATATACGCCTCGCCGACCTCCAGTCGCAGCATCATCCATCCCGGGCCGCTGACCGGCGGACCGGCCGGGTGGCGCTCGGCGAGCAGCTTGCCGCATTCGCCCCGGTCGGCGCCGCGCACCGCTGTCAGCCAGCCGGTGACCCAGGCCCGCCCGCGGATCCGGTGGGGCACCGAGACCGGTGCGACATCCGTGATTTCCATCACGGCGGTGAGGTCGTCGTCCTGGGCGTAGGCGGCGGCCCGTGCGGCCGGGGAGTCGGCCGGGACCAGTACGACCACGTCCCCGTCGGAGGTCACCGCCCGTGACTGCGGCACCCCGGAGCCCAGCTCATCGGGCTCGACGCCGGGAATTCTCAGTACGGCGGATACGCTGGACTCCACGAGGGTTCGTACTCGCTCGGCGGCGGTCGGCTGCCGAGGGTCTTCTTCCACGGGACGCGGCTGACCCGTCCCTGCGTCGTCATCGGTGCTGGGCAGGGGGATCCCAGGTCGAAACATACGTTCTCCTCCGCTAAGGTAAGCCTCACCTAACTTACACGGAGGTCCGTTCAACGTGAACCAGTCGCGTCCCAAGGTCAAGAAGTCGCGTGCCCTCGGCATCGCGCTGACCCCGAAGGCCGTCAAGTACTTCGAGCAGCGTCCCTACCCGCCGGGGGAGCACGGCCGGGGTCGCAAGCAGACCAGTGACTACAAGGTCCGGCTGCTGGAGAAGCAGCGTCTGCGCGCTCAGTACGACATCAGTGAGCGCCAGATGGCGCGTGCCTACGACCGCGCTCGGAAGGTCGACGGCAAGACGGGCGAAGCCCTCATCGTCGAGCTTGAGCGCCGTCTGGACGCGCTCGTCCTGCGGTCGGGTATCGCCCGCACCATCTACCAGGCCCGCCAGATGGTGGTGCACGGTCACATCGCGGTGAACGACCGGAAGGTCGACAAGCCGTCCTTCCGGGTCCGCCCGGACGATGTCGTGACGGTCCGCGAGCGCAGCCGCGGTAAGCACCCCTTCCTGGTGGCGCGCGAGGGCGGCTACGCCCCCGATGGCGAGACCCCGCGCTACCTCGAGGTCAACCTCGAGGCGCTCGCCTTCCGGCTGGACCGGGACCCCAACCGCAAGGAGATCCCGGTCACCTGCGACGAGCAGCTGGTCGTCGAGTACTACGCCCGCTGACCGGCTCCAGCAGCCGCAGCCGCACCGCGCTCAGCCCTCCGCCTCCCCGCCGTTCACGGCCGGGGAGGCGGAGGGCTGATGTGCCGACGCGGTCCGTGCCGCAGGCACGGCTCCCCGGTGCCGGGACGGCTCCCGTACGCCCAGCACGCGCTCCACGGTCGCTGCCAGATCCAGCCGGGCACCCTCGCGCAGCAGCCGCTCGTACTCCACCGTGCCGAGCGCCGCACGGGCCCGCTCCTCGCACAGCACATGGGGCGCGTAGAAGTACCGGGAGCCGAACAGCTTCAGCCCCACCGATGGCCAGATCCGCCCGGCCGCGCCCTGCAGCACGGCCGCCTCAGCCGGGTCGCCCCGCGCCGAGGTGATCAGTGCCATCAGCTCCACGGCGAGTACCAGGCCGAGCAGATCGTGGAAGAGATGGTTGATGGCCAGACACTCTGCCAGCAGCTCCCGGGCCCTGTCCGGCTCGCCCCGGGCCCAGGCGGCATACGCCAGCACATAGCGCGCGTAGGCCAGCGTCCAGCGCTCGCCGTGGTCCTCGCAGACCTCCTGGACCTCCTCGCAGAGCGCGACCGCGCCCGCCAGATCCCCCTGGAAGGCCACCGCCATGGCGAGCTCGACCTGCCCCATGAGCACATTGCTGTTCAGCTCGCCGATCTCCCGGTACCGCGCCAGCGCGCCGCGGATCAGTTCCTCGGCACGCGGCATGTCGTCGGAGACCAGGGCGAGACAGCCGGTGCGGTGCTGGGCGTACGCGGCGGCCAGCCGGTTGCCGGTGAGCTCCGCCCCGTCACGGCACTCCTGAAGCGCTGCGAGCGCGCCGGCCGTATCGCCCTGCAGCACGGCCGTATAGCCCACCACCCAGAGCGCCTTCAGCCGGGAGTCACCGTGCTCCGAGGGCAGCTCAAGGGCGCGGTCCAGCCAGTGCCGCCCTTCGGCGAGCCGCCCGCAGCCGGCCCAGTAGAACCACAGGGTGCCCGCGAGGTACTGCCCCAGATGAGTGTCCTCCGTGCCTTCCAGGCTGAACTCCAGGGCGGCCCGCAGATTGGGCAGCTCGCTGTCGATCTGCTCCTTCACCTCCTCCTGCCGCGGGCTGAACCAGTCCAGCTCGCACCAGGTGGCCAGCCCCATGTACCAGTCACGGTGCCGCCGCCGCATCCGGGCGGTGTCCCCGAGCGTGTCCAGCCATCCGGCGCCATAGGCCCGTACGGTGTCGAGCATCCGGTAGCGCACCGCAGACCCCGCGGCGGTCCCCTCATCACGGATCACCACGGACTGCGCGACCAGCTCGGCCAGAACATCGATCAGCTCATCCGCGGGGAGATCCGGTCCCGAGCAGACATACTCAGCCGCCTCAAGATCGAAGTGCCCGGCGAAGACCGAGAGCCGGGCCCACAGCAGCCGCTCTTCGGGGGTGCACAGCTCATGGCTCCAGCCGATGGCCGTACGCAGCGTCTGATGGCGGGGCAGCGCCCCCCGGCTGCCACCGGTCAGCAGCCGGAAACGGTCATCCAGCCGCAGCAGCACCTGCCGTACGGACAGCGCGCGCAGCCGTCCGGCGGCCAGCTCCAGGGCCAGTGGGATCCCGTCCAGCTGATGGCACAGCTCGGCTACGTCCCGTACGTTCTCCGGCGTAACGGTGAACTCCGGCACCACAGCGGCGGCCCGGTCGGCGAAGAGCGCGACAGCGTCACCGGCCGCGTGCCCCTCACCGGCAGCGTCAGCGCCGCTGCTCCGGGGGGCCGGTGCGGGCATAGGGGCCAGGGGGTACGTCCGCTCGCCCGTCACACCCATCGGCCGCCGACCGGTGGCCAGCACCCGCAGGCCCGGCGCCTGGAGCAGCAGGGTGTGGGTGAGCGAGGCACACGCGTCGACAAGATGCTCGAACCCGTCCAGGACCAGCAGCGTCCGCCGCTCGGCAAGGTGGTCCACGAGTACGGAGCGCGGTGGCCGCCCGGTGGCGTCGGCCAGTCCCAGCGCCTCGCCGACCGCGTGCTCCAGCAGCCCGCCGTCCTGGAGCATGGACAGCTCCACCAGCCACACCCCATCGCGGAAGCGATCCTGTAGCTGCTCCGCCGCACGCACCGCGAGCCGGGTCTTGCCCACCCCGCCCACACCGGTGACCGTTACCAGCCGGCCGTCGGCGAGCTGCTGGTGTAACCGCTCCAGTTCGGTACGGCGGCCCACGAACTGATTGAGCTCCGCCGGCAGATTGCCCCGCGTGCGCCGGGGGGCGGGGGAGTCGCGGGAGCCTGGCTCGGGGCGCGGGATGCGTCGCATGGCACACGGAGCGTACTTGTTGGTAAGCGGACCGTACAATCGCCCAGGGCAGCCGGGGATTCCCGCCCGCTGAGCGCCGGGGGAATGCGGTAGGGACGCGGCGCCCGGCGCGATAAGGTCGGTATCTGCCGCCGTACCCGGCAGGCGCGCGACGAGCGGCGTCCAGGTGAGCGGCGGCCGACCCCCATACGACCCGAGGGAAGCGGTGCAGCGTGTCCGGTGGAGAGGTAGCCGGCCTCCTGGTGGCTGTCTTCTGGGCGATTCTGGTGTCGTTCCTCGCCGTGGTGCTGGTGAGGCTCGCGCAGACGCTCAAGGCCGCCACCAAGCTGGTGACGGGTGTGACGGAGCAGGCGGTCCCCCTCCTGGGCGAGGCGTCGGCGACCGTGCGCTCCGCGCAGACGCAGCTGGACCGGGTGGACGCCATCGCGTCCGATGTCCAGGAGGTCACCTCCAACGCCTCGGCGCTCTCCTCGACCGTCTCCACTGCTTTCGGCGGCCCGCTGGTGAAGGTCGCGGCGTTCGGCTACGGCGTGCGCCGCGCACTCGGCCGCAAGAGCACACCGGCCCCGCAGCCCCGGTCCACCGTCGTCGTCAGCCGGACCGTTCCGTCCGCCCGGCGCGGCGGGTGGCGGCGCCGCGGTGGAAAGGACTGATCAGCCACCATGTTCCGCCGCGCTTTCTGGTTCAGCGCGGGCGCCGCCGCAGGCGTCTGGGCCACCACCAAGGTCAACCGCAAGCTGCGCAGCCTCACCCCCGAGTCGCTTGCCGCACGCGCCGCCGGCAAGGCCGTTGACACCGGCCACCGGCTCAAGGAGTTCGCCCTCGACGTACGCGCCGGAATGACGCAGCGCGAGAGTGAGTTGAACGAAGCCCTGGGCCTCACCGCGGACCCCGACCACCCCGCACCCGTCAGGCAGCTGCCTGGCCAGGCCCGCCGAGCCCAGCTCGGCCCGATCAACCGTACGACCGGAAAAGAGGACCACTGATGGAGTCGGCTGAAATCCGCCGCCGCTGGCTGAGCTTCTTCGAGGAGCGTGGGCACATCGTCGTGCCGTCGGCGTCGCTGATCGCGGACGACCCGACGCTGCTGCTGGTCCCCGCCGGCATGGTCCCGTTCAAGCCGTACTTCCTCGGCGAGGTCGCCCCGCCCGCCCCGCGCGCCACCAGCGTGCAGAAGTGTGTCCGCACCCCGGACATCGAAGAGGTCGGCAAGACCACCCGGCACGGCACCTTCTTCCAGATGTGCGGCAACTTCTCCTTCGGCGACTACTTCAAGGAAGGCGCCATCAAGCTCGCCTGGGAGCTGCTGACCAGCTCCCAGGCGGACGGTGGCTACGGTCTGGACCCGGACAGGCTCTGGATCACCGTCTACGAGCTGGACGACGAGGCCGAGCGGATCTGGCGCGATGTCATCGGCGTCCCCACCGAGCGCATCCAGCGCCTGGGCATGGCCGACAACTACTGGTCCATGGGCGTCCCCGGCCCCTGCGGCCCCTGCTCCGAGATCAACTACGACCGCGGCCCCGAGTTCGGCGTCGAGGGCGGCCCCGCCGTCAACGACGAGCGGTATGTGGAGATCTGGAACCTAGTCTTCATGCAGTACGAGCGGGGCGCCGGCGAGAGCAAGGACGACTTCCCGATCCTCGGTGAGCTGCCCAGCAAGAACATCGACACCGGCCTCGGCCTTGAGCGTCTCGCCATGATCCTGCAGGGCGTGCGCAATATGTACGAGACCGACACCCTGCGCGTCGTGATCGACAAGGCCACCGAGCTCACCGGCGTCCGCTATGGCGCGAACGAGGACACGGACGTCGCCCTGCGCGTGGTCGCCGACCATATGCGCACCTCCGTGATGCTCATCGGTGACGGCGTCACCCCCGGCAATGAGGGCCGTGGCTATGTGCTGCGCCGCATCATGCGCCGGGCCATCCGCAATATGCGCATCCTGGGCTCGGACGGCCCCGTCGTCGGCGAGCTCGTCGATGTCGTGCTCAAGACGATGGGCCAGCAGTACCCGGAGCTGCTGACCGACCGCAAGCGCGTCGAGACCGTCGCGCTCGCCGAGGAAGCCGCCTTCCTCAAGACCCTCAAGGCCGGCACCAACATCCTCGACACCGCCGTCACCGAGACCAAGGCGAGCGGCGGCAAGGTGCTCCCCGGCGACAAGGCGTTCCTGCTCCACGACACCTGGGGCTTCCCGATCGACCTCACCCTCGAGATGGCCGCCGAGCAGGGCCTGACCGTGGACCAGGAGGGCTTCCGCACCCTCATGGAGGAGCAGCGGGAGCGGGCCAAGGCCGACGCCAGGGCCAAGAAGACCGGCCACGCCGATGTCTCCGCCTACCGTGAGGTCGCCGACGCCGCGGGCGCCACCGAGTTCACCGGCTACACCCACACCGACGGCGAGGCCACCCTCGTCGGCCTGCTGGTGAACGGCGTCTCCTCGCCCGCCGCCCATGAGGGCGACGAGGTCGAGGTCGTACTGGACCGCACCCCGTTCTACGCCGAGGGCGGTGGCCAGCGCGCCGACACGGGCCGTATCAAGCTGGATTCCGGTGCCGTCGTCAAGGTCCGCGATGTCCAGCAGCCGGTCCCCGGGGTCAGCGTGCACAAGGGCGTGGTCCAGGTCGGTGAGGTCACCGTCGGCTCGGGCGCCTACTGCCATATCGACGTGGGCCGCCGCCGGGCCATCGCCCGCGCCCACAGCGCCACCCACCTCACCCACCAGGCGCTGCGTGACGCCCTTGGACCGACCGCCGCCCAGGCCGGTTCGGAGAACTCGCCCGGCCGCTTCCGCTTCGACTTCGGCTCACCGACCGCTGTGCCCGGTACGGTCCTCAACGACGTCGAGCAGAAGATCAATGAGGTGCTCGGCCGCGAACTCGACGTCCACGCCGAGGTCATGAGCATGGACGAGGCCAAGAAGCAGGGCGCCATCGCCGAGTTCGGCGAGAAGTACGGCGACCGGGTGCGCGTGGTCACCATCGGCGACTTCTCCAAGGAGCTGTGCGGCGGCACCCACGTCCACAACACCGCCCAGCTCGGCCTGGTCAAGCTGCTCGGCGAATCCTCCATCGGTTCCGGCGTGCGCCGGGTCGAGGCCCTCGTCGGCACCGACGCCTACAACTTCCTGGCCAGGGAGCACACGGTCGTCGCTCAGCTCACCGAGCTGATCAAGGGACGCCCGGAGGAGCTGCCGGAGAAGATCTCCGGGATGCTCAGCAAGCTCAAGGACGCCGAGAAGGAGATCGAACGCTTCCGCGCGGAGAAGGTCCTGCAGGCCGCCGGCGGCCTGGCCGAGGGCGCCAGGGACATCCGTGGCGTGGCGCTGGCCAGCGGCCGCGTGCCGGACGGCACCAGCGCCGACGACCTGCGCAAGCTGGTCCTCGATGTACGCCACCGCATTCCGGGCGACCGTCCGGCTGTGGTGGCCCTCTTCACCGTGGTCAAGGACCGTCCGCTGACCGTCATCGCCACCAATGAGGCCGCCCGCGAGCGTGGCCTCAAGGCCGGTGACCTGGTCCGTACCGCCGCCAAGACCCTCGGCGGCGGCGGTGGCGGCAAGCCGGATGTCGCCCAGGGCGGTGGCCAGGACCCGGCCGCCATCGATGAGGCGCTTGCCGCCGTTGAGCGCCTGGTGGCGGAGAGCGCCTGATGCGGCGCGGCAGACGGCTCGCCGTCGATGTAGGGGACGCCCGTATCGGGGTCGCGAGCAGTGACCCCGACGGGCTCCTCGCCACGCCCGTCGAGACCGTACCGGGACGCGATATCCCGGCCGCCCAGCGGCGGCTGGCCGAACTCGTCGCTGAGTATGAGCCCCTTGAGGTCGTCATAGGGCTCCCGCGTTCCCTCAACGGGCGTGAGGGCCCGGCGGCGGCCAAGGTCCGCGCCTTCGCCCAGGAAACCGCCCAGCGGATCGCCCCCGTTCCGGTACGCCTGGTGGATGAGCGCATGAGCACGGTCACCGCCGCACAGTCCATGCGCGCATCCGGGGTGAACGCCAGGAAGGGCCGCGCCCGTATAGACCAGGCAGCCGCGGTAGTCATCCTGCAGAGCACCCTGGAGACCGAACGGGTGTCAGGCCAGCCGCCGGGGCAGTGCGTCGAAGTGGTTGTCTGATCGCCGTACGGTAACGTTCCGCGCGACACGGCAACTGTTCGAACGCCGTCCGAGCCAGGACAGTTGCCGCAGCACGGCATAGGGGACAGATGACTGAGTATGGCCGGGGCCCAGGCTCCCAACCGTGGCACCCCGAGGACCCGCTCTATGGGGACCGGGCATGGGACGGCGCGCAGCAGAGCAGCTGGGACTCCTACGGCGGCCAGCAGCAACCGCAGGAGCCGTACTACCCCCAACAGCCCCAGCACCCCCAGCATCCCCAACAGCCTCAGGAACATCAGCAGACTCCGTACGGGAACTGGGACGGCAGCCAGGGCGGGACGGACCAGTTCTACGGCGCGGGGGTCGGCGACCCCTACGGCCAGCAGCCACCCCCCAACCCCTACGGCCAGCAGCCCGACTACTACGGCACCCCGGACGCGTATCCGCCGCCCCGGCCCCAGCGGCAGCGGACGGCGGAGCCGGGACCGGACCCGGACACCGGCTGGGACCCCGGACCCGACGAGGGCGAACACGCCTTCTTCGCCGACCGGGACGAGGACGACGACGATGATGAGCCGCCCACCCGGGGCGGCCGTCGGAGCGGTCGCTCCCGGCGCGGCAGCGTCAAGCGCAAGAGCGGCTGCGCCTGCATGGTTGTCGCCCTCGTCCTCACGGGCGGCGTCGGCACCGGCGCCTACTACGGCTATACGTTCTACAACAGCCATTTCGCGGACGCGCCCGACTACGCCGGACAGGGCACCGGCGAGGTCCATATCGAGATCCCGCCGGAGTCCACGGTTTCCCAGATGGGCAACATCCTCAAGCGTGAGGGTGTGGTGAAGAGCCATGACGCGTTCGTCGCCGCGGCCAGGAACAACACCAAGGCGCAGACCATTCAGGCTGGCACCTATGTCCTGCGCAAGGAGATGTCCGCGGCCGCGGCCCTGACCATGATGCTCGACCCGGCCAGCCAGTCCGGCCTCATCATTCCGGAAGGAATGCGCGCCTCGGCGATCTACAAACTGATCGACGAGAAGACCGAATCCCCAGCAGGCACCACCAAGAAGGCCGCCAAGTCCGCGAATCTGGCCCTGCCCGAGTGGGCGGGCGGCAAAGTGGAGGGCTTCCTCTTCCCGGCGAAATACAGTGTCGGCAAGAAGACCGAGCCCAAGGCCGTGCTCAAGGAGATGGTGAAGCGGTCCAAGGCCGAGTTCAAGAAGGTGGAGTCGGACGCGAAGAAGGTCGGCCTGACCCCGTTCGAAGTTCTCACCGTAGCCTCCCTCATTCAGGCCGAGGCGCAGGATGACGAGGACTTCGGCAAGGTCTCCCGGGTCGTCTACAACCGTCTGAAACCCGATAACACGGCGACGAACGGAAAGCTCGACTTCGACTCGACCATCAACTACGCGCTGGGCCGGTCCACCCTGGACGTCACCGTGAACGACACCAAGCTCAAGTCGCCGTACAACACCTATCGGCACCCGGGGCTGCCGCCAGGCCCGATCGGTAACCCCGGCCACCAGGCCATCGACGCGGCGCTCAACCCGACCAAGGGTGACTGGCTGTACTTCGTCACCGTCAAACCCGGCGACACCCGCTTCTCCGTCACCCTAGAGGAGCACAACGAACATGTGCGGGAGTTCAACGAGGAGCAGCGCAAGAAGAGGGAGAACGACGGCTGATGTCCGACGGTAAGCGCGCCGCTGTCCTTGGCTCGCCGATCGCCCACTCACTCTCGCCGGTGCTGCACCGCGCGGCCTATGCGGAGCTGGGGCTGACCGACTGGACATATGACCGGTTCGAGGTCGACGAAGAGGGCATCGGGCCATTCCTCAGCGGCCTGGGCGAGGACTGGGCCGGGCTTTCCCTCACCATGCCGCTGAAGCGGGCCGTCATCCCGTTCCTGCACGAGGTCAGTGAGACCGCCGCTGCCGTGGAGGCGGTCAATACCGTGGTCTTCACCGACGACGGGCGGCGGCTCGGTGACAACACCGACATCCCCGGGATGGTCGCCGCGCTGCGCGAGCGCGGCGTCGAGCGGGTCGAGCGGGCCGCCATCCTCGGCGCCGGTGCCACCGCCTCCTCGGCGCTGGCCGCCCTGTCCCGAATCTGCACCGGCGAGGTCACCGCCTATGTACGCAGCGAGGCCCGCGCCGCCGAGATGCGCGGCTGGGGCGCCCGGCTGGGCGTGCCCGTACGCACCGCCGACTGGTCGGACGCCCAGCAGGCACTGAGCGCACCACTGGTCATCGCCACCACCCCGGCGGGCACCACCGACGCCCTCGCCCCGGCCGTCCCCGAGCACCCCGGCACCCTCTTCGACGTGCTCTACGACCCCTGGCCCACCCCCCTGGCCGCCGCCTGGAGCGACCGTGGCGCTTCGGTCGTCGGCGGCCTGGACCTCCTCGTCCACCAGGCGGTCCTCCAGGTGGAGCAGATGACCGGCTGCTCCCCGGCCCCCCTGGCCGCCATGCGCAAAGCAGGCGAATCCGCCCTAACCCAGTAAGCACCCCACCAGTGTTGTGGGCACTCTCCCCCAGCTAACGCTGGGAGGTGCCCCCAGCCCCGCGAGGGGCGTGGGCCCGCCCTGCTACGCAACCACCCACCCACACCAGCCACGACGCTCCGGCCCACCCCGGGGCGGAGCTCGCGACGCTTGGTGGGCACAACACCCGGCCACCGGCCGCACCGGGGGCCCCGGGGCGGAGCCCCGGTTTCCGGGAAGGGGCGGGAATCGGGGAACCCCTCCCCCCCCCAGGCACGGGGCTGACTGCGCGGGCCTGGCCCGGCAACAGGGCAGGCCGGGGAGCCACCGCCGGGGGACTACGTCCGTACGCTGGACGTGACACGGGACGGTCACCGGCTCGTGGGAGGATCAAGGCGAGCATTCGCACGGCCGAAGTTACCGAGGAGCACCGTTGAGCAGGTTGCGCTGGCTGACCGCGGGGGAGTCACACGGCCCCGCACTGGTGGCGACGCTGGAGGGGCTGCCCTCCGGTGTGCCGGTTACCACCGAAATGGTGGCGGACGCCCTGGCACGGCGGCGGCTCGGCTACGGCCGCGGCGCGCGGATGAAGTTCGAGCGCGATGAGGTCACCTTCCTCGGCGGGGTCCGGCACGGCCTGACCATGGGATCGCCGGTGGCCATCATGGTCGGCAACACCGAGTGGCCCAAGTGGGAGAAGGTCATGGCGGCCGACCCGGTCGACCCGGCCGAGCTCGCCAAGCTGGCCCGTAACGCCCCGCTGACCCGGCCCAGGCCCGGCCACGCGGACCTGGCCGGGATGCAGAAGTACGGTTTCGACGAGGCCCGCCCCGTCCTGGAGCGCGCCTCCGCCCGGGAGACCGCGGCCCGGGTGGCGCTGGGCACCGTGGCCCGCTCCTACCTCAAGGAGACCGCGGGCATCGAGATCGTCTCGCATGTCGTCGAGCTGGGCGCGGCCAAGGCGCCGTACGGTCAGGTGCCCGTCCCCGGGGACGTGGCGAAGCTGGACGCCGACCCGGTGCGCTGTCTGGACGCGGACGCCAGCAAGGCGATGGTCGCCGAGATCGACCAGGCCCACCAGGACGGCGACACCCTCGGCGGCGTCGTCGAGGTGGTCGCCCATGGGGTGCCGGTCGGCCTGGGCTCGCATGTCCACTGGGACCGCCGGCTGGACGCCCGGCTCGCCGGAGCCCTGATGGGCATCCAGGCCATCAAGGGCGTCGAGGTCGGCGACGGCTTCGAACTCGCCCGGGTGCCCGGCTCCAAGGCGCACGATGAGATCCTGCCCACCGAAGACGGCATCCGCCGCGCCTCCGGCCGCTCCGGCGGCACCGAGGGGGGACTGTCCACGGGTGAACTCCTGCGCGTACGGGCCGCGATGAAGCCGATCGCCACCGTGCCCCGGGCGCTGGCCACCGTCGATGTCACCACCGGCGAGGCGACCCAGGCACACCACCAGCGCTCGGACGTCTGCGCCGTCCCGGCCGCCGGGATCGTCGCCGAGGCCATGGTCGCCCTCGTCCTCGCCGACGCCGTCGCGGAGAAGTTCGGCGGCGACAGCGTGACCGAGACCCGCCGCAATGTCACCGGCTTCCTCGACCATCTGGAGATCAAGTGACCCATGGCCCGGCCGTCGTCCTGGTGGGCCCGCCCGGCGCGGGCAAGACCACCATCGGCGCCCTGCTCGCCCAGCGGCTCGGCGTCGGGATGCGGGACACCGACACTGATATCGAGGAGACGGCGGGAAAGCCGATCCCGGACATCTTCCTCGACCAGGGCGAGCCGCACTTCCGGGAGCTGGAGCGGCAAGCGGTGCGTACCGCCGTCACCGAACACGACGGAGTGCTCTCGCTGGGCGGCGGCGCCGTCATGGACGCGTCCACCCGCGCCCTGCTGGCCGGACTGCCCGTCGTCTTCCTGGACGTCGCACTCGCCGACGCCGTCCGGCGCGTCGGCCTGGACGCCCCCCGCCCGCTGCTCGCCATCAACCCCCGCCAGCAGTGGCGCACCCTGATGGAACAGCGCCGCCCGCTGTACACCGAGGTCGCCCGCGCCGTCGTCAGCACCGAGGGCCGCAGCCCCGAAGAGGTCGCCGAAGCGGTCCTCGACGCATTGGAGCTCAAGCAAGCATGACCACTTCAGCCACCACCCGGATCACCGTCGGCGGCAGCGCGGGCACCGCGCCCTATGACGTCCTCATCGGGCGGCAGCTGCTCGGTGAACTCCCCGGCCTCATCGGCAAGGCAGCCCAGCGCGTGGCCGTGCTGCACCCCGAAGCCCTCGCCGAGACCGGCGAGGTACTCCGCGAGGACCTGGCCGCACAGGGCTATGAGGCCATCGCCATCCAGCTGCCCAACGCGGAGGAGTCCAAGACCGTCGAGGTCGCCGCCTACTGCTGGAAGGCGCTTGGCCAGACCGGTTTCACCCGTACCGATGTGATCGTCGGTGTCGGCGGCGGAGCGACCACCGATGTCGCGGGTTTTGTCGCCGCCACCTGGCTGCGCGGGGTGCGCTGGATCGCCCTGCCCACCACCGTGCTCGGTATGGTCGACGCCGCGGTGGGCGGCAAGACCGGCATCAACACCGCCGAGGGCAAGAACCTGGTGGGTGCCTTCCACCCGCCAGCCGGGGTGCTGTGCGACCTCGCCGCCCTGGACTCGCTGCCCGTGCATGACTATGTGAGCGGACTCGCCGAGATCATCAAGGCGGGCTTTATCGCCGACCCCGTCATCCTCGATCTCATCGAGGAAGACCCCCAGGCGGCCCGTACCCCCGCCGGTCCGCACACCGCCGAGCTCATCGAGCGTTCCATCAAGGTCAAGGCCGAGGTCGTCTCCAGCGACCTCAAGGAGTCCGGGCTCCGCGAGATCCTCAACTACGGGCACACCCTCGCCCACGCCATCGAGAAGAACGAGCGCTATGAGTGGCGGCACGGTGCCGCCGTCGCCGTCGGCATGGTCTTCGCCGCCGAACTCGGCCGTATCGCCGGACGGTTGGACGATGCCACCGCCGACCGGCACCGCACGGTGCTGGAGTCGGTCGGGCTGCCCATCACCTACCGCGGCGACCAGTGGCCCAAGCTCCTGGAGACCATGAAGGTCGACAAGAAGACCCGCGGCGACCGGCTGCGTTTCATCGTCCTCGACGGCCTCGCCAGGCCGACGGTCCTGGAAGGCCCCGACCCGGCCATGCTGCTCGCCGCACACGCGGAGATCGCCGCATGAGCGAGCAGGGACGCCGGGTCTATGTCCTCAACGGCCCCAACCTCGGTCGCCTCGGCTCCCGGGAGCCCGATGTCTATGGCTCCACCTCCTACGCCGGGCTGGTGGAGCAGTGCACCACGCTCGGCAAGGAGCTGGGCTTCGCCGTGGAGGTCCGGGAGACCAACGACGAGGGCGAGATGATCCGCTGGCTCCATGAAGCCGCGGACGGCTCGATTCCGGTCATCATCAACCCCGGAGCGTTCACGCACTACTCCTACGCGATGCGGGACGCCGCCGCCCAGCGCACCGCCCCGCTGATCGAGGTGCACATCTCCAACCCGTACACCCGGGAGGAGTTCCGGCACACCTCGGTCATCGCGGCCATCGCCAGCGGCACCGTGGCGGGCTTCGGCATCGGCTCCTACCGTCTCGCCCTGCGTGCGCTGGCCGACGAGCTGAAGGAATGACCCGCCCACCCGTGGGCCGGCGGTTGGCGCTTCGCAAAGCAGCCGCTGCCGAGGTCCGCACACCCTGCGGTGGTCACCCCGCCCGCTGGTCGCCTGGCTGTCGCGACCCACATAAGCTGTCAGGTCAAGGAGCGGGCCACCGCCCTGACTTGAGGCCAGGGGTCTTCTCACCAGAGGCCACGTAACAGCAGATCGCAGACGCAGGCGCCGAGGCAGTGCCCGTAAGGAACGGAGTAGGGGACCGTATGCAGCACCACGGGGCGCAGCCGCCCGTCCCTCGCCCCGACTCCGTCCAGGGGCACCCCCACGGCCACCCGCCGCAGCCAGCGCAGCCGCCCGCGGCCCCCGGCTGGACCGGTCCGGCAGCCCCGGCCTCCCTTCCCCAGCCGCCGGCCGCCGAGACGACCGGCCACATCCAGCTGCCGCCCGGCGGCCCGGTGCAGATACCTTCCCCCGCCGCTGACCCGGCCTCCCTGGACGCCGCCCAGGCGGCCGTCGCGGTGCTGCTCATCGGGCCGGCCGGCGCGGGCAAAACCACCGTGGCCCGGCACTGGGCCGGACGCCGCCGCGTCCCCACCGCGCACATCAGCCTCGACGATGTCCGGGAGTGGGTCCGCTCCGGCTTCGCCGACCCCCAGTCGGGCTGGAACGACCACTCGGAGGCCCAGTACCGGCTGGCCCGTCGCACCTGCGGCTTCGCCGCCCGTAACTTCCTGGCCAACCACATCTCCTGCATCCTCGACGACGCCGTCTTCCCCGACCGCCCCGTCGTCGGCCTGGGCGGCTGGAAGCGCCATGTGGGCCCCGGTCTGATTCCTGTGGTGCTGCTGCCCGGGCTGGAGATCGTCCTGGAGCGCAACGCCGAGCGCACCGGCAACCGTCGCCTCACGGACGAGGAAGTGGCCCGGATCCACGGCCGGATGGCGGGCTGGTACGGCTCCGGGCTGCCCATCATCGACAACTCCCGGCACGACGTGGAGACCACCGCCCGGATGCTTGACGAGGTCGTCGCCCGCAGCCTCGCCAGCCCGCCGAGCTGGTAGGCCTCCCTTGGGCTGCCCATACGGCCCAGCTCAACCGGACGCGCCGGTCCAGCCAGCCGTAGGCTCGGGGATATGTCCGAGGTGCACCTGGCCCGCCGCTCCCGCCTCCGCGACCGCTGCGCGGCGAACGCGGTGGGCGGCAGCACGGCCGTGTTGGTCTCCAGCCCCGCCAACATCCGCTATCTCACCGGCTGCGCCCCGCGGGGCGCAGCGCTGCTGCTCGGCGCTGATGGCCGGGACACCCTGCTGACCCTGCCGGATCCCGCCGCCGGGCCACAGGGCCTGCCCGAACCCGCCGATGAGCTGCGCGCCCTCATCCTGCCCGGTGCGGACGGCGATCCGGCGGTGGCCGCCGCCGAACTGGCGGCGAACACGGGCAGCGGAGTGCTGGCCGTCGAGGAGCACCACCTCACCGTGGCCCGGCACCGGGCGCTGGCATCGGTGGCGCCCCGGCTGCGGCTGGTGGACCTCGGCGGCGCTGTGGAGCAGCAGCGCCTCATCAAGGATGACGAGGAGATCGCCGCCCTGCGGATCGCCGCGGAGATCACCGACCAGGCGCTGGGCGAGCTCCTGGAATCCATCCTGGTGGGCCGTACCGAGCGCCATCTCGCGCTGGAGCTGGAGCGCCGACTGATCGACCACGGCGCCGACGGCCCGGCCTTCCCCACCTCAGTGGCCACCGGACGGCACTCCGGGCTTCCCGCGCATACACCGACCGACCGCCGGGTGGAGGAGGGCGACTTCCTCTCTGTCCGGCTCGGTGCGCGCTACGGCGGCTACCGCTGCCAGATCGGCCGTACGTTCGTGATCGGCACCGCTCCCGCCGACTGGCAGGTCAACCTCTACAACGTGGTGTTCGCCGCGCAGCGGGCGGGCCGGGAAGCCCTCGTTCCGGGTACCGAGTGCCGTGCTGTGGACCGTGCCGCGCGGCAAGTGCTGGACGCCGCCGGGTATGGTGAGGCACTTGGCGCCCGCATCGGGCACGGTGTCGGGCTCGAAATCGGTGAGGACCCTCGGCTGTCACCTGCGGCCATGGGTAAACTGGACGCTTGTGTGCCGGTCACCGTCGAACCGGGGGTCCACCTCCCGGGTCGGGGCGGCGTCCGGATTGATGACACACTCGTCGTCCGCCCACCGGCAGACGGCGGGCCCGAGCTACTTACCATCACGACCAAAGAGCTGCTCGCCCTCTAGCCCGAAGCCGGGCCGGGGTTCCGAAAGGCCTTGGTCTCCGAAGCAGCAGTCTCAGGAGAATCCGCGACAGTGGCCACCACGAACGACCTCAAGAACGGCATGGTGCTCAAGCTCGAGGGGGGCCAGCTCTGGTCCGTTGTCGAGTTCCAGCACGTCAAGCCCGGTAAGGGCCCTGCCTTCGTGCGCACCAAGCTGAAGAACGTACTGTCCGGCAAGATCGTCGACAAGACCTTCAACGCCGGCACGAAGGTCGAGACGGCCACCGTGGACCGCCGCACCATGCAGTTCTCGTACATGGACGGCGAGTACTTCGTCTTTATGGACATGGACACCTACGACCAGCTCCATGTGGAGCCGAAGGTCGTCGGCGATGCCGCCAACTACCTGATCGAGGGCTTTGAGGCCACGGTGGCGATGTACGAGGGCAACCCGCTCTCCGTCGAGCTGCCCGCGGCCGTCGAGCTCACCATCGAGCACACCGAGCCGGGCGTCCAGGGCGACCGCTCCACCGGCGGCACCAAGCCCGCCAAGCTGGAGACCGGTTACGAGATCGGTGTGCCGCTCTTCATCACCACCGGTGAGAAGATCAAGGTCGACACCCGTTCCGGCGATTACCTCGGCCGGGTGACCAGCTAACCGTGGCAGCTCGCAGCAAGGCCCGTAAGCGTGCCTTCCAGATCCTCTTCGAGGCCGACCAGCGTGGCAGCACTGTCACGGGCGTCCTCGCGGACTGGATCAGGCACGCGCGGACCGACGACCGCCAGCCCCCCGTCAGCGAGTACACGATGCAGCTGATCGAGGGGTACGCCGAGCGTACGGACCGTATTGATGAGCTGATCGCCACCTATGCGGTCGGCTGGACCCTCGACCGGATGCCGGTCGTGGACCGCAACATTCTGCGGCTCGGCGCCTACGAGCTGATCTGGGAGGACGCCATTCCGGACGCCGTGGTGCTGGATGAGTGTGTGCAGCTGGCCAGGGAATTCTCCACGGACGAATCCCCAGCCTTCATCAACGGCCTCCTCGGCCGCCTGAAGGAACTGAAACCAACCCTCCGCCACGACACCACCCCTTCTTGACGGCGCCCACCGTTTCTTAACGGCGTCCTCGCATTGTTCGGCCCCGGGGGGCCTCACAAGCTTCGGCCGCCTGCGCCGGACTCCGTCCGTCGGTGGTTGTGGCTGAGCGCCGCTGTCAGCGGTGGGGATTCCCCTCACCCGGCCCCTCCCCGAAACTGGGGGCTGCCGCCCCCAGGCCCGCGAGGTGTTGTGGGCACTCGGTCCGCCCGAGGGGCGGAACGGGTGGGCACAACACCGGGCCACCGGCCCGCACCGGCCAACCCCGGGGCCCCGGGGCGCAAGCCCCGGTTACGGGAAGGGGCGGGGTACGGGGGAGCCCACCCACGGCACCCCGCAGCCGGGGGAAGCTCCGCCGTGCGGCGGAGCCGCATATCGGTACAGCCGGGAAGGGGCGGGGTACGGGGAAACCCACCCACCGCACCCCGCAGCCGGGCGGAGCCCCGCCGCGGGGCGGAGCCGCACCCGTAGGAACAGCGGACCGCAAACGCAGAAACCGCCGCCCCGGCCGGGGCGGCGGCACGTTTCTGCTTCGGCTGGACCAGCCGTCAGACCTCCTCATGGGAGACCGCCCGACGCGCATCCGCGTCAAGCACCCCCCAGCTGATCAGCTGCTCGGTGAGGACCGACGGCGACTGGTCATAGATGACGGCGAGCGTGCGCAGATCGTCCTGGCGGATCGACAGCACCTTGCCGTTGTAGTCACCGCGCTGGCTCTGGATCGTCGCCGCGTACCGCTGCAACGGGCCCGCCTTGTCGGACGGAACGTGCGACAGCCGCTCCAGATCGAGGACCAGCTTCGGCGGCGGCTCGGCGGCCCCGCCAGGGGTGGTGCCCGGCAGCAGCTCCTGCACCGGGACGCCGTAGAAGTCCGCCAGCTCGGCGAGACGCTGTACGGTCACCGCACGGTCGCCACGCTCGTACGAGCCCACCACGACCGCCTTCCAGCGGCCCTGGGACTTCTCCTCGACACCGTGGAGGGAGAGGCCCTGCTGGGTGCGGATGGCACGGAGCTTGGCTCCGAGCTGTTTGGCGTATTCGCTGGACATAAGGCTCCCCGGATGAGGTTTTCGTAACTCACTGTGATGTTACGCAGCGTAATATGCGGCGTCAAGCCGAAACCGATGTTCCCCCCTCCGACCAGGGGCGATGCAGAGGAGGGCGCAGCCTCCTGGTACGGTTGACAGCGCATAATTCCGACGTCCTTTAAGGCCCGTCCCGTGAGGCGGGGAAGGAGGTCCGTCACGCATGGACAGCAACAGCTCCACTCCGGCGCGCCCCGTGCTCGAGGCTCCGGATATCGCACGGGTCCTGACCCGTATCGCCCACGAGATCGTCGAGCGTGCCAAAGGCGCCGACGATGTAGTGCTGCTCGGCATCCCCACCCGAGGTGTTCACCTCGCCCATCGGCTGGCCGGCAAGCTCGAAGAGATCACCACACGACCCACGCCGGTCGGCTCACTCGACATCACCATGTACCGCGACGATCTGCGTCTCGGTCCAGCCCGCACCCTCGCCCGTACCGACATCCCGGGTGACGGCATCGACGGCCGGCTGGTGATTCTCGTTGACGATGTGCTCTTCTCCGGCCGCACCATCCGCGCCGCGCTTGACGCCCTGAACGACATCGGTCGCCCGCGCGCCGTGCAGCTGGCCGTTCTTGTCGACCGTGGCCACCGCGAACTGCCCATCCGCGCCGACTATGTCGGCAAGAACCTGCCCACGTCCCTGCGGGAGACAGTCAGGGTCCAGCTCGATGAGGAAGACGGCCGCGATGGCGTGCTGCTCGGCGAGCGAAGCGAGGTGGGGGTCCCCCCGGCCGAAGGCCGGGAGAGCGAAACCACCCCGGTCGGCGAGCAGTAGCGCACTCCCGTACGGCCCACGACAGCTGGCCCATCGGCCGCGCCTGCCTGCCCGCACGTCAGCACCCTCCAGAACCCCACGGAGCCAGTACAGATGAAGCGCCACCTCATCTCGGCCGCCGACCTCACTCGCGATGACGCCGTCCTGATCCTCGACACCGCCGAGGAGATGGCCCGGCTCGCCGACCGGCCGATCAAGAAGCTGCCGACCCTGCGCGGCCGCACCATCGTCAACCTCTTCTTCGAGGACTCCACCCGGACCCGGATCTCCTTCGAAGCCGCGGCCAAGCGGCTCTCCGCCGATGTCATCTCCTTCTCCGCCAAGGGCTCGTCGGTCTCCAAGGGCGAATCCCTCAAGGACACCGCGCTCACCCTGGAGGCGATGGGCGCCGACGCCGTCGTCATCCGGCACCATGACTCCGGCGCCCCGCACCGGCTGGCCACCTCGGGCTGGATCGGCGGCTCCGTCGTCAACGCCGGCGACGGCACCCATGAACACCCCACCCAGGCACTGCTCGACGCCTTCACCATGCGCCGCCATCTGGGCCAGGGCACCGGCAGCGACCTCGCCGGGCGGCGCGTCACCATCGTCGGCGACATCCTGCACAGCCGGGTCGCCCGCTCCAATGTCCATCTGCTGAGCGCGCTCGGTGCCGATGTCACCCTGGTCGCCCCGCCGACCCTGGTGCCCATCGGAGTCGGACACTGGCCCTGCGAGGTGTCGTACGACCTCGACTCCGTCCTCGCCAAGTCCGATGCGGTGATGATGCTGCGCGTCCAGCGCGAGCGGATGAACGCCGCCTTCTTCCCCACCGAGCGCGAGTATGCCCGCCGCTACGGCCTCGACGGTGAGCGGATGGCCCGGATGCCCGAGCACGCCATCGTCATGCACCCGGGTCCGATGAACCGCGGCATGGAGATCACCGCCGATGTCGCCGACTCGCCGCGCTGTACGGCCGTCGAGCAGGTGACCAACGGCGTCAGTATCCGGATGGCCGTCTTCTATCTGCTGCTCGGCGGCGCCGAGCCCGCCGTGAGCGAGCCCGCCGCCCCGGCTCTTACTCGTACCGAGGAGAGCAGTTGACGTCCGGCCACCGCGCATACCACCGAATCGGTGACGGTCCGCGTCACCTTGACCACAGACTGCGACAGAGGTAGGCATGAGCAAGATCCTGATCCGCGGGGCGAAGGTACTCGACGGCGAGCCGCAGGACGTTCTGATCGATGGCGAGACCATCACCGAGGTGGGTGCCGCACTCTCCGCCACAGGTGCCCGGGTCATCGAGGCGGACGGCCAGATCCTGCTGCCGGGCCTGGTCGATCTGCACACCCATCTGCGCGAGCCGGGCCGCGAGGACTCCGAGACCGTACTCACCGGCACCCGGGCCGCCGCCGTCGGTGGCTACACCTCCGTGCACGCCATGGCCAACACCTTTCCCGTCGCTGACACCGCCGGAGTTGTCGAGCAGGTCTGGCGGCTCGGCAGGGAATCCGGCTACTGCGACGTCCAGCCGGTCGGTGCCGTCACCGTCGGCCTGGAGGGCAAGAAGCTCGCCGAGCTGGGCGCGATGCATGACTCGGCGGCGGGCGTCAAGGTCTTCTCCGACGACGGCAAGTGTGTCGACGACGCCGTGATCATGCGCCGCGCCCTGGAGTACGTCAAGGCCTTCGACGGCCTGATCGCCCAGCACGCCCAGGAGCCGCGGCTGACCGAGGGCGCTCAGATGAACGAGGGCATCGTCTCCGCCGAGCTGGGCCTGGGCGGCTGGCCCGCGGTCGCCGAGGAGTCGATCATCTCCCGCGATGTGCTGCTCGCCGCGCATGTCGGTTCCCGGGTGCACATCTGCCACCTGTCCACCGCCGGATCTGTGGAGATCGTCCGCTGGGCCAAGTCCAAGGGGTGGAACGTCACCGCCGAGGTCACCCCGCACCACCTGCTGCTCACCGATGAGCTCGTACGGTCCTACAACCCCGTCTACAAGGTGAACCCGCCGCTGCGTACCGAGGCCGACGTCATGGCCCTGCGCGAGGCGCTGGCCGACGGCACCATCGACTGCGTCGCCACCGACCATGCCCCGCACCCGCATGAGGACAAGGACTGCGAGTGGGGCGCCGCCGCCATGGGCATGGTGGGCCTGGAGACCGCGCTCTCCGTCGTTCAGCACACCATGGTCGAGACCGGTCTGCTCGACTGGGCGCAGGTCGCCGACCGGATGTCCTTCCGGCCGGCCCGGATCGGCCGCCTCACCGGCCAGGGCCGCCCCGTCTCGGCTGGTGAGCCCGCCAACCTCACCCTGGTCGATTCGGCATACCGTGGTCAGGTGGACCCTGCGGGCTTCGCCTCCCGCAGCCGCAATACCCCCTATCAGGGACGCGAGCTGCCGGGCCGCGTCACACACACCTTCCTGCGGGGCCGGGCAACGGTCGTGGATGGGAAGCTGGCGTGAATCCTTCGGTACTGATTCTCCTCGCTGATGGCGCAGCTGACGGCACAGTCGAGCGGAAGTCGCAGGAGGTAACCGACTGGGCCGCGCGTATGGGCTGGGTCGTTGGCCTGCTGCTGTTCATCGCGCTGCTCTACTGGCTGATGCGGGAGGGCTGGAAGTGGCGCGGAACCCTGCAGGGCGACCTTCCTGAGCTGGCCGCCGTCCCCGAGGACGCGGGCACGCCGGAGCTCACCCTGTCCGGCCGCTATCACGGCTCCACCACCGCGGGACAGTGGCTCGACCGCATCGTCGCTCACGGCCTGGGCACCCGCAGCCGCGCCGAGCTCACCCTGACGGAGCAGGGCCTGAGCGTCGTACGGCCCGGGGCGGTGGACTTCTTCGTCCCGGTCGCAGCGCTGCGCGGTGCCCGGCTGGACAAGGGCATCGCGGGCAAGGTCCTCACCGAGGGCGGTCTGCTGGTGATCACCTGGCAGCACGGCGAGCGGCAGCTGGACTCCGGTTTCCGTGCCGACCACCCCGCCGAGCACACGGCCTGGGTTGAAGCCCTCAACGGACTCACGCACAACCAGAACGCAGTCTCCCGGGGGACGACCCCCGTAACCCCCGCAGCAGTCCCCCGGGGGACGACCCCCGTAACCCCCGAAGAAGGTGCACGATGACGACCGCCACCCGAGGAGCCTTGCGGGCTCCCGCCGTACTTGTCCTGGAGGACGGCCGTTCCTTCCGTGGCCGTGCTTACGGTGCCGTGGGGGAGACCTTCGGCGAGGCCGTGTTCTCCACCGGTATGACCGGTTACCAGGAGACCCTGACCGATCCCTCGTACCACCGCCAGGTGGTCGTCATGACCGCCCCGCACGTCGGCAACACCGGAGTCAACGACGAGGACCCCGAGTCCAAGCGGATCTGGGTCTCCGGTTATGTGGTCCGCGAGCCCGCCCGTATCCCCTCCAACTGGCGCTCGGTGCGCACCCTGGACGAGGAGCTCGCCGCCCAGGGCGTCGTGGGGATCAGCGGAATTGACACCCGCGCGCTCACCCGCCATCTGCGTGAGCGCGGCGCCATGCGGGTCGGTATCTTCTCCGGCCCCGCTCTCGACGGTCCGGCCGGCGAAGCCGGTCTGCTCGCCAAGGTGCAGGCGTCCCCCCAGATGAAGGGCGCCGACCTGTGCGGTGAGGTCACCACCGGTGAGCCGTACACCGTCCCGGCCATCGGCACGAAGAGGTTCACCGTCGCCGCCGTCGACCTCGGTATCAAGGGCATGACCCCGCACCGGATGGCCGAGCGCGGCATCGAGGTGCGTGTCCTCCCGGCGAACGCCACCATCGAGGACATCTACGCCCTCAGCCCCGACGGTGTGTTCTTCTCCAACGGACCTGGTGACCCCGCCACCGCCGATCACCCGGTCGCCCTGATGCGGGGTGTCCTGGAGCGGAAGACCCCGCTGTTCGGTATCTGCTTCGGCAACCAGATCCTGGGCCGGGCGCTCGGCTTCGGTACCTTCAAGCTGAAGTACGGCCACCGCGGTATCAACCAGCCGGTACAGGACCGTACGACCGGCAAGGTCGAGGTCACCGCGCACAACCACGGCTTCGCCGTCGACGCCCCGCTCGACAAGGTCTCCGACACCCCCTACGGCCGGGCCGAGGTCTCCCACGTCTGCCTCAACGACAACGTGGTGGAGGGCCTTCAGCTGCTCGACCAGCCCGCGTTCAGCATCCAGTACCACCCCGAAGCGGCCGCCGGTCCGCACGACGCCGCCTACCTGTTCGACCGCTTCGTATCCCTGATGGAGGGCCAGCGTGCCTAAGCGCACCGATATCCAGTCCGTCCTGGTCATCGGCTCCGGCCCGATCGTGATCGGCCAGGCCGCGGAGTTCGACTACTCAGGCACTCAGGCGTGCCGTGTCCTCAAGTCCGAGGGTCTGCGGGTGATCCTGGTCAACTCCAACCCGGCCACGATCATGACGGACCCGGAGATCGCCGACGCCACCTACGTCGAGCCGATCACCCCGGAGTTCGTTGAGAAGATCATCGCCAAGGAGCGGCCTGACGCGCTGCTGCCCACCCTTGGTGGGCAGACCGCGCTCAACACCGCCATCTCCCTCCATGAGTCGGGCACCCTCGCCACATACGGCGTCGAGCTGATCGGCGCCAAGGTCGAGGCGATCCACAAGGGCGAGGACCGCGACCAGTTCAAGGAGGTCGTCAAGGCCGTCCACGCCAAGATCGGCCACGGCGAGTCCGCCCGCTCGGTCATCTGCCACTCGATGGAGGAGGTCCTGGCGGGTGTCGAGGAGCTCGGCGGCTACCCGGTCGTCGTCCGCCCCTCCTTCACCATGGGCGGCGCGGGCTCCGGCTTCGCGCACAACGAAGAGGAGCTGCGCCGTATCGCCGGGCAGGGCCTCACCCTCTCACCGACCACCGAGGTGCTTCTGGAGGAGTCCATCCTCGGCTGGAAGGAGTACGAGCTCGAGCTGATGCGCGACAAGCACGACAATGTCGTGGTCGTCTGCTCGATTGAGAACTTCGACCCGATGGGCGTGCACACCGGTGACTCCATCACCGTCGCCCCGGCGATGACCCTCACCGACCGTGAGTACCAGACCCTGCGCGACATCGGGATCGCCGTGATCCGCGAGGTCGGCGTCGACACCGGCGGCTGCAACATCCAGTTCGCCGTCAACCCCGACGACGGCCGGGTCATCGTCATCGAGATGAACCCACGCGTCTCGCGGTCCTCGGCGCTCGCCTCCAAGGCGACCGGCTTCCCGATCGCCAAGATCGCCGCCCGGCTCGCCGTCGGCTATACGCTCGATGAGATCCCCAACGACATCACCGAGAAGACCCCGGCCTCCTTCGAGCCCACTCTCGACTATGTCGTCGTCAAGGCCCCGCGCTTCGCCTTCGAGAAGTTCCCGGCCGCCGACTCCACCCTCACCACCACCATGAAGTCGGTGGGCGAGGCCATGGCGATCGGCCGTAACTTCCCCGAGGCGCTGAACAAGGCGCTGCGCTCCCTGGAGAAGAAGGACAGCCAGTTCGACTTCGTCAGCGAGGTGGGCGAGAAGGACGTACTGCTGGCCGAGTCGAGGCGTCCCACCGACGGCCGGATCAATACCGTCATGGCGGCCATCCGCGCCGGAGCCACCCCACAGGAGATCTTCGACGCCACAAAGATCGACCCCTGGTTCACTGACCAGCTCTTCTTGATCAAGGAGATCGCCGACGAGCTGACCGCCGCCCGGCTGCTGGAACCGGAGCTGCTGGCCAAGGCCAAGCGCTACGGCTTCTCCGACTCCCAGATCGCCGCCATCCGTGGTCTGCGCGAGGATGTGGTGCGCGAAGTGCGGCACGCCCTGGGCGTCCGGCCGGTCTACAAGACGGTCGACACCTGCGCCGCCGAGTTCGCCGCCCGCACCCCGTACTTCTACTCCTCCTACGACGAGGAGTCCGAGGTCGCACCGCGGAACAAGCCCGCTGTGATCATTCTCGGCTCGGGTCCCAACCGCATCGGCCAGGGCATCGAGTTCGACTACTCCTGTGTGCACGCCTCCTTCGCGCTGAGCGACGCGGGCTATGAGACCGTGATGGTCAACTGCAACCCGGAGACCGTCTCCACCGACTACGACACCTCCGACCGGCTCTACTTCGAGCCGCTCACCCTGGAGGACGTACTGGAGATCGTCCACGCCGAGCAGCAGGCAGGGCCGGTCGCGGGCGTCATCGTCCAGCTGGGCGGCCAGACCCCACTCGGCCTGGCCCAGGCGCTCAAGGACAACGGCGTCCCGATCGTGGGCACCTCGCCCGAGGCGATCGACCTCGCCGAGGAGCGCGGCGCGTTCGGCCGCGTTCTCACCGAAGCGGGGCTGCCCGCCCCGAAGTACGGCACCGCCTACTCCTTCGCCGAGGCCAAGACCATCGCCGCCGAGATCGCCTATCCGGTCATGGTCCGGCCCTCCTATGTGCTGGGCGGCCGTGGCATGGAGATCGTCTACGACGAGCCCTCGCTGGCCGAGTACCTCACCCGGCACGCGGGCCTGATCTCCGAGCATCCGGTCCTCATCGACCGCTTCCTCGATGACGCCATCGAAATCGATGTCGACGCCCTCTATGACGGCCAGGAGCTCTACCTCGGCGGCGTCATGGAGCACATCGAGGAGGCCGGTATCCACTCCGGTGACTCCGCCTGCGCGCTGCCCCCCATCACCCTGGGCGGCTTCGACATCAAGCGGCTGCGTGCCTCCACCGAGGCCATCGCCCGGGGTGTGGGGGTCCGGGGGCTGATCAACATCCAGTTCGCGATGGCCGGGGACATCCTCTACGTCCTGGAGGCCAACCCACGCGCCTCGCGCACCGTCCCGTTCACCTCCAAGGCCACCGCTGTCCCCCTGGCCAAGGCCGCCGCCCGCATCTCGCTGGGCGCCACCATCGCTGAGCTGCGCGCCGAGGGCATGCTGCCCGGCAGCGGGGACGGCGGCACGCTGCCGCTGGACGCGCCGATCTCCGTCAAGGAGGCCGTGATGCCGTGGTCGCGGTTCCGCGATGTGCACGGACGCGGCGTGGACACCGTGCTGGGCCCGGAGATGCGCTCCACCGGCGAGGTCATGGGCATCGACGCGGTCTTCGGCACCGCCTACGCCAAGTCACAGGCCGGGGCGTATGGCGCCCTGCCCACCAAGGGCCGTGCCTTTGTCTCGGTCGCCAACCGGGACAAGCGCTCGATGATCTTCCCGGCGCGGGAGCTGGTGGGTCTCGGCTTTGAGCTGCTGGCCACCTCCGGCACCGCGGAGGTCCTCAAGCGCAACGGCATCAACGCCACCGTCGTGCGCAAGCAGAGCGAAGGCGAGGGGCCGCAGGGGGAGAGGACCATCGTCCAGCTCATCCACGATGGCGAGGTCGACCTGATCATCAACACCCCCTACGGCACCGGTGGCCGTCTGGACGGCTACGACATCCGTACCGCCGCCGTCGCCCGCGCCGTCCCCTGCCTTACCACCGTCCAGGCCCTCGCCGCCGCCGTCCAGGGCATTGAGGCGCTGGGCCGTGGCGAGGTCGGCGTCCGTTCCCTGCAGGAGCACGCGGAGCACCTGATCACCGCCCGCCAGGAGTAAGGCGCCCGAGGGGGACACCGATCCGGTGTCCCCCTCGCCATGAGCCCGCCCTCTCCGCCCGCCCAGTAGGCCAGGAGCCACTGCCATGTACCGCCTCGTCTTCAATCTGATCTTCAAGTGGATGGACCCGGAGAGGGCCCACCACCTGGCCTTCGCCTGGATCCGCCTGCTCGCCCGTATCCCGGTGGTACGCACCCTGGTCGCGGCCCTTCTGGCTCCGCGCTACCAGGAGCTGCGTACCGAGGCGTTCGGTCAGCGCATGTACGGCCCCTTCGGCCTCGCTGCCGGTTTCGACAAGAACGCCGTCGGTGTCGACGGTATGGCGATGCTCGGCTTCAACCACATCGAGATCGGCACCGTCACCGCACAGCCGCAGCCGGGCAACCCCCCAAAGCGGCTCTTCCGGCTCGTCCAGGACCGGGCGCTGATCAACCGCATGGGCTTCAACAACGACGGCTCCGGCGCCGTGGCCGCCCGCCTCGCGGCCCGTAAGGCGGTCTTCAGGACCACCGTCGGCGTCAATATCGGCAAGACGAAGGCAGTCCCGGAATCCGAAGCCGTCTCCGACTACGTCACCTCGACCGAGCGCCTTGCCCCGTACGCCGACTACCTCGTCGTCAACGTCTCCTCGCCCAACACCCCCGGGCTGCGTAACCTCCAGGCGGTCGACCAGCTGCGCCCGCTGCTGGCCGCCGTCCGTGCGGCCGCCGACCGTACGGTCACCACCCGCCGCGTCCCCCTGCTGGTGAAGATCGCCCCCGATCTCGCCGATGAGGACATCGACGCCGTCGCCGATCTCGCCGTCGAGCTCCGGCTGGACGGCATCATCGCCACGAACACCACCATCGCCCGCGAAGGCCTCGGCCTGACCTCGGCTCCCGCCCTGGTCGCGGAGACCGGCGGCCTGTCCGGCGCACCCCTGAAGGAGCGCTCCCTCCAGGTGCTGCGCCGCCTCTACGCCCGCGTCGGCGACCGCGTCACCCTCATCGGTGTCGGCGGCATCGAGAGCGCCGAGGACGCCTGGCAGCGCGTTCTCGCCGGTGCCACCCTGGTCCAGGGCTACAGCGCTTTCATCTACCAGGGGCCTCTCTGGCCACGAGCCATCCACCAGGGCCTGGCCGCACGGCTGAGGGCCAGCCCGTACACCACCCTCGCCGACGCCGTCGGCGCCGACGCCCGTAAGGGGGACGCAGCGGCATGACCCTCCAGCCCTTCGGCGCACGGCTGCGCCGCGCCATGGATGAGCGCGGCCCCCTCTGCGTCGGCATCGACCCGCACGGCTCGCTCCTTACCGACTGGGGGCTGAGCGACGACATCGGCGGTCTGGAGCGCTTCACCCATACGGTCGTCGAAGCCCTCGCCGACCGGGTCGCCGTCCTCAAACCGCAGTCGGCCTTCTTCGAACGCTTCGGTTCCCGCGGCATCGCCGTCCTGGAACGGGCCGTCGCCGACGCCCGCGCCGCCGGGGCACTGGTCCTGATGGACGCGAAGAGGGGTGACATCGGGAGCACCATGGCCGCCTACGCCGCCACCTACCTTGACAGCGGCTCCCCGCTCTTCTCCGACGCGGTCACGGTCAGCCCGTATCTGGGCTATGGCTCGCTGCGCCCCGCGCTCGACCTCGCCCGGCACAGCGGGTGCGGGGTCTTCGTACTCGCCCTCACCTCCAACCCGGAGGGCGCCGAGGTACAGCACGCCGTCCGGGAGGACGGCCGCAGCGTCGCCGCGACCATGCTGGGGCACCTCGCCGCCGAGAACGCGGACGCCGGGCCCCTGGGGTCCTTCGGCGCGGTGGTCGGCGCCACGCTGGGGGAGACCCTGGGCCGGGCCGGCGCCGAGCTCGCGATCAACGGTCCGCTGCTCGCCCCCGGCATCGGCGCCCAGGGCGCCACCCCGGCGGACCTCCCCGGGGTCTTCGGCCCGTCGGTCCGCAATGTCATCCCGAGCGTCAGCCGGGGGGTGCTGCGGCACGGTCCGGACGCGGCGGGACTGCGCGAAGCGGCGGCCCGATTCGCCGATGAGGTGCGCTCAGCGGTGAAATGAGACCCATCTCGGGTCCTTTTTGTCCGGAAAAGTCCTGGTCGACTTGAGTCTGACCAGGACTTTTCCGCTGTTCTCGCTGACTCTGGCGCCATGGGCCGCTAGTCTCCGACAAGAGCATCGTGAACAGGCGCGTTGCTCGTTGCTCCGCAGGTGCGGGGCTACTAGGTTCCTCACCGTTCCATATCCGACAGTCCTAACTGAGGTGACGTAGGCGTGGCTCTTCCGCCCCTTACCCCTGAACAGCGCGCAGCCGCGCTCGAAAAGGCCGCCGCGGCTCGCCGGGAGCGCGCCGAGGTCAAGAATCGGCTCAAGCACTCCGGCGCTACGCTCCACGAGGTCATCGCGGAGGGCCAGAAGAACGACGTCATCGGCAAGATGAAGGTGAGCGCACTCCTGGAGTCGCTGCCCGGCGTCGGCAAGGTCCGAGCAAAGCAGATCATGGAACGGCTCGGTATCTCCGAGAGCCGTCGCGTCCGTGGTCTGGGCTCCAACCAGATCGCCTCGCTGGAGAAAGAGTTCGGCAGCACCGGCTCCTGACGTTCCCAGGCACTCCTGGGAACCGGGATAATCGCTGTATGAGTACCGCAGTCTCCCGGGGGACGACCCCCGTACCCCCGGAAGGTCGTCCGCGGCTGACCGTGCTCTCCGGCCCCTCAGGGGTCGGCAAGAGCACGGTCGTCGCTCATTTGCGCAAGGTCCATCCCGAGGTCTGGCTCTCGGTCTCCGCCACCACCCGCAAGCCGCGCCCTGGTGAGCAGCATGGCGTGCAGTACTTCTTCGTGGATGACGAGGAGTTCGACAAGCTGGTCGCCAACGGGGAGCTGCTGGAGTGGGCGGAGTTCGCGGGCAACCGCTATGGCACCCCCCGGCAGGCCGTGCTGGAGCGGCTGGAAGCGGGCGAGCCCGTGCTGCTGGAGATCGACCTGCAGGGCGCGCGGCTGGTCCGTGAGTCCATGCCCGAGGCCCAGCTCGTCTTCCTGGCCCCGCCCAGCTGGGAGGAGCTGGTGCGCCGGCTCACCGGCCGGGGCACCGAGCCGCCCGAGGTCATCGAGCGGCGGCTGGCGGTGGCCAGGACCGAGCTGGCGGCCGAGCCGGAGTTCGATACGACCTTGGTCAATACCTCGGTCGAGGAGGTCTCCGCAGAACTGCTAACCTTGATGGGTATCGATTGATCTTTTTCCACTCTCCGGAAGGCAGAGCGTGTCCTCTTCCATCACCACGCCCGAGGGCATCATCAACCCGCCGATTGATGAGCTGCTCGAGGCCACCGACTCGAAGTACAGCCTGGTGATCTACGCCGCCAAGCGTGCCCGCCAGATCAACGCGTACTACTCGCAGCTCGGCGAGGGCCTCCTGGAGTATGTCGGGCCGCTCGTGGACACCCACGTCCACGAGAAGCCGCTGTCGATCGCGCTCCGCGAGATCAACGCGGGCCTGCTGACCTCCGAGGCCGTTGAGGCCCCGGCCCAGTAAGCACGTAAGCCGTTCACCACGGGCCCGGCAGCACAGCTGCCGGGCCCGTGGTGTGTCATACCGTGGTGTGTCAGAGGAGAGGCGAACGGATGGACAAGCCCAAGGTCGTCCTGGGGGTCAGCGGCGGAATCGCCGCCTACAAGGCGTGCGAGCTGCTGCGCCGGCTGACCGAGTCCGGGCACGACGTCCGTGTCGTACCGACCGGCTCCGCGCTGCACTTCGTCGGTGAGGCCACCTGGTCGGCGCTGTCCGGCAATCCGGTGGCCACCGAGGTCTGGGAGAGCGTCCACGAGGTCCCGCACGTCCGTATCGGCCAGGAAGCCGATCTGGTCGTGGTGGCCCCCGCCACCGCCGACCTGCTCGCCAAGTCCGCTCATGGTCTCGCCGACGACCTGCTCACCAATACGCTCCTCACCGCCCGCTGCCCGGTCATCTTCGCGCCCGCCATGCATACGGAGATGTGGGAGCACCCGGCCACCCAGGAGAACGTCGCCACCCTGCGCCGCCGTGGCGCCGTGGTCATCGAGCCCGCCGTCGGCCGGCTCACCGGCGTCGACACCGGCAAGGGACGCCTTCCCGAGCCTGGCGGGCTCTTCGAGTTGTGCCGCAGGGTCCTTGCCCGCGGGGTGCCGGCAGCCGCCCCCGACCTCACCGGCCGCCATGTCGTCATCAGCGCGGGCGGCACCCGGGAGCCACTGGACCCGGTGCGCTTCCTCGGGAACCGCTCCTCCGGCAAGCAGGGCTACGCCCTTGCCGCCACCGCGGCGGCCCGTGGCGCCCGGGTGACCCTCGTCGCCGCGAACAGCGCCCTGCCGGACCCGGCGGGGGTGGATGTGGTGCCGGTCGGCACCGCCGGGCAGCTTCGCGAAGCGGTGCTCAAGGCGGCTGCGGACGCCGACGCCGTGGTGATGGCCGCCGCCGTCGCCGACTTCCGTCCCGCCCGCTACGCCGAAGGCAAGATTAAAAAGCGGGAGAGCCGGGAGCCGGACCCCATCGCCCTCGTCCGTAACCCCGACATCCTCGCCGAGCTCTCCGCCGAGCGGGCCCGCCCGGACCAGATCGTGGTGGGCTTCGCAGCCGAGACCGACGAGGTGCTGGCCAACGGCCGGGCCAAGCTGGCCCGCAAGGGCTGCGATCTGCTGGTCGTCAATGAGGTCGGGGAGCACAAGGCCTTCGGTTCGGCCGCGAACGAAGCTGTGGTGCTGGGCGCGGACGGTACCGAGATCCCCGTGCCGTACGGACCCAAGGAGGCGCTGGCCGACACCGTCTGGGACCTGGTCGTCGGGCGGTGGCGCGACGCCGCGGTACCGCAGAGTGACCAAATGTGACAAATCCGATATCCCCTGGCGAATGCGGCGTTATGGTGCTGGTTAGCCTCTCAGGCGCCTTGGTCGCCCGGACACGCCCAGAATGTCCCGCCTCTGCGCCCCCAAAACCTGAGAGCGCTTCGTGTCGATGTGTGAGACACCTTGACCAGCCCACAAGGGTCTACGGATAAACTGTCGACGGACCGTGCCGGGCGCAGCTCCCGGCCGGTCCGCCAATGATCAGCCAGCAGCCGCTGCAACCCCAGGGAGCGATGTGTCCCGCCGCCTGTTCACCTCGGAGTCTGTGACCGAGGGTCATCCTGACAAGATCGCTGATCAGATCAGCGACACCATTCTCGACGCGCTGTTGAAGGAGGACCCGGCGTCCCGGGTCGCCGTGGAGACGCTCATCACGACCGGTCTGGTGCATGTGGCCGGTGAGGTCACGACGAAGGCGTACGCGCCGATCGCGACGCTGGTGCGCAACAAGGTTCTGGAGATCGGGTACGACTCGTCCAAGAAGGGCTTCGACGGTGCCTCCTGCGGCGTATCGGTGTCCATCGGTTCGCAGTCGCCGGACATCGCCCAGGGCGTCGACACGGCGTATGAGTCCCGGGTGGAGGGTGCGGCCGCGGGCGAAGAGGCTGACGAGCTGGACCGGCAGGGTGCGGGCGACCAGGGGCTGATGTTCGGCTACGCGTGCGATGAGACGCCGGAGCTGATGCCGCTGCCGATCACCCTCGCCCACCGGCTCTCGCATCGGCTGTCGGAGGTCCGCAAGAACGGGACCATCCCCTACCTTCGCCCGGACGGCAAGACCCAGGTCACCATCGAGTACGACGGGGACAAGGCGGTCCGGCTGGATACGGTCGTGGTCTCCTCCCAGCACGCCTCCGATATCGACCTGGACTCTCTCCTGGCCCCGGATGTCCGGGAGTTCGTGGTGGAGCATGTGCTGGGACAGCTGATCGAGGACGGCATCAAGCTGGACACCGAGGGCTACCGGCTGCTGGTCAACCCGACCGGCCGCTTTGAGATCGGCGGCCCGATGGGCGATGCGGGGCTGACCGGCCGGAAGATCATCATCGATACCTATGGCGGCATGGCCCGCCACGGTGGCGGTGCCTTCTCCGGGAAGGATCCCTCCAAGGTCGACCGCTCCGCCGCCTACGCGATGCGCTGGGTCGCCAAGAACGTCGTCGCCGCGGGCCTGGCGGGACGCTGCGAGGTCCAGGTCGCCTACGCCATCGGCAAGGCCGAGCCGGTCGGTCTCTTCGTGGAGACCTTCGGCACCGCCACCGTCGATGTCAGCAAGATCGAGCAGGCCATCTCCGAGGTCTTCGACCTCCGGCCCGCCGCGATCATCCGCGACCTCGACCTGCTGCGCCCGATCTACGCCCAGACCGCCGCCTACGGCCACTTCGGCCGCTCGCTGCCGGACTTCACCTGGGAACACACCGACCGCGTCGACGCCCTCCGCGCGGCGGTGGGTCTGTAACCCCGCCGGACAGCACGCGGACATCACGGTCAGCCGCTGAGGCCTGGCCGCCCCTGAAGGGGCGGCCAGGCCCGATGTCTTTCCCGCCCCAGCGCGGCTCCCCCCCCTTCTGGGAGAGCGTGGGGCTGTCTGTCCGGTCTGCTAAGACTGAAGCTGTGAGCAGCGCGAACGAGCAGGCCCAGGGCCCTGCGGCGGAGCCGTCGGAGCAGCTCGCGCTGATCCGGGAGACGGTCCGCAAGGCCAAGCCGCCCAAGGCCAGGCCCCGTACCTGGCGGGGGGCCGAGCTGGCGGCTGAGCGGCCGGTCGCGCGGGTGCTCGTGGACAAGGGACTGGTCCATCTCGACCGCTACTTCGACTACGCGGTCCCGGCCGCCATGGATGCCGAGGCGCAGCCGGGTGTCCGGGTGCGGGTGCGTTTCGGCGCCGGGGAGAAGGAGGGGCGCCGCGAAGGCGGTGGCCTGATCAACGGGTTCATCGTCGAGCGGTGTGCCGAGAGTGACTTCCCCGGGGTGCTGGCGCCGATCGCCCAGGTGCTCTCCCCGGAGCCCGTGCTCAGTCCCGAGCTGCTTCAGCTGTGCCGGGCGGTCGCTGACCGCTACGCCGGGGCGCTGGCGGATGTGGTGCAGCTGGCGGTTCCGCCCCGGGTGGCCAAGGCGGAGAAGCAGCCGTCGCCGGAGCCACAGGCGCCTCCGTCGGCACCCGGCCCCGACAGCTGGGCGCGGTATCCGCAGGGGCCCGGCTATCTGCGGGCGCTCGCCGAGGGTGGTGCGCCCCGTGCCGTGTGGACCGCGCTGCCCGGCCCCGAGTGGCCCGGGGAACTGGCCCGTGCCCTCGCCGCCGCCCTCGCCTCCGGGCGGGGGGCGGTGGCCGTGCTGCCGGACGGGCGCGCCGCCGCCCGGGTGGACGCGGCGCTCACCGCGCTGCTGGGCAGCGGCCATCATGTGCTGCTCACCGCCGAGGCCGGGCCTCAGGCGCGCTACCGCCGCTGGCTCGCGGTCAGCGGTGGGTCGGTGCGGGTGGTGATCGGGACCCGGGCCGCGATGTTCGCGCCCGTACGGGAGCTGGGGCTCGCTGTCATCTGGGATGACGGCGACGACGCACACAGTGATGACCACGCACCGCAGCCGCATGCCCGTGAGGTGCTGCTGCTGCGTGCCGCACACGAGCGCGCAGGCTTCCTGCTCGGTGGGCACACCCGCACCGTGGAGGCCGCTCAGCTGGTCGAGACCGGCTGGGCCCGGCCGTTGACCGCCGACCGGGAGACGGTACGGACCGCGGCGCCACTGATCCGTACCATCGGCGACCGCGACGCCGCCCGGGACGCGGCGGCGCATACGGCCCGGCTGCCCAGCCTCGCCTGGCAGGCGGCCCGCGACGCCCTGCAGCACGGGCCGGTGCTGGTTCAGGTGCCGCGCCGGGGATATGTCCCACGGCTCGCCTGTGTGCGGTGCCGTGAGCCCGCCCGGTGTCCGCACTGCCATGGGCCGCTGGAGTCGGCGGGTGAGGGCGAGACCCTGCGCTGCGGCTGGTGCGCGCGGCCCGCGCCGGACTGGCACTGCGCCGAGTGCGGCGGCACCCGGCTGCGGGCGAGCGTGGTCGGCGCCCGGCGCACGGCCGAGGAGCTGGGCCGCGCCTTTCCGGCCGTGTCCGTCCGCACCTCAGGGCGTGACCACATCCTCGACACGGTCCCGAACAGCCCCGCGCTGGTCATCAGTACGCCCGGTGCCGAGCCCGTCGCCGAGGGCGCCGGCTATGCGGCGGCACTGCTGCTGGACGGCTGGGCGCTGCTGGGCCGCCCCAGTCTGCGGGCGGGTGAGGAGGCGCTGCGCCGCTGGCTCGCCGCCGCCGCGCTGGTACGGCCGCAGGGCGAGGGCGGCACCGTGGTCGTCCTCGCCGAGCCAACGCTGCGCCCGGTGCAGGCACTGGTTCGCTGGGACCCCGAGGGCCACGCGGCCCGCGAGCTGGCCGAGCGGTCAGAGCTGGGCTTTCCGCCGGTCTCCCGGATGGCGGCCGTCAGCGGCCCGCCGGAGGCGGTCAGCGGTTTCCTGGCCGCCGCCGAACTCCCCGCCGACGCCGAGGTCCTGGGCCCGGTGCCGCTGCCGGTGACGGACCCGGCCCGCCCCCGCCGTACCGGCGATCCGCCACCGGGCGAGCAGTGGGAGCGGGTGCTGCTGCGGGTGCCGCCGGGCAGCGGTGCCGCGCTCGCCGCTGCGCTGAAGACCGCACAGGCGGCCCGGCTCGCTCGCCGTGCGGGGCCGCCGGTACGGATCCGTATTGACCCGCCCGATATCGGCTGACCCTCGTACGGCGCCAGGTCAACCGTTGCGCGGGCCGGGAAACGCCCCGGGACGGTGTTCGGCGCCGGCCGGTGACGGCTGGTCCGGCACCGCGCGGGCCGCGGGCACAGCGGGCGCGACCGAGGCGGTGGCCGGGGACTCGCCCTGCCTCGGGGTCTCCCGGCCCGGCTCGGCCGCCGGGATGCCGACAGCCGCGGTGGACCGCTCGGCGGCCCGCCGGGAACCGTAACGGCGGTGCACCGCCTGCTTGGTGACACCGAGCGCCGAGCCCACCGCGTCCCAGGAGAACCCGAGCGATCGGTCGAACTCCACCGCCGCTGTCACCAGGGTCTCGACGCTGTCCCGCAGCTCCTGGGCGAGCCGGACGGTGGGCGCCGGTGCCCGGCCGTAGACGACAAAGCCCGCGGACGGGCCGGTGCGGCGCGGCCGGTAGACGTTGCCCAGCTGTGCGGTGAGGGTGCGCAGCGCGTCCACCTGCCGGCGGACCCGCTCGATGTCCCGGACCAGCAGATGCAGACTGGCGCGTGCCTGGGCGTCGTGGGTGGCGTGGTCGGCCATGAACAAGCCTCTCGAACCGGCGTTAAAAGGACGGGGCCGCTCAGCGGCCCCTTACGGTCAAATCTCATTGACCAACGCGGCACTGGGCGCTGTGGTCACGCCCTGGGGCGTGCGAAGGCCCCTGAGGGGGCGCATACGTCCTGTACGCCCCCTCAGGCGCGGGACCGTGACGGACCGTAGACTGATGCGTCGTTCCGCGCAGCTTGGAGAGGTTGTTCCTTACCGATGAAGCTTGTCTTCGCCGGCACCCCCGAGGTCGCCGTACCCGCCCTGGACGCCCTGATCGCCTCGGAACGTCACGAGGTCGCGGCCGTCCTCACCCGGCCCGACGCCCCCGCCGGGCGCGGCCGGCGGCTAGTCGCCAGCCCGGTCGCCCAGCGAGCCGAGGAGGAGGGCATCGAGGTGCTCAAGCCCGCCAAGCCGCGGGATGAGGACTTTCTCGCCCGGCTGCGTGAGATCGCGCCCGACTGCTGCCCGGTAGTCGCCTATGGCGCCCTGCTGCCCCGGGCCGCCCTGGACATCCCCGTCCATGGCTGGGTCAATCTGCACTTCTCGCTGCTGCCCGCCTGGCGCGGCGCCGCGCCCGTGCAGCATGCGGTGCTCGCGGGGGACGAGCTGACCGGGGCGACCACCTTCCTGATCGAGGAAGGGCTCGACTCCGGGCCGGTCTTCGGCGTGGTCACCGAGGAGGTACGCCCCACCGACACCAGCGGCGATCTGCTGACCCGGCTCGCCTTCGCGGGCGCCGGACTGCTGGCCGCCACCATGGACGGCATCGAGGACGGCAGCCTCAAGGCCGTGCCGCAGCCGGCCGAGGGCGTCACCCTCGCCCCCAAGATCAGCGTTGCGGACGCCCGTATCGACTGGACCGCTCCCGCGCTGCGCGTCGACCGGGTGGTGCGCGGCTGCGCGCCGTCCCCCGGCGCCTGGACCCGCTTCCGTGGCGAGCGGCTCAAGCTGGTGCAGGCGGCCCTGGCCCCCGGCCACACGGGCCTGGCCCCCGGTGAGCTGCGGGCGGGGAAGAACTCCGTGTACGTGGGCACCGGTTCGCACGCCGTGGAGCTGATCTGGGTGCAGCCGCAGGGCAAGAAGCCCATGAAGGCAGCCGACTGGGCCCGGGGGGTCCGGATCAGCCCGGGGGAGCGGCTGGACGCGTGACACCCGGCCCGGGAGCGTAGCCTGGACCTTTAGTCATCCCAGCTCCGGAGCACATTTCCCGTGACCGACCAGGCCCGCAGCCCGCACCGTCGCCGTCCGTCCAAGCCGTACCGCCGCCCGAAGAAGGACCCGGTGCGGATCCTCGCCTTTGAGGCGCTGCGAGCCGTCGATGAACGCGACGCCTATGCGAACCTCGTCCTGCCGCCGCTGCTCCGCAAGGCGCGCGCGGCCGGGGAGCTGGACAGCCGCGACGCCGCGTTCGCCACCGAGCTGGTCTACGGCACCCTGCGCCGCCAGGGCACCTATGACGCGATCATCGCCGCATGCGTCGACCGCCCGCTGCGCGAGGTCGACCCGCCCGTGCTCGACGTTCTCTCACTCGGCGCGCACCAGCTGCTCGGCACCCGGATCCCCACCCACGCGGCGGTCAGCGCCAGCGTGGAGCTGGCCCGCTGCGTCCTGGGCGACGGGCGGGCGAAGTTCGTCAACGCGGTGCTCCGCCGGATCTCCGCCCATGACCTGGACGGCTGGCTGGACCGGGTGGCGCCGCCCTACGACGAGGACCCCGAAGACCACCTCGGGGTCGTGCACGCCCATCCGCGCTGGATCGTCTCCGCCCTGTGGGACGCCCTCGGCGGAGGGCGTGCCGGGCTGGAGGATCTGCTGGCGGCCGACAACGAGCGCCCCGAGGTCACCCTGGTGGCCCGCCCCGGCCGGGCTACCGTCGAAGAACTGCTGAGCGAGGACACCGGCGCCGCCCTGCCCGGCCGCTGGTCGCCGTACGCGGTGCGGCTCACCGAGGGCGGCGAGCCGGGCGCCATCGACGCCGTACAGGAGGGCCGCGCCGGGGTACAGGACGAGGGCAGCCAGCTGGTCGCCATCGCACTCGCGAACGCACCCCTGCGGGGCAGTGACACCCGCTGGCTCGACGGCTGCGCCGGACCGGGTGGCAAGGCCGCTCTTCTCGCCGCGCTCGCCGCCGAGCGCGGCGCCACCCTCCTCGCCGCCGAGAAACAGCCGCACCGCGCCCGCCTGGTCGCCCGCGCGCTGGCGGGCAACCCCGGCCCGTACCAGGTCATCGCCGCCGATGGCACCCGCCCCGCCTGGCGGCCCGGCAGTTTCGACCGGGTCCTCGTCGATGTCCCCTGCACCGGGCTGGGCGCCCTGCGCCGCCGCCCCGAGGCCCGCTGGCGCCGCCGCCCCGAGGACCTGGCAGGCTTCGCCCCGCTCCAGCGCGGTCTGCTCGAAGAGGCCCTGCGGGCGGTGCGGATCGGCGGTGTCGTCGGATACGCCACCTGCTCACCGCATCTGGCTGAGACCCGGGCGGTCGTCGACGATGTACTCAAGCGGGCGCCTGAGGCGGGCGCCGAGCGGATCGATGCCCGCCCGCTGCTGCCCGGCGTGCCCGCGCTCGGCGATGGCCCCGATATCCAGCTGTGGCCCCATCTGCACGGCACCGACGCGATGTATCTCGCGCTGCTGCGCCGGACCGCCTGATCAGGCGGATCAGGCGGGCGACATACTGGGGCCATGGCTCAGATCAATCCCAGCATTCTCTCCGCCGACTTCGCCCGCCTCGCCGAGGAGGCGGAACGTGTCGGTGGCGCGGAGGGCGCCGACTGGCTCCATGTGGACGTCATGGACAACCACTTCGTCCCCAACCTCACGCTCGGCGTCCCCGTCGTCGAATCGCTGCGCAAGGCGACCGACACCCCACTGGACTGCCATCTGATGATTGAGGACCCCGACCGCTGGGCTCCTCAGTACATCGAGGCCGGGGCCGGGTCCGTCACCTTCCACGTCGAGGCCGCCGCAGCCCCGGTGCGGCTCGCCCGCGAGATCCGCGCCAAGGGCGCCCGCGCCGCCATGGCCCTCAAGCCCGCCACCCCGGTCGAGCCGTACGAGGATCTGCTGCCCGAGCTCGACATGCTCCTGGTGATGACGGTAGAACCGGGCTTTGGCGGACAGGCCTTCCTGGACATCATGCTGCCGAAGATCCGCCGTACCCGGCAGCTCATCGACAAGCACGGACTGCAGATGTGGCTGCAGGTCGACGGCGGGGTCTCGGCGGCGACGATCGAGCGGTGCGCCGAGGCGGGCGCCGATGTCTTTGTGGCGGGTTCGGCGGTGTACGGCAGCGATGACCCGGCGGCGGCCGTGAGCGCCCTGCGTCACCAGGCCCAGAAGGCAGCCGTACGGTCGTGCGCCCACTGAGCGCGCTGGGTGCGCCGATCCTGGATGGTTGCGCCATGCACGGGCCGGTCCCGCGGCTCGGCGGCTGTCAGCTGTCCCCGGAACACGGTGGATCTGCGAGGATGAACGCGCGGCGCGAATGCGCGAGTGCGGCTGAACGGTGAGGTGAGTTGCGGTGTCGACGGGTCGGGCAACGACGAGGATGGGGCCCGCCGAGCTGATGCAGGCGGCGGCGATGGCGCGCCGCTTCTACCTGGAGGGCAAATCCAAGATCCAGATCGCCGATGAGTTCGGGGTCAGCCGCTTCAAGGTGGCCCGGGTCCTGGAGACCGCCCTGGAACGGGACCTCGTACGGATCGAGATCCGGGTCCCCGCCGAGCTGGACGCCGAACGCTCCGACGCCCTGCGTGCCCGCTACGGGCTACGGCACGTCGTCGTCGTCGAATCCCCGGCGGACGCCACCGAGGACGCCGCCGATCCGGAGAACCTGGGCGAGGTGGCCGCCGACCTCCTCGGCGAGCTTGTCACCGAGGGCGATGTGCTCGGCCTCGCCTGGGGCCGCTCCACCATCCATATGGCCACCGCACTGCGCCGGCTGCCGCCGTGCACCGTCGTCCAGCTCACCGGGGTGTACGACGCGGGCACCGCCGACCGCGGCTCTGTCGAGGCGGTACGGCGCGCGGCTGAGGTCGCCGGGGGAGAGGCCCACCCGATCTACGCCCCCATGCTGCTGCCGGACCCCGCCACCGCGGCCGCGCTGCGCAGCCAGACCGGCATCGCCGCGGCCTTCGAGTACTTCGACAAGGTCACCATCGCGGCCGTCTCCATCGGCTCCTGGGAGCCGGGTATCTCCACCGTCCACGACATGGTCTCCGAACAGGAGCGCGCCCACTATGCCTCACTCGGTGTCGCGGCCGAGATGTCCGCCCATCTCTTCGACACCGAAGGACGCCTGGTCGGCCGGGACTTGGGGGAGCGCTGCATCACCGTCGAGGCCGACCGGCTGCGCCGTGTCCCCGAGGTCGTCGCGATCGCGGGTGGCCGCCGCAAGGCAGAGGCGATCGGTGCGGTGCTCCGCTCCGGCCTGGTCACCAGTCTGGTCACGGACACCGCCGCCGCCGACCACCTGCTGCGGGAATCCAGCCCCGGGCCGCGCCCCGCGCTGGACCGGGCAGACCCGGACGACACGCGGTCGCCCGCACGCCGCTAGAGCGGCACCAGCACGGTCCATGTGCAGGATTGACAGTCCATCCCACGGTGTTGACCAGCCACACCGCAGCTCGCACTGTCCGCTAGCTCTCTTCCCGCGGAGGCAGCCTTGACCACACGTCGCACCTCGCTGCCGGGTGTCGGCACCCAGTACGACATCTCCACCCGTGCGGGCCGCCATATCTCCGTTGTCGTCCATCTGGACGGCCGCCGTTTCATCGGTTTCTACGATCCGGAGGACCCCGACGTCTGCCGGGCCACCGTCCCCATGGACCCCGATGAAGCGGCCGCGTTCGCCCGGCTTGTCTCGCCCGAGGACGCCACCCCCGATCTGGGCACCGGTGATCTCGATCTGGATCTGGTCACCGAGCGCATCCCGGTCTCCACCCACTCGCCCTACCGCAGCCGCCCCCTGGGAGCCACCCGCGCCCGTACCCGCACCGGTGCTTCCATCGTCGCCGTGCTCCGGCGCACGGGGGCCATCCCCGCCCCGGGACCCGACTTCCGGCTGGAGGCGGGCGACACGCTTGTCGTGGTCGGCACCCGTGAAGGCGTCGATGACCTCGTCCAGATCATCTCCGGCGCCTGAGAGGCCAGTACGTGCACGACAACACCGTGATGCTGATCGAACTCGGCGCGATCATCCTCGGCCTCGGGCTCGCCGGGCGCTTCGCCGGACGCCTCGGCATGTCGCCGATTCCGCTCTATCTGCTGGGCGGGCTCGCCTTCGGCCACGGTGGGCTCCTCCCACTCGGTGCCAGTGAGGGTTTTATCGAGATCGGCGCCGAGATCGGTGTCATTCTGCTGCTCCTGATGCTGGGCCTGGAGTACAGCGCCTCCGAACTCGTCACCAACCTCAAGATCCAGTACCCCTCCGGCGTCGTCGACTTCCTCCTCAACGCGACGCCGGGCGCTGTCGCCGCCCTGCTGCTGGGCTGGGGGCCGGTGGGCGCTCTCGCGCTCGCCGGTGTCACCTGGATCTCGTCGTCCGGGGTCATTGCCAAGGTCCTCACTGATCTCCAGCGGCTGGGTAACCGGGAGACCCCGGTGGTGCTCGGCATCCTGGTCATGGAGGACCTGGCCATGGCCGTGTATCTGCCGTTGCTGACGGCCACGCTCGCCGGGCTCGGGCTGGCAGCGGGCAGCGTCACCCTGGCGATTGCCCTGGGGACCGTCGGCATCGTCCTCTATCTCGCACTCCGGCATGGCCGGCTGGTCAGCCGTGCCGTCTCCTCCGACAATCCGGAGACGCTGCTGCTGGTCATCCTGGGCCTGACCCTGCTGGTCGCCGGGGTTGCCGAGAGGCTTCAGGTATCCGCCGCCGTCGGTGCCTTCCTCGTCGGTATCGCGATCTCCGGGGAGGTCGCCCACAGCGCCAGGGCGCTGCTGACCCCGCTGCGCGATCTGTTCGCCGCCGTCTTCTTCGTCTTCTTCGGGCTGTCCACCGTTCCCGCCAACATCCCTCCGGTACTCATCCCCGCCCTGCTCCTGGCCGCCGTCACCATGGTGACCAAGATCGTCACCGGCTGGTATGCCGCCCGGCGGGCCGGGATCAGCGCCAGGGGGCGGCTGCGCGCTGGTGGGGCCCTGGTCGCCCGGGGAGAGTTCTCCATCGTCATCGCCGGGCTCGCCGCCGGTTCCGAGCCCAGGATCGCCCCTCTCGCCACCGCCTATGTGCTGCTGCTCGTCATCGTCGGCCCGCTGACAGCCCGCTGGACCGAGCCTGTCGTACGGCGACTGGGCGCCCTCTACGGCCGTAAGCCCCCGGCGGGCCCCGCCGCACCGCCCTCGCCGCCCGGGATGGGTACGCCGGGGTTCCCCGTGTCGCACTCGTAGGATCCTACGAGAGGCGGGTCTGCCGGTATGGCAGATCGTCCGTGGGCACACAGCCGCAGGGTCATGGGACACTGAAGTACGTGCGTTTTTCCTCGGTTGAAGGCCGAGGGTCTCCTCCGAACGACTGGGATGTTCAGCACGTGCGATTCCTCAACGATCAGCGGCCCCCGTACGACCTCACGTACGACGATGTGTTCATGGTGCCGAGCCGTTCCGCGGTCGGCTCCCGGCAGGGCGTGGACCTGTCGTCTCCCGACGGGACCGGCACCACCATCCCGCTCGTCGTCGCCAATATGACCGCCATCGCCGGACGGCGGATGGCCGAGACGGTCGCCCGCCGCGGCGGCCTCGTCGTCATCCCCCAGGACATCCCGATCGATGTTGTCACCGACGTCATCTCCTGGGTCAAGCAGCGCCATCTCGTCCTGGACACCCCGATCGTGCTGGCGCCCCACGCCACCGTCGCCGACGCGCTGTCCCTGCTGCCCAAGCGGGCACATGGCGCGGGCGTCGTCGTTGACGACGGCCGCCCCGTGGGCGTTGTCACCGAGAGCGACCTCACCGGGGTCGACCGTTTCACCCAGTTGACCGAGGTGATGTCCAAGGAGCTGCTGCTCCTGGACGCGGACATCGATCCGCGCGAGGCCTTCAACCGCCTCGACGCGGCCCACCGCAAGCTGGCCCCCGCGGTTGACCGGGACGGCAAGCTGGTCGGCATGCTGACCCGCAAGGGCGCCCTGCGCGCGACCCTCTACACCCCCGCCACCGACGCCCAGGGCAGGCTCCGTATCGCCGCGGCCGTCGGTATCAACGGCGATGTCGCGGGCCGCACCAAGGCGCTCCTCGACGCGGGTGTCGACACCCTGGTCGTGGACACCGCGCACGGTCACCAGGAGGGCATGATCGAGACCCTTAAGGCGGTCCGCGCCCTGGACCCGCAGGTCCCGGTCGTGGCGGGCAATGTCGTCGCCGCCGAGGGCGTGCGCGATCTCCTCCAGGCCGGGGCTGACATCGTCAAGGTCGGCGTCGGACCGGGCGCCATGTGCACCACCCGGATGATGACCGGCGTCGGCCGCCCGCAGTTCTCCGCTGTTCTGGAGTGCGCCGCCGAAGCCAGGAAGTACGGCAAGCACGTCTGGGCCGACGGTGGCGTCCGGCACCCCCGCGATGTCGCCATGGCGCTCGCCGCCGGAGCCTCCAACGTCATGATCGGCTCCTGGTTCTCCGGCACCTTCGAGTCCCCGGGCGACCTCCAGCACACCGCCGACGGGCGGCCGTACAAGGAGTCCTTCGGCATGGCCTCCGCCCGCGCTGTGCGGAACCGCACCAGCGAGGAGTCGGCCTATGACCGGGCCCGTAAGGGACTGTTCGAGGAGGGCATCTCCACTTCCCGGATGTTCCTCGACCCGGCCCGCCCGGGCGTCGAGGACCTGATCGACTCGATCATCGCCGGCGTACGCTCCTCCTGCACCTACGCCGGAGCGGGTTCCCTGGAGGAGTTCGCGGAGAAGGCCGTCATCGGCATCCAGAGCGCCGCTGGCTACGCCGAGGGCAAGCCACTGCACGCCAGCTGGAGCTGACCGGGCCGGGCGCCCCGCGTTGTGGGCGCCCACGCCTGTTTCCTCTGAACCCGGACTCCCGGAACTCCGCTGCGGCGTGGGCGACCTGACCCGTCACATCGCTGGAGCTCGGCGAGGATCACACCTGGGTACGCGCCTTACCACAAAAATCTGTACAGCGGAAGTAAACGACTGTGCGCAGGAGGGCAAAAGCGCGCAACAGATCGCTGCTGATGCGCAAAGAAGCGGCATTCCGTGCCGACATGTACCAGTCATAGAGTCGGGCGCTGTACGAGGAGTGGCGGAGACCGCCTGCTCAACGGTCTTCAGCTGCGAGTTTCAGTCGGATGGGCGCGCACCCGGGCCGTTGCCGGTCGCCGCCACAGACCCGCAGCGATGGCAAGGAGCCACCCCCGTGCTGGACCAGAACGTAGCGCCGCCCGCACCACCCTCCCCATCCGCCAGACCCATGTCCCGGTTTATGCGGCGCAAGCCTGTCGAGCGCCTGGTCGCCGAGACCGGTCAGGGCAGCGGTGGCCAGCTGCGGCGCTCGCTCACCATGTGGCAGCTGACCATGATCAGCATCGGAGCCACACTGGGCACCGGCATCTTCGTCGTCCTCGGCGAGGCCGTTCCCAAGGCAGGGCCCGCGGTCACGATCGCCTTTGTGATCGCCGGTCTCACCGCCCTCTTCTCCGCCCTCTCCTACGCCGAGCTGGCCGGCACCATCCCCGCCTCCGGCTCCTCGTACTCCTACTCCTACGCCACCCTCGGTGAGCTGGTGGCCTGGGTGTGCGGGCTGTGCCTGATCCTCGAATACGGGGTATCGGTCGCGGCGGTGGCCGTCGGCTGGGGCGAATATCTCAACGAACTGCTCGACGGCACCATTGGTGTCACGATCCCAGCCGCGCTGTCCGCCCCGCCTGGTGAAGGCGGACTGTTCAACCTGCCCGCCATGCTGGTCGTGGTGCTCGCCATGGGCTTTCTGCTCGGTGGCGCCAGGGAGAGCGCCCGCGTCAACACCATCATGGTCGTGGTGAAGGTCGGCGCGCTGCTGCTCTTCTGCGCGGTCGCGTTCACCGGTATCAGGGCTGGCAACTACGACCCGTTTATGCCGCTGGGCATGGCGGGCGTCAGCGCCGCCGGAGCATCCCTGTTCTTCTCGTACATCGGCTTCGACGCCGCCTCCACCGCCGGCGAGGAGGCCAAGAACCCGCAGCGTGACCTGCCTCGCGCGATCATGCTCTCCCTGCTTATCGTCACCGTGCTGTACGTCCTGGTCGCCGCGGCCGCTGTTGGTGCCACGCCCTGGCAGCACTTCGAGGGCTCCGAGGCCGCCCTCGCCGGCGTCATGAAGGACGTCACCGGACACAGCTTCTGGGCGGTGATCCTCGCGGCCGGAGCCGTGATCGCCATCGCCAGCGTCGTCCTGGCCGTCCTGTACGGCCAGACCCGCATCCTGTTCGCGATGTCCCGTGATGGCCTCGTCCCGAAGGTCTTCTCCAAGGTCAACCCGCGCACCGGTACGCCGCGCGCCAACACCGTGCTCGTCGGGGCCTTCTGCGGTGTACTCGCCGCCGCGGTCCCGCTGGGTCAGCTCGCCGACGCCACCAGCATCGGCACGCTGTTCGCCTTCGCCCTCGTCAATATCGCGGTGATCGTGCTGCGCCGGAACCGGCCCGAGATGCCGCGCACCTTCCGGGTGCCGCTGTCGCCGGTGCTGCCCCTGATCGGCCTGGGTCTCTGCGTCTGGATGATGACGAGGCTGCCCATGATCACCTGGATGGTCTTCGTCGGCTGGATGGTCGCGGGTCTCATGTTCTACTTCGTGTACGGGCAGCGCCGCTCCCGGCTGGCCACCGAGCCCACCACGACCACAGAAAAGTGATCCACCCGCAGTGCGACTGAACGATCTCGACGAACGCATCGTCCACGCCCTCGCCGAGGACGCCCGCCGCTCCTACGCCGACATCGGCGCGGTGGTCGGGCTCTCCGCCCCTGCCGTCAAGCGCCGGGTCGACCGGCTGCGCGCCGAAGGCGCCATCACCGGCTTCACCGTCCGGGTGGACCCGGCGGCGCTCGGCTGGGCGACCGAGGGGTTCATCGAGATGTACTGCCGCCACAACACCTCCCCGGAGGACATCCGTCGCGGCCTGTCGCGCTACCCGGAGGTGGCGTCCGCGTCGACCGTCACCGGCGACGCGGACGCCATCGTCCAGATCTTCGCCGCCGATATGCGCCACTTCGAACGGGTCCTGGAACGTATCGCCGGGGAGCCCTTCGTGGAGCGCACCAAGTCGGTACTCGTCCTCTCCCCCCTGCTGCGCCGCTACTCAGCGGGCACGCCCTTTTAACGGCGCGACGCCCGCCCGCCGGCGGTGGGTTTCCCCTGACCCAGCCCCTTCCCGAAACCAATGGCTGCCGCCCCCAGACCCCCAAGGTGTTGTGGGCACTCGGGCCGCCCGAGGGGCGGCACGGGTGGGCACAACACCCGGCCACCCGTGCCGCACCCGGGGCCCGGGGCGCGAGCCCCGGTTCCGGGAAGGGGCGGGATACGGGGAACGCCACCCACGGCACGCCCGTAGCCGGGCGGAGCCCCGCCGCGCGGCGGAGCCGCACACCCCGCTCAGTCAAGCCCCCGTGCAACGAATCACCGGTTGGCCCGCCACCCGCGCAACGGAATGCCCCTCAATGCGCAATGGACGCGTCTTGTCCGGCACAGCACCCGGACCGTACCGTCGAAAACATCCACGCCACCCCCGTAAGCCCAGGTCACGAGGTTCCATGACGCCGCTGCGCACCGCGCTGTACCAAGGCCCCGGCGGCGTCCCCGCCAGCACCGCGGACAGCCTCGCCGCGCTCGGGCGGGCCGCCCGCCGCGCCGCCGACGCCGGAGCGCGGCTGCTGGTAACCCCCGAGCTTTCCCTCACCGGATACGCGCTCGGCAGCGCCGTTCCGGAGCTCGCCGAGCCCGCCGACGGGCCCGGCGCACAAGCCGTGGCCCAGATCGCCGCCGAACACTCCCTCGCCATCGCCTATGGCTACCCGGAGCGGGACGGCGCCGCCGTATACAACTCCGCCCAGCTCATCGGCCCCCACGGCACCCGCCTCGCCAACTACCGCAAGACACATCTCTTCGGCGAGTTCGAGGCCGCCCACTTCCGGGCCGGCCAGGACCCCATCGTCCAGACCGAGCTGGATGGCGTCCGCCTCGGCCTGCTGATCTGCTACGACGTCGAGTTCCCGGAGACCGTCCGGGCCCATGCGCTGGCCGGTACGGAGCTGCTGCTCGTCCCCACCGCGCTGATGCGCCCCTACGAGTTCGTCCCCCAGACCCTGCTGCCGACCCGGGCCTGGGAGAGCCAGCTCTATATCGCGTACGCCAACCGCTACGGCCCCGAAGGAGAGTTCACCTTCGCCGGGCTGAGCTGCCTGGCCGCCCCCGACGGGACCGTCCGTACCCGCGCGGGAACCGGCGAGGACCTCGTCATCGCCGACGCCGACCCGGCCTTCCTCGCCGCCTCCCGCGCCGGGAACACCTACCTCACCGACCGCCGCCCCGAGCTCTACTCGCCCCTGCCCCCGCAAGGAGAACCGCGCCGATGACCTCCACCGTGCCCGCCGCCGTCCACGACGAGCAGCACGCAGAGGCCCAGTCCCAGCCGCCCATCACCATGTTCGGCCCGGACTTCCCCTTCGCATACGACGGCTTTCTCGCCCACCCCGCTGGGCTCGGGTCGGTTCCCGCCACCGTGCACGGCACCGAGGTCGCGGTCATCGGCGGTGGCCTCTCCGGCATCATCGCTGCCTATGAACTGATGAAGATGGGTCTCAGGCCCGTCGTCTACGAGGCCGACGAGATCGGCGGACGGCTGCGCACCTCAACCTTCGAGGGCTGCGACCCCTCGCTCACCGCGGAGATGGGCGCGATGCGCTTCCCGCCGTCCTCCACCGCCTTCCAGCACTACATCGACCTGGTCGGTCTGGAGACGGAGCCCTTCCCCAACCCGCTGGCGCCCGACACCCCCTCCACCGTCGTCGACCTGAAGGGCGAGTCCCACTACGCCCGCACCCTCGACGATCTGCCTGACGTCTACCACCAGGTCATGGACGCCTGGAACGCCTGTCTGGAGGACGGCGCCGACTTCTCCGACATGCAGCGCGCCATCCGTGAGCGCGATATCCCGCGTATCCGGGAGATCTGGTCCCACCTGGTCGAAAAGCTGGACAACCAGACGTTCTACGGCTTCCTCTGCGACTCACCGGCCTTCAAGTCCTTCCGCCACCGCGAGATCTTCGGCCAGGTCGGCTTTGGCACCGGCGGCTGGGACACCGACTTCCCCAACTCCATCCTGGAGATCCTCCGCGTCGTCTACACCGGCGCGGACGATGACCACCGTGGCATCGTCGGCGGCAGTCAGCAGCTTCCGCAGCGGCTGTGGGAGCGCGAGCCCGACAAGCTGGTCCACTGGCCGCGGGGCACCTCGCTCAAGTCCCTGCACCAGGGCGCACACCGCCCTGCCGTCACCCGGCTGCACCGCACCGCGGGCAACCGGATCACGGTCACCGACGCCACGGGGGACATCCGCACCTACCAGGCGGCGGTCTTCACCGCCCAGTCCTGGATGCTGCTGTCCAAGATCGACTGCGATGACTCGCTGCTCCCCATCGACCACTGGACGGCCGTCGAGCGCACCCACTACATGGAGTCGTCCAAGCTCTTCGTCCCCGTCGACCGGCCGTTCTGGCTGGACACCGATGAGGAGACGGGCCGCGATGTGATGAGCATGACGCTCACCGACCGGATGACCCGCGGTACTTATCTGCTGGATAACGGGCCGGACCAGCCCGCCGTCATCTGCCTCTCGTACACCTGGTGCGACGACAGCCTCAAGTGGCTGCCACTGGACGCGAATGAGCGCATGGAGGTCATGCTCAAGTCGCTCGGCGAGATCTACCCCAAGGTCGATATCCGCAGCCACATCATCGGCAACCCGGTCACGGTCTCCTGGGAGAACGAGCCCTACTTCATGGGCGCGTTCAAGGCCAACCTCCCCGGGCACTACCGCTACCAGCGGCGTCTGTTCACCCACTTCATGCAGGATGAGCTCCCCGCCGACAAGCGCGGCCTCTTCCTCGCGGGCGACGACATCTCCTGGACGGCGGGCTGGGCCGAGGGCGCCGTGCAGACCGCCCTCAACGCCGTCTGGGGCGTGATGCACCAGCTCGGCGGCTCCACCGACACCACCAACCCAGGTCCGGGCGATGTTTACGAGGAGATCGCCCCGGTGGAGCTCCCCGAGGACTGACCGGGCACGGCCGGGAGTCTCCGGGGGCCGGGGGCTGGCCCCCGTTACGGGAAAGGAAGTGAAGGGACCGGGGAGAGCTCACCGCCGCACCGGTGTCAGCAGGATGCGCCCGGCCATCCCGACGCTGGCGTCCAGCCGACCGGTGAACTCCCCGGCCAGCTCGGGAAACTCCCGCAGCCGCCACAGCACGCGGAACGCCGACCACGCCCCCTCACGTGCCTTGCTCAGGTTCCACGACCCCACCAGATGGGTCAGCGGATCCGCCACATCAAGCAGATCGGGCCCGGGCATCAGCTCTTCCCGGAGCCGCTCCTCCATCCCGATGAGCAGCTCCCCGACCCGGTTGAAGTCCGCTTCCAGCTCATCCGGTCCGGCTCCCCGGGTGACGCAGGTATCCACCAGCGACAGCGGCAGATCGTGCCCGATGTGCGCGTTGATCCCGGCCAGTGCGAACTGCAGCGGGTGCACCGAGGGATGGCCGCGCAGCTGGAACAGCGGCCGCCAGCAGGCGGGTGCCCGCTGCCCCGCCGCCGTGGCGTCGACCGCCGTCAGATACCGCCCGGCGAACCGTGCCCCCAGCTCACCGGCGGCCTCCCGGTCCTCGAAGTGCCCCTCCGCCAAGCGCTGTCCGAAATCCTCGGTGACCGACAGATACACCTGGTTGAATACCGCGACCCCGTCCTCGGGCGGCAGCCCGGCACCGATCGCGCGCATCCGCTTTACGGCCCACTCCACCGTCGCCGTGCGCTGCGGCGACATCTGTTCAGCTGACGTCATGCACATCAGCGTCGCAGCGATACCTCCCCGATGTGCGGTACGCGCCTGAGGACTCCCCGGACGGGGGACGCAGCAGCCCCGCGCCCACCACCAGGCCCGCCGTCAGGACCGTCACCAGCGCGAAGGACACCGGCAGAGTCGTCGCCTCGGCGATCCAGCCGACCAGCGCCGGAGCCGCCAGGCCCGAGGCGTACGCCAGCGTCGCCACCCCCGCGATCGCCTGCCCCGGCAGCGCCGTGGTCCGCCCCGCCGCCGCGAAGCACAGCGGCACCACGACCGCGATACCTACCCCGGTCAGCGCGAAGCCCGCGACCGCCGGGCCCGGTGTCCGTGCGGTGACCACCAGCGCTCCACCCAGCGTCGCCAGCACCCCGCCGGCCCGTACGGTCCCTACCGGCCCAAAACGCCGCACCGTGGCGTCACCGGCCAGCCGGGCCACGGCCATGGTGCCGGCGAAGGCGGTGTACGCGCCCGCCGCCAGCCCCGGCGAAGCACCGGTCACCTCGCGCAGATAGACACCCGACCAGTCCATCGACGCACCCTCGGCGAAGACCGCGCAGAAGCCGACGAGCCCGACCGCCAGCACGGCCCGCGACGGCAGCGCGAAACGCGGTGGCCGCGCCACCGAGGGCCCGGCCCGGATATCCGGCGTCCACCGCGATACGAGCAGCGCCACGCCTGCCAGCAGCGGCGCGGTACAGCCCAGATGGACCCGGGCGTCCAGCCCCGTATGCGCGGCCATCGCGCCGCCCGCACCGCCGATCAGCGTGCCCACGCTCCACAGCCCGTGCAGCCCGGACATCACAGAGCGCCCCAACCGCTCCTCGATCTGCACCCCCTGTGCGTTCATCGCCACATCCAGCAGGCCCAGCCCGGCACCGAACAGCAGCAGCGCCCCGCACAGCCACAGCAGACCCGGCGCCAGCGGCGGCAGCGTCACGGTGACGCAGCAGAGCACGGCGAGCCAGCGCACCGCGCCCCGGGGCCCGTACCGATGTGCCAGCCGCGCGGACAGCGGCATCGCCACGGCGGCCCCCGCCGTGGCGCAGGCCAGCGCGATCCCCAACTGCCCCGGGCCCAGCCCCAGCCGCTCCTGGATCCAGGGGATCCGGGTCGCGTAGCTGCCGCTGGCCGCCCCATGCACCGCGAAGACCACGGCGACGGAACGCCGGGCGGTGCCCAGGGAGGCTGCCTCCATGGGCGCAAACTAGCAGGGCGCGCATCGCCCCAGCGCCGGATGACCCAACGCGTGCGCACCAGTGCTGTGAGTCAGCCCACAGCACCTCGCCGGGGTGCGCCGCCGCCGCGCATGGCAGACTGGACCCTGTATTAGTGACGTCAGCGCACTCCGGGGTCGGTGAAAGTCCGAACCGGCGGTTAAAGTCCGCGACCCGGCCGCTGCCAGCGGCCGGTTGACCAGGTGAAATTCCTGGACCGACGGTTAAAGTCCGGATGGGAGGCAGTGCGCGGCGGGCTCGATGCGGTGCACCGCCGTCCGCGGTCCGTCCCCCAGGGGACGGACTGTATCCACCGGCCCGGTGTCTGAAGCATCGACGTCCGTCCTGTCCGTACCGCCCCGGAGTCCGTGCCCGAAGAGGCAGGAGGACCCGGTGGCCACCGCAGCCGCAGCGCCGAATGAGCGCGACGCGATGCGCCGCGCGATCACCCTGGCCTCCCGCGGCCTCGGCTTCACCAGCCCCAACCCGATCGTCGGCTGCGTCATCCTGGACGCGCATGGCCGCACCGTGGGCGAGGGCTGGCACAAGCGGGCCGGAGGTCCGCACGCCGAGATCCACGCCCTCGCCGAAGCCGGTGACGACGCCCGCGGTGGCACCGCCGTCATCACCCTGGAGCCCTGCAACCACACCGGTCGCACCGGGCCCTGTGCCCAGGCCCTCATTGACGCCGGGATCGCCCGCGTCGTCTACGCCGTCGCCGATCCCCACCCCAGCGCACAGGGCGGGGCCGCCACCCTCACCGCCGCCGGAATCGACGTCGTCAGCGGGCTGCTCGCCGAAGAGGCCGCGGCGGGCAACGCCGCCTGGCTGACCTCTGTCCGGTGCGGCCGCCCCCATGTGCACTGGAAGTACGCCGCCACCCTCGATGGCCGGATCGCCGCGGCCGATGGCACCAGCCGCTGGATCACCTCGGCCGAGTCCCGTGCCGATGTCCACCGGCTGCGCGCCGAGTCCGATGCCGTCATCGTCGGCTCCGGCACCGCCCGCGCCGACAACCCGCATCTGGCGGTGCGCGGCATCTCCGGCGTGGTGCAGCCGCTGCGGGTGGTCGTCGATACGAACGCCACCGCCGTCACTCCCGGCGCCCGTGTCCTCGACGACGCCGCCCCCACCCTGATCGCCGTCGCCGGGGACGCCGACACCACCGCGCTGGACGGCCGCACCGAGCTCGTACGGCTACCACGCGCCGCCGACCGCACCGGCCTGGACATCCACGCGCTGCTCGCCGCCCTGCACAAGCGCGATATCCGCTCCGTACTGCTGGAAGGCGGCCCCACCCTCGCCGGAGCCTTCGTCGCCGCGCACGCCATCGACAAGGTCACCGGCTATCTCGCACCCGCCCTGCTCGGTGACGGCCCGCACGCCCTGGCCGGAGCCGGGATCACCACCATCACCCGCGCGCTGCGGCTGACCTTCACCGACACCGCCCGTCTCGGCCCCGACCTGCGTATCACCGCTGTTCCCACCGTCGCGCCTACCGCCCACAGGGAGTCCTGAGTGTTCACCGGAATCGTCGAAGAACTGGGCGAGGTCACCGCCATCGAGCAGCTGGGCGACTCCTCACGCTTCCGCCTGCGCGGCCCCGTCGTCACCGAGGACGCCCGGCACGGCGACTCGATCGCCGTCAACGGCGTCTGCCTGACCGTCGTCGATACCGCGGACGGCGAGTTCACCGCCGATGTGATGGCCGAGACCCTGAAGCGCTCCAGCCTGGGGGCGCTCGCCCCCGGATCCCGGGTCAACCTGGAACGCCCCATGGCGCTGGGCGGACGGCTCGGCGGCCACCTCGTACAGGGTCATGTCGACGGCACCGGCACCATCGCCGAGCGCACTCCCGGCGAGCACTGGGAGCTCGTCAGGATCTCGCTGCCGCCGGAACTCGCCCGCTATGTCGTGGAGAAGGGCTCCATCACCGTCGACGGCGTCAGCCTCACCGTTGTCGACGCCGACGGTGACCACTTCACCATCAGCCTCATCCCCACCACCCTCGCTCTCACCACCCTGGGCATCAAACAGGTCGGTGACCCTGTCAACCTCGAGGTCGATGTCCTCGCCAAGTACGTCGAGCGGCTGCTCGCCGCCAAAGACACCGTTGACACGGGCCCGTCGGAGGCCGTCAAGTGAGCACACTCGACTGGCTGAACGACACCCTGAACGGCACCCTGAATGGCACCGCTTTCGAGGCCTTCGGACAGCGCGTCATCTGGTCCGACATGATCGGCAACCTGATGGGGCTGACCGCACTCGCCCTCGGCTGGCGCCGCTCCATCCTCACCTGGCCCACCCAGCTGCTGTCCGGCCTCGTTCTCGTCGCCGCCTACGCTTCCGTACAGCTCGGCGGCAGCGTCGGCAAGCAGCTGCTCGTCATCACCGTCGCGCTCTGGGGCTGGCGGCAGTGGCGCAGCGGTACACAGCGGGCGAAGGACGGCTCCATAGCCGTCCGTTTCGCCACCTGGCGTGAGCGTGGGCTCCTCATAGCCGGTACCGCGCTGGGTACCGCCGCGGTCGGCGCGCTGTTCACCGCGTTCGACGGGCTCTCCTGGAACCCCTGGCCGGACGCGTACATCTTCACCGGCACCCTCGCCGCCATGTTCGCCCAGGCCCGCGGGCTGGTGGAGTTCTGGTTCGCCTGGCTGCTCGTCGACCTGGTGGGCGTCCCGCTCGCCTTCAGCAGTGGCCTCGCCTTCTCCGGCCTGGTCTACCTCGTCTATCTCGTCTTGGTGTTGTGGGGCATGCGCGCCTGGTGGCTGCGCTCCCGCGTGAGCGCCGTACCGGCCCAGCGGCCGGCCCGGGAAATGGAAGGAGCGGCGGCATGACCGCACTGAGCAGCTGGTACGAGACGGCACCGGGCATCGAGGAGGACCTCACCCTCGACCCTGTCGAGCGGGCCCTCAGCGATATCGCGGCCGGACGGCCCGTGGTCGTGGTCGACGACGCCGACCGGGAGAACGAGGGTGACCTCATCATCGCCGCCGAGATGGCCACCCCCGAGATCGTGGCGTTCATGATGACCGAGTGCCGCGGCCTGATCTGCGTACCCATGGAGGGGCCTGAGCTCGACCGGCTCGAACTCCCCCAAATGGTGCAGCACAACACCGAGTCCATGAGCACCGCGTTCACCGTCTCCGTGGATGCCTCCGCCGCGCATGGCGTCAGCACCGGCATCTCCGCCGCCGACCGGGCCACCACCATCCGGATGCTCGCCGACCCGGCCTTCTCCCCCTCGGACTTCGTCCGCCCCGGACATGTCTTCCCGCTGCGCGCCCGCCCCGGCGGCGTACTGACGCGCGACGGCCACACGGAGGCGGGCGTCGACCTGGCCCGGCTCGCCGGACTGCGCCCGGCCGCCGCCATCGTCGAGATCGCCGCCGAGGACGGCACCATGCTCCGGCTGCCCGAGCTGGTCCCGTTCGCACGTAAGCACGGACTGGCGATCATCTCCATCGAGGACCTCATCGCCTACCGCAAGTCCGCTGAACCCACGGTGCGCCGCGAGGCCGAGACCCGGTTGCCCACCGTCCACGGCGACTTCCGCGCCTATGGCTACCGCTCCACCGTCGACGGCGTCGAGCACATCGCCCTGGTCGCCGGAGAGCTCGGCGATGGCGAGGACGTCCTGGTCCGAGTGCACTCCGAGTGCCTGACCGGGGACATCTTCCACTCCCTGCGCTGCGACTGCGGGCCGCAGCTCAACGCGTCCCTGCAGCGTGTCCAGGACGAGGGCCGTGGTGTCGTCATCTATCTGCGGGGCCACGAGGGGCGTGGCATCGGCCTGCTGTCCAAGCTGCGTGCCTACGAACTCCAGGAGCGCGGCCGCGACACCCTGGACGCCAACCTTGAACTGGGCCTGCCCGCGGACGCCCGGGACTACGCGGCGGGCGCCCAGATGCTCACCGACCTCGGCGTCCGCACCGTGCGGCTGATGACCAACAACCCCGAGAAGACCGCCGCCCTGGTCAAGCACGGACTGCGGGTCACCGGCCGGGAGCCGATGCCCGTCCAGGCCGGCGAACACAACCTCCGCTATCTGCGCACCAAACGGGACCGGATGGGGCACGACCTGCCCTGGCTGGAAGACGCCCACATCTCCGCCTGCGGCAACCAGTAAACGCGTACGAAGCACAGCTGAAGCACACCCAGAACACCCAGAACAACCCGAACAACCCGATCACGAGGAGCAACGTTGAGCGGCAAGGGCGCACCCGAACTGACCGTCAAGAACTGCGAGGACCTGCGGGTGGCCGTGGTGGCCGCGCTGTGGCACGACAAGGTGATGGACGGTCTCGTCGACGGAGCCCTGCGCGCCCTGGGCGAGCTGGGCATCGATGAGCCCACCCTGCTGCGGGTCCCCGGCAGCTTTGAGCTGCCGGTCGTGGCGAAGGTGCTGGCCGCGCGCGGCTACGATGCCATTGTCGCCCTCGGCGTCGTCATCCGTGGCGGCACCCCGCACTTCGACTACGTATGCCAGGGCGTCACCCAGGGCCTCACCCAGGTCAGTGTGGACACCGGCGTCCCCATTGGCTTCGGCGTGCTCACCTGCGACACCGAGGAGCAGGCCCTGGACCGTGCCGGGCTTGCGGACTCCACCGAGGACAAGGGCCATGAAGCGGTCACCGCCGCCGTCGCCACCGCGGCCACCCTGCGGACCGTAGCGGAGCCCTGGCGCTGAACGCAGCCGAGCGAACCCGTAGGGTAAGAACACCATGGCCAACAAGACATTCGAGGAGCTCTTCACCGAGCTCCAGCAGAAGGCCGCCACCGGCGACCCCATCACCTCCCGCACCGCCGAGCTGGTCGCCTCCGGCGTCCATTCCATCGGCAAGAAGGTCGTCGAAGAGGCCGCCGAGGTGTGGATGGCCGCCGAGTACGAGGGCGCCGACCGCACCGCTGAGGAGATCTCCCAGCTCCTCTACCACCTTCAGGTGATGATGGTCGCCCGCGGTATCTCCCTCGATGACGTATACGCTCACCTCTGAGCCCGCACCACAACCGTTACGCACCACCACAACGCAAAGGAAGCCCGTCCCATGCTGCGCATCGCCGTCCCCAACAAGGGTTCACTGTCCGAGCCTGCGTCGGAGATGCTCCATGAGGCGGGCTACCGGCAGCGCAAGGACCGCCGCGAGCTGGTCCTGGTCGACGCCGACAACGACGTCGAGTTCTTCTTCCTCCGCCCCCGTGACATCGCCGTCTATGTGGGCTCCGGAAAGCTCGACATCGGCATCACCGGGCGTGACCTGCTGCTCGACTCCGGCGCCGACGCCGAGGAGATCCTCAAGCTAGGCTTCGCCGGTTCCACCTTCCGCTATGCCACCCGCCCCGGCACGGCCAAGGACGTCAGCGAGTTCGGCGGTATGACCATCGCCACCTCCTTCTCCGGGCTGGTCGCCAGGCACCTCGCCGACCACGGCGTCGATGCCTCCGTCGTCCACCTCGACGGTGCCGTGGAGACCGCCATCCAGCTGGGCGTCGCCGAGGTCATCGCCGATGTCGTCGAGACCGGCACCACCCTCCGCAACGCCGGTCTGGAGATCATCAGCGAGCCGATCCTGGAGTCCGAGGCGGTCGTCATCCGGCGCACCGGGGCACCTGCCGACGACCCGAAGGTCCAGCAGTTCCTCCGTCGTATGCAGGGCGTGCTCGTCGCCCGGCGGTACGTGATGATGGACTACGACATCCGCGCCGAGCAGGTCGAGAAGGCCGTCGAGCTCACCCCCGGCCTGGAGTCACCCACCGTCTCCCCGCTGCACGACAAGGGCTGGGTCGCCGTACGCTCCATGGTGCCCGCCCGGGAAGCTCAGCGGATCATGGACGACCTCTATGAACTCGGTGCCCGCGCCATCCTGACCACAGGAATCCACGCCTGCCGGCTGTGACCCGACCGCGACCAACCCGTACCGACGAGGAAGAGCGCACCGTGCCCGCCGCCCCCGCGACCCCACCCAGCCTGCCGGTCACCTTCCGGCCGACCCGCACCCGGGTCGTCCTGCTCACTGTCGGCGTCGCGGTCTTCGCGGTCCTCACGGTGATTGCACTGCTGCTGGAGCGGCTGAACGCGGGGGAGCGGACCAGCTTCATCTTCACCGGCGGGCTCTTCTTCGCGGTGCTGGCGCTGCTCAGCCGCCCCCATGTGAGCGCCGACGAAAAGGGCGTCACCGTCGTCAACCTCACCCGTACCCGGCGACTGGAATGGGCGGAGATCCTGGCAGTCAATCTCCGCGTCGGCGACCCCTGGGTCTCGCTTGACCTCGCCGACGGCACCAGCCTGCCCGCCATGGGCATCCAGCCCGGCATCGCCAAGCAGCAGGCCATCCGGGACGCCAGCGCCCTGCGGGCACTCGCCGAACGCTACGGAACTGGCACGCCGTCAGACTGAACACACTCCCGGGCTCTGCACACTCCGGCCCACCTCTGTTTACTCTGTTCCCCGCGGCAATCGCCGCACCCCGGGCTGCGCACGGGGATCACAGCGAACTGAGGAGTGACACCTTCCAGCGATGGACGGATCGTCCTGTAGTACCCGCGCCGTTTCTCCCCGGGGAGGAACGGCATGAGCACCCCGCTACTTCTGCTGACCGCGGCCTTTGCCCTCATCCTCGCCAACGGCTTCTTTGTCGCCGCTGAGTTCGGCCTGGTCACCGTCGACAAGCCGGACGCTCAGCGGGCCGCCGCCACCGGCGACCGCCGCTCCCGCGCCGTTCTCACCTCACTGCGCGAACTCTCCTTCCAGCTTTCCGGCACCCAGCTCGGCATCACCCTCACCTCCCTGGCTGTCGGCATGCTCGCCGAGCCCGCCCTCGGACGGCTCCTGGGCCCGCCCCTCACCGCCGCCGGAGTGCCCCCGGCCATCGTGCCCGGAGTCTCCGTAGCCGTCGGAATGCTTCTCGCCTCCGCGATACAGATGGTCATCGGCGAACAGGTCCCCAAGAGCTGGGCGGTGTCCCGGCCGCTCCAGGTCGCCCGCTTCGTCGCCGGGCCGCAGTACGGTTTCGCCCGTTTCTTCCGGCCCGTCATCGCCGGACTCAACGCCGCCGCCAACCGGCTCGTGCGGCTCTTCGGTGTGCAGCCCGCCGAAGAGCTGGCCTCCGCCCGTACACCCGGCGAACTCGTCTCCCTCGCCCGGCACTCCGCACGCGCCGGGGCCATCGAACAGGAGACCGCGGACCTTTTCGTCCGCACCCTGTCACTGGGCGAACTGACCGCGGAGAACGTCATGACGCCCCGCGTACGGGTCAGCGCCCTGCAGCCGTCTGCGACCGCCGCCGACGTCGTCAACCTCACCCGCGCCACCGGGCTCTCCCGCTTTCCCGTCTACCGGGAGCGGCTTGACGACATCGTGGGCATAGTCCACCTCAAGGACGCCCTAGCCGTCCCCGCCGCCGAACGGCTGCGCACCTGTGTGGCACAGATCGCCGTGCCCCCGCTGCTGGTGCCCGCCAGTCTGCCGGTACGGCCCCTGCTGCAGCGGCTGCGCGGCGAGCAGCCCATCGCCGTCGTCGTCGACGAATACGGCGGCACGGCGGGCGTCGTCACCCTGGAGGACATCGTCGAGGAGCTCGTCGGTGAGGTCCGTGACGAACATGACGGCGATGACCTGCCCGAACTCGCCCCGGCCGCACCGGCAGAAGACGGACGGCCAGCCTGGGAGGCCGACGGCGGCTGCCGGGTGGACACCTTGCGCCGTATCGGGCTGAACGTGCCGGACGGCCCCTACGAGACGGTCGCCGGACTCGTCGCGGACCTGCTCGGCCGTATCCCGGCCCCCGGCGACTGCGCGTCCCTGCCCGGCGCCCCCGGCTGGCAGTTGCGCGTCCGGCTGGTCGCCCACCACCGGGCCGAACGGATCCGGATTGTCAGCGGAGCAGCACGATGAGCCTTCTGCAACTCCTCTTCGCCGCCCTGCTGGTGGTCGGCAACGGTTTCTTCGTCGGTGCGGAATTCGCCCTGGTCTCCGTCCGCCGCAGCCAGATCGAACCGCTCGCGGCAGCGGGCTCCGCCCGCGCCCGCACCGTCCTGCACGGCCTGGAACGGCTCCCGCAGATGATGGCCGCCGCCCAGTTCGGTATCACCATCTGCTCCCTCACCCTGGGAGCGGTCGCCGAACCCACCGTGGCCCGGCTCCTCGAACCGGTCTTCCACGCCGCCCACGTCCCGGACACCCTCATCCATCCGGCGGGCTACGCCATCGCCCTGGCCGTGGTGGTCGTGCTCCATCTGGTCGTCGGCGAGATGGTGCCCAAGAACCTCGCCATGGCGGCACCTGAGCGCACCGCGCTGTGGCTCAGCCCAGGCCTGGTCGCCTTCGCCCGCCTGTGCCGCCCGGTCACCACCGCCCTGGGCGCCTGCTCCAGACGGGTGCTACGGCTCTTCCGCGTCGACCCCAAGGACGAGGTCGAGGCCGTCTACACCAGCGAGCAGCTCACCCTCCTCCTCGCCGACTCCCGGCAGGCCGGGCTGCTTGACCACGAGGAGCACGAACATCTCGCCGATGTCCTTGAGCTGGGCTCCCGGCCGCTCGCCGAAGTTCTCCTGGACCGCTCCGGCCTGGTCACCGTCGGCCCCGCCGTCACACCGCGCCGGATCGAGGAGCTGACCGTACGCACCGGCTTCTCCCGCTTCCCGGTCTGCGCCCCCGGCGGCACCTTTATGGGGTACGTACACGTCAAGGATGTGCTCGACCTGGAGGAGCCGGACCGGGCCGTACCCCAGCGGCTGTGGCGGCCCATGACCACGCTGCGCGCCGAGCTGCCGCTGGATGACGCACTCAGCGCCATGCGCCGTACCGCCTCCCACCTGGCCGCCGTCGCGGACTCCACCGGCCGGGTACTGGGGGTGGCCACCCTGGAAGACGTCCTGGAAAGACTCGTAGGCGAAGCCCCGGCCCCCACCCCCGCCACCCCAACGATGGCAACAACCCCAGCCTGACACCCCCTACAGAAACGGCGGCTCGGCCCGCGGCCCGCCCGGCCCCCGCCCGGACAGCACCTCGCCGTACGCCTGCATCAGATCCGGCAACCGCAGCGTCGCCAGATCGTCGCGGTTCGGCGTAGCCGGATAGCCGGACAGCCGCAGATCCCGGTAGGCACAGCTCTTCTCGTACAGGGTGCGCAGAAACCGTCCATTGCCCAGCTCATCAATCCACCCCTGGTCCACCACATGACCGCTGATGCTGCGCAGCTCATCCCGTGCTTCCTCGTCCCACACATCCCCGTTCTCGGCAGCCAGCACCTCACCGATCGCCGTGAGCTCCAACGGCCGGTAACTGGGGAAGTCGACCCGTGTCGTAAAGCGCGAACTCAGTCCGGGGTTGGCGGCCAGCAGCCGGTCCATGCCCTCGGGATATCCGGCCAGGATGACCACGAGGCGGTCACGGTTGTCCTCGGCCCGCTTCAGCAGCACCTGCAAGGCCTCATCGCCATACGCGTCGCCCTTCGTATAGCCGGTGTTGGACAGGCTGTACGCCTCGTCGACAAAGAGCACCCCGCCCAGCGCCGAGTCGATCAGCTCGTTGGCCTTCACGGCCGTCTGGCCCAGAAACTCCCCGACCAGATCGGAGCGCTGCGCCTCCACAAGATGGTCGCCGCCCAGCAGCCCGAGCGCGAAGAAGACCCGGCCCAGAATCCGCGCCACGGTTGTCTTCCCGGTGCCAGAGGGCCCGGAGAAGACGAAGTGCCGTTTGGGCGGCTGCACCGGCAGCCCCTGACCGGCACGCAGCCGCGCCATATGCAGCTGTGCGGAGAGCGCCCGCACCTGCCGCTTGACCGGTTCCAGACCGACCATCCGCTCCAGCTCATCGAGCGCCTGCGCCAGCAGCACCGGGTCGGAAGGCCCCGCGGGCAGCCGGTGCGTGCCGCCCTGGCCGGGCAGCAGTGAGGATCGCTCACGCACCGCGTCGGCGTCCACCGGTGCCGGCTCCGCGGATCCGCTTCCGTTCCCGAACGGCAGGCCGTCGGCCGCTGGATCGGGCACATCGCAGCCGTCCGCGGTGAGCGGATCGGTGTCCAGGGACATATCCCGCCCCTCGGCCTCGTCCAGGCCCGCACCGGCCAGGGTCACCGCCTGGGCCAGACCGGCCGCGTCTTCCATTCCGTCGCCCTCGGCGATCGCGGTGAGCCGGGCCGCCGTATCCATGAACGCCGGGTCCACCCGGTGCACCGCCCGGTACAGCGGCAGCGCCGCCGCGGTACGTCCGGTGCCCTCCCGGGCGCGGGCCAGCCAGTAGCGCAGCTCCTTGCGCTGCGGCTGCTCGCTGCGGCAGCGCATCAGCGCGGCCGACAGCAACGGCTCCGCCTGTCCGTACATCTCCAGACGCACCCGCGCCATCCCCGCGAACAGCCCCGCCTCGATGCCCAGCAGCGGGTCGTCGGTCAGCGGCTCCGTATGCGCCACCAAGCCCTCCCAGTCCTTGGTGAGATACGCACGGCAGGCGTGCAGAAACCGGACCTGGGGATCGGCCTCGACCGGGGGACAGCCCGCCAGCGCCCGGTCCAGCTCGGCGACATGGCGGCCGTCCAGCCAGTGCGAGGCGTGCGCCAGCAGCAGATCGCGCCCCGACTCCAGCACCGGCTGTACCCACCAGCCGAGCCAGTACCAGGAATTGAGCGTGCGCCGGTGCCGGGAGCGCTGCTCACCGAACCGGTGCCGGTGCTCATACATCCGCAGCAGCGCGGTCGTGGTGTCAGCCCGCAGCGCGTGCAGCCCCAGCCAGGCGTCGGCCATGCCCGCGTCGAGCCGCACCGCGGTGCGGAACTCTTCCTCCGCCTGCGCGTAGCTGCCCACTGTGCAGGCGTCCACGCCACGCAGCCAGGCGAGATCGGCTGGCGCATGTGGTTCATGGGAGTCCTGCGTACCGAAGTCCATGACGTCCCCCACGAGATGACCCCCCGTTGTGTGCCACCGGACGCCCGCCCGGTCGCGGTGAGGCAACAGCCATGCTGTGGGCGGGGGTTGGAGCCCGTGGCCCGGAATCGTCCGGACCGCCCGCGACGTCTCGCATGGTACCTGCCCTGCACGCTCCGTCGAAGGGTGCCGTACGGACCGTATGGGACCGAGGTGGTACGCGGGCCGGACCAGGACAGGCCGAGGGGAGGGGAGGGTAACGTAACGTGATGGACTGGGGGCCGAACGTTCGCAGAGGACTGTCAGCGCAGAACGAAGCCCCCGATCACGGGGGAACAACCGGGGGCTTCGCGCTTATGGGGCAGCCAGTACAGACCGCTCATTGAGAACGTAATCGCTCCTTGGCACCCGGGTCAAGCCGCCCCGGTACGCCATTGAGCGGGCTGCTCGGTACATCACCGAGAGTCAGGCGACGGGCTGCCTGGTCGGTGCCTCACTGGCCCCGCCAGCAGCTCATACCCCTCCGGTGACTGCCGTACCAGAAGATCCGCGTACGGACGCGTAGGATCCCCGGCGAAGTGCTCGCGCTCGGCCCGCGTCCAGCCGTCCCAGAACTCCGCCAGCCCCGGACCGTCCCGGTGGCGCCCCCGCGCCCAGGAGACCTCCGGCGGCAGCTCCATCCACAGCACCGCGGTCAGATACGGCCGTACCGCGCGGCGCCCCGCCCCTACCCCCTCGACGATCACTATCGGCGCGGCCGGCACCTCACGCTCCCCCGTGAAGGCCCGGCGCGTCCAGTCGTAGACGGCGTAGCGGGCCGCTGCCCCGCGCGACAGCGGCTCCAGTACCTGCCCGGTGAGCCGCCCTGTCCAGCCGAACAGTGCGTCATGGCTGGCCAGATCGTCCAGACTCAGCACCGGGGCACCGCCCAACGCCCGCGCCAACCGGCCGGCGAGGGTGCTCTTGCCGGAGCCCGCGTGCCCATCGACCGCGATCAGCCGCACCGGCCCGCAGGACGGAGGCATGGTACGCAGCCGGGCGGCGAGCCCGGTCAGTGCGCACGACGCGGTGGGGGAGTGGCCGTTCATCGGCCCCAGCCTACGGCGCAGCGGCCACACGCCGCCGCGCAGGCCATGCCAACGCTCCCTGCCCATATTGGCCGACGCGTCATGGGCCGGGTCACTGGCCTGGGACGCCCACTGCGGCGATAGTTGAAGAGCTGTCGTGCACCTGCCGCCTGACCGACGGACTCGACTGGGGACTACTGCCATGACCAGCTCACCGACCACGCGGCGCGCCGTCCTGGCCGCCACCCTCGCCGCAGCGGCGGGCGCCACCGCCCTCCCAGCGGCAGCCGCCGACCGCTCCACAGCAGCCCCGCGCCCGGGCCAGGGCAGGGGCGCACCCCCGAGAGGGACAACCGTGGCCTACCACGCCTGGACCACCCTGGACGACTGGCAGTCCGGAGCCGCCCGGGGCACCCGGGCCGAGGGCGGTGAACGCCCCGGCGTCGTCATCGCCGCCCCGCAGGGCACCGTCGACTACCGGGACCCGCACGGCGGCACCAAGAGGGTCACCTGGGAGTACGCCACCTGGACCTCGCCGGTGTGCCGACTGGCCGCTCCGGCAAGCGAACTGGTCGCCTCCTGGAACGCCCACACCCCGCCCGGCACCTGGCTGCGCGTCGAACTCCACGGCACCTACACCGACCGTACGGACACGCCCTGGTACACCCTTGGCATCTGGACCGCCGGTGACGGCGACGACGTACCCCGCCGTACCTCCGTCGATGACCAGAGCGACGGCAAGAGCACCATCTGGACCGACACCTTCTCCATCAAGGACACCGACAGCGGCCTGCGGCTCACCCGCTACCGGCTGCGTGTCACCCTGCTGCGTGCCCCCGGCAGCGGTGCCACCCCCAAGGTATGGCGACTGGGCGCCATGAGCTCCGATGTCCCCGACCGCTTCGAGGTCCCGGCCAGCGAGCCCGGCGAGGCCACCGGCGTCGAACTGGACGTACCGCGCTACTCCCAGGACGTCCACATCGGCCGCTACCCGGAGTACGACAACGGTGGCGAGGCCTGGTGCAGTCCCACCTCATCCCAGATGATTATCGAGTACTGGGGTCGCAGGCCGACTCCCGAAGACCTCGCCTGGGTCAACCCCGGCTATGACGACCCCCAGGTCTGCCATGCCGCCCGCTACACCTACGACTACCAGTACGAGGGCTGCGGCAACTGGCCTTTCAACACCGCCTACTGCGCCACCTACACCGATATGCAGGGCATCGTCACCCGCCTGAACTCCCTCCACGACGCCGAACGCCTCATCCGTGCCGGTATCCCCCTCATCACCTCCCAGTCCTTCCTCGCCTCCGAACTCGACGGCGCGGGTTACGGCACCGCGGGCCATCTGATGACCGTCATCGGCTTCACCGAGGACGGCGACATCATCGCCAACGACCCAGCCGCTGACGACAACGACGCCGTCCGCCGCGTCTATCAGCGCAGGCAGTGGGAAAATATCTGGCTGCGGACCAAGCGCTACGACGCCGAGGGCAAGGTCAGAAGCGGTACGGGCGGGGTCTGCTACATCTTCTGGCCCGCCAGGCCATCACCCCGTCAGTACCGCGCGCTGCGATCGCTCGGCATCTGCTGAGCACGGGCCGACGGATCCGTCGCCAGCTCACATCTCGAAACCGGCGCCGCTCTCGGGGATCGGCTGTACGACGACCGGGGGGTTATAGGTACCCTCCGGGACCGGGCACCGGTAAGCGCGAGCGGCGATCTCGGTCGCCCGGTCGATACTCTCGACGTCCACCACCCAGTAGCCGGCCAGCACCTCCCCGGTCTCCCCGTACGGGGTGTCCGAGACCACCGGTGTGCCGTCCGTGTCCGCGGTGACCAGCCTGGCCTGTCGGGGCTCGGAAAGGCCCTGTCCGTCCACGAGCTCCCCCGCTTCGGTGAGCTCGTTGTTCAGCGCGCCCATGTGGTCGAACATCGCCTTCAGATCCGCCTCAGTCCAGGCGGGGTTCTCCCTCGACGCGATGCCCTTCATGGCGTCGTAAGCGGCCTGTGTGCCATGAAGCATGATCATGTACTTCACTGTTCTCACTCCTCACGTTGTCCGGCGGCCCGCTCGGGCGCCTCTCACCGGGACAGCAGCGGACGGCTCGGCCCACGGCATCCGGTGAGGAGAGTTTCCCGGGGCATCCAGTCGGCCTCCCTCCGTACACGCCCAGCACATACGGGGAGTTTCCCAGCCAGGTCTGACAGCGGGCAGCATGTGCCGTCACGCGTGCCCAGTGCCGGGACGGGATGCCCAGAGGGCGGCCTGGAGCTGGATCACGACGGCTCCCGCTGGGTGCGCCGGTCGGTGGCGCGCAGACGCAGGCCGTCGGCGACGATACGGTCCGAGGTGACCAGTGCCTGCTCGGCCCGTACATCCGTCATAAAGACGAAGGGCGGTATGACCGGTGGGACAGGCAGTTCATCGGGGGTGAAGGTGAGACACAGGATGCCTTCCAGACACCCACGGATCCGGGTCAGATAGAGCGTCACCCGGCCGCTCAGAGCCAGGCTGTCGGCCCCGAGCTTCAGCTCCGGTCCGCCGCTGCGGGTGGTGAGCCGGTAGTCGGTCAGCGAGGCAGCCCGCATCCGGAGGACCATCACCTTGAGCGGCCCGTCGGCGGTGGGGATCTTCCGCACCCCGGCCAGGGTGAAGCCCTCTGGTGCGAAGAGCGTGGTGCTCACCACCGGCGGTGTGCTGGCAGCGGGGATGTCCGTGGCCGGAGGCCGTGCGGTACGTCCCCCGGGGCCGCTGGGCAGCGTGGCGGCCGCCAGCAGCACAACGGGCAGCGCGGCGGCGAGCGTCCGGTGGCCGGTTCGCCCGCCGGGCGTGGACGGCGGCTCCTCCGCCACCTTCTCCGCTACCTCCTCCACCGCCGCTGGCTTGTCCTCCTCGTCGTCCTCCTCACCGCCCTCCTCGCTGTCCTCCTCACTCAGTGGAGTCCAGCCGAAGCCCAGCGCGCTGCCCGCGATGCCCAGCAGCATCCCGATGAGGAAGCCGCCCAGATTCGTCGCGCCGAACGCCAGCACCGACAGGATCAGCGCGTGGAGGCTGACATAGTGTCGGGTTTGTGGCGCCATCCACAGAAAGACCCCGGCGAGGATGAGCGCGAGCCCGATGCCGATCGCCGCGATTCCGCCCAGCCCCAGACTGAGCATCACCTTCATCGGCGCCAGCGGGATGACGATGAGTTCGGCCCCGGCGAGAATCAGCAGGAGTCCGCCCCAGAACGGCCGGGTCCGCCGCCAGTGGCGCAGCTCCCGGCGCAGCTCAGGTTGCGGCAGCCGCTCATCCAGCCACCCGCCAGGGCCGCGCCGGGCCGGACCACGGCCGGTCAGAAGCACTTGTCGCCGTCCAGGCTGACATCGAGCTTCAGACCCCGGAGCCGGAAGTTCCCACCCGTGGCCGACCAGGCGTTCGACCTCACCTCCGTCACTGTGATGTCACCGGCCTGGAGGCCGAACTTCCCGGGCGGGCCCTTGACTCCGGGTACCTGGTTCAGTGTGGACGCGTCGCGGCCGATCTGGGCGGTGCCGAAGGTCGCGTCACCGACCAGGTCCTCACCATCGATGATGAGATTGCTCGCGGTGACCTTGCCCGCGTCCCCACCGGCTGTCAGCTTGATCACCACGGTGCCGAGCGGGGTCTTGACCGGTGCGGCCTGGCAGATGTCGGACAGCTTGGCATCGCCGATACCGAGCAGCGCGACCGGATGCTCCTTGCCGTCGACGGAGCGGTCGACCTCGACAAAGGAGGCCAGGCCCTTGCTGCTCAGCTCACCGGAGGACACCTGGAAGCTGGTGCCGGACACCGCGAAGGAGGCGGCGAGCGCCCCCTCGGCCATCGCGGAGGCCATCACTCCCACGGCCAGGATCGCGGGCACGGCCACGGCCGCGGACTTCTTCCAGGCAGTTCTGCCCTCGGGCAGTCGGTGTCGTCGCTTGCTCTTGCTCACTGGTTCCTCCCCGGTAGCAGCGGTGCAGGCAGCCGCGGGTACGGCGGCGTGGCTGTGCAGGAGGTGCGGAATGAGCGGATTCGCGGCTGGCGGGTGTCTGCCATACTGCGGAAATCCCACGGCAGTTGGAGACTAGGGCCGATTTTGAATAATAGTCAACAGCGCGGCGCACGTCCTGTCCATGCCGCGCGGGATACCGAGCGCTCCCAGGCGCGCCGCGCCGAACTCATCGCGATCGGCCGGAGGCTGTTCGCCGATACGTCCTATGACGCACTGTCCATGGATGACATCGCCCGGCACGCGGGTGTCGCGAAGGGGCTGATTTACTACTACTTCAAGAGCAAACGCGGCTACTACCTCGCCATCGTCGAGGCCTCCGTCGCCGAACTGGTCATCCGCGCCGCTGGGGGCAGCGATCTGCCCCGCCGTGAGCGGGTGCACCGCACCATCGACGGATATCTGCGTTACGCCCAGCACCATCAGGCCGCCTACCGCACGATCGTCACCGGCGGCGTCGGCTTTGACGCAGAGGTGCTCGCCATCCGCGACCATGTGCGCGAGCAGCTGCTGACCGCGATCGCCGAAGGGGCGTGGGGGCGCTCTGATATCCCGTTGATCGCCCGGCTGGCCCTGGTCGGCTGGCTGTCCTGCGTCGAGGGCGTCACCCTCGACTGGCTCGAGCACCAGGAGCTGGACCGCGACACGGTCCGTGAGCTGTTGGTGCGTATGCTCCGCGACACCCTGCGGGCCATCGGGGACTTCGAGCCGAGCTGCCCCGCGCCCGTCCCCGAAGACAGCTGAGGCGTGCTGCGGTCTCTGCGGAAGCCGTCCCAGCGCACGGGGAAACACCAGGAGGACTAGACCAGTGCCTCAAGGGGTCGAACCGATTTCTCTCCAGTCCACGTCACAGCCATTGGCCCGTGACGGGGAGCGGCCGATCAGGCATACTCAATCCGCCACAGCCGCTGGTCAGCCGCCCTCGAGACCCGAGGAGGCAGCATCGGCTGGGTCAGTACATCCCGGCGGCGCCGCCACACCCCGAGCGCTCGTCGCCGCAGCGCCCGACAAGGGAGGAGAGCGCCGCGATGCCCGACTACGGCCCCCAGCCGGTGGACCGCCAGCTGCCCACGGAGGAAGCCAGAGATCTCCTGGCTCTCGTACGTGAAGTGGTCCAGGGCGAGATCAAGCCGACCGCGGCCGAGGAGGAGGAAGCCGGACGCTTCCCGCGTGAGATCTTCTCCCTGCTGTCTGAATCCGGACTGCTCGCCCTGCCCTACCCCGAGGAGTACGGCGGCGGTGACCAGCCCTACGAGGTCTATCTCCAGGTACTCGAAGAACTCGCCGCCGCCCGCCTCACCGTGGGCCTCGGCGTCAGCGTCCACACCCTGGCCTGTCATGCCCTGGCCGCGTTCGGCTCCAAGGAGCAGCAGGCCGAGCACCTTCCCGGCATGCTCGGCGGTGGCCTCCTCGGCGCGTACTGTCTCTCCGAACCGGCCTCCGGCTCCGATGCCGCCTCCATGCGCACCCGGGCCACCCGGGACGGCGATCACTGGGTCATCGAGGGCACCAAGGCCTGGATCACCCATGGCGGCATCGCCGACTTCTATACCGTCCTCGCCCGCACCGGAGGCCAGGGCGCCCGCGGTATCACCGCCTTTCTCGTCCCCGGCGACGCCGATGGGCTGACCGCCGCCCCGCCCGAACGCAAGATGGGCATGAAGGGCTCGCCCACCGCCCAACTCCACTTTGACGGTGTACGGGTCCCCGACTCCCGCCGTATCGGGGACGAGGGCCAGGGCTTCGCCGTCGCACTCGCGGCCCTCGACTCCGGGCGCCTGGGCATCGCCGCCTGCGGTATCGGTATCGCCCAGGCCGCCCTAGACGAGGCACTCGCCTACACCGCGGGCCGCGAGCAGTTCGGCCGCCCCATCGCCGACTTCCAGGGGCTGCGCTTCATGCTCGCCGATATGGCCACCCAGATCGAGGCCGGCCGGGCCCTCTACCTCGCCGCCGCCCGGCGACGGGACGCCGGACAGCCGTTCGGGCAGCAGGCGGCCATGGCCAAGCTCTTCTGTACCGACGCCGCCATGCGCGTCACCACCGACGCGGTCCAGCTGCTGGGTGGATACGGCTACACCGCCGACTTCCCCACCGAGCGCTATATGCGCGAGGCCAAAATGCTCCAGATCGTCGAAGGCACCAACCAGATTCAGCGGGTCGTCATCGCCCGCCAGCTCGCGGGCCCGGAATCACGCTGACAGCCCGGACGGGCGGTGGCCCGCACGCCACCGCCCGTCGCGGCACTGTCTGAGACTCTCCACCGCCCGCGCCTCCGCGCGCGAGATCGCGTGCCATCAGGATCCGGCAGCGCTGGCGGCCTTCCTGGCCTTCTTGCCCTCGGGCGTGACGGCGTGCCAGGTGCCGCCCACACCATGCCCGTTGGTGTCGCCGGGCTCCTCGTCGCCGGTGTACCAGTAGAGCGGCCAGCAGTCGATGGTCAGCTGCTTGGTGCCGTCGGGCCGGTTGAACTCGATGACATCCTTCGCAGCCACTCCGCTGACCGAGTTCTTGTCGACCATCTTGGCGGGCTTCCAGGTCTCCAGGCACGCGCCGGTGCAGTTGGACTTCATCGGCCAGGCGGAGTCCTTGTCGAAACGGTAGAGCGTCCTGCCCTGTGCGTCGGTCACGATCGAGCCGAGCTCCGGATCCTCGACGGCCGAGAGCTCAGCGCCGTTCCCGGCGGGCGCGCTCCCGCCCTCACCCTTGCCGTTGCCCTTGTCCTGTCCCTTGCCGCCTTCCGCCTTCCCCTTCTCGGCCTTGCCCCCATCGGCGGCCAGCGCGTGCCAGGTGCCGCCCACCCCATGCCCGTTGGTGTCCCCGGCCGCGTTGTCCTTGGCGTAGCGGTACACCGGCCAGCCGCCGAGCGTGAGCTGTGAGGTGCCGTCCGACCGCTCCACCTCGCCCAGCAGCTCCGAGTCAACTCCAGCGGCGGCCTTGGCGTCGTCCGCCGGTACGGCGGGCCATGCTGTGGCGCAGTCGCCTTCGCAGTTGGACTTGGGCGGCTCAGCGCTGTCCTTGTCGAAGCGGTAGAGCGTCAGCCCCGAGCTGTCGGTGACCACTTGACCCAGCTCCGGTACATCGCGCAGCGCCAGTGTCCCGGCCGCCTCGCCCTGCTGATCCTCGCTGGGCTGTGCGTTGTCGGCGCCATCCGAGCCGTAACCGGGGGCCAGCGATGAACTGTCGCCCGCGGGCTGCACGTCGCTCTTCTGCTCGGACGAGTCGCTACCGCCGCAGGCCGCTGTCAGCACCATGGCCGCCGCGACAACAACCGCACTGGCCGCCGCCGTATGACGCCGATTTTTCATGACCGCTCCTTCATTCGCCATCTACGGCGGTTCTTCCGCCGTTGTCGCTGAAATACGGAGGTCGGAGCAGTGGCGTTCAACCCATCGGGAGTTGTTACACGGTAACGACGGAGCACGACGAGGTGTGCACGACCGAGCGGTCAGGCCCGGTCAGGCCCGGGTCGTGCACCGGTCGTTCAGGAGCGAGAAGCGGACTCCTGGATCCGCAGGGCCAAGGCCGGGCAGCGGCGCACCGCGCGGAGCGCCTGCTGCCGCAGCCGTCCGGGCACATGTGCCACGGCCCGCTCGGGGTAGCCGTCCGGGCCGAGCTGGATCACATGGGGGACGATGTCGGCGCACAGCCCGTGCCCCTGGCACAGCGTCCAGTCCACGACCAGCCGCTCGGAGTCCTTGTCGCCGCCCGAGCCCGGGCCCGGGGGCAGCGCGAGCTGGGCGGCTGGCTCCACGGGCACGGGGAGTGCCCCGGTGACCGGCAGCCCGCAGTCCTGGCCGAGGGCGTGCTCCATGAAGTGCTCGGGGAACGCGTTCAGCGCCCCTTCCACAAAGCGGGAGGTGCCGTCGGGGTGGCTGCAGGCGCCGCGCCCGGTCACGGTGTTGATGCGCATCCGGATGGTGTCGAGCGCCGACCGGCCGCCGCCACGGGCGGCCCGTTCCAGAGCGTCGGCGAGCGCGGGCAGCCCCAGCACGCAGGGTCCGCACTGGCCGGCTGACTCCCGGGCCATCCAGCGGGCGACCCGTACCGTCTCGCCGACCGGGCAGGTGGTGCCGGGCAGCGGAAGTACCGCGCCCGCCCCCAGCCCGGAACCGGCGGCGGCCAGGGACTCCCGGGAGACGAGAGCCGACGAGGCGGCCTGCGGCGTCAGCCAGCCACCGTGGTAGCCGCCGGTCAGCACACCCTGCCCGGCGTCGGAGCCGCACAGCTGGAGGATGTACGGCAGCGGCACCCCGGTCGGTGTCTCGATCACCCGGGCTCCGGAGACGGTCAGCAGGACCGTGCCGGGCTCACTGGGCAGACCGGTCGCACGGTAGTCCAGGGCCCCCAGCCGGGCGGCGACGGCGAGCTGAGCGTAGGTCTCGGTGTTGGAGAACAGCGTGGGCAGGCCGCCCAGCCCGCTGTCGCTGGTGCGGATCTTGCGGCCCGAGGGCAGCGCGTTGCCCTGGTTCAATCCGTTGGTCATCGCCGTGCTCTCGCCGGTGACAAAGCGTTCGGGCAGCCGTGTCACCTGGATACGCGGCAGGCCGGGGCCGCGTTCCTCAATGGCGGCCCGTACCGAGCGCTCGACATCGACGCGGGTCACCCCCACGCGTACCTCTTCGGCGCCCAGTGCAACGGCGGACAGCACGGCTCCGTCCAGCACCAGATGCGGGACGTTCAGCAGCAGCGCGGTGTCCTTGAGACAGCTTGGCTCGCCCTCACTGCCGTTGACGACCACAGCTGTACGCCCGTCCCGGCGGCGGGCGGAATCGATCACGGACTGCAGCTTCCGGGCGAACGGGAAGCCCGCCCCGCCGCGTCCGCGCAGGTCGATGTTCTGGGCGAGCTCCACCAGCTCCTCGGCGCGCGGCATCGGCAGCGAACCGTGGACGGTCAGATGCGTGACCCGGTCCAGCCGCACCGCCTTGTCCAGCCCCGCCAGCAGCCGCGGGGGGCCGACGGAAGCGAGGGTGGGGACCGCGTCGTTCCTGGCCTGCTTGGCGTTCACCCGCGCATGCCCCCGGAGGAGCTGCGGCGCCGGACGGCGACCCGCGTCATGAGCGCGGCGGCGACCCCGAGCAGGCACAGGATGTACGCGGCGGTCACCCAACCACTCGCCGCCCGGCCCGCCTTCAGACCGTGCACCAGCGAGACCGCCCAGGCGGGATACGCGCACATATGCAGGGCGCGCCACCAGCGGGACCGCCCGGAGGTAGCGAAGACGCTGCGGACCGCACCGGTCAGCGCCACCGCCAGAAAAAGATACGCACCCACGGTGCCCAGACCGATCAGGACCGGTCGCGCCGGGTCAGCGAACGGCATGACGATCGCCGCCGCGCTCGCCTGGCTCTCGGCGACCTTCACGCAGATATGCAGTGCGAGGAACCCGAGGCCCGCGACGGCCAGCCCACGGTGCACGCCCTGGGCGAGCAGCCGGTGACTGGAGTCCAGCAGCAGCCGGTCGGTCGCGGCCAGTCCCCACAGCACGGTGGCGGTGAGCGAAACGAGCGCCAGCACACCGGCGCCGAAGTCAAGGAACTCCCATGTCCGCTGGAAGACCCCCGCACCACCCGCGACCAGCAGGGCCAGCAAGACCGTCAGACCCAGGCCGTGACGTACCCCGATGGGGCGGCCGCCGAAGAGGTGGATTCCGGCGCGCCGCCTGGAGATCCGCACCCGCCGCGTTCTGCGCGAGTGGTTGATCACCGGGGGCGGCGAAGGTGATGGTGCTGGTGGCGAGGGTGGAGATGACAGAGACAACAAAGCCTCCCGATCGGGCAGTTGCCGAACACCGGTCAAGCGCTCGGCATCGGTCGAAATTCGCAAAGCTCTGGTATCGGTGTGACCGGTAACGACCGGTGTCGCCGTCTCCACTTTGCGCGACCAAAGAGCGGTGGTCGGGGTGCAGAAGCATCGCTGAACTTCGCAAGATCTTCATAAGATTTATCGTGCTGTGACAAATTCCTGTACTGGCATCGCCGACGCGCTCCACAGCTGCGGATGATGCCCCTCCAGGCGGTCCGAGTCGCGCCCCTCATGCGACTCGGGCAGAGGCGCCCTCCATCCGGGAGGGCGCTGGAGGACCCTCAACTCCCGTGCTACTCAGGGGCTGGCGAGGGACGCAAACCTCCACGGGCCTGTCCTCCGCATGTCGGGCAGGCCCACCCCCGGCAGGAACGAGGTAAAGATGTCTGAACTGCTGAACCGCATCTGGCCGCGCCCCCGAGGTGAGTGGACGCGCGTTCTCAGAAAGGAACTCCCCACGATCGTCGACCAAGTGGTTGAGTCCCTGCAGCGTGGCATTCCGGAGTTTTCTCATGCTCCGGTAGAAATCAAGCGCGAAGATGCGAAGTGTGCCGTAGAACAAGCCCTGTTGAAAGCACTCGGCTACCAGCGGGCAACGGAGCGCGAGGAGAACCCGAAATCGCCCGTTGCCGCCGCGGTCCCCATTGACCGCGCACGCCGGCACCTCTTCGCGGCCCTCACCGGTGACCCCGGTGCCCCCGAGCTCTCCCTGGCCGAACTCGCCCGCGCCGCCCGGTGGCCGCTGCCCGAGACGGTGCGGGCCGTCGTTCTCGGCTCACCGGGCGAGGCCGCCCAGCTGGCGGCCGCGCTCGGAGACACCCTGGTCAGCCTGGCCGATGGCGAGACCTGCCTGATCGTCCCGGAACAGGGTGACGACACCCGTGGCACCCTGGAAGGTGTTCTGCGCGGCCGGACCGCCGCGATAGGCCACCCCGTACCGCTCAGTGACACCGTCTCCTCACTGCGTTGGGCGCGCCGCCTGCTCGCTCTCACCCCCGCGATCAGCGGCCTCGACACCCAGGTGGTCTTCGTTGACGACCACCTCACGATGCTTCTGCTGCTGCAGGATGAGTCCCTCACCCGGGCGCTGTCCTCCCGTTGGCTGAAGCCGCTGGATGAGCTGACACCGCGACAGAGCGAACGGCTCGAAGTGACCTTGCTGGCCTGGCTGGAGGGCGGGGGAGCCCCGGAGGCGGCCCGGACCCTGCAGGTGCATCCGCAGACCGTCCGGTACCGGCTGCGGCAGATCGAGAAGCTCTTCGGCTCCGCGTTAAGGGATCCACGCACCCGGTTTGAGCTGGAGATGACCCTGCGCGGCAGGCGGTTGCTGGCCCAGGCGCGGCGTCGCCAGACCAGGGCGTGCCGCAGGACCCGGACCGTCACAGCGGCTGTCAGCCCGCTGGGCGTCGCCAGGGAAGCCCGCGTGAACGGTCTCTGACCTCAGAGCGCCAGTGTCGGCACGGCGTCGGCACGGCGGGATGGCCCGGACCGGGCTTCGGTCCGGGCCGTCCCGCTGCCGTCTCCTGCTCGCTCAACGGCAGGTGCGGCCTTGGTTGATGCAGTTGACTGCCTTTTGCATGAGGCGTTCGGACATGACGTTGATGAAGTCGCTGTGGTCGGTGATGGGTTTGTGGAGCTGCTCGGGGAAGGAGTCGACGGCGAATCCGGGTCCGGGGGGCAGGTCGTAGGTGATGCGCTGGATCATCTGGGGGATGGGCTGGAAGCCGTTGTCGCAGGAGCCGTCGTCGTTGGCGAAGTCGACGTGGGTGCGGTGGTTGGCGCTGTCGGTGTTCTGGCCGTCCCAGCAGCTTTGGAAGCGGAAGGTGCGTACGAGCTGGCTGCCTTGGGGGCAGATGGGGTATTTGTCGGTGAGTTGGCGGTCTTCGAATCCGGTGCAGCTCCAGGAGGCGTTGGCGTTGTCGGTTCCGCCTGTGAAGGCTTTGGCGTCGCCGGTGATGATGCGCAGGAAGCGGGGCATGGCGACGACTTTGGAGCGGGGGTTGCCTTCGAAGGTGAGGTCGACGGTGGCGGGGGTCTGGATGGGGCCGATGTTGCCGTCCTTGCCGCCGCCGGCCTGGTTGGCGTCGCGTTCGTTCTGGCCGTTTTGCAGGCGCAGGACGGGCCAGTAGTAGGAGGACTGGTCTTCTTGGTTGGCGCAGGAGGTGTTGGCGCGGGCGAGGTCGCGGTCGCTGGCGAAGGCGTTGCTGTCCTGGTTGCCGACGTAGTCGTGGACGTGGTGGGCGCCGTTGCTGACGCCGGGGGCGGCGATGAGGTTGTCGGAGTTGAAGACGCCGTTCTCGTTCTTGCCGCACTCGGTGATGAACGTGCCGGTTGAGGCACCCCGCCGGTTCTGAGGCCGGGAGACATTGGGCCGCACCTGAGTGATATCGACGAAGTCCTCGGCAGCCGGACCACCCACCTGCTGCCGCCCATCACCCCCAGCCTGCCCATCGTCCTCAGCCGGCGCGGCGACACCGTCCTGGACCTCCCTCACATCGCAGGCACTCATCGACGCCAGACCGGCCGGGCGCTCGGACCACCGGCCGATGCTGTCCGCGATCCGGCCGATGGTCTCGCCGCGTCGCTGCTTCAGCCAGCCGAGTACGGTACGCCGGTCGGCCGTGCGTGCGCTGAGCACCTCGTACGCCGTGGCCACCTGGCTGTCCAGCCGCGTCAGCTCCCTGGCGACCTCAGTCCTGGAACCCTCCGGGACCTCCTTCAGCCAGTTGCCCACATCCGGGCACGCGATCGTTCCTGCCGCTGGCTCGTCACCTCCGCGGTGCCAAGGCACACTTCCGGAAGAGACGTTCGCGGAGACGAACGCGGCTCCGCCGCCCAGTATCAGCGCCGCGCTGAGCGCCATTACCGTACGTGCGGTGCGGGAACGTTTGTGTGTGCGACCCTGTCGTCTCATGAGCTGACGCCCCTTCATGCGTTCCGCCCTTCATTCGTTCCGCGCGGAGGACAGCGGCCGCGGGGTGGCGGTGCCCGGCGGGGAGGGCGGAGCGTCCCCAGCCATCGACTGGAAGTCGACGAGCCCGGTGTCCTCAAGCACGGTGATGTGGTCCAGGACGACGGCATTGGCCCGGCTGGCCAAAGACCGCACCATCGAGTTACGGGTCTGTGCCCGCACCAGCGCCACCAGGCTGAACACCTTCCCGTGTGCGCGCCGCAGCAGATTGGCGAACAGCCGGTCGTACTCATCCCCTTGGGCGGCGTTCATCTGGGAGAGCCATCCCTGCTGTTCTTCGGTGGGCTGGTTGGGCAGCGCGATACCGAGGGTCCGACCCACCTCGATGGCCCGCTCATCGAGCTCGGTGTGCCCCTCGATGAGGTGGTCCCCCGCGCGCCGGACCTCCTCCCGGCTGCTGCGCTCCTGGGCCTGACGCCCGGCGGGCAGCTCCCATGTCCCGGCGAGCCGTACCTTGCGGACGAAGTCCCGGTCGAGCGGGGTGAGCGGCCCGTGCGGCGTATTCACCGTCCCCTTGCCGTCGTCATCCCAGCCCTGGGAATTCGCCACGGAGTTGCCGCCGTCAAACATATGTACAGGCAAGAGCAGCGCCGTCAGGGTGGCCGCGAGGGCGCTGACGACGAGTACGGTGCCGAGCCCGCGCCCGGAGGCCATGGCCCTGCTGATGACGGACCGCATGTCGTTCTCCTCGGTGTGATGTGCCTCGGGACGCTAACGCCCCCGGTGGACGCTTTGCTGAAGGTTCATCACCCATGGACAAAGACCGGTTCACCACCCGGCACCACTGCTACGGTGCGGGGCCGGTCACTGTGCGGCCACTGCGGGGTCAATGACGAGCGCCCGGCTCTGGCTACCGCAGCCCTCCTGACGTACGGTCAGCACCGCCACCGGGACCGCGCCCCCGGGCGGCGCCGTACGCTCCACCCGCTGCCCAGGAGGCGCACCGTGGCCGTCGACCGCCCCGTTCCACTGGACGAATACCCCATACACCAAGCGCCGCTGTCCATGCGTCACACCGTCACCAGCGACCGCAACGTCTACGACCGGTGCATCTTCCACGTCCTCGACCACACCGGACGGGCCCTCCTGATCACCGGACTCGGCGTCTACCCCAACACCGGTGTCATCGACGCCTACGCCACCTTGCGCCTGGGCGACCGCCTGCTCGCCGTGCGCGCCTCCGACGCCCTCGGTGAGGACCGGATGAACCTCGCCGTAGGCCCCCTGCGCATCACCGTCGACCAGCCACTGCGCCGGCTGCGGATCCAGTGCGACCCCGATCCGGACGACCCCGGCTCCTTCTCCTGCGATCTCACCTGGCAGGCGGAATTCCCCGCCGTCTGGGAGCCCCATCACACCCAGCGCCGCGGCGACCGGCTCATCGTGGAGGGCCGCCGCTTTGTCCAGGCGGGCACCTGTACGGGGGTGATACGGGCCGATGGCGCCGACCTCCCCGTGACGCCGGGGGAGTGGACCGGCACCCGTGACCGCAGCTGGGGCGTACGTCCCATCCCCGGTGAGGACGGCGGTCGCGCCGCCGAGGAGACGCGCCCTGAGGGATTCCACTGGATCTGGTGCCCTGCCCGCTTTGACGACCGGTTCATCATGGTCATCATCCAGGAGGACGCGGACGGCTATCGCACCCTGAACGATGCCGTGCTCATCCGCGACGGCCACCCCGACACCCAGCTCGGCTGGCCCCAGGCGGATGTCCGCTACCGCCCCGGCACCCGGCACGCCGAGCACGCCGTCATCCATCTGACTGATCCCAGCCGTAAACCCCTTGAGCTCACCGCCGAACTTCTCACCTCCTCGCCACTGGCCATCGGCGCCGGATACCCGCCCGCCGAAGACTGGCAGCACGGCACCTGGCGGGGCCGCGGCTGGACCGACCGCCGCAGCTACCACCTCACCGGTCCCGCCGCCCGGCCCCAGCTGGCGCGAGCCGCCTTCGGTGTCACCGACCACGCCGCCCGCTTCACCCTCGACGGCCAAGTGGGCCACGGCATCTTCGAGCACGGCAGCTTCGGCCGCCACGACCCCAGCGGCTTCACCGGATACGCCGATACGGGCCCGGCGGCGCCACCGGCCGAGGGCGAGGACCGGCCATGAGCACCGCGCCCCGGCCCCGCACCACCACCCGCGACCCCGAGGAGCTCACCCAGCGCCTCAACCGATGGCTGGACAGCAGGCTCCCCGGCGCCCGTGCCACCGACCCCCGCGTTCCCGAAAGCAACGGCATGTCCAGTGAGACGGTGCTCTTCGGCCTGGACCACCCTGACGCCCCCGCAGCCGCCTGCGCCCTGCGGCTGGCCGCCGACCCGGCCGCGTACACCGTCTTCCCCCGCTACGACATGGCCCGCCAGTACCGCACCCTGCGCCTGGTCGCCGACCACACCGACATCCCCGTGCCCCGGACGCTGTGGCTTGAGGAGAACGAAGCCCCGCTCGGTGCCCCCTTCTTCGTCATGTCCCGCGCCGAAGGGCGTGTCCCGCCCGATGTCATGCCCTACACCTACGAGGGCAACTGGCTCCACTCAGCCACCGACGCCGAGCGTGACCGGCTGGAGGCCGCCACCGTCTCCGTCCTCGCCCGCCTCCACGACCAGGCTCCCGCCGCTCAAGCGGACTTCCTCGCCTTGCCCGGTCCCGGCACCCCGCTGCGCCGTCATATGGCGGCGCAGCGCGCCTACTACGCCTGGGTCGTTGCCGACCGCCCCCGCTCACCGCTCATCGAGCGCGCCTTCGGCTGGCTGGCGGACCACTGGCCCACCGACGCGGGCCCGGCCGTCCTCAGCTGGGGCGACGCCCGTATCGGCAACATCGTCTACAACGGCTTCGAACCCGCCGCCGTACTCGACTGGGAGATGGCCGCACTCGGCCCACGCGAGCTCGACCTGGCCTGGACCATCTATCTGCACCGCTTCTTCCAGGACCTGACCGAGTCCACCGGCCAGCGGGGGCTCCCGGACTTCCTGCGCCGCGGGACCGTCGAGCGCCGCTATGCCGGACTCACCGGCCACATCCCGCGCGACATGGACTTCTATACGCTCTACGCGGCCCTGCGGCATGCCATCGTCATGCTCCGCATCGCCTACCGGCAGATCCGCTTCGGCGAAGCCGAACCGCCGGCAGACCCGGATGACCTGATCATGAACCGGCCCGCCCTGGAGGCCATGCTGGACGGCCGCTACTGGTGAGGGTGAGCGGCGCACCGCCCGCCGGTCCGGAGCAGCACACCCCGCTCTCCGGGCGGCTACCGCCCTGCCCGGGCCCGCCTTAAGCGCTGGGCCTGCCGCGGCGCCCGCATCGGCCGGGTCCCGGGGCCGCCCGCGTGGGAGAACGGCTGCGTCCGCCAGTCCAGCCCCTCGGGCAGCGTCAACAGCGCTGCCGCACCGTGCTCCTGCGGTTCCCGTGAGGCCCCCTCGGGCTCGGCGTCATCCACCGCACGCCCCGAGCCCTGGCACACCCGCAGCCCGAACGGGTCCCACGGTGTCGGGCACAGCGCGTGCTCCGGCAGCACTTTCTCATCCGCCAGCAGCGCGATCGGCTGGGCGCAGTCCGGGCAGTTCACCCGGAAAATCTCCAAGGTCTCGTACGCCTCGATGGCTTCCACGGCATCTTCGGCATGTTCCGGGACACCGGTACGAAGCGACTTCACAGTGCGCATGTCATCCCCCTCGGGTGGAGCGGCCGGGCGCGGAGGCCTCGGCCACAGCAAGCACTTCCCGGCGTGCCACGCGCATAATCACCGCATCCCCGAGGACACGGGGGCATCGGTGTGGCTTTCGTCACACAACTGTCCAGGATCGGTCACCACGACGCCGCTCACTGTGCCGGAGTGCGCTGGGCACAGTAAGTTGATCTGCTGTGGAGGAGCTGGACAGACAGATCGTGGAATTGCTCGTCAAGGACGGGCGGATGAGCTACACCGACCTGGGCAAGGCCACCGGCCTGTCCACCTCGGCGGTGCACCAGCGCGTTCGCCGTCTGGAGCAGCGTGGCGTCATCAAGGGCTATGCGGCCATCGTCGACCCCGAATCCGTCGGCCTGCCGCTCACCGCTTTCATCTCGGTGAAGCCCTTTGACCCCAGCGCCCCCGACGACATCGCCGACCGGCTCGCCGAGGTTCCCGAGATCGAGGCCTGCCACAGCGTCGCCGGAGACGAGAACTACATCCTCAAGGTGCGCGTCGCCACCCCCATCGAGCTTGAGCACCTGCTCGCCCGTATCCGCTCCCTCTCCGGCGTCTCCACCCGCACCACCGTGGTCCTCTCCACCCCCTACGAGGCCCGCCCGCCCCGCGTCTGACCCCGCGCGGCGCTCTCCCGCGCACAGGCGGGAGACTGTCACCCATGAGCGACAGCACCGCCCCCCGCACCGTCCTGCTCCGCGGCGGCGAGGTTCACAGCCCCGCCGACCCCTTCGCCACCGCCATGGTCGTCGAGGGCGGCAGCATCGCCTGGATCGGCTCCGAGGGCGCGGCCGACTCCTTCGCCGACGGCGTGGACGAGACCATCGACCTCAACGGCGCCCTGGTCACCCCAGCCTTCACAGACGCACACGTGCACACCACCGCGACCGGCCTCGCGCTGACCGGCCTTGACCTCACCGGCGCCGCCACGCTTCCGGACGCGCTCGCCCGTATCCGCGCCCACGCCAGCACCCGCCCGGCCGACCGTGTCCTGCTCGGCCACGGCTGGGACGCCACCGCCTGGCCCGAACAGCGCCCTCCCTCCCGTACGGAGCTCGATGCGGCCGCCGGCGGCCGCCCGCTCTATCTCACCCGCGTCGATGTGCATTCGGCACTGGCCACCACCGCCCTGCTCGACCTCGTCCCCGGTATCCGTTCCCGCCCCGGCTACGCCCCCGACGGGCCGCTGACCGGCGACGCCCACCACGCCGTGCGCGCCGCCGCCCACGCCACCGTCACCCCCGCCCAGCGCACCGAGGCCCAGCGTGCCGCGCTGCGCCGCGCCGCCGAACTCGGCATCGGCTCCCTGCACGAGTGCGCCGGCCCCGGTATCTCCAGCGAGGACGACTTCACCGGACTGCTCCGGCTCGCCGCGGCGGAGCGCGGCCCGCGGGTCTTCGGCTACTGGGCCGAAGCGATCACGTCTGCAAAGGGCGCGGACCGTATCCGTGAGCTCGGCGCCATCGGAGCCGCGGGTGACCTCTTCGCCGACGGCTCCCTCGGCTCCCATACGGCCCATCTGCACACCCCCTACGCCGACGCCGACCACACCGGCACCGCACATATGGACACCGAAGCCGTCGCCGCCCATGCCGCCGCCTGCACCGAGGCCGGCCTCCAGGCCGGTTTCCACGCCATCGGCGACGCCGCCCTCACCGCCGTCGCCGACGGCGTACGAGCCGCCGCCGACCGGGTCGGCCCCGACCGCGTCCGCGCCCTGCGGCACCGGGTCGAGCACGCCGAGATGCTCACGGACACCACCATCGCCGCCTTCGCCGAACTGGCCCTCACCGCCTCCGTCCAGCCCGCCTTCGACGCCGCCTGGGGCGGTGAGAGCGGCATGTACGCCCAGCGCCTGGGCGTTGAGCGCGCCCGCACCCTCAACCCGTACGCGGCGCTCCTGCGCGCCGGCGTCCCCCTGGCCTTCGGCTCCGACAGCCCCGTCACCCCCCTCGACCCCTGGGGCACCATCCGGGCCGCCGCCTTCCACCGCACTTCCGAGCACCGGATCTCCGCCCGGGCCGCCTTCACCGCCCACACCCGGGGCGGCTGGCGGGCCATCGGCCGGGACGACGCGGGAGTGCTGGTGCCCGGAGCCCCGGCCGACTACGCGCTGTGGCGCACCGGAGAGCTGCTCGTCCAGGCCCCGGACACCCGCGTCGCGAACTGGTCCACCGACCCGCGTTCCGGCACGCCTGGCCTGCCTGATCTCACCCCGGGCGGCCAACTCCCCGTCTGTCTGCGGACGGTGGTGTCCGGACACACGGTCTACGCACGGCCGAACGAGTGATCTCCATGCCGCCATACCGCCGAAAAATGAGAGCTCGGCCTGTCGCCCTGCCTGCGCGCACTCCGCACTGACCTGGTGATTTGGCGAAAAACCCCAGGTCGAACGGGTGTTGACAGAAAGCCCGCGGAGACGGGTAGGTTCGGCCGGGTCCACCACAGGACGCCGACCGGGGAATCTCCGCGCAATCGTCGAACGCCGCTGGGCCATGGGTGGTGCGTCGCACCGGCACACCACCACTGGGAGCCAGGTCCAGCGCTCGCGGCACGGGGGCGGAAGGTTTCGGCTGGTCGGCAGGTGTGACCCGGGTAGGGGTCCGGATGCTCAGTAGACAACGGCTCTCGGTCGACCCGCAGCCAGCGGGTCCCAGGTCGGCCCGAAGGGCGCCGGGCCCCGATCCGCAGCGGCCCTCCCCGCTCGCGCACCCGCCAAGCGGCCGCGCCCACAGTGAGATCCGGCCCACTGCTTCAGCCACCCATGGCCCGCGATCGGCCATTCGCGTTGTACGGTCGCATTACGACCTCACGACCTGCAGGAAGGCCGCGACCGTGCCATCGGTCCCCCACACCGCCGCCGAAGCCGACTCCGGCGGACCGGCCGCCGAAGCACCGGAAAGCGGGGCCACACACGCTCCGAGCCGGGACACGGGCGCTGCTGATGCCCCGCCACCGGCGGGCGGCGCCCCGGACTCCGGCTCCCCGGCGGCACGCCCCGGCCGGGCCTCCCGCGCGCTGCGGCTCATCCGCCGGGAAGCCCCGCGTACCGCGCTGGCGGCCGCCGGGGGACTGGCTCTCGCCGCCGCCTTCCCGCCCTATGACCTGTGGCCGCTGTCCCTGCTGGCTGTCGCGGCGCTCAGCCTTCTCACCCGTGGCCGGTCCGCCCGTCAGGGCGCCTGGACCGGCTTCGTCCTCGGGCTGGCCTTCTTCACCGGACTGCTCAAGTGGCTCCATGTCATCGGCTGGGACGCGGTCATCGGCCTCTCCTTTCTCCAGGCCCTCTTCCTGGTGCCCCTCGGCGCGGGCCTGGCCGCCGTCTCCCGGCTGCCGCTGTGGCCACTGTGGGGAGCCTGCCTGTGGGTCGCCGAGGAATGGGCCCGGGACCGGGTCCCGTTCGGCGGCTTCCCCTGGGGCCGCCTCGCCTTCGCCAACACCGGCTCGCCCTTCACCCCGCTGGCCGCCCTGGGCGGTGCCCCGCTGGTCACCTTCGCGGTCGCCCTCACCGGCACCCTGCTGGCCGCCCTCTTCCTCACCGTCCGGCGGCTCCGCCACGCCCCCCGTACGGGCCTGCGGGCCGCGCTCCCGGCCATCGGTACCGCCGCCCTCGCCGCGGCCGTCACCGGCGCCGGATACGCCGTCCCCATCCCCACCACGGCTGACGACACCGTCGAGATCGCCGTCGTCCAGGGCAACGTCCAGCAGCCCGGCATGGACTTCCTCGGCCGCCCCATGATGATCCTCAACAACCATGTCGAGCCGACCCTGAAGCTCGCCGAGGACATCAAGGCGGGCCAGGCCAGACAGCCCGACCTCGTCATCTGGCCGGAGAACTCCTCCGACCTCGACCCGCACCGCTGGCCCGAGGCGAACGCAGCCATCGAGAAGGCCGTCCAGGCCATCGGCGTCCCCGTCCTCGTCGGCGCCCTCGTCGACCACCCCACCCAGGAGGGCTACGTCGAGAACCAGGGCATCGTCTGGGACCCCAGGACCGGCCCCGGCGCCGCCTACACCAAGCAGCACCCGGTGCCCTTCGGTGAGTACGTCCCCTTCCGGGAACAGCTCAGCAAGGTCATCACCCGCCTGGACCGCGTCCCCCGCGATTTCTGGCCCGGCGAGACCACCGGCGTCCTCCAGGTCGGCCCCGCCCGCCTCGGTGACGTCATCTGTTTTGAGGTCGCCTACGACGAGATCGTCCGCGACACCGTGAAGTCGGGCGCCCGCGCCCTGGTCATCCAGACCAACAACGCCACCTACGGCCGTACCGGACAGCCCGAACAGCAGCTCGCCATGTCCCGGCTGCGGGCCATGGAACACGGCCGCGCCATCGTCACCGCCGCCCCCAGCGGCATCAGCGCGATCGTCGCACCCGACGGCACCATCCAGCAGCGCACCGAGGAATTCACCCAGGACGTACTCACCGCGCGTCTTCCACTGCGCGATGACATCACCCTCGCCGACCGCGTCGGCCCGGCCCCGGAGTGGGCGCTCGCTATGGTGGGCGTTCTGTCCTGTGCCGCGGTCCGCATCGTCGGCCGACGAGGACGTTCGGACGAGAAGAGGCAGCAGCAGTGAAAGACGCCGGACAGCGACGCTACGGCCCGCTCGGCAAGGTCCTCGTGATCATTCCGACCTATAACGAGGCCGACAACATCCAGCCGATCGTCTCCCGGGTGCGCTCCGCCGTACCGGACGCGTACATCCTCGTCGCCGACGACAACAGCCCGGACGGCACCGGCAAGATCGCCGATGAACTGGCCGCCATCGACGATCATGTCCGGGTCCTGCACCGTCAGGGCAAAGAGGGGCTCGGCGCCGCCTACCTCGCCGGCTTCCGCTGGGGCATCGAGCACGGCTACGGCGTCCTGGTCGAGATGGACGCCGACGGCTCCCACCAGCCCGAGGAGCTTCCCAGGCTGCTCACCGCGCTCAAGGGCGCCGACCTCGTCCTCGGTTCCCGCTGGGTGCCCGGCGGCCGGGTCGTGAACTGGCCCAAGTCCCGCGAGCTCCTCTCCCGCGGCGGCAGCACCTACTCCCGCCTGCTGCTCGGCATCCCGATCCGCGATGTGACCGGCGGCTTCCGCGCCTTCCGCAAGGAGACCCTGGAGAGCCTGGGCATGGACCAGGTGGCCTCCCAGGGGTACTGCTTCCAAGTCGACCTCGCCAATCGCGCCGTCCGCGCCGGCCACCACGTCGTCGAGGTGCCCATCACCTTCGTCGAGCGTGAGCGCGGCGACAGCAAGATGAGCCGCGACATCGTCGCCGAGGCACTGTGGCGGGTCACCGCCTGGGGAGTGGGGTCCCGCTTCAGCAGAGCGCTGGGACGCAGGCACACTTGAGCCATGACGACCGGCGAACCGTACCCCTACGAGCCCCCGCCGCGGCAGTCCGGCTCCGGCGGCCCCGACGCCACGCCGCCGCCTCCACGCCGCTCCCTCACCCGCACCCTGGTGCCGCTGGGCGTGGCCGCCTGGGCGGTGCTGGAGATCTGGCTCCTCACCGTGGTGGCCGACACGGCGGGCGGACTGGCCGTCTTCGCCCTGATCATCGCCGGCTTTGTGCTCGGCGCCATCGCCATCAAGCGGGCCGGCCGCCGAGCCTGGCGCAATCTCGCTGAGAGCCTTCAGCACGGCACGCCGCACGAGGCCGCCCGCAGCTCCCGGAGATCCCGTGACAGCGGCGGCGGCAATGCCCTGGCGATGCTCGGCGGGCTGCTGCTCATGCTTCCCGGACTGGTCTCCGACGCGGTGGGGCTGCTGTGTCTCTTCCCGCCCAGCGCGGCGCTGCTGCGCCGTGTCACCGACCGTTATTTCGGCCAGGGGATGACGGAGCAGATCCGTATCCACCGGCCCGATGGCAAGGTCGTGCCGGGCGAGGTCATCCGCGATAAGGATAAAAAGGGCGAAAAGGATTAGACGGACGAGAAGAGAGACAAAAAGACAGAGAAACAGGAAGAAATAAAGAGAAAAAGAGAAATAGCGTGAGGGCTTGGAACGCCAGATGCGTTCCAAGCCCTCACGCCAGCAATGCCGCTTATGCGGACTTGCGGTTGTCCCGCGGATGCACGGCGATGTTCATGGCACCCGAGCGAAGGACCGCCAGCCGTTCGGCCAGCACTTCCTCAAGCTCTTCGCGGGTGCGCCGCTCCATGAGCATGTCCCAGTGCGTACGCGCGGGCTTGCCCTTCTTCTCTTCGGGGCCCTCGCCATCCACCAGCAGGGCCTGGGAGCCGCATACCTTGCACTCCCACTCCGGCGGAATCTCTGCCTCCACCGAGAACGGCATCTCAAACCGATGTCCGTTCTGGCATGCGTACTCCACCGCCTGGCGCGGGGCCAGGTCGATGCCGCGGTCGGTCTCGTAGCTGGTCACCACGAGTCGCGTGCCGCGTAGAGCTCGCTCACTCATGAATCGTGCCTCCCGGGCTTGTCGCCCACAGGACAGGTGTCGCTGTCGTCGTCATCCGGTCAACGTCCGGTCGGCGGTGAAGATTCCCGTAATGGGACATGCGTCGCCCGTCGTGCCGCCCCTTGTTGTACCCCCCGGTGCCCGCTTTGTCACATCTATTAGGAGATGTCACCCAGCGTTCGCGTATCTTTGGCGTGCAGTAACGGTCCATCCGGCGGGCCGAAGGCGTACACTACCGGGCTCACGGCCCAGGCCCTAAATCCGCCCCCGCACAGTGTTGCCCACCGCCTCCGCGGCCTGCCGCACAGGCACCCTCAGCAGCACCGCGAAACCCAGCCCGAAGAACACCACCAGCGAGATGATCGCGTCCCGATAGCTACCCGTCAGCTGGTACGTCACACCGAACAGCAGCGCTCCCAGCCAACTCGTCCCGCGATCGCTCACCTCATACAGCGAGAAGTACTCCGCCTCCTTCCCGCTCGGCACCAGCTGCGAGAACAGCGACCGCGACAGCGCCTGGGTACCGCCCAGCACCATGCCGATCGCGGCCGCCAACGCGAAGAACCACAGCGGCTCCCCGGCGGGCAGGAAATACGCCGCCCCCACCGTCACGGTCCAGGCCACCAGGGACCCCAGGATGGTCTGCTTGGCGCCATAGTGTCCGCCAGCCGACCCAGCAGCATCGCACCGCCCACGGCTACCACCTGCACCAGCAAGATCGCGCTGATCAGCGACGTCTGGTCCATTCCCAGCTCCTGCGAGCCGAAGACCGACGCCATCGCGATCACCGTCTGCACACCGTCGTTGTAGAGCAGATACGCCAGCAGGAACAGCAGCGTCAGCGGATACCGCCGCAGCTCGCGCAGGGTGCCCATCAGCTGCCGCCAGCCCCCGCCCAGCGAGACCCGGGCGCCGTGCAACTCACCGGGCCGCTCCCGCAGCCGCCGCAGCGGCGTGATCGTGAAGATCCCCCACCACAGCCCGGCCGACGCCAGACAGATCCGTACCGCCGTCCCCTCCGAGACCCCCAGCCCCTCGTGTCCCAAGAACAGCGCCAGGTTGGCGACCAGTACCAAAGCCCCCGCCGCATAGCCGAAGGCCTGTCCTGTCGACGACACCGCGTCCCGCTCCTCGGACACCGCGATCTGCGACAGAAAGGCGTTATAGACGACCACCGACGCCGCGTAGGCGACATTGGCCACGATCAGCAGCACGCCACCGAGCAGATAACGCTCCCCGTCCAGGAAGAACAGACCCGCCGTCGCGCCCGCCCCCAGATAGGCGAAGCCGCCCAGAATCGGTTTCTTGCGCCCCGTACGGTCCGCGATCGCTCCGGCCAGGGGCATCACCAGCACGGACAGCAGCACCGAGGCCGAGACCACATACGCGAAGTACGCCCCGTCCCGTACCGGAATCCCCAGCGGGTGCACATAGCCGTCCGCATCCGCGGCGGCCTTGGCGACTTCCGTCAGATACGGGCCCAGAAACACGGTGATGACGCTCGTGGAGAAGACCGAGATGGCCCACTCGTAGCAGTACCATCCGCGCTGCTCATATCTGCGCCCGGCCGCTCCATCGGCGGCCTCGCTCAGGACCTCCGCACCCACACACGCCCCCTGTGTCCCCGTTCAGATGCGGCGGTCAGGCCAGCCAGGCCCCGCGCTCGACCAGCACCTCACGCAGTGTCTCGATGTGATCGGTCATGATGCCATCCACTCCGAGATCCAGCAGCGCACGCATCTGGTCCGTGGCCGGTCGCCTCCGGGCGGCAGTGACCTGCCTGGCAGAAGCGGCCCGACCCATGACATCCTGGAGCTACACAGGCCAATTTCATGGCCAATCCCGGAAGGTGGACCGGAAATGACCCAGTGGACCTCAGCGGTAGGTGCCCCGCAGCTCGCCCGGCTCATTGGCTCGCAGCGCACCGCTGACGGCAACGGTGGCCGCCGGGTCCCGGCCTACCGTGCCCTCGCCGACGGTGTCCGCCTCCTCGTACTCGAAGGCCGTATCCCCGTCGCCGCCCGCCTCCCCGCCGAGCGTGAACTCGCCGCCGCCCTCGCCGTGAGCCGCACCACGGTCGCCGCCGCCTACGAGGCCCTGCGCACCGACGGCTTTCTGGAATCCCGCCGTGGCGCGGGCAGCTGGACCTCCGTCCCAGCCGGAAATCCGCTGCCCACCCGTGGCCTTGAACCCCTCCCGCCGGAGGCCACCGGCACCATGATCGACCTCGGCTGCGCCGCCCTGCCCGCCCCCGAACCCTGGCTCACCCGGGCCTTTCAGGGAGCGCTGGCCGACCTCCCCCCATACGCCCACACCCACGGCGACTACCCGGCCGGCCTTCCCGCCCTCCGTCAGGCCCTCGCCGACCGCTACACCGCCCGCGGCGTCCCCACCATGCCCGAACAGATCATGGTCACCACCGGTGCCATGGGCGCTGCCGCCGCCATCTGCCGTCTCATGGCCCCGCGCGGCGAACGCATCGCGGTCGATCACCCCTCATACGCCAACATCCTTCAGCTCATGCGCGATGCCGGCGCCCGCCTCGTCCCTGTCGCCATGGCCGATGGCCTGGCCGGGTGGGACCTGCCCGCCTGGCGCCAGACACTCCGTGCCGCCGCCCCCCGTATGGCCTATGTCGTCGCCGACTTCCACAACCCCACCGGGGCCCTGGCCACCGAGGACCAGCGCCGCGACCTGGTGGCCGCCGCCCGGGCCGCCGGTGCCGCCCTGGTCGTCGATGAGTCCATGGCCGACCTCGCCCTCGACCCCGCACTCGCCGCCGAACCGCCCCGCCCCGTAGCGGCCTTCGACCCCGGCGGCTCCACCGTTATCACCGTCGGTTCCGCCAGCAAGGCACTCTGGGCAGGCCTGCGCATTGGCTGGGTACGCGCCACTCCCGATGTGATCCGCAGCCTGATCGCCGCCCGCGCCCATGCCGACCTTGGCAGCCCCGTACTCGAACAGCTCGCCATCGCCTGGCTGATGGCCGCTGACGGCTGGGAAGAGGCCATCGCCATCCGCCGCGACCGCGCCCGGGAGAACCGCGACTCACTGGTCGCCGCCGTCCGCGAGCACCTGCCCGACTGGGAGTTCACCGTCCCGCACGGCGGCCTCACTCTCTGGGCCCGCACCGGTGGCCTGTCGGGGTCCCGCATCGCCGAGGCGGGAGAGCGGCTCGGCGTCCGCGTTCCCTCCGGCCCCCGCTTCGGCGTGGACGGCGCCTTCGAGGGCTATGTGCGGCTGCCCTTCACCGTCGCCGGACCGGTCGCCACCCAAGCCGCCACCCGGCTCGCGGCGGCCGCACGCCTGGTCGCCAGCGGCGCGGCCATCGAGGCCGAAGCCCCCCGCACCTTCGTCGCCTGAACCCGCTCCTCACTCCCGGACCGGCACCGGCCGCTCCGGCAGCAGCGCCAGCACGGCCGCCCGATGAGCCTCGCTGGCCGAATCGTCGTACGGGTCCGGGGTCACCGGCACCTGAAGCCGGTGCACCGGACCGGATCCCAGCCGGGCGTACCCCCGTCCCGGCGGCATCTGCTGCAGGGGAGTCGTATGCGGCGGCTCCCCGAGCACCGCCCGCGCCTGATCCGGCGTCGCGGGTCCCAGCACCACCCGGGCCCGCGTATACGCCCGGATGGCCTGGCCGAGACCGTCCGCCCCTTCGAACTGGTCCGCCAGCGCGACCGTCACCCGGGCGGCCCGGCCGTGCCGCAGCGCCACCTGCAACAGCTTCTGCGGATCCGGCCGCCCCTCAGTCAGCGCCAGATGGCTCAGTACGGCCGGCCGGTCGACCAGTACCCACAAGGGCCGATCGATATCCTCCGGCGCGGGGCGGCCCCCCTGCCGGGCCCGGTTGGCGGCCAGCAGCCGCCGCTCCGTCTCATGCGCCGCCCACTCCAGCGATGCCAGCGCGCCGACGAGCGTGGACTCCACCGACAGCACTCCCCGCCGTCCCGCCAGACAGGTGTACTCACCCGTTCCCGAGCCGTCGATCACCAGCACATCACCGTGCTGCAACGCCTGCAGTGCCACTGAACGCAGCAGCGTCGTCGTCCCCGACCCGGGCTGACCCAGGGCCAGCAAGTGCGGCTCGGTCGACCGTGGCCCTGTCCGCCACACCACCGGCGGGACATCCCGGGACTCCACACCGTCCGCCACCGGGACCGTCCGCTGCACGGCGTCCGAGTCGGTGAACCCCAGCACCATCTCCCCGGGCGCGGCGACAAAGCGCTGCGCGCAGATATCGGTGGGCAGCGGCGGCAGCGCCGTCACCTCAAGCTCGTTTTCCTCTTCGTCCCACTCGAACCGGTACTCCCGCCCCCGGCCCACCTTCGCGCAGAGCACCTGCTGAATCCGCATACGCGCCTCCGGCTCCCCATCCCGGAAATACGCCGGATACCTCAGCAGCAACCGCCCAAGCCTCCCGGAGGAAGTGAACTCATACGCCAGAAAGACGCGCTCCCAGGAACCGTCATGCGCGTAGAGGGGATATGGGCTGGTGTCCTCCGCCAGCGAGAAGTAGGGCACCAGCGCCTCGTACACCGCTTGCAGCCGGGCAGCCCGCTCCTCCGCCGGCTCGCCCTGGCGAGGTCCCCGCCCATGCCAGGCGGCAACCGCCAGCAGACCGCCGCCGGCGAGCAGCGGCCCGTGCGGCATCAGCCCCACGACCAGCGCACTCGCGGCCCCGAGAAACAGCGCGGGCCCGCGTCGCTCCCTCGGCGTACGTACCCACCACCGCTGCCCCGCACCGGCCAGCCGCCCCAAGCCTCTGATCACGACAATCAGCGGATACAGCACATCAACAACGTTGTCCGCGAGCGTGCATGCGATATCCCGCCCCTGGGCGAGTGGTCGCCGGACCACACCGACCTCCTGCTCTGGTGTCTAGAGCTTGATCCCACCCAGCAGACTGGCGAGGCTGGCGCTGCCCGCCTGGATGCTCGGCGCGATAGCGGTTCCCGCGAGATAGAAGCCGAAGAGTGCGCAGACGAAGGCGTGCGACAGCTTGAGCCCGTCTTTGCGGAAGAAGAGGAAGACGATCACTCCGAGCAGTACGACGCCGGAGATCGACAGGATCATGGGTGCTCCTGACGTGGCCGTGGTGCGATCACTGTGGGTCGTTCCAGCTTCACAGATGGTGCTCATGGTGCGAAAGTGGCAAACGGGTGATTTAACGCTGATCTCAGTGGAGCCCGCGTGGCAGGGTGGCCGCGCTCGGCGATGACGAGATGTCGCGGGGAAACCAGGCGCGCGGAAACCAGGCGCGCGGAAACGAGGCCGCGGAAACGAGCCGGGTCTTCCCCGCTCTCACCTCAGGGTGTCACCGCTGCCTGGTGCAGCGGCGACACCCTCGAGGTCAGTCCCCCGGTACTGGCGGGGGTTCGGCCTGGGTCGGGGGCTCTACGGTATGGAAGCACTGGCCGCAGACGTAGCCGCCATGCGGACCCTCGTAGACGACACTGCCGCAGTGCGCGCAGTGCATGGCGGGGGAGGGCAGCGTGCTGCTCATCCGGTCGTCCCGCAGTTGTTGCACGCCCAGCTTCCATCTGGCCCTTGGATCACTTCAGCTCCGCACTTCGTACAGTTCACCACGCCCCCTTTTCTTGGAGGCTCTCCCTGCATTCCGCATCACGGTAGCCGGGAAACCCGCGTCGCACAGCGCGCTGATGCGCCAGATTCCCCGTGGCGCCGTAGCCCTCGCTGGCTGATTGTGCCCCCGGGCAGGAGGGGCGCGGGCCACTCCATGGAATCGAACGCGTAGTCGAAGCGGGCTTCGGCGCGCCGATCGCCATGCGGCGGAGCATGCTGTTCATAGGGCGCGCGAGGGCCGTTCGCGGAAACGCAGAGAACGCAGAGAACGCAGAGAACGCAGAGAACGCAGAGAACAACGCCCGGTGCCGCCGGCCGTACCGTGCGGCCTTCTCCCGCCCGCGTTCGGCCAGGGAGGTCAAGGCGAGCAGATGGGTGAGGACACGCCGGAGACAGGGGCCGCAGCACACGCTGCTTCAGATGCCGGTGGGCATATGGACGCGCTCGGGCAGCGGGGGCAGCAGCGCCCCAGGGGCGGGGCCGCTTCCGGAGAGCTGTCGCGGATCCTCGCCAAAGGCCTGGTCAAGGCGGTAAGAGCCGCTGGCGGCTATGGCGGGGGCGTCTTCATACGCTCGCGAGACGGCCGCTCGCTCGTACTGGCCTCGCTGGCGGGTGTGCCCCGTTCGCTGCTGCGGTCCTGGTGGCGTATCCCGGTCTCGGGCGGGTTCCCGGCCGCCACGGCGTATCGCACGGCGCGCAGTGTCTATCTGACCGACGCGGGGGAAAGGATGCGCCGCTTCCCCCAGTTCGCCACCATCCTGCCCTATCCGTTCGCTTACCTGTGCTCCCCGATCCGCGCCGGGAATGAGACGGTCGGAGTGGTCTTCATCCTGCGGGTTGCCTCCAAGGGAGCGGACTTGACGGTCACCGAGCGCCGTCGGCTGCGTGGCGTCGTCAACCGGCTCGGCGCCGCCCTGGCCGCGTATGCCGCCCAAGGGCGTTCCCTCGAACACCAAGGCGACCCGGTGGCCGTCCGGTTGCCGACCGATGCCGGGACCCCCGTCCGTATCGGCCTGTTCGACTGGGAGCTGACAACAGGGCTGATCGCCGCCGATGATGAGACATGCGCGATCTTCGGGATCGATCCCGCGGCATGCGACGGCACGGTGGCCCAGCTGACCGCCCGGGTGGTCGCCGACGATGTGCATGAGCTTCAGGCCTGTGCCCGTGACGCCGCGGACAACGGGCGGGTGCTCGGCCGCCGGTTCCGGGTGCTCGATGGCGAGGGCAGACCTCGCCCGGTGGAGTTGTGGGGTCGCTTGCCGGAAGGCCAGGCGACCGGGGCCCGGCGTCATCTGGTGGGGGCGGTCGTAGATCTTGAGCAGGGTGTCACGGCCGCTGAGGCTTCCGAGCGTCTGCCGGACGGCGTCTTCTCCCTCGACCAGGACGGCAGGCTCACCTACGCCAATCACCGTCTGGAGATGCTGCTGGGCATCGAACGGGAGAACGTCCTGGGCCGCCACCCGTGGGAATTCCTGCCCTGGCTCTCCGACCCCGCCTACGAGGACCGTTACCGAGCCGCGATGCTCTCCCAGGAACCGACCTCCTTTGTGGTCCGGGGCCCGGCCGAGCGCTGGCTGGCCTTCTTTCTCTACCCGGATGTGCACGGCCTGACCGGTACCGTCGTGCCCACCCAGCCGCCCGAGGAGGAAGAGCCGACCGCGCTGAGAACGCCCGCCCAGCCACCGCCGGCACTCGCCCGGCCCGGCGCTCTCTACCATGTGGTCCATATGGCCAGCGTGCTGACCAAGGCGGTCACGGTCCGTGAGGTATGCGATGTCGTGGCCGACCAGCTCCTGCCCGCGTTCGGCGGCCACCAACTGGCCATCTATATGGTCCGGGAACGGCGTATGTTCCTGGCCCGGCAGCTGGGCTACCCCGAGGGCTTCCTCAACCAGTTCGAGGGCGTACCGCTGGACGCGCCACTGCCCGGAGTGCAGGCGCTCACCCATGGCGCCCCGATGTTCTTCGACTCCCCGCAGCAGCTGTCTGCCGCCTACCCGGGCATTCCGCTGGACCACATGGGCTCGTGGGCGTTCTTGCCGCTGATCGCGTCCGGCCGCCAGGTCGGCTCCTGCATTCTCGGCTTCGCAGCCTCGCGCACCTTCTCCGCCGGAGACCGAGCGGCGCTGACCGCCCTGGGCGGCCTCGTCGCCCAGGCACTGGAACGCGCCCGGCTCTACGACGCCGAGTTCACCCTTGCCCGCGGGCTGCAGCACGGTCTCCTCCCGCACCGGCTGCCGGACATCGACGGGGTGGTGACCGTCGGCCGCTATCTCCCCGGCACCCAGGGCATGGAGATCGGCGGAGACTGGTATGACGTGATCGCGACCGGCCGGGGCGTCGCGCTGGCCATCGGCGACGTTGAGGGGCACAACGTCGCGGCGGCCGCCATCATGGGCCAACTGCGCAGCGCGGTCTCGGCCCTGGCCACCAGCGGCCTGCCCCCGGACGAGGTGGTGGCCCGCACCAACCACCTCCTCGCCGAGCTCGACCCGGGGCTCTTCGCCACCTGCTGCTATGTCGAGATCTCCCCGGCCACCGGCCACGCGCAGGCCGTACGGGCCGGCCACCCGCCGCCGCTGCTGCGCCACCCGGACGGGCACACCGAGGCCCTGGACCTGGCCGGCGGAACCCTGCTGGGCGTCGACCCTGAGGCCGAATATCCCGTGACACGGCTGAACCTGCCGCCGGGCTCGGTCCTGGCCCTCTACACCGACGGCCTGGTGGAGCAGCCCGGCCGCGACATCGACCACGGTATCGACGTCATACGCTCCCGCCTCGCCCACAGCGCGGCGACCTCGCTGCAGGAGATGGCCGACCGGCTCGTCCAGGAGGCCCGGCGCACCCCGGACCGCCCCGATGACGTAGCCCTGCTGCTGATGGCGTACACACCACGCGGCGATGGCCCATGACGGCCCGTCCCGCGGCACGGCGGGCGGCAGTGTGCCGCTTCCGGTCCTGGCATCGAAGCCCGTCGGCCAGTGGCCGCCGCCGGCCCGCCGCTCATGTCGCAGGCGAGCGGCCTGTGCGGGTGCTCGCATCAGCGCACGAGGACAACATCGAGCCGACGCGGCCCATGGACGCCCTCCACCCGGCGCAGCTCGATATCACTCGTGGCCGAGGGCCCGGAAATAAAGGTCAACGGCCGGGTCGGCACCAGGCGTTCAAGTCCCTCGGGCACCGTGCCGACGATATCGGTGACAGGCACGACGCAGATATGGTGATCCGGGATGAGCGTGAGGAGACGTCGGCCCTGAGCCGGCCCACCGTCGAGCACGATGGTCCCGGTCTCGGCGATCGCGGTCGCGCATCCGGTCAGGACGCTCGCGACGCCGTCCAGCGTTTCGGTTCCCAGTGGTGCGGGGGTGCCATCCACCAGGACCCGGCCGTCGTACGCCCCGAGCCACGGCTGGGGCACATCCGGCGGAACGGCCAGTGGACCGCCCGCCGAGAGCAGGGCGGCCACGGTCTCGGCGAGCCGGTCAACGCTGGTCCGGTGCACCCCGGCCCGGTAGTCGGCCAGCCGGTCGGCGAACAGTTCCGCAAGCTGGTCGGGGTCATGGCTGCTGTCGCGTCGGTACGCCCGCGGTACGGCCACCTCCGCCGGGCCGTCACCGAGGGCCGAACGCAGCCGGGCAAGGACCTCCTCCCGAGCGTTCACGGCGTCTCTCCTCTCTGTGCCTGCTCGCGCTGCCACCACTCCCGGAACGACTCGGCCGCGGGCAGCGGGGCGTCGCGCGACGAAGTCCAGGCCGACAGCGGCCACGGAAGGTGGCGGATGGTCCGACGGCCACCGAGCAGTGCGGCAAGCGGGGCCGTACCGCGTCGTGCGGCCCGCAGCGCCCTGTCGTAGCGTCGCGGGTCGGACATGACCCAGGACAGCAGCCGCATGGCGACGCGCTCGGCCGACGGCGAACCCCGCTTGCTGTCGACCGCCTGTCCACGCAGACGGACCAGCACATCGGTAATGTCGATCTTTACCGGGCATACGTCGTTGCACGCGCCGCACAGCGACGACGCGTACGGCAGCGAGGTGTTCTCCGCGACGCCGGTGAGCTGCGGGGAGATGATCGCGCCGATCGGCCCTGGATAGACCGATCCGTACGCGTGCCCCCCGGTGCGCTCATACACCGGGCACACATTGAGGCAGGCCGAGCAGCGGATGCAGGACAGCGCCTGCCGGCCCACCGGGTCCGCCAGGGTAGCCGAGCGCCCGTTGTCCAGCAGCACGATGTGCATCCGCTGCGGGCCGTCACCAGGGGTGACGCCCGTCCACAGCGAGGTATACGGGTTCATCCGCTCACCGGTGGAGGACCGCGGCAGCAGCTGGAGGTACACCTCCAGATCGGCGAAGCTCGGCACCAGCTTGTCGATCCCGACCACGCTGATCAGAGTGTCAGGAAGAGTCAGGCACATCCGGCCGTTCCCCTCCGATTCCACGACCACCAGGGTGCCGGTGTCGGCGACGGCGAAGTTCGCGCCGGAGACCGCGACCCGGGCAGAGAGGAAACGCCGACGCAGATGCGTCCGGGCGGCCTCGGCCAGCTCCTCCGGAGCGTCGGACAGCGTGTCGGCGGCCCCCGGCATCCGCTGCCGGAAGATGTCGCGGATCTCCTCGCGGTTGTAGTGGATGGCGGGCACCAGGATGTGTGACGAGGCGTCATCCGCGAGCTGGACGATCAGCTCGGCCAGATCGGTCTCATAGGCGCCGATCCCGGCGGCCTCCAAGGCCTCGTTGAGGCCGATCTCCTGAGTCGTCATGGACTTGACCTTGACGGCCTCGCTGGCCCCGGTCTCCTGGACCAGCCCGGTGACGATCCGGCAGGCTTCCTCAGCGTCACGGGCCCAGTGCACCGTCGCCCCGGCCCTGACGGCCGCCGCTTCGAACCGCTCCAGAAGCTCGGGCAGCCGCCGGGCGACCTGTGCCTTGATCGCCCGGCCCGATTCACGGAGCTGCTCCCAGTCGGGCAGCTCGTCGACCACCTCCGCGCGCTTGTCCCGGATGGTGTGGGTGGCGTGCCGGAGGTTCTCCCGGAGCTGGGGCTTGGCGAGCTCGGTCCGGGCCGCCCGCTCGAAGCGCGCGGGACCATACAGATGGCCCTTGCCGTGGGCGGCGTTCATGAGGCCAGTACCTCCGCGTAGTGCAGCGGCCGCGGCGCCGCCTGCCGTCGGTGCAGCCCGCCGCCGATGTGGGTCAGGCAGGAGTTGTCGGCGGCGAGGATGTAGTCGGCGCCGGTGTGCAGGACGGCGGCGCACTTGTCGTCCAGCATCGCGCCGGAGACCGCCGGGTTCTTGACGGAGAACGTACCCCCGAAGCCGCAGCACTCTTCCGCGCCCTCCAGCGGAATCAGCTCAAGGCCGTCCACATGGCGCAGCAGTTCCAGGGGCCGCTCGCCCAGCCTCAGCGCCCGCATCCCATGGCAGGTGGGGTGGTAGGTCGCTCGGTGCGGGAAGGACGCGCCGAGATCGGTGACCCCGAGCACATCGATCAGGAACTCGGACAGTTCGTATGTCCGCAAGGTCAGCTCGGCGGCCGCGGCCGCGAGATCCGGATCCTTGCCGACGAGTTGGGGGTAGAGGGTGCGCACCATGGCCACACAGGATCCACTCGGCGCCACCACCGCGTCGTAGCCCTGGAATGTACGCACAAACTGCCGGATGACCGGCATGGCTTCGTCCTGGTAGCCGGTGTTCGCGTGCAGCTGGCCGCAGCATGTCTGCTGCTGCGGAAAGTCGGCCCGGTGCCCGAGCCGTTCCAGGATGCGCACCACCGCGACACCGGTGCGGGGGAACATCATGTCGTTGATACAGGTGACGAAAAGAGCGATCTTCATCGTGGCTCCTGTGGGTCCTCCCCGACCACCCTGCCCTTGCCGGCCGTGACCGGTTGCCGACGAGGCCCACCGTGGCGCAGGCCGCGACGACATTGTGCACCGTGATCATATTGCCCGCCGCCCCACCGACGGCCTGTGCGGCCATAGGCAACATGCGTACTGGTCGGTATGGTGATGGCCGATCGCGTCACCGCTGCCGCTGGTTGCCCGGGAGGGACCGATGAGCCGTACCGCCCTGCGTATCTGTCCATTGTGCGAGGCCACGTGCGGTCTCACCCTGACCGTGGAGGGCGACCGGATCACGGGTGCCCGCGGCGACCGTGCGGACGTATTCAGCGCGGGCTTCGTCTGCCCCAAGGGAGCCACGTTCGGCGAGCTCGACGGCGACCCGGACCGGCTGACCCGGCCGCTTGTGCGTCGCGACGGGCAGCTGGAGGAGGCGAGCTGGGACGAGGCCTTCGCCGCCGTCGCCGCAGGACTGCGCCCGCTGCTGGAGGAGCACGGGCCGGACTCGGTGGCCGTGATCCTGGGCAACCCGAATGTGCACACCGTCGCCGGAGGGCTCTATCCGCCCGTTCTCCTTGGCGCGCTGCGCACCCGCAGTCTGTACACGGCCAGCACGGTCGACCAGATGCCCAAGCATGTCTCCAGCGGACTGCTGTTCGGCGACGCCAGTGCCATCCCGGTGCCCGACCTGGACCGTACGGACCATCTGCTGCTCCTCGGCGCCAACCCACTGGACTCGAACGGCAGCCTGTGCACGGCCCCGGATTTCCCCGGCAGGCTCCGTGCCATGCGCCGCCGTGGCGGGCGGCTCACCGTCGTCGACCCCCGGCGTACCCGTACCGCCAAGCTCGCCGACCGGCATGTCGCGATCCGGCCCGGCACAGACGCGCTGCTGCTGGCCGCCCTCACCCATGTGCTCTTCGCAGAAGACCTGGTCCAGCTCGGCACCCTGGAAGAACATATGCAGGGCGTGGCCGAAGTCCGTGACGCCACCGCCGAATTCACCCCCGAGGCCGTAGCCGGGGCCTGCGACATACCCGCCGAGGAGATCAGAGAGCTCGCCCGGGAGCTGGCCGCTGCCCCCACGGCTGCCGTCTACGGCCGGGTCGGTAACTCCACCGTCGAATTCGGCACCCTCGCCAACTGGCTCGTTGATGTCCTCAATGCCCTGACGGGCAATCTGGACCGGCCCGGCGGCGCGATGTTCCCGCTCTCCGCCACCGCCCGCGCACCCCGCCCAGCGGCGCCCGGCAAGGGATTCGCTCTCGGACGCTGGCACAGCAGGGTCAGCCGGCACCCGGAGGCCAAGGGGGAGCTCCCGCTGGCCGCGCTGGCCGAGGAGATCGACACGCCGGGGGAGGGACGGGTACGCGCGGTGATCGCCATCGGGGCCAATCCCGTCCTGTCCGCGCCCGACGGGGAACGGCTGGACCGGGCGCTGGAGACGCTCGACTTCATGGTCAGCGTCGACCCGTATCTCAACGAGACCTCCCGGCACGCACACGTCGTGCTGCCCCCGCCACGCCCCTCGCAGAGCCCGCACTACGACTTCGCCTTCAACGCTCTGGCCGTCCGTAACCAGGTGCGCTACACCCGCGAAGTCCTACCGCTGGCAGCGGACCAGTTGGCGGAGAGCGAGATTCTCGCCCGGCTTGTGCTGTGCGTCAGCGGTATGAACGGCACCGACCCGGCGGCCGTCGACACCATGGTGATCGACGGCACCCTCGGCAAGGCCGTGGCCGATCCACACTCACCGGTACATGGCCGCGAACCGGCGGAGCTCGCCACCCAGCTGACCGGCCGCACCTCGGCCGAGCGGCGGCTCGACCTGATGCTGCGGCTCGGCCCGTACGGCGACGGCTTCGGCGCCCAGCCGGACGGGCTGAGCCTGGACAAGCTGCTCGCCCACCCCCACGGCATCGACCTCGGGCCGCTCACCCCGCGCATTCCGCAGGTGCTGCGGACCCGCAGCGGCAAGGTTGAGCTGTACCCGGAGCCGGTAGCCGCCGATCTGTCCCGGCTGCGTCGGGCCGTGTTCGAGCGGCCCGCGGGACTGGTGCTGGTCGGCCGCCGCCATTTGCGCTCCAACAACAGCTGGATGCACAACGTGCCCGGGCTGCGCGGCGGCAGCAACCGTTGCACCCTGCAGGTCCACCCCGAGGATGCGGCCCGGCTGGGCCTGGCGGACGGCGCGCCGGCCCGGGTGAAGGGGGACGGCGGAGAGCTGGAGGTGCCCGTGGAGGTGACCGATACGGTACGGACCGGGGTCGTCAGCCTCCCGCACGGCTGGGGTCATGACCGGCCCGGCACCCAGCTGTCGGTCGCCTCCACCGAACCGGGCGCGAACGTCAACCAGCTTCTCGACGGCACCCGTCTCGACCCGCTCTCGGGCACCGCGGTCCTCAATGGCTTCCCGGTGCAGGTGGCACCGGCGGGCTGAGCCGAAGAGCGCACAGACGACGGCGCTCCCTGCGGCGGCGCATGATGGCCGACTGGCCCGCCGCACGCAGCGGACTGTGCGATTGCGCTAGAGCTACTGGGAGGTTGAGCCTGCCCTTCCCGGCCTGCGTTCTCCATGGCACACGGATGAAGCGTCTCCGTGGGCCATGTTGTCTCAGGACAGGAGTTGCAGGTGTCCCGCAAGAGAACGGTCAGCCGCAGGAAGAAGATTGTGTTGCTGATAGGTGCTGCCGCGCTGGTCTCGGGAGGCGCCGCGGTGATGTCAGGAACGAGCCAGGCATCGGTGGCTTGTGACGGTCTGGCCACGGCGCTGGGCAACAACGAGAGGTTCATCGCGGGTCAACGGGCTGAACCCGACGCCCAGTCGGAGGCGAGGATCGCCAACCGGGAGGCCGTCATTGAGGAGATCAAGCGAAAGCAGGCGGCATCTGGCTGCGAAGTAGGGGGTGGGGGAGTGGAGGCACAGCCTCCTGCCGAAGAGCCGCCAGTCGCGGAGCCTCCCGCCGAAGGCGACGGCGAGGAGGTCTGCGCCGGATCGACGGTGACCGTCTCGGGTGAGGGGGGCGCTCCCGCTGCCTCCAGCAATGAGTTCCCGGCCGGAACCACGCTCAAGGTGACCAATCTGGACAACAACAAGTCGACCACAGTGGAGGTGACCTCCGTCTCCGGCAGCTGCGTGCTGCTGAACAACGCTGCCTTCGAGCAGGTGCGTGAGCCCAACAAGTTCCTGATCCGCCAGGCCCGGATCGAGCGAGTCGGCTGACGGCCGCGCATCCGGAGATACTGCCCCACCCCGCCCCGGGGGTGGGGCAGCCTCAACCACGCTCGTCCGCCCGCGAAGGAAAGACCCTGGACAGCCGGACTCGTCCCTTCACAGCCAGTCCGGATCGGTGTCCAGGACAGTGGTGTCGAGCGATTCGAGCAGCGTGAACTGCGGGCCGACGCGGGGTAGTTCATGGCGGAAGAAGTAGCGGCATGCCTGGCGCTTACCGCGGTGGTAGTCATCGCCCTCCGGGTCGGTGGCGAGCAGGACGTCGAGCCAGATCCAGGCCAGCACCACATGCCCGACCGCCTCCAGATACAGAGAGGCGTTGACCAGTGCCTTCTCCGGATCACCCGAACCCCATAGGGCAGCGGTGACCGGGCCGACCCGCTGCCAGGCAGCCCGCAACGCCTCGGCGTGCCCGGCAGCTTCGCCGTCTGCGGCCACCGCACGCGTGACGGTGTCGCCGATGGCCTCGCCGAGCGCGGCCAGACCCGCACCGCCGTCCATGACCGCCTTACGACCGAGCAGGTCAAGCGCCTGAATGCCGTGGGTGCCCTCATGGATCGGGTTGAGCCGGTTGTCGCGGTAATGCTGTTCGACGTCGTACTCGCGGGTGTAGCCGTAGCCGCCATGCACCTGGATGGCGAGGCTGTTGGCCTTCAGACACCACTGGGACGGCCAGCTCTTGGCGATCGGGGTCAGCACGTCCAGCAGCCGGCGGGCCCGCTCCCGGGCTTCGTGCGTGTCCGCGGTGCGCTGCTCATCGACCAGCCGGGCGCAGTAGAGGATGAGAGCCAGCGCGCCCTCGGCATAGGACTTCTGGGCGAGCACCATCCGCCGTACATCGGCGTGCTCGATGATGGGCACCTGCGGGGCGGCCGGGTTCTTGTCCGTGACGGGGCGGCCCTGTGGACGGGTACGGGCGTAGTCGAGGGACTTCAGATAGCCGGTGTAGCCGAGCGCGGCGGCGCTGGCACCGACCCCTATCCGGGCCTCGTTCATCATGTGGAACATATACGAGAGCCCCCCGTGGGGCTCTCCGACGAGCTGCCCGACCGCGCCCGGCGCACCGCCGGGGCGGTGCCGGCCTTCGCCGAAGTTGAGCAGGGTATTGGTGGTGCCGCGGTAGCCCATCTTGTGGTTGAGCCCGGCGAGCACCACATCGTTGCGCTCGCCCACGGCCCCGTCCGCTCCGACCAGGTATTTGGGCACGATGAACAGCGAAAGCCCGCGCACTCCGGCCGGCGCGCCGGGGACGCGGGCCAATACCAGGTGAATGATGTTCTCGGCCAGCTCATGCTCACCGCCGGAGATCCACATCTTGTTGCCGAAGAGCCGGTAGGTCCCGTCCGGCTGTGGCTCGGCCCGGGTGGCGACATCGGCGAGTGAGGATCCGGCCTGTGGCTCGGACAGACACATCGTGCCGAAGAAGCGGCCCGCGAGCATGGGGCGGACGTATGTGGCGATCTGCTCGGCGGTGCCGTGCGCGGACAGCAGGTTGGCGTTACCGAGCGTGAGGAAGGGATACGCGGACGTGGCGACATTGGCTGCCTGGAACCAGGCGAAGCACGCGGTGGACACCACGTGCGGCAACTGCATGCCGCCCAGCTCCGCGTCCATCGATGCGGCGAGCAGATCGGAGGCGGCGAACGCGTCCAGGGCCTCCTTGACCTCAGGGATCAGCTGGACGTGTTCACCGTCGAAGCGGGGCTCTTCCTGGTCGTTGCGCTTGTTGTGCGGTGCGAAATAACGGGTGGCGAGCTGCTCGCTGAGGTCGAGCACGGCGTCGATGGTCTGCCGGGAGTGCTCCTCGTAACGGGGGCGCCGCGTCAATTCCTCGGTGTCGAGCCACTGGCGGAGCAGGAAGTCCAGATCGCGACGGGAGAGAAGGAGAGAAGGTATCGCCATGGCGCGGGCCTCATTCGCTGGTCGGTGGACGCTGAGAAGAGGATGCCTTACTGAGCGCTTGCTTAGCTACTCGCCGGGCTGCGCCCGCCTGAGCGGACGCCCCGTGCCCCGACACCGTTTGCCATGCCGTTTTCCCTGGCAGGACCGGGGTACGCCGGAACGATCGACTGTCGTTTCAGAGCGGAGATGGTGATGATGGCCGGCACTGGTGCGAGGCGCGCCCCAGCCACCGGTGGCGCGCTGGTGCGCACGGCGGCGCTGCTGGTGGGGATCGTCTTCCTCGTGGTGGGGGCGCTGGGATTCATACCCGCCGTAACGACCGACTACGGTGCGATGGAGTTCGCCGGCCATGAGTCGTCGGCGAAGCTCTTCGGGATCTTCCAGGTGTCAATCCTGCACAACCTCGTGCATGTGGCCTTCGGACTGGCCGGACTCGTGATGTCGCTGGGAGTGGCGTCGGCCCGGGTGTTCCTGATCGGTGGTGGGCTGATCTACCTGGCGCTATGGGTGTACGGGCTGGTCGTGACCAAGGCCAGTGAGGCGAACTTCCTGCCGGTCAACGAGGCCGACGACTGGCTGCACTTCGGGCTGGGCCTGGCCATGGTCGTTCTGGGCGCTCTGCCACGCCGCCGTTCCCGCAGGGACTGACCGCCACCGTTGCGCGAGCGGCCAGCGGACTCGTCGCCGGTGCTGCAAGCCGCCGTACGAGCCGCAGGGCGAGCGGGCGGGCTGGGTGGCGTTGCGCCGCCCCGCCAGAGCGCGAAGTCCAGCACACTGGCGTTCGCCCATCCAGGTGGGCCAGCGCCGGTAGCCTTCGAGCACCGCCTGTGGTCCCTCGCGGGTGCCGGGATCCGCGATCACGCTGGAGTTGAGGGTCTGGCAGTCCGGCCAGTCACCTTCCACCGCCACGGAGGAGAAGTTCTTCTCCTCGATCAGCCCGCGGGTCAGCGCGACCCGCCACTCGTATTACTCGGCCGTCCCGTGGGACGCCTCGCCGACGAGGGCATACCGCGCGTCGCCGATACGGTCGAGCAGCGGATCGAGCGATTCCGGGGGTCAGTGGCAGGGCGTCCCGCCGGGTGGCGAACGCACCCGGCGTGCTCATGCGCTTGCCTCCTTGCCGCTACCGCCGCTGGTGGCCGGTTGCCGGTGACCGGCCGCCGGTGCGTCAGCGCTGATAGAGGCCGACGAAGGTACCGCTCGCGAGCTGCCGTTCGTCGACGGCCCGGTGCACATCATCGGCCGTCGCGTCGTCCGGCAGGGCAACGGGGTGGGGAAGAGCGTACAGCCGGAAGAAGTACCGGTGGGGCGAGTCGCCCACCGGAGGGAGCGGCCCGCCCCAGCCCTGCTCACCGAATCCGTTGGTGTGCGGGACGCCGTCCGGTGGCGTCTGCCCGCTGTCCGTACCCCCGCTGTCAGGGCTGATGCCAGTGACCAGCCAGTGGACGAAGGTCCCCGACGGCGCGTCGGGGTCCTCGCACAGCAGGGCCAGTTCGGCCGTCTCACTCGGTACGCCTGACCAGGTCAGCGGGGGTGAGACATTCTCCCCGTCCATCGTGTAGCGGTGCGGGATCAGATCGTGGTCGTTGAATGCGGAGCTCTTGAATTCGATACCGGCCATGAGTGCGGCGGTACCCCCCGCTGGAGGAGTCATGCTCACCCCCGGGGCACGTCAGCCCCATGCCGTTCGAGGACTACCCGTTCAGCCGACAGGCATCCGGCGTTTCCCGACGCAGCCGTCGGGGAACCCGCCGCAACGTGAGGTGATCATGGTGCCTGAACCCGGTAGCAAGCGTTACGACACCCAGCGTGCCCGGCGCCGGAAGGAGGCCGAGAAGAGCGGCGTACCCGATCAGCATGCGAACGAGGCCGCGAAGGAGGAGCTGGAAGAGGACCCGAACTGGCGCCCGACGGGGTCCCCGCACGGAACGCGGCCACGGCCCCAAGAGCGAGCGAGAAGGGCCCGGCGAGGAATCCGGCGAGTGACCCCAGCCCGGCGGGCGGAGTCCCGCCGGGGGATATGCCGCCCGGGGATATGCCAGGGGCCCTCAAGGGCCGCCGTGCTCCTCCTGCTCACGGACCGCGTCCCTCTCCCCTGCCGCGTCACGCGGCAGGGCATTGCCGCGCGGCGGATCCACCTCGCGCGGCGGGTGCCACGGCCCCCGCTCGACCTTCTCATCCGGCTGCAGTCCCTCGACCGGCCCTTCCGCGATCTCCGGCTGCTGGGGATCGCTACCGGCCACGACAGGGCTGTCTCCCTTGCCCATGGTGGACGGGCGGGGTGACTCCTGCGGATCGGCTTCTGCCGCGCTCTCAGCCTCCGCGGCGTTGGTATCCGTGGGCTTATCAGGGACGCCCTGGGAGCCCGGCCCCCGGCTCTCCTCGGGTTCCCCGGCCGCGTTCCGCTCGCTCCCGCGTATCCGGTTCATTACTCCGCTCCCCGGCATATCTGTCGGAACCACCTCGGACACGGCGCGAGTACCCGGCAGCGAGCGAGAAAACCGGGTCACCTCAGCGGCCCGGCTCACCGTCAGTGGGAGAGCTGCCCGCGAATGGCTCCATCGGGAAACTTCTTGTTGTGCAGATTGAAGTAGAAATTGGCCGAGTTGGCCGCGATGTGCTTCAGGCCCGCGGGATCCAGTTTCGAGACGACGCCGGAGATGGCGAAGATATTCTTCGGCACCGGTTCGGTGAACAGCGGGAAACGCACGTCCCCGTTCGCGCCGACCTTGCCTTCATGGACGTGCGCGGCGACCGGACTGCCGATGTTCAGCCAGGCCAGGGAGTAGTGCACCGTGTCGTGCCGGGGCTGGACAAAGCTGATGCCGAACCCGTCCAGGTCGCCCGCGAGCAGCCCGCCATCATCGGTGACCTCCTGAAAGCCGCTGGCCAGTGCGCGCAGCTTGCCTGCCTGGATGATGCCCAGCGGATTGACCGGCTTGCTGAGGGGCTTGAGCTGGCCGCGCACTGCCCCGTCGGGGAACTCATCGGTGTGCACGTTTACATAGAAACCTTGGGGCTGGGCGCTGATGGCCCTGGCCAGCTTGGCGCTTTCCACCGTGACCTGGCCAGCGGCGGCACGTACCGTCCTGGGTATGGCTGACTCGATGAGCGGGACTTTGACGTCACCGTTCTGGCCGGCGGCGCCGAGGTGAATATGGGCTGCCGCCGGTGCCCCGATTCCCTTCCACTTCAGTGCGAAGGTGATCCGGCCACCCTTGATGGTGACCAGCGCGATGGCCTTGCCGTCGTGGTCACCGGCGGCCGCGCCATGCGCATCGGATACCTCTTGTTTACCGGTGAGGACGGCGGTCAGGGAGATCGCGGACCCCTTGGCCGGGGTGGTGGTGACGGCGGCGGCGTTGCCGTGTGCGGCGTCGGCCAGGGCGGGGGAGGCTCCCGGAGTTCCCAGCAGGCCCAGGGCAAGTGCTGTGGCTGACAGGGCCGGAAAGCGACTTCGCATGTGTCCGTCCTTTCGGAAGCTGTGGGATTCTGACCGCTCAGAACGGCCAGCTACTCGTATCCACGGGAACCATGGACGGATTGCTCAGCCGGGTCCGGACTTCGATGCGAGTTCCCCAACGGTGAATTGGGGGCGGGGAGTTACACGTATCCCTCTTGCGACAACACCGCGACGGAGTACGAGGACGGACATTATGCGTGTACGCATCACTCTGCTTGCAGCACCGTTGGTGCTGGCTGTGACTCTGACTGCCTGCGGCGGCGGCGAGGCGGATGACGGCAATGCCGGCGGCGGCGTGAACACACCTCCACCAACGGCCGGCGGCACGGCAAGGCCCGAGACCCTGCCCACAGCAGAGAGCCCGTCCGAGGGCGCTTCCGAGGCCACATCTGAGGCCACGCCGGACGCGCCAGAGGGACCGGGTGCCGGGGTCAAGGTGGTGCAGTCGGACGTCGGCCGCATCCTGGCGGATCAGTCCGGCCGGACGTTGTATGGCTTCACCAAGGACAAGGACGGAGCGAGTAACTGCGACGCCGACTGCATAGCGGTGTGGCCAGCGCTGATCAGCCCCGCCGAGGTGGCTGCCGGAGAGGGTGTCGAGAAGAGCTTGCTCCGTCAGACCGAGCAGGGTGAGGGAGTCATCCAGGCGACATACGGCGAGTGGCCCCTGTACTACTACGTCGCTGACGCCAAGCCGGGCGACATCAACGGCCAAGGAGTCGACGACGAGTGGTTCGTCGTGGCACCCGACGGAAAACTGATCAAGAAATCCGGCTGATCACGTGGCAGCGAGACCGGTTCGCGGCGCGTCGGCCGGTGCAGGCGTACGACGCGTGGCCCGGTCCGGTCGGGTGGCGAGCGGGAGGGGTTCGCGTGTCGCCGAGGCGCGGGACCGGGATGCTCCTACGGTGGCCCGTGCCCGCTTTGCCTGTCCTCGCGCGGCGGTGATACATCCGCCGGCTGACGCGCGCCCCGCACCACGCTTCCCACAGGCAGCGCCTCGGGCTGGAAGGAGGCGATCCGTGCTCGCCCGCTGCGGTTCGAGGGGTGAACAGACGGGGCGACCGATGACGATCGAGACGGTGACCGCGTATCACGACGGCGTCCTGGGGCGGATGCGCAGCCGCAGCGTGGGACAGGTACGACCGGGCACCCCGCCGGTCGTGCTGGTCCAAGGGATGGGCGTGGCCGACTACCTGCTGCCAGGGCTCGCGGCGTTCGGACGGTGGACCAGGGCCCACCTGATCGAGCTGCCGGGGTTCGGGGGCAGTGACGAGCCCCCGCACGAACTCACCGTCCCGGAGTTCGCCCGCTGCGTCGCCGACTGGCTTGCCGCGCACGACCTGGGCCGGGTGGTCCTGGCCGGGCACTCCAGCGGGACCCAGGTCGCCGCCCGGGCGGCTCTGTGGGCACCTGATGTGGCGGCCGTGGTGCTGGCCAGCCCCACCGTCGACCCCGCCGCCCGTGGCATGGCGCGCCTGCTGATCCGGTGGCGGCTGGACGGGCGCAGGGAGCCACCGGGGCTTACGGAGTCGCACCGGGCGGAGTGGAAACGGGCAGGCGTGTGGCGGCTGCTGCACACCGCACGGGTCCATCTGGCGGACGCGCTGGAGGACTCGGTCGCGCAACTGCGGGTGCCCGTGCTGGTGATCCGCGGCAGGGAAGACAGGATCGGCACGGCGCGCTGGGCCCGGGAGCTTGCCGGCCTGGTACCGGAGGGACAGCTCGCCGAGGTGCCCGGAGCGCACACATTTCCCTGGCTCGACCCGGAGGCGTGGTCGGAACCCGTGCGGGGCCTGGCGGCCCGGGCTGCCGTGCCCTCGGACGGGGGAATGAGCCATCCGGCGGACACGGGCAGGGTTGACTCGGTTACGTCTGAGGGGGGCCGATTCGAGGAGCACAGCCCATGAGTGAGCAGACCCCTTCCCAGGCCGAGGGCGAGCGCCAGGACGAGGAGTCCTCCGATGAGAGGCCAGATGTGCCTCGTACGACGCCCTCGCAGGCAGAGGGCGAGAGAGAAGAAGAGTCCGAGTAAGGGCAGCGCGGACACGGTCCCGGAGCACGCTGGACCACGCTTCAGCCCAGTGCGCCACTGTGCCGTGCGACGGCCGCCCTCGTCATGTCATACCGTCCCCCAGCATGCAGAACCCAGGCTGGCCCTTAAGGCATGAGCTGGGCGGCGACGGTGGCTCCAAGGTTCCAGCAGGCCTCGAGGTCGGCCTTACTGGGCTCTCCGGTGACGGAGACGTTGTCCGTTGTCTTCTCCCAGCTCAGCCCCTTCGTGATGGATTCGATGCCACGAACGGCTCCGGTTGTGTCGTTGTTCCCGTGGATGTAGAGGCCATAGGGGCGGCCCGCAGTGGTGTCGAGGCAGGGGTAGTAGACGGTGTCGAAGAACACTTTGAGGGCGCCGCTCATCATGCCGAGGTTTGCGGGCGTGCCCAGGATGTAGCCGTCGGCCTCCAGCGTGTCCGGGACGGTGGTGGCCAGGGCCGGGCGGCGGATGACATCGACGCCTTCGATCTCGTCGGTGGTGGCCCCCGCAATGACGGCTTCGAACATGGCCTGCAGATTCGGGGAAGGGGTGTGGTGAACGATGAGGAGTTTCGGCACGGTGGTGAGCGTGCCGGGGGAAGCCGACGTGACGCAAGTCCTCCCGGGGCCGCTCGGCCGGCGCTGCGGTGCTCTGGCAGAGGGGTAAGCCCCTCACCGTTCAGGCTGCCGGAGCGTGACGCCGGCCCTGGCCAGTGTCTCCGGCAGGCCGGCCAGGGCCGGAAGCTGCTCAATGTGGTGAACCCCGGCAGGTACGGTGCCGGTGAGGACTTCCCGGACGACGTACGCGGCCACCAGGCCGGTGACGCGGCTCTGCGAACGCCCGGTGAGGGCACGCACCGCGAAGCCGTCACCGCCGATGTGGAGGCGGCGGAAGGCGCCGGTCAGCGTCCGCCGCACGCCGGGCCGTCGGGCGGCCCGCAGCAGCCCGGTGCGGCGCGGCCTGACCGTCATGCTACGGAGAGCCGCTGAGCGTGGCCCCTTCCTCACTCTCTGGAAGGAGGGGGCCTTGGTGCCGTGGTCGGTAGGGTCACCAGCGCACGGGGAGGCGGCGGACACCGCGGATCAGCATCCCGTGGCGCCAGGCGAGCGCTGCCGGGTGGGCGTCCAGGGTCAGCTCCTGGCACCGTTCCAGGAGCGTACGGATCGCAATGCGGGCCTCCATGCGGGCGAGCGGGGCGCCCAGACAGTAGTGGATGCCGTGGCCGAAGGCCACGTGGCCGCGGGCGTCGCGGTGGATGTCGAAGCGATCCGGCTCCGGGAAGCGTGCCGGATCCCGGTCGGCGTCGGCCAGGGCGACGAGGACGAGTTCTCCGCCACCCGGTATCACCGTGCCGCCGATCTCCACCGGCTCCGTGGTGAAGCGGTAGGTCGGCGTCTCGACCGGGCCGTCGTAGCGCAGCATCTCCTCGACGGCGTTTTCCATGAGAGAGAAATCAGCGCGTAACGCGGCGAGTTGGTCGGGATGGCTCAGTAGTGCGAGCACGCCGTTGGAGATGAGATTGACCGTGGTCTCATGGCCGGCAACCAGCAGCAGCCAGGCCGTGCCCCTGAGTTCGTCCAAGGAGAGCCGGTCGCCGTCCTCGTCGTTGGTGCGGATCAGCGCGCTCAGCAGGTCCTCTCCGGGCCGGTGCCGCTTCTGCTCCAGCAGCTCGTCGAGGTAGCCGGCCAGCGCCTGTGCCGCGGCTCGCCTCGTATCCCGACTGCCCGACGACAACGAGTCGTTGGACCAGATACGGAACTGGTTCCGGTCGAGGAACGGCACCCCCAGCAGTTCGCAGATCACGGACATCGGCAGCGGGAAGGCCAGCGACTCGACGAGATCGGCCCGGCCGCTGGAGCACGTCAGCATGGCGTCCAGCAGCTCGTCGGTGATGCCCTGGACCCGCGGGGCGAGCTCCTGGACGCGGCCAGGTGTGAACTCCCGGGCGACCAGCTTCCGCAGCCGGGTGTGGTGCGGGGGATCGGAGTTCAGCATGTGCGAACCTGCGGCGGGGCTTGTCAGGTTCAGAGCGTCAGAAGCATTCCCCCACTCCTTCGACAGCCGCGGGTCGGCGAGTGCGGCCCGCCCGGCCTCGTACCCGACGACGAGCCAGGCGTCGGCTTCCTCGGGCATCCGGATCCGGTGTACAGGCCCCCGAGCCCGCAGTTCCGCGTATACCGGGTAAGGGTCCCGGATGAAGTCCTCACCGAGCGCCACGAGGTCGACTGATACATCCGTGCTCACGTTCGCCTCCTCCCCCTCTCCTGGTCGACACCACGCTAGTCGGCCGGACACCCGCCCGGGGGGGCTCGATCCGGCCGATCCGGGCGCGGCCACACCGCACTGCCGTCGCTGTCTCGGCAAGAGAGAATCCGCGCTTCCGGACGTAGCGGTGGTGGCTGGAGCTGACCGCGGCCGCGAGTGGCGAGGACATGGTCGTCAAGGCAGGCCGCTCCAGGGCCGTCCGCGCGGCTGGAACGGGAGCCGACAATCCAGGCTGCAGCGCCACAGCCACAGCCATAGCCACAGTCACCATCCCGTCCGGCCGGGTGAGCCGTGTCTCACCCGGCCGACGCCTCTTGCCTATGCAACGAGTTGCATAAGAGGATTCCCGGCATGGCACTCGAGCACGCGATCCTTGTCTCCCTGCTGGAGCAGCCGGGATCCGGCTACGAGCTGGCGCGCCGGTTCGACCGCTCCATCGGCTACTTCTGGACGGCCACCCACCAGCAGATCTACCGCGTCCTCAAGCGCCTGGAGGGCGACCGCTGGATCGACGTCCGGGATGTGGCGCAGGAGGGGCGGCCGGACAAGAAGGTCTACTCCGTGGCCGGTCCCGGCCGGGCCGCGCTCTCCGCATGGCTGGCCGAGCCCGTGGAGCCGGAAAGCATCCGTCACGACCTCGCCGTGAAGATCCGCGGCGCCGCGTTCGACGACCCCGCCGCGCTGATCACCGAGGTCGAGCGGCACCGCGAGACGCATGCCGACCGGCTCGCCCGCTACCTCGCCGGAGAGCGGCGCGACTTCCCGGAGTCGGCCGCCCTCGACACCGGCGAGGAGCTCCAGCACGTCGTCCTGCGCGGCGGCATCGCGTACGAGCGGATGACCCTCGCCTGGCTCGACGACGTGCTCACCACCCTGCGCCGCGTCGGCGGCAGGCGTTAGCCGCCTCCGTGCCCCCGCACCCGAACCCCTCACACCAGGCCCTCCCAACCCCTCAACCAGGAAGGCGTCCCGTCATGGCGGACCCGCTGCTGTTCAACCCGCGCACCTACGACCCCGCCCACTTCGACCCCGAGACCCGGCGGCTGCTGTGTGCCACCGTCGACTGGTTCGAGGAGCGCGGCAAGCGGAGGCTCATCGAGGACTACCGCAGCCGTGCCTGGCTGGAGGACTTCCTCCGGTTCGCCGCCAAGGAAGGCCTGTTCGCCACCTTCCTCACACCCGCCGCCGACGCCGCGGGGAACGCCGACAAGCGCTGGGACACGGCCCGTATCGCGGCCCTCAACGAGATCTTCGGCTTCTACGGGCTCGACTACTGGTACGCCTGGCAGGTCACCATCCTCGGCCTGGGCCCGGTCTGGCAGAGCGGCAACGCCGACGCCCGCGCCCGCGCCGCCGAACTTCTCGACCAGGGAGAGGTGTTCGCCTTCGGCCTCTCCGAGAAGACCCACGGCGCCGACATCTACTCCACTGACATGGTGCTCACCCCAAGCGCCGACGGCGGCTTCCACGCCACCGGCTCCAAGTACTACATAGGCAACGGCAACGCGGCGGGCCTCGTCTCCGTCTTCGGCCGCCGCTCCGACGTCGAGGGCCCCGACGGCTACGTCTTCTTCGCCGCTGACAGCCGCCATCCCGCGTACCAGCTCGTCAAGAACGTCGTCGACTCCTCCAAGTATGTGAGCGAGTTCCGGCTCGAGCGCTATCCCGTACGGCCCGAGGATGTCCTCCACACCGGCCGTGCCGCCTTCGACGCTGCCCTCAACACCGTCAACGTCGGCAAGTTCAACCTCTGCACCGCCTCGGTCGGCATCTGCGAGCACGCCATGTACGAGGCCGTCACCCACGCGCACAACCGGATCCTCTACGGCCGCCGCGTCACTGACTTCCCGCACGTGCGCCGCGAGCTGACCGACGCCTACGTCCGTCTCGTCGGCATGAAGCTGTTCAGCGACCGCGCCGTCGACTACTTCCGCAGCGCCGGCCCAGACGACCGCCGCTACCTGCTCTTCAACCCGATGACGAAGATGAAGGTGACCACCGAGGGCGAGAAGGTCATCGACCTCATGTGGGACGTCATCGCGGCCAAGGGCTTCGAGAAGGACACCTACTTCGCCCAGGCCGCCAGCGAGATCCGCGGCCTGCCCAAGCTGGAGGGCACAGTCCACGTCAACCTCGCCCTGATCCTCAAGTTCATGGCGAACCATCTCCTCGCCCCGGCCGAGTACGCCCCCGTTGCCACCCGTCTCGACGCCGCCGACGACGCCTTCCTCTTCCGCCAGGGGCCGGCCCGCGGTCTCGGATCGATCCGCTTCCACGACTGGCGCACCGCCTACGACGCCCACGCGGGTGTGCCCAACGTCGCCCGTTTCCGCGAGCAGGCCGACGCCCTGTGCGCCTTCGTCACCACCGCGGCCCCCGACGAGAAGCAGAGCGAGGATCTCGACCTGCTCCTCGCCGTCGGACAGCTCTTCGCCTTGGTCGTCCACGGCCAGCTGATACTGGAGCAGGCCACGCTCACCGGCCTCGACGGAGACGTACTCGACGAGCTGTTCGGTATCCTGGTCCGCGACTTCTCCGCCCACGCCGTCGAGCTGCACGGCAAGGACTCCGCAACCCGCGTCCAGCAGCAGTGGGCGCTCGGCGCCGTCCGCAGGCCCATCACCGACCCCGAGCGCGCCGCCCGCGTCTGGGACCGGGTCGAGGCCCTCTCCGGCGCCTACGAGATGCGTCCGTAAACCCGCACAGGCCGTTGCCGCCCGGGGACTCCCGCACCGGAGTTCGCGGTAGGCCCATGGTTCAGGATCGGTAAGGATGCGGCCCTGAACCATGGGGCCGCATCGGCGAACGACGGCACGCCGCCGGGCCGGTCACGTCATATACGGCACCGCACCGTCATGCCCCTCGCCCAGCAGCACGGCCGTGACCCGGCCGTCACCCATGGGGTGGATTCCCCGCGACTCTCGCGCCAGCGGTGGTTCGCCACGCGCGGAAGTCGCTTGGATGAACGTGTCATCTCGGACGACCGCACATCCCTGGAGGGCCCGTTGGACCGCCGCAGCTTTCACCGCAATCTGCTCGTCCTGGCCGCAGCGCCCACAGCCGGAGCCCTCTTCAATACGCGCACGGCGAGCGCCGCCGACACGCCAGCCAACAGGCACCAGTCCTCGGTTCCCTGTCGGCGTTCACTCGTCGAGTACCAACTCCCCTTCGCCGAAGAGACCCACGAGATGGTCAAGGTGCCGGGCAAGCCCATGGTTCTGGTCTCCCAGATGTCCAACAGTCACGTGGTCAAGCTGCGCCTCGACCCGCGCACCGAGGAGGTCACTGGCACCAAGGCGTTCCCACTGGGCCCACCGGACGCGCGGTTGCACGGTCTGGCTGTCTCCTCACGCCACCCTGGGAAGATCTGGGCCACCCACGAGGGCGGCGACCGCCTGCTGCTGGTCGACCCGAATGCGGACGCCCTCGATACCCCGCCGCGCATCATGCGCACCATCGACATCCCCGGAGGGGCGCGCGGACCGCACTACGTCAACGAACACGGCGACATGCTCTGGGTCACCCTCAAGGGCACCGACCATGTCCTCGCCCTGAACCACACGGACCCGGCCCAGCACTGGCTGTTCCCGGCCGAGGCCCACCCGATCTTCGCCGCCCGTCATCCCGTCAGCGGGGACTTCTACGTCAGCCAGGACGCCGCGAGCAAGCTGCTGCACATCGACGCCCGGACGAAGCAGACCTCGCAGATCCCCATCCCGGCACAACGGGGCAGCACCCCCGTCGGGCTGGTCAGCGGGCCCGGGGGAATCTGGGTCGTACTGCTGGGAACACCCGAGGCCGGCACCGGTACCTTCGGCCGGATCGACGAGCACGGCCAGATCTCATGGCACCAGCTGCGTACTCCGGAAGGCCAGGGCGCGGGACTGCTGCACGTGGCCTTCGATCCACCCGGCGCCCGACGCGAACCGGGCCTGTGGCTGCTCGGGTCGTCCATCGTTTCATCCAACGTCCGCGACCTGATCATCCGGGTGCGCTTCGACCCGTCCTACACCAAGATCCTCGGGGAGGAAGTCGCCGCGCTCCCCACGCAGTTGTGCAAGGCCCACCGCCTGCTGCCACTACGCCGGACCGTTCTGGCCAGCGAGCTGACCACCGCCACGGTGGCCCAACTCACCAGCCCCGAGGACTGCGACTGGACCACTACCCACTGACCAGCCGTACGCGCCGACGCGGCCCGTACCGCCTGGAGGCTCCAGCAATGGGTTCCAGCTGCCCGACCACATCGCGAGGCTTGACCGCGTGCCAGCGGTACCGACCCACACAAACGACTGCCCGTCAGCTGTGCTGACGGGCAGTCGAGTGAACGTTGATTCTGCTGGCTGGAGGGAGCGACTCCCATCAGCTGAGGGAGAACGTCAGTAGTGAACCGGAACCTGCTTGGGATTCGGGCCGTAGCTGTTCTCCTGCGGTGTGCTGTCGCTCGCCAGGAAGACCAGCAGGATGATCACACCCACGAGCGGGATCAGCGCGATGAGCAGCCACCAGCCCGATCGATCGGTGTCGTGGAGCCGACGGACGCCGACGGCCAGGCTGGGAAGGAGCACGGCGAGGCTGTAGAGCCCTACTATGAAGCCCGTGCCCAGGACCGCGTCGACGATTGTCAGCACGATGCTGATGACGAGGCTGATCAGGGCGAACATCCAGTATTCCTGGCGGCGCGCACGCCCGTTGAATACCGCGTATTTCTTGAGTACGTCCACGTACCAGTGCACTGCGTCCCCCCAAAGGACCGCGATGGGGCCCGTCCTCGTGGATCAAGCCAGAGGCAGAACCTAATGGCTTGAAGTGTGCTGGTCAAACCGTTATCTGGAAGCGACCGACGTCGCGAGCACGCCGAGCAGGCGGCCGTGAGCGCGAGCATCAGGCGTAAGCGGCTGCGTTCGCCGCTTGGGCGATGCGGCTCCGGCAGAGCCGCCGGGACGTCGATCAGCTGCACGGTCGCCCAAGAGGCGCGGCCCGTGGGCGGCCGCACGGCGCCAGGCTCTGCGGGAGGCAGTGCATCTGCCCATCGTCGTGCCCGTACGCTGGACGAGCGTCCGCACGGTCACGGCAGTGGGACCGCGTGGCCGTGCCGAACCCGTACGGAAGGAGCTCCCAGTGGTGCGCGAAGTGACCTTCACGGAGGGGCGCGAGACCGCCATACCGTCCCGGCGGTGTGGGAGGTGCCGGGCGACTTCGGTGCGGCCCAGCCCGCGCTGTCGCGCGGCGGGCAGCACGGGCCTCGCTCGCCGACCTCGCTGCATACGTCGAGGGGCAGAGCGGCTGACCGGGCGCAGCCCTGCCCCGTCCGCCATACGGCTCCGGGCAGGCTCCCCGCCTGTGCACGTCAAGGCCAGTGTTCACCGGCTTCGCTGATTTCATGCCGGGGTGGGCACATCGCCAATCTGGTAACGCAGTAGCTGCTCGCAACGGTGGTACTTGGCGATCAGCTCCGCTTCGTCGACCGCGCCGATGTGGATATTGGCCAGCTTGTAACTGTAACTGTCCTGGTCGAAGAGCGCCGACAGCCGATCCCCCCGGTGGGCGACGAGATCGATGGTCGTGCCGGGGATCTCCTGCTCGATCGCTGCGATCTCGCTCTCAGTGGGCTCGCGCAACACCACGCCGTCGCGAAAGCAGCGCAGGAAAGACTTGGCCGCCACTGAATAGCGGCCTTGCCGGTGCGGCAACCGCGGATCACGGCCGAACGCGAGCCGGAGCATGCAGTGGTGGTTGGGCAGCCCATCCACATGGCGGAACAGTGCGGCGTGCGACTGGGAGTGCCGGGGGTTCACCTCGAGCAGGCCGATGGAATCCGCGTCAGGATCCCAGAAGAACTCGATGTTGAACGTCGAGTCGTCCAGGCCCAACTGGCGGATCACCCGTTTCGAGACGGAAGCCATCCTGCCAACGACACTCCGCGGGAGGCTCGACGGGTACTGGAACCGGACGAAGCTGGGAATGTCCTTGTAGGTCACCGAATCCACCGCGCCGTAGACGTGCGGTTGCCCGCGGTAACAGTAGCCTTCCAATGTGACCTGCTTGCCGTGCAGCGCCTCCTCGGCGATGCAGGCGTTGCCGCCGATCCTGGCCATCTCCGGCGGCAACTCCACGTGGTCGAGTACGACGTCGAAAGCAGCGCTGATCCGGCCGATGCCGCCACGGATGCGCCGCAGTGCCTCCTGGAACTCGTCCAGGTTCGACGCGCGGTAGGCCAGCATTCCGTCAAACGATTTCACCGGCTTGATCCACATCGGATACCGCACACCAGTCGGCGGACTCTCATCACGATCGGGGTCGACCAGACCGAACGGCGGGCACTCCTCATCGAGGACCTTGCGTTGCTCGGTCCTGCTCCAGTACTTGTGCTCGCACTTCACAATGGCTCGCAGCGACGGATGCCACTTCAGCCCGTTCCGCTCGCACAGCATTGGCACCATCGAGCTGACCGGGAAGTCCCAGTACCCGACGATCGCGTCGATACTGCCGTCGAATACGTTCAGCTGGTCTTGGGCCTTGTCGAGCAGCTCGGCCAGTGGGATGCGCTCACCCAACTGGAGTTCCTCGATCGTCAGCAACTGATGGAACCGGTACCGATGGGCATCGGGCAGTTGTTCGAGGAGTTGGTGATTGTGATGGTCGAGCCCCAGTACAAAGACGTTTCTGCGGATTTCCACTAGCCGCTTCTCCGGTCCTGTGAGCGCAGAGTTCAGACGGCCGTAGCCTGTGATCTCGGTGTTCGGTGGGAAGAATTCTCTGCCGTGCTCAGATGGTGAGCTCGGCTCATCGGAAGAAGATTTCTCCCGGTTCGGCCGAGTTATTGGAGTATAAGGAGATCATCCGGGATCAGTCGTGATGCGTCGTTCGTGTCGTGCGAGGTAGATGTCATGGAGAGCGGGTCGGCGCGTGCTCATGCCGACGAGTGCGCTGGGCGGGTGAGTCAGGAGGCCATCTGTCAGCGGTCCACGCGCAGCGGCTGCGGTATGCACCGGGAATTGATCCCGCTTCGGCCGGGCCGGACCCGACGCAGGCCGAAACCAGCTCGGACCCCGTACCACGCACCAGCGAGCCTCGCTGTCTCGACGAAGGCCCCGCCGACACGCCGATCACTGTGCTGCTCCTCAGCAAGCCATCCAAGGTGATCGCAGAGTCCAGAATGGCGATAAGCTCATGCGTCAGCGGCCTCAGGTCAGCACGCCGCAACGCCGCAGGCCCCCTCGCCTGCTTCCCCTGCCCGTAGGCCCTCTGCGGCCGTGCCACTCACGCCAACCCGCAGTGATCTACCTCCTGGTCGGACACGGCATAGCCGCACGACTGCGCCGCCTCTAACCGCATTCACCGCCAACCCAGGCATGTGAAGGAACAGCGACCATGCCACATGGGCCCTGAAACGGATTACTCACACACCTCTACAAAACCTGGTGAAAAATAGAAGGCGCCGTGCCCCGCGCCTTCCCACAAGCCCAAGCAGTGGACGAGGAGCTGGGAAGGAGGCTTCATCAGGGACACGGGGTCAGGAGCGCAGGCGGTGAGCCGTGGACGGCTCTGCCGCCCGCGCCGGGCGAGGACCCGCAGGCACGGGGGAACCTCCGGACCCACGGCTGCCGATGGACCAGTCGGCACTCCTTCTGCGTCAATAACCCCTTACGTCTTACACGCAAAGAGGCCCCGCTCCCTGGAGGAGAGCGGGGCGCTGCCACTGGATCTACATCAGCTGGTTACCGACCGGACCCGCCACCACGGCACCGACTCCGCGAAGAGATGGTTATGCCGCTGAACGACGCGCACGTGGCCGTGATGGCCGGCCCTTCCCGAATCTTCGGTCAGAGCCGCCCGGGTACCGTCATACCTGATGCGGACCTGGACAACCGGGTCAAGACCTACGTCCAGGAGCGTGACCTGGGCAAGCGGCCGCTTCAGGAGTTCGCACGCGGCCGGATTGGCTACGCCGACCTGCCCGGGGGGCAGGGTTACCTGCGTATCTCGGCATTCAGCGGCTACACGAAGGCCAACACCTTCGCCCGCCAACAGCGCGGAACTGAACCGGGCTCTGGACGCGGTCCTCACCTCCGAACGCACCGCCGGGCTGAAGGGTTTGATCACCGGTCTGCGGATCAATGGGGGAGGGGCGGATGCCCTGGGGCCCCGCGGTCGGCCCCGGTACACCGGCCCTCTCGCAGTGCTGACCGGTGGCTCGACGTTCAGCGCCGCGGAGACCTTCACTCAGCCCTCCTCGACCACCCAGGTCGGACCGTGCGGATCGGGGAGCCCACACAAGCGTCTTCTCGGACACGCCACGCGCCGACTCCCGGGCGGCTGGGAGACCTGGCTGCCCAATGAGGAGTTCCGCACCCGGCCGGAGGGCACCTTCGACGGCCCGAGTATCCCGCCTCGTCTCAAGGAACCGGTCTTCACAGACGAGCAGTTCGCCGGTCATCACGACTCAGCCTTTGACCGGGCCGTCGCCGTATTGCGCGGTCACTACTGAGCCTGTTCGGTGTGCTTGAGGTTCGGCGGGCAGCAGCCGGCATCCCCGGCGCTGACTGGCTGGGGAACAGGCCTTGAGCGAGTCCAGAGCCGCTCGGTTGCGCTGTCGTCGGCGCCGGCCCGGCCGTGTTGGTCGCCGGGCAGTGGTGGGTGGGCGCGCAGCGCGTCGCGATGCCGGTGGGCGCGAGCGGTGCGCGGCCGCCTGTTCGATACGGTCACGGGCTCCCAGGACCGGCGCCGTGTGGCTGGCCGCTTCGGACCGGGGCCCGAGGAGGCCGCGGCAAACGCTGAATGCGTGGTCCTGTGTCCGCCGGTGTAGCCAGCGTCCGCACTGGCTTTCAGCCCGGAGGTTTGCGAAGCATCGAGGCTAACGGGTGGTTCAGTGCACACAGCCCTGCGGGGGTGCGCCCCCTGGCTGGCTGTCTACCGGTGTGGCGGCGGTGGATACGGCACACGGCCCACTCCCGCTCCGCCCGGGCCGACCGTCATGTGCCGTAGGCGTACTGCGTGCCACGCGGTACGGAGCATCGCCGCTGGCATCCCCGTTCAGTGGGCGGTGTGGCGGGGAAATGGCGGCACCGGCACCCACGGGCAGTTGGCCGTACAGGTTAAGGGGGATCAATCGGAGCTGCCCCTGCGGGTGGTCTCCGGGAGAAGTCGCTGTTGGACAATGGTATGTGCCCCAGCGTGGGTAGGGCCATATGCCGACCGCGAGATATTCCGTCAGTTTCCCGCCCGGCCGCGATGGACGGCACTTCTCCCGGAAAACCGCGGCAGTACGGGGGCGGGCTCTGGCGTAGCGGCTGGCTGAACGCGGCCAGCCAGGGCTCATCCACGCTAGCCACCGAGAAGTTGGCGACGTTCACAGACTCTGCCGAACTCCCGTGCCGAGCGGAGAGCACCCGCGGCATTGCCGCCTCCATACGCGGTGACTGCCGGTGCTGCCCGTTCATAGTCGATAACAGCGGTGCTGGATGAAGTCGTTCGCCACTGGCCGGCTGTCCCCCTGACTGCCATTTGACGCCCGGCCATGACCACGGCAGCTCACCCGGCCCAGGCCGGGCAGCCCTGCAGAACCGCGCTCGGTGCCGGGGCGGGTTGTCTGCGGCCCCGCACCAGGCGGGACCGGCACGACCGTCTTCCCGGGCCGTCCGGGCGCGGTACAGCCCCCCTTTTTTCGGCGGTGACTATGGTGGCGGTTGCCGCTAAGTGACCATGCTGCTGGCCCTGCCGGAGAATACGACGGCCCTACGGCTGCATACGCGGTCAGTACCTCGCCCGGTCTCGAGCAAACTCCTAACCCCAGGCCGTGGACCTCCTGGTTCCCCGCTGGGATCACCGCACCGCAGAGCAGGCCTGTTTCCTCTGCTTCCCGGCTTTCCCCGGCAGGCGGCCGGGGAAGCGGTGCGGCCGGATCATGGCCCGGCCGCCTGGGCCACCAAGACGACACCTGTACCCAGCCGCTGAACGGCCTCTCGTGCCGGAAAGTGACGCAAAGGGCGCCCCGCCCCAGCCCTACCGGCATCAGCGAAACACGGCACCGGATTGGTGTTACGGCCGCGGCCAGGGTGCGGCAGCCAGAAACGAGTCCGGCGTCAATCACCGCCCTCTGACAAGGCCTTGCCGGATCCATTTCCGCTGTGAGGGCAGCGTCCGGCCCCCGGGTGCCTCCCTACGGCCGGTCCCGACGACTTCGGGCCCGCTCGGACGATGTTCCGGCGCCGGTATCGCCTCACGTTTATGCGCGTGTGGCCCTTCTGTGCGCCCCGTCCTCCCCAGCTGATGGAGCATCACCTGGCGGAGCTGGGGCGCGCGGGTGGCGCGCGGCGGTGGGTGAGGCTCCTTGCGCCTTGTGACCTGCCAAGCACGGCTGCGCTACTTCAACCAGCCCGCCGGGCCCGTCGGCGGGGTCAATGCCGTACTGGAGAGGAACAGGCCCATGGCCACACGAGGAAGTCACCGCCGCCCTGCAACGCCCAGCCGGATCAGTGTGCTGTCTGCCGCCGCCCTGGCCGCGGGCAGTGTCGGCATAACGCTGCCGTTCCTCGGTGCCGGTGTCGCCAACGCGGCCTCTGCCACCTGGGACAAGGTCGCTGAGTGTGAGAGCGGCGGTAACTGGAGCATCAACACGGGCAACGGCTACTTTGGCGGGCTGCAGTTCTCGCAGCGCACCTGGGAAGCGTTCGGTGGCACCGCCTACGCGACCCGGGCCGACCTGGCGACGAAGGCGGAGCAGATCACCGTGGCCGAGGCGGTCCTCAGCAAGCAGGGCCCCGGGGCGTGGCCGACCTGCTCGGTCCGGGCGGGCCTGACGCGCTCTGACCGCCTGGCCGGCACCGGAAAGGAGGGCGGCTCCCCCCGCCGGGACTCCTCCCCGTCCGGCTCCCCGCCGCGCGAGAACAGCAGTCGGCCCGCCAGCGGCTCCAGGAGCGCAGATCACCCGCCCAGGAGTTCGGCGTCCGGGTCGTACACGGTGACCAGCGGAGACACCCTCTCGGACATCGCGCTGCACAAGTCCGTCAGCGGCGGCTGGAAGAGGCTCTACAACGCCAACCGCGAGCTCATCGGCTCCGATCCTCACCTGATCTTCCCGGGGGTGCGGCTCGCCCTCCGGCGGATATACACCGGGCGGGCCAGACGGCGGCGAGCAAGCCGCCCAAGGTGGGGCCCGCACAGGCCGCGGCGCAGCACAACACCAAGCGCACCGCGGCCGCTGCGCACCACGGCACCCGGCAATCCGCCGCCGGCGGCCAGGTGGCCCCGGTCAGCGGACCCGTCAGCGCGCCGTACGGCGCTACGGGCCGGCGCTGGGCGAGCGGCGCTCACACCGGCGTGGACTATGCGGTGCCTGTCGGCACCCCGGTACGTGCGGTCACCTCCGGCACCGTGGTGGCCGCGGGCTGGAACGGCGCCTACGGCTACGAGGTGATCATCCGGCACGCCGACGGCATGCACACCCAGTACGCGCACCTGTCGTCGCTGACCGTGCGCAGCGGGCAGAGGGTCGGCAGCGGCCAGAAGATCGCCCGGTCCGGGGCGAGTGGCAACACCACCGGGCCGCATGTGCACTTCGAGGTGCGCACCAGTGCGCGCTACGGCTCCGACATCGACCCGGTCGCCTACCTGCGCTCGCTCGGGGTCAGTCCCTGACACCGCCTGCGGAGTCCGCATGATCGGGCCAGGCCGCCGGGCGCACTGCGCCCGGCGGCCTGGCCTCGTCCCGCAACCGCACCACTGCCGGCGTCCGGCTGGGCTCCGGCTGACGCCGGGACCTGGGACGTGTGGTGCGCGCGGCCAGGTATGCCGGGCATGACCGGCGTACTGCGCCACGGGCACCCTGGACCGGGCGGACCAGCTGCCCGGGGGCACATGCCCTGTGTCTGGTGGGTGTGTTGGGACCAAGAGCCGGAGCTTTCTTGGGCCGACCCCGGCTGGCAGGCGATGATGCCGGTTCGGTGTGTGGGTGTGGTGCCTCTCGGGCGGCGGGCCGCGCCGCGGCGGCCGGGCGCCTGCAGGGCTCAGGCCGGGCGGCGGTCCCGTGCCGGCTACTTCGCTGGGGTCAGCAGCCCGGACAGTGCGGCCATGACCGACGGCGCGGCCTTGTAGAAGACCCAGGTGCCGCGTCGCTGGGATGTCAGCAGGCTGGCCACGGCGGCCATTCTCCCAGGCGCTGTTGTCGGTGGAAGGGGCCGCTGATCACTCTCCGGCAGGGTGGTAGGCGGCGATGATCACCCCGGTGCGGGTCGTCGTGCAGTCAGTCAGCTGGTGGGCGGCCAGGTCCGGGCCGGAGTCTGCAAACAGCCGACGGCCCGAGCCCAGCGTCAGCGGGTGGATCAGCAGGACCATCTTGTCGACGAGGTGGTGCGTCAGCAGTGACCGGACCAGCACCCCGCTGCCGAACACCACCAGGTTCTCTGCCACCTCGTCCTTCAGCTTCGCCACGGCAGCGGCGGCATCGCCTTTGAGGAGGGTGGAGTTCTGCCAGGCCAGCGGCTCGGTCAGCGTGGTCGATGCCACATACTTGCGGACCCGGTTGAGCGCTTCGGTGAACGGGTTCGGCTCCTGCCGGGGCCAGTAGTCCGCGAAGCGCTCATACGTCGTTCGGCCTGCCAGCAGGGACCAGGTGCTCGACATGTGCGCGCCCATCACCTCCTGCATGACAGGGTCCTGGCGCTGCGTCGCCCAACCGCCGTGCTGGAAGCCGTCCCGGCGGTCTTCGTCGGGATGTCCCGGGGCCTGCATCACGCCGTCGAGCGTCAGGTGCTCGATCACGACAACCTTGCCCATGCCGTGTCCTCCTTCGTGGTCGTGGGCTCGGACGTGTCCCGGCCCTCTTCATGAACGACTGACCGCCAGGACGGCCGCTTCTCATCGGTCAGCGGCACGAGGTGGTGACGGTCACAGCGGGCTCGGCCCTGACGTGCACCGTGCCGACCAGGCGCTGTTTGTGGTTGGTGGTTGGCGTAGGGGCCAGGCGGTGTGTTGTGTATCACTACCGTGGGCGTGTGTGGGTGCGGTGATTTTGGTGGGGTGGGGGAGTCTCTATCGTCGTACACCCCCCGAAAGCGAGCGAAGAGGAGCTAGCCGGCGTGCGTGTTGTGGTGAGTGTGTTCATGAGTTTGGATGGTGTTGTGCAGGCGCCGGGCGGACCCGAGGAGGACACCGACGGGGGTTTTGCCCACGGTGGCTGGTCGCTTCCGTTCTTCGACCCTCAGGTGGTGGGTGGTGCCTTCGCCGAGGCGATGGCCAAGGCCCAGGCGCTGTTGTTCGGGCGCCGTACGTGGCAGACGATGGCCGCGGCGTGGCCCGAGCGGGCTGGTGACCCGTTCGCCGACCAGATGAACGCCATCCCCAAGTACGTCGTCTCCCAGACGCTGGGTGATGATGAGCTGACGTGGGAGAACACCACGCGCATCCCCGGCGATAAGGCCGTCGCCCGCATCCGGCAGCTGCACGAGATGGACGGCGGTGACCTGCTGGTCATGGGCAGCCCCACGCTCGTGCGCACCCTCCTGCGCGAGGGCCTGGTGGACGAGCTCCGGCTCATGATCGAACCGGTGATCCTCGGCGGCGGGAAAACGATCTTTCCCGAGGACGGTGCGCTGCGTGCGCTGGAGCTGGTTTCCACGGTTACCAGTGGCACGGGCGTGCATGTGTGCACCTACCGGCTGGCCGCTAAGGGGTAGGCCGCGGGGCGGCGGCGCTGTCTGTGCCCCGCCCCGCCCCGCCCGGGGGTTAAGAGGGGGCCGGGAAATGGGTTCTGGGTGCCTTGCGAACGGCGTGGGCCGGTGGTGGTCTGGCGGGCGGCTGTTTCGTCCGGGGGGCTGCTGTGCCCGGCTCGTAGCTGGGGCAGGAGCGTACGGCGGCGGCTGCTGTGGTGTCCTTGGGGTTTTGCGCCAGCACCGGCACCTGCACCGGGCTGGCGGCCGGGTGCCTGGAGGGAAGGGACAGCCCTGGGCGTGCCGTTCTCAGCTGGGCCGGGGAGAGGCCATGCGCGCCGCACATATCCGTGGCGGTAGCTAAGGCGAGGAGAAGGTGATGTTCCTGGCCAGCGGTGGGAGCCGGACGGTCGGTACCGGGAGGTGAGATGCCGCCGGGTGCCGGCTCGCACGGGGCTGGCTGACCGGCCGCGTGGTGAAGAGTCTCACCGACCGTAAGGCGACCGTGTTCGGCGTGGACGTTGCGGACTTTCCGCAGCAGGTCACTCTCGTCGGGTGCGTCGACGCCTAGCGAGGGTGGGCCGGGGGGCTGTTCAACGCAGATTGCAGCGTCGGCTTCACCCAGATCACGGCTGTCTGCTTCCGCAGTCCCAGTCCTTTCCGCTTCGGTCCGGGCATGTCCGGTCCCGGGCGGCGTGTCGCCGCTGCCCAAGCCCGCGCCGGATTCGGCGGTGTCCTCACCACTCTCGGCCGCTCCGGTGGGTCGACCGCCCCAGCGTGGCCATGCGCGCGCAGTACAAGCCCTGGTTGTTTCGGTGCGGCTTCGGGAGCCACTTCGAGGCTCTGTCGCATGGTCCATGTCGATGAGTTTGAAAGGCACTTCGCCTCTTCGTCGCGGGCCGGGTGTGGCCGTTGCTCGCCGGCGGCAGGGGCCGCAGTTATCGAGCGAGGGCTACGAGCGCCGCACGGCCCCTTTGGGGAGGATCGCAACGTCCGGTAGCGGGAGCGGTCAATGGGCGGTGAGGTGCTTCGGAACGCGCCCGCAGGCCCTGAGCTGCCGCAGGTCGGGGGTGTGGTTGCGGCCGGCGGCCTGGCTCCCGTTCGGCGAGTTCCACAGGCCGGGCCGCCGGGAGGTCCGGTCGGTGCTCAGGTGCGGCAGCGCAGCATTTCCAGTGGGGGGTTGGCGAGGCAGTCCGCCCAGAAGTCCGCGCCGAAGGTGCGCATGCCGGCGTCGGATACCTCCAGTGGGACCCAGGTCAGCTCGCCGAATCCGGCCGCCCGCAGACACTGTTCGTAGACCTCGCGGCGCGGGCAGGCGCTGATGAACGAGATCGGCGGGTCGAGCAGTGCCGTGATGTGCACGCGCGGTCCGGTCTGGGCCTCCTGGCCGGTCGGCTCGCAGGGAAAGCCGTATTTGGCCAGGGATGGCTCGTCGAAGCGGTAGTCGGGTGACTGGTTGAGAATGAAGAACTCGGCGCCGGGCTTCAGGCTCTGGTGCACGTTGCGGCACATCCGTTCCATGGCGGCGACGTCCTGCGCGTAGTTGAGCAGCTGAACCCCCGTGGCGACGTCGAAGCGCGGCTCGGGGCCGTAGTTCGGACACATCGCCTACCTCGTAGCGCACACCCAGCGGATCGCGCTCCTCAAACGCCCGTGCTGCGGCGACCATTTCACCGGAGATGTCGACTCCGAACCCCTCCGCGGCGCCGCGCCGCGTGAACTCCCTGCTGTAGAAGCCGGTGCCGCAGGCCAGGTCGAGGACCGACTTGCCGCGCACGTCCCCGACCATGGCCAGGAAACTGGGCACCTCCCCGTACTGCGCCAGCGGCAGGGCCTTGAAGCCCTCGAACGCTTCACCGATCTCGTCGTACTGCTGCACGCTCACCGTGCTGCCCTCCCCTGCGTTTCGACATGTCCTTGGCCCCGGCCCCCCGGGGCACGCCGCGGCCTGTGACTAGCAGTCTCTACGGACCCCGGCAGACCGTCGTACTGGCAGAAGCCACAAAGACGCGCACATCGTCTGGGCCTCATGTACAGGCGGGCGTACGGGTTCGAGCCGATGATGGACAACCTCGGTGCGATCTTCGCCCCCGCTCCTCACACTCGGTCCTGTCGCCTTGGCTCGGCGTGCAGTGGGCCATCCGCACCGAGCCACAGCACCGCGAAGCCGGGCCGGCTCGCCGGCGGCGAAGGGGGCGGCGGGAGCGCTTCCGGGGCGTGGGAGTGTTCATCAGTGCCTGGTATTCGTCCGCCGGAAAGGGGGAACGGGCCCGCTTCAGGGCGTTTTGGGGGGTGTTTCGCGCGTGTGCGACGCACGGCAGGTGTCACTGGTGAGGGTGGCCGGCCTGCGGTTCCGCGCTGGCGAGGCACGGTGGTTGTACCGGATGGGCACGCTGCTTGTGACCGGCGATGAGATCGGCAGGGTGGTTGTCACCGCCACACGTCACGTCCGCACCGGGCGGGACCGGCACGACCCGGACCACCCCTGTGAGAAGCCACTCGTCGGTCTTGGTGACACCAACCGTGCCTTTGTGACAGCCATCGTGTTCGGGTCAGGGAGCTCCCGGACCCGGCATGATGTGCGGGTGGACACGGTGACCATAAGCGAAGAAGACCGCCGGTTTCTCGGACTGTGGGCTGCTGATTGCGTTGAGCGGGTGCTTCCGCTGTTTGAGGCGAAGGCTCCCTGGGACACCCGTCCTCGCGAGGCGGTCGAGGGTATCCGGGGCTTCGTGCGTGAGGGGAAGCGGACGGGGCGGCTGCGCTCTGTTGCCTGGGCGGCTCACGCAGCCGCAGGCGAAGTCGGCGACCGGGCTGCCGCAGCTGCTGCCCGTGCCGCGTGCTACGCGGCGGCGACCCCTTACATCCACCCATTGGCCACCCCTCACCAGTCGAAGCACGCCCTTGGACCTGCGGTTTACCAGGCGCGCGCTCGTGAGCTCGCGGCGGGCGATGACGCCAGGGCCGGTGATGAGGAGATCCGGTGGGCGGTCGAGCACGCCTGGCCGGCAGTTCGCGGGCTGGTACGGCGGATGCCGCCTCGTGGCCCTGGCCGTAGTCGGCTGGATGCGCTCTACTACCAGCTCGACGCAGCCCTTCGCCGCTGATCAGCGAGGCACGCCGCCTCTCTGGCTTCCGCCGGAACGGCAGAGTCGGCCACGGCAAGGCCCACATCGCTCAAGCCCTCGGACGCCTGGCGGTCTGCCAGGGCGCCCACGTCTGCTTCGCCAAGACCAGCCGGGTCCTGGCAGCTGGCCGGCGGCCACGCGGACCGCGTCCGGGACGAGCGGATGCGCGAACTCGTCCGCCCCGACGTGCTTGTCCTCGGTGGCTTTGCCATGCGCCAGATGACCGCACCCCAGGCCGACGACCTCTACGAGCTGGTCAGCGAGCGGCAGGGCCCTCCCCCTGATCATCGCCAGCAACCGGGCGTCCAGCGACTGGCATCCGCTCTTCCCCAACCCCGTGGTCGCTGAGTCTCTCCTGGGCTGGCTGGTGAACACCAGCCATCAGGTCATCGTGAACGGCCGGCGGCTACCGGCCCGACAAGCGGCCCAAGAACCCCGCCGACAAGGCCACGCCCTGATCAGCCATGTGCGGTCGGTACCGTCAGGGGGACGGGATGATTCGCTCGACGATGGTGTTGATCAGCGCGCCGGGCACTTCGGATCCCAGCACATGGGGGAGCGTGAGGTGTTCGAGGATCAGGCCGGTCATGGTGAGGTAGAGGAGCACCACCGTCTCACGGTCTCCGGGGAGGCCCTCGTCGAGGTGGTAGGTGATGTTGGCTTCCAGGTCGTCGCGGATCGTGCCGGTGAGTTCGGCGCGCAGTTCGGGGCGGCGGGTGGCCTCCAGGCGCAGTTCCAGCATCGCCAGGTAGCCGGCCCGGTCGTCGGCGATCCGGCGCATCAGGTCGTGCATCAAGGCGGTGACCAGGGCGCGGTCGCGCGGAGCGCGCAGCAGGTCGGTGAGCACGGCCGGATCCGGGGTGAGGCGGTGGTGGATGTGGCGGGCGGTCTGGTGAAGCAGATCGTCCCGGTTGGTGAAGTAGTTGGACGCGGTGCCGGCCGGGACACCGGCCTGGATGTCGACCGCGCGGAAGGTGAGGCCTCGGGCGCCCTCGCGGGCCAGGACATCGATGGCGGCGTCGGTGAGCGCGGTGCGGCGGGCGGGGTTGTGGACCACGGGGCTGATCCTCCATCAGTAAATTTCTTACATCCACTACACGTAGAGTACTATGCCTGGAGTGGTTGAAGGTGGTCGGCCTTCACGCGACAACGTCACCCGACACCGGGGGTATAGATGCGCAAGCTCACTTACTTCATCGGCAGCACTATCGACGGTTTCATCGCCGCACCCGACGGCGGCTTCGACTTCTTCTCCCCGCATGTCACGCAGGACTACCTCCCGCATCTCATCACCGAGTACCCGGAGACCCTCCCCACTGCCCAACGCGCGGCCCTTGGCAGCGCAGATGCGCCCAACACTCGCTTCGACACCGTGGTCATGGGGCGCGGCACCTACGACCCGGGCCTGGCGGTCGGCCTCACCAGCCCCTACGCCCATCTGCGGCAGATCGTCCTCTCCCGTTCCCTCACCGCCAGTGCGGACTCGTCCGTCGAGGTCACCACCGAAGACCCGATCGCACTGGTCCGCAGGCTCAAGCAGGAGGAGGGCCTGGGCATCTGGCTGTGCGGCGGCGCCGACCTGGCCGGGCAGTTGCTTCCAGAGATCGACGAGTTGATCGTCAAGCAATACCCGGTCGTGGCCGGCTCCGGCGTCCCCCTCTTCCGCGCCGACTTCTCACCGCGTCTCTTCACCCTCACCGACAGCCGAGTGTTCGAGCAGGGCAACCTCGTCCTCACCTACGCGAAGGCGCCCGACTAGAACCCTCAGGCCAGCAACCTGGGAATTACGTGACCATTCACAGCAGGGGGCCTGTCGGTATGCGTACGGTCCGGCCGCCGCATTGCTGGTGGCAGTCGGGCCGTGCGTTCGGCTTGTGGTATCCCTCGGTTTGCCCGTTTGCACACCGGGCGAGGCTGGCCGGGTCAGGGCATTCGCTGAGTCAAGTAGGGGATTCGCATTAGGCAGGAGCGTCGAACTCGCCATTCTTGGCACCATCGACCCAGCAGTTGAAGACGTGTCGTGTGACGACGAAGGGTGGGTTGTTTGGGTCGTCGTTGTCGCGTATGGTCACGCGGTCGTTGTCGGGGAAGGCGACTTCGATGCAGCCGCCGCTGCCGGAGCTGGCCGAGGCCTTGAACCATGCTGCATTGCTCAGGTCGGTGTGTTCGGGGTGGCTGGTGGCGTTGGTCATTGCATCTCCTCTGCGGCGCGGTGGAGTAGCGCTGTTGATTCATCGGGGGCGAGGGCGATAGCCCTTAGCAGGTCGAATGTGCTCGTGAAGCGGCGTACGTCTGGCTTTTTCTTCAGGTAGAGGTTGCCTGCGGGGGAGTCGACGTAGATGACGGGGTCATCTTCCTCGAACTCCAGCAGTGAGAAGGTGCCGCCCATGCCTGGGTGGCCTCCTTTGTGCTCAGGGATGACCTGGAGGGTGACGTTCGGCAGCCTGGAGGTCTCGGCCAGGTGCTGCAGCTGGGCGCGCATAACGTCCGGGCCGCCGAGGGGGCGGCGGATGGCTGCCTCGTCCAGGACCGCCCAGAATTCCAGCGGCTCTCCTTCGCGGGCCAGCAGCTTCTGCCGCTCGGTGCGGACTTGGACCAGGACGTCGATGTCGTGTGGCCGGTTGGACGGCCAGGATTCGAGGACAGCCCGCGCGTACTGCGGGGTCTGCAGCAGTCCGTGGACGAGCAGCGGCTCCCAGGCCCTCTCTGCGCGGGCGTCGGATTGGAGCCCGACGTAGACCTCCAACCCGGACGGCAGCACATCCTCCTATGACTCCCACCAGCCCCGTTTCTGGGAGTTGGTGAGGATGCAGAGGAGCATTTGGATCTTCTTCTCGTCGGTGACGCTTTACAGCGTGCATAGCTTGTTCATATCACCCGGCTTGGCGGCTGCGCGTCCCTTGCCCGTCTCGATCCGGTTCACTCGGGTTTGCGAGCAGCGCAGTTCCTTGGTGACCTGCTCGATTTCCAGGTCGGTAGCCTTGCGCAGCTGTTGCAGCTTGGCACTGAGCTGGTGACGGTGCACGGTGGGGCTGCTTGGTACCGGTGACATGCGTCGCCTTCGCTTCCGTTGACCTTGCGCATCCAGGGCGCCTGCGCTCTGGCACAGAACCAGGATCGCAGCGCTCAGCCGCTCCGGGTCTACGTCGCTTGGCTGCACCAGCATCTGGCCGCGCTACTGGGCATCGCCCGCCTCTACCGCGACCGGGCACCGTACGGCTCCCGCGAACGGGCGCAATGGGAGGACCGCATCCTCAGCGCCCAGCACGTCCACTCCGCCACCTGCACCGGCCTTAACGGAGCCATGGCCCATCTGCAAACCGCCGCCGACTGCGTCGCCTCGCTGCTCACCGTCATCAAGCAGACAGACGGACAAGAGGAGGAGGCCCTGCCGTGACAGTCCAAAGCTCTACCCTGTCCTGGGCCGTATCGGCTGGCGCCCGGGAGGCAGACGTCCGCAGCGCTTGGCAGTCCGGACGCTCTGCTGATGTTCCCGCCGGTCGGCTGTGGGATGTCGCGCGGATTACCCGCAGTGTCGGCCTCGGTGCCGTGTACCGGCTCCGAACCAGCGGCGAGTTCCTCGGGCCGGTGCTTGACGTCCCTCTCCGGGCGAGGGTCGAGTTCATCGTCCCGGCGGGGACCGCGAGGACCTGGCCTCAGCTGCTCGGCACCGTGTGCGTGGGCCCTGGTGTCATCCGCTGCCCCGTCTCTCATGTGACCTGGATCAGCGGGCGCGGGGCTGTCTGCGGGCGTCGCTGGATCGTGCCACCGGCCGCCGACGTTCCGGTCACGGATGGCGATGTGCTGTGCGAGGCCGTCACCGCTGCCATCGCCCACCGCGCCCGCTTGTGGATCGACGAACTGCGCACACTCTCCGCCCCCGTGCAGGGGCAACATGACGGGCTGTGAGAACCCGGCGGCCATGGGCGGCAGTTACCGGTGCTTGCGGCAAATCCCGTGGAGTGCACGGGTGACGCCGGACCTCCTAAGGGCGGTGTGCACCATGACTGAACGGCACGCCCTGCACTCCGGGCTTCCGGTGTGAGGTGGCCACGTACGCCGAGTACGACCGAGACGGTGCTGAGCATGTACGGTCCTCCACCGTCCGCACTCCGGTCGAGGCGGTACGGCGTATTCGTGTTGATGGTCCGCACTCTTGCCTCGGCCCTCCCGCCGCGCGAGCAGCACCGTGCCCACTGGGCAGACGTTTCGGGCAGCATCAGCGCCTTGGCCGCGCTGGAACGCGGCCAGCCGTGCGGCTTCTCCCTCAGCTGCGCCGGGCGCTGGGCCGAGTGGACCGTCCACCCCGTGCTGCTCGCCTCTCCGGATACCTGAGCTATCCCTCCCAGTGCACGCCGCAGCGGCGTGCACTGGGAGGGATAGCGCTGTGGCGGTCTGTCTCCAAATGCTTTGCCAGTGCTGGCTGTTACGGTCCCGATCAGAACAACCCGTCACATCACATCAGGAAAAGTACTACGAGTGTGTACCGCATGATCGGCCCATCGCAGCCCTCGCCCGAGGAGGCCGCTGAGACCTTGGACGGTTGCCGTTTTGACGTGGTGATCGCCGGGAGCGGCACGGCTGCCCTGAACGCGGGCTGGGCGCTGCGCCAGGTCGGCCACATGGTCTTGGTGGTGGTCGATGACGGCAGGAGCCCGACCGCGTCCCCGCCCAACTGCCATGTCCTCGACCGGTCCGCGAGAACTTCGTGCGGGGCCGTTCCCGGGACAACTGACCACAATCACCCAGACGCTGACGGTGCGGCAGGATTACGGTGGGTGGTGTGTGAGGCTGGGATGTCGGCCGGGGGTCACTGCCACCGCACTCGTCATGGCCCCAGCGAGCCCCCGTACATTCCTCCCGACCTCCCTGGAGCGGCTGAGGCATGTGACAAATCTGCTGTTGATCACTGAGTGAGTGGTGTTCTGACGTGTGGATCTGGTGATATTTTCAGGATGTTGGGCTGTGGTGTGGTGTTGTTCTGAGCAGGGGTTTTCGTAGGGCGGGGAAGTTGAGGCGGGCGCTGGACTGCGAGTGTGGTGATTTGGCCTCGACGCGCCACGCGCACACCCGGTACCGGCCGGGGTAGCAGTAGGTCTGCAGGACCTCGCCCACACAACGGGCGCCGGTCTTGCACGGGGTTTGCTTCCGGTCGCCCCAGTCGATGACATAGCCCCTTGAGCCTCTGGAGGCAACGCTACCGCTGGGCCGGTACCTCGGCGCGGGCCCTCTGGAGTTCCGGTACAGCGTCGCCCGGCTGATGCCGAAGTCCTCGGCGACCTGGTCGGCCGTGACGTCACGGTCTTCGTCGGCCATGAGCGCTGCGATGGCCTTGCGCTGCTGCGGGGTGATCTTCGGCTTCGGGCCGGACCGCTTGCCGCGCCCCTTGCGCTTAGCCTCGCGGGCACCGGCGACGCGCTTGAGCATGAAGATGCGCTCCATGTCGGCGAACAGGGCGAGCAGATTCATGCAGATCTGGGCCATGACTTAGGTGTCGGCGGTGTCGATCGGGATCGGGGTACGCCTGCTCTTCTCGTGCTCGGCGAGGGCTCGGTAGATGATGGCGACGCTGGGGCTCTGCCCCTTGCCTTACCGGTGGGGATGATCAGGCCGGGCTGAATCTGCTCGACGGACTCGCCGCCCGCGCGGCGCCGGAGCACGTGTGCAGCATGTCGTCGGTAATGACGGGTGGCCGGCCGTCGTGCTTGCCCTTGCGAGCCGCGGTGTCGAGCCCTTCGAGCGTCGACTCCCGGATGTTCTCCCGCTCGGTCTCCGCCATCGCTGCGAAGAACGCGAACAGCAGTCGGCCGGGGCCACTCGGGTCGTACATCCCCGGCAGCGGTCCGGGCCGAGTCGCTTCATCTCGTACACGGTGAAGATGACCCGGCAGTGTGGGGCGTGGGGCCTTGATCTGCTGGGTCAGCGCGAGCGCGGCCTCGAACTGGGGCCGGAGGCGCACGCGCGTGCTGATCTTCTTGGAGAACACCTTGTCGCGCGGGATGCCGTGCTTGGTGAGAGCGTCCAGCTGCGAGTTGAGTTCCTGTCCGAGGGTCGAGCAGCGAGCGTAGCCGATGCGGATGTCGGCGCCCGGGGTGTCGGGGTCGATCGGTGCCGGGGGCGGGGTACCGGGCCGCCACGGCTGCCCGGGCCCCGGTCGGCTGGTGTCGGCACCCGTAGCAGCTTCGAGAGCCGGGGCACTCGTGAAGCGGCCGGTGTGGTAGCTGCCGGCGACCGCGCCGCGGCGCGAGCGGTACGGCGAGCCGGGTTCGGCCGCACACCGCGGGCACGGGTGGCGCTCGACGTCGTCCGCGTCGGACGGGAGGGTTCTTGAGGGCCCGTCATGGGCCCGGGTTTTCGCACAATGCAAGTCTCAAAAGGGGGTAAGACCTGCCTTTGGGTGAGAACGAGTTGTGCGAACCGATAGGGGTTTGAAGGGACTCCCCGGCTCTCAAGTGATCTTGCTCGGGCAAAGGACCCCCCGTTTATGAGAACTTGTGCCTCGGTGCTTCGGTTGGCGAGCTTCGCCGACTGAGGTGCTCGGCGTTCACCGAGGTGGCGTTACCAGGCCTGTCTCGTAGGCGGTGATGACGAGTTGGACTCGGTCGCGGGCTTCGAGTTTGGTGAGTAGCCGCGTTATGTGTGCCTTTGCGGTGGCCACGCTGATGTAGAGGTGGGCGGCGATCTCGCTGTTGGACATGCCGCGTCCGACGAGGGTCAGTACCTCGCGTTCTCGCTCGGTGATGTTCCCGACTGGTCGTGGATGCGGGGCGGGTTCGGGGCGGGCGGCGAACTCTGCGATCAGGCGGCGCGTGACGCTCGGTGCGATCAGGGCGTCTCCGGCGGCGACCACGCGGATCGCCGCGAGGATGTCGTCCAGTGCTGTGTCCTTGACGAGGAACCCGCTCGCACCCGCTCGGAGCGCGCCATAAATGTACTCGTCGTCGTCAAACGTGGTGAGGACGAGGACGCGCGTCGCCCCAGCGGCGGCCGTGATCAGCCTGGTGGCCTCGATGCCGTCCATGCCGGGCATGCGGATGTCCATCACCGCCACGTCGGGCTCGGTGTCCCGGACCAGATGGACCGCTTCGGCGCCGGTTCCGGCCTCTGCCACGACGTCGATGTCGGGGGTGCCGGCCATCAGGACGCGCAGGCCGTTGCGGACCAGCGGCTGGTCGTCGGCGAGCACGACGCGGACCGTCATCACAGGTGTACTCCTTCGGAGAGGGGGAGCCGGGCCGCCACGCGAAAGCCGCCCTCGGGGCGCGGCCCGGCGGTGAACTGGCCGTGTAGCAGGGTGACGCGTTCCCGCATTCCGGTGATGCCGTATCCGGTGCCAGAGATGAGGCCGCCACGGCCGTCGTCGGCGACCTCGATGGTCAGTTCGCCGTCTTGGCAGCCGATGGTGACCCGGCAGTCGGGGGCGTCCGCGTGGCGTACGACGTTGGTGAGGGCCTCCTGGACGATCCGGAAGGCGGCCAGGTCGATATCGGGGGGCAGGGGCCGTCGTTCTCCGAGCCACCGCAGGTCGACACGGACGCCCGCGTCCCTCGTTGACACGGCCAGCCGGTCGAGATCGGCCAGCCCAGGGGCCGGCTCGCGCGGCGCGGCCTGCGGCCCGGGGCCCGGTTCGGTACGACGCAGCGTGCCCAGGGTGCGCCGCAGCCCGGCGAGGGTTTCCCTGCTGGTGGCTTCGATGGTGGCCAGCGCATTGCGAGCCTCGTGCGTCTGCGTGTCGATGACCCGGCTGCCCACGCCTGCCTGGATGGCGATGACGCCGATACTGTGCGCGATCATGTCGTGCAGCTCGCGGGCGATCCGCAGCCGTTCAGCGGTGACAGCCTGCGCGGCGGTCTGCGAGCGCAGCGCCGCGGCGTGCTCGCGGCGTTCGCGGACCGCATGACCGGTCATCCAGGCGGCGGCGAGCGCGAGAACGAGGACCACGGCCGTGCGGGCGAAGCCGTCCGTCCCAGTCCCGAGGCGTGCGGCGACGGCGACCTGTACGCCGAGCGTCATGACGGCAGCGGTGAGCGCGATGCGGCGCGGCCCGGTGGCCACGATGTATCCGACGGCGAGATCGTTCGCCAGAACCAGCAGATATGCGACCTGCCAGGAAGGACTTGTCGTCGCCGTGGCGTACGTACCAAGGAGCATCAGCGTCAGGGCCGGCAGTGGACGGCGGCGCAGCAACCCGAGGAGCAGGACCGTGACCGCGGCCGCCGAGAGGAACGGCAAGACGGGGGAGTCGTAGGGCCTGCCGCGTACCGCGAAGAACAGGGCGAACGGGTAGGTGATGGCCCCGCACCAGGCCAGGACCGCCCGCGCGGCCGGCCACAGGTGCCAGGACAACAGGGGGCGCGGCTTGGCGGACATGAGGCGATCGTAATCGCCTGACCTGCGGCGGGACATTGGCCCGTGGGCGTACGCCCACGGGTTACAGGCCCTTCCACGAGTGTGGCCGACGGGCCGATGCCGGACGGACACTCTCCCCGGCACCGTTGGCCTGGTGATCGAAGCCAACGAACTGACCAAGCGATACGGCAAGACCACCGCCGTCAACGGCCTGACCTTCACCGTGCGTCCCGGGCACGTCACCGGATTCCTCGGTCCCAACGGCGCCGGCAAGAGCACCACGCTGCGGATGCTCCTCGGCCTGGCCGAACCAGCGGCACCGCCACCATCGACGGCCACCTGTTCCGGGACCACCCGCGCGGCCTGCGCCACGCCGGCGCCCTGCTCGACGCCCATGACGTTCACGGCGGACGCAGCGCAGCGGCCTACCTGTCCGCCCTGGCCCGCAGCAACGGCATCCCGCGGCGCCGGGTGGAGGAGGTCCTTGAGGAAGTAGGACTGGTCGCCGCGGCCCGGCGCCGCATCGGCGGGTTCTCCCTGGGCATGAAGCAGCGGCTCGGCATCGCCACGGCACTGCTCGGCGACCCTCCCGTGCTCCTGTTCGACGAGCCGGTCAACGGCCTGGACCCGGAGGGCGTGCGGTGGGTACGCGCCTTGTTCAGGAGGCTGGCCGCCCAGGGGCGCACCGTGTTCATCTCCAGCCACCTGATGAGCGAGATGGAGAGCACCGCCGAGCACCTGATTGTCATCGGCCGGGGCGAGCTGATCGCCGACGAGAGTGTGAGGGAGTTCGCGGCCCGCGGCACCCGCCTGAGCGTGACCGTGCGGACGCCCGACACCACCGCGCTGGCGACTGTGCTCAAGGCCGAGGGGGCTTCGGTGCAGCCGGACCACTCGGGCGCAGAGGAGTTGCTCACCGTGACCGGCCTGAGCGCGGCCCGCATCGGGGAACTCGCCTCCCACCACCGCATCGTGCTCCTTGAGCTGGCCACCCGCACCTCCTGCCTGGAGGAGGCATTCATGGAACTCACCGCCGACAGCGTCGAATACCTCGCAGGAGAACCCCGATGACCCCGACCACCACGCAGCCGACGGCCGCATTCACCGCCGTACGCGCCGCCCACCCCGGCGCCCGCTTCCGCGATCTCCTCGCCGCCGAGTGGATCAAGCTCTGGTCACTGCGCTCATCCTCCTGGGCGTTCGGGGCCAGCGCGCTGGTCATCATCGCCATCAACGTCAGCGCCGCCGTGGCCGACTACAACAACTGGCCGACCTACAATGAAGGGATCCGGGCCCTCTTTGTCCCGAACTGGGCCATGCGGGACGCCTTCACCATCGGCGCCTGCATGGTCCTGATACTCGCCACCGGCGGCATCGGCGCCCTCATGATCGTCGGCGAGTACAGCACCGGACAGATCCGTACGACCTTTGCGGCCGTCCCTGCCCGCCGCGCGGTCGTAGCGGCCAAGATGGCCGTCGTGACGGCAGGCATGCTCGTCTACGGCACGGTCGTCGCGGGGACCTCGTTCGGCGTGACACAGGCCATCCTGTCCGGGCGGGACATCGGTCTGTCCCTCGACTACCCCGGCGCGTTCCGCGCCGTCGCAGCGTCCGCCCTGCTCGCTCCGGTGTGCGCGCTCATAGGCATGGGCCTTGGCGCCCTCATCCGGCACACCGCAACCACCCTCGTGACGTTCACCGGCATCCTTTTGCTGCTGCCGTTCCTCCTCAACGACCGCCACCGCTGGTCGTCCGCCATCCTTCACGCGCTGCCCCGCAGTGCGTGGGAACGACTGGTGCAGATGAGCGACCCCTTCGGACCGGCCCCCTACCCGGCGACCATCAGCGGGTCGTGGATCGTGTACGCAGCCTGGCCACTCGCCGCAGCCGTCATCGCCATGGCCACCGTCCGCCGCCGCGACCTATGAACCCACGAGCTCCACACCACCGCGTACGAGGCCCGCATGGCCGCCGAGGGCCCCGGGCAGCCTGGATGCACGCGGGATCATGGCAGCAGGCGCTCGACGTATTCGAAGTGGCCGCTCAGGCCGCCTGGCCGTAACCGTCCGGGGCGGATGGGTCGTCGCTGCGCAGCGGGCTGAAGTCGACGTCCAGGTGTGGGTCATACGCCACGGGCTGGAGGCCGAGTTCATGGGTGGAGTACTCGCCGAAGCGGCGGATGTGCTCGGTCAGGTACGGCGAGACGCGGGCCAGGTCCTGGGGTCGTCGAGGAGCTCGTCGGTCATTTCCTGGATACGGGGTCGCATCTCGGCGATCCGGCGGGGCGTGAGCGGTTTGGCCGCCAGGCGTCGCAGCTGGGCGTGCGGCGGCCCGTCGAGCTGGAGGTGGCGGTTTCGCAGCTTTCCTCCGCCATAGGGCCGCTGTCGGCCAGCTGCGGGTCGTCCGCAGAGAGGTCACGCGCCAGCAAGGGGTGGCTCAGTGCCGAGCGCACCTCTTCGTAGCCGGTGACCGCCCAGACCACGTCACCGCTCGGCAGTCGGGTCCGGAAGAGGGGCCCCTTCGGCAGGGAGAGGGGGCCGCCGGAGAACTCCCTGGCGGGGAAGTCGCATCCGTTCTCGTTCACCACTGCCTCCGTCTACTCCCTGCGGCGCGGCCTGGCTCGGCCGCATCAGCTTCCACAGCGCGGGATGACCGTCGTCCACTGGGTAACACGGCGGTGCGACCTCGAAGCCCAGTCTTTGGGCCCATCGGGCGGTGTGCTCCGTGGACGTCTCGGCGTGGCAGGGAAGCGCCTCCCGGTCGACGAGCTCCAGCCCGGCACGGACCAGCCGGTACCCCACGCCGCTCCCGCTCAGGTGCGGATCTACGCCGATCACCTGCCAGTACCACATCGGCTCCGGGGGACAGCCCTGGGCCAGGGCGGCCTCCAGCCAGGTCAGCGCGGGCAAAGACCGTGGCGCGCTGAGGAGGACGGGGAGTATGGCGGGGACACAGCGGAGCCTGCGGGCAGCGTTCAGGGGGAAGCAGCGGGGCGGAAGCCAGGCGGCCACACCGACAATCGCCTTCTCCATGAGCGTCACGTGCACGGCACCGCGAGGGAGGGTGTCCCGGAGCACGAGGGCGTACAAGAGGGGAAGGGCACGGGCGCGTTCGTCGGCACGCGGGAATATATGGGTGTACACAGGATCGTCATGAAGGGCCCGGGCCATGACCGCTGCGGCCTCCCGGACCCGGCTCCCGAGCAGCGTCTTTATCTCCACTGCTTCGAACGGCTGCTTCCGCACACGCACGTGACCTTCCTTCCACAGAACTGATCAGGCAGCGGTACACCTCAAGAGGGCTGGCCAAAGAGCGACGGAGGGCTTCGGAGGAAGACGCCACAGCAGTGCTACCCGGAAGGAACGTTCACGCACGACGACGCCACCTGATCTGGCCATATGTGGAACTCCTGACCGAAGCCGGTCTCCGGTACCGACCGGCCGCCGGGTGGTGTAGGGGATCACGGCGAGAAGATGCAGGTCGCGCCTGCGATGGGCCTGTACGCGACCACCACGGTACTGACGAGCCGTCAGCGCAGAAAAAGTCATGAATGTCGAGAGCCACGAGGCGCGTGAACCCGACCTCGGGGCATGCCGTCCGAGAACAGAAACGGCGGTTCGCGTCGCGCCATGGGCTGACGAACCATCAGGCCGGTGCGGGCCTCGGGAACCCCGATCTCAGCCATGACCTGCACGTTCTCCTCTGGATCGGATACACCACTTGGCGGGGCACCATCGACGGATGGGTCTTTACCGGGTGCGGTCTTGCGGTGTTCACAGGCTTTATAGGGTGTGGTTCGTGATGCGTGCGGTGGTGTTCGATGTCGGTGAGTGTCTGGTGGATGAGACCCGCGAGTACGGCACTTGGGCGGACTGGCTGGGGGTGCCGCGGCATACGTTCGCTGCGATGTTCGGGGCTGTCATTGCCTGCGGCCAGGACTACCGTGAGACGTTCCAGGTCTTCCGGCCCGGTTTCGATCTGTATGCCGAGCGGGAGAAACGCGCGGCTGCCGGGCAGCCGGAGACCTTCGGCGAGGAGGATGTGTACCCCGATGTACGCCCTGCCCTTGCCCAGCTGCGCGCCGATGGTCTGTGGCTGGGGATCGCCGGTAACCAGACGGTGCGCGCGGGACGCATTCTGCGTGAGCTGTTCACTGCGGATGTGGACCTGATCGGTACGTCCGACGACTGGGGCGCGGCCAAGCCTGATCCCGCGTTCTTCACTCGTCTCGTGCAGGCCGTCCCCTTCGCGGCCGGGGAGATCCTGTACGTGGGGGACCGGCTCGACAACGACATCCGGCCCGCTGCTGCTGCGGGGATGTATACCGCGCTGATCCGTCGCGGGCCGTGGGGGACGATTCAGCAGCACGAAGCGGATGCCGACCGCCTGGCCACCTGGCGCATCGACTCGCTCGCCGAGCTGTCGGAGAAGATTGGCAAGTTCAACGCGAGAGAGCGCTGAGCGTGGTTCCCAACCCGTCGGAGCAGCCAGCGACTGGGACCTCCCTCACATCCGCGTACTCGGCTCCGCGCAGCACCTCGCTGCACCTCCACGCCGTACGACAGGCCCCGGCCCACACTGGAGGATCTGTCCGAGGCCATCGCCGCGCTACTTGGACATAGGTCGTTGTCCATGACACGTGTTCACGCGCGGATCGCCGACCGGACCGTCGCAGACGGGTACTTCGCCGTCTCGGAGAAGGCCGAGGCACTCTACGACGCCCCGCGCCAGCTGCCAGCCGATGCCGAGGGAACGGAGATGGCCAAGCTCCGCAGGGAGATGCACCGCCGGATGCACGGCAATGGCCACTGCGCTCGCCCGTCGAGATGGACTGCCACTTCGAGTCGATCTGTGAGTCCTGCACGTTCTTCGTCACCACGATCGAGTTCCGGTCCACCCTCGAACGCCAGCGAGACGACGCGGCGGCCAAAGGACAGGTCGCACGGGAGCAGATCTTCGATGGACTCCTCCAGCGTCTCGACGGCGAAGCTTCCTGATGTTCTGCCCAGTGGTGGTTCCCGTTAGTTCTCGGACGAGGGCAGAAGTTGGACCAGGCCCACCCAGGTCTCCTCGTTTGCCCAGGTGTGGACGGCGCGGACTGTCCAGCGACCGGGCCCTATCGTGACGGCGGCCTGTTCCGGCAGCCCTCCGCCGTCGGGGTACTCAACATCCAGTTCAGCCCCAGCAGTGACGGAGTCCATAAGCACCGCAGGGCCGTCCGTCTCCCAGACACCGCACTCCTCCCACTCTGTGGTGGGGTCGGCGAGGACAGTCTTGGCTGCGGCGATCAGATCGGCCTCGGATTCGGCTGCGAGCCAGCGGACGAAGGCGTGGTGTTCCGGCAGATAGCAGGTCCTGGCGGGGTCGTCTGCCAGTACCAGCCCTCGCAAACCTTCCTCTCCAACAGCAATCACTCCGGCCAGGCCCTCCACGCCACAGGCACGGTCGTAGTCGTCCCGGACATCCCCGTCGCCGATGCCCACCCCCGACTCCGTGCAACCCCACCAGCCGTCCAATGCGGAAACTGGTACGGCTATCAGCGGACCGCCCATCGACTCGACCAGGGTCAGGGAAGGCTCGGCCGAACTGGCTGCGGTGGACGAGGAGGTCTTCATGACATCAGTGTCTCCTCGGCCACTGACAGTGCTTCCTCGGCCTGCGAAACAGCTTCACCGAAACCTCGCCGCTGACCACCCCAACATTGTTCACATCCGAGCGGGTCGCATGAGACCGGACACTTCGCCCGCGCTCGCCACGACCAATGGCTTGACAACGAGACCCGCATATTAGAGGAGTGCCGACCGGGAAGTCCGCTACGACAACCTTAGAGCTGCGGTCGCCCAGGTGCTGGGTCTCTCCCGCCGCCGGGTCGAAGCCGAACGCTGGACCGCTTTCCGCTCCCACTACGGCATCGATGCCCTCTACGGCCAACCAACCGGGACTGCGCGGCGCTAATGAGAAGGGTGGCGTCGAGGGCCAGATCGGTTGGTTCCGCAGAAATCACCTGGTCCCTGTCCCCGAGGTGGAGACTCTCGCGGAGCTGAAGGCGATGATCGACCGGTGGGACGAGGAGGACGACGCCCGTCGCATCCGGTCCCGGCCCTGCACCATTGGCGAGTACTTTGCGACCGAGCGGCCGACGCTGGCGCCGCTGCCTGAGGAGCCGTTCGAGACGGGCCGGCTCTCTACCCCTGCGGGTCGACCGCTACAGCCAGATCTGCGTCCGGATGAACCGCTACTCGGTGCTGGTGCGACTGATCGGCCGGACCGCCCGAGTCATGCTGCACGCCTCTGAAGTGGTGGTCTACGACGGCCGCGAGGAAGTCGCGTCGGCACGAGCGGCTCATCTGCCCGCGGCGGAACCCGCCTCGAACTGGACCACTACCTGGAAGCACTCGTCCGCAAGCCGGGTGCCCTGCCCGGGGCCACCGCTCTCGACCAGGCACGGTCCGCAGGCCGGTTCACCCCCATTCACGACGCCTGGTGGGAAGCGGCCATCAAGGCCCGCGGCGAGCGGGAAGGCACCCGCGCTCCGATCGAGGTCCTCCTGCTGAGCCGCCACCTTCCCCACGGGCACCCGGTCGCCGGCCTCGCCGCCGCCCTCAAGACCGGCGCGCTGACCGTGGACGCCGTCGCCCTTGAGGCCCGCAAAGCAGCGGAAGCCGACACCACGCCTGAAGAGCCCCCAGAACCGGCCGCCCCCCGGCAGCCGAACCAGCATCGCCCCACTGACCGCACACAGCCTGGCCCCGCCTTCCGCCTGACAAACGGCCCCCGCCCTCGGTGGCCCACTACGACCAGCTCCTGCGGCTTCGCCGACCCGACCGCCCCACCCCCTGAAGGAGAACGCCGTGACCATCCCTCGCCAGCGAGGACTCACCGAGCAGGCCGCCACCACCGCGGTCGACCAGGCATGCCGGATGCTGCGGCTGCCCACCACCCGGTCCCACTTCCCCGAACTCGCCGAGACCGCCGGCCGCGAGCAGATGTCCTACCTCGGCTTCCTCGCCGAACTCCTTCTGGCCGAGTGCGACGACCGGGCCCGCCGTCGCTCCGAGCGGCGCATCAAGGCCGCCGGCTTCCCCCGGGACAAGTCGCTTCGCAAGTTCGACTTCGACGCCAACCCCAACACATCGACGCGGCCGTGATCCACACCCTCGCCAAGTGCGAATGGATCAAAAAGGGTCTGCTCTGTGTCTGATCGGCGACTCGGGCACCGGCAAGTCCCACCTGCTGATCGCACTCAGCACCGAGGCAGCGATGGCCGGCTTTCGGGTCAAGTACGTGCTGGCGACGAAGCTGGTCAACGAACTGGTCGAAGCCCCCGACGAGAAACAGTTGACCAAGACCATCGCCCGCTACGGACGTGTCGACCTTCTCTGCATCGACGAGCCCGGCTACATGGAACTCGACCGCCGCGGCGCCGAACTCCTCTTTCAGGTCTTGACCGAACACGAGGAGAAGAACAGCGTCGCCATCACCTCGAATGAACCATTCAGTGGCTGGACCAAGACGTTCACCGCCCCGCGTCTCTGCGCCGCCATCGTCGACCGCCTCACCTTCGGCGGCAACATCATCGAAACCGGCACCGGCTCCTACCGCCTCGCCGCCACCCGAGCCCGTGCCGAACAACAGGCGGCGGCCGGCTGATTCATCCTCATGGCTCAGAGTTCGATCGGCCGGTACTTCAGGGCCTCGTCGACGATCTCCTCCGCAGATGCATCCTGGAGGTCGTCCGAGGGATGGAAGACCAGGTCACTGACTCGGGGATGCGACACATTCGCTTCGAGGAGCTGCACGTAGTAGCCGCTCTCCGGGTCAGCCGCAAGGAGTCTGCGGACGATTTCGACGAGCTCGCCCCTCGTGATGTCTGCAACCCGAAGACGAGGTGGCCGGGCCGCCTCCCTGGCGAACTCCGCCAGGACCCTGCTTCCGTAGTACTCGGCGAAGTCGAGGGCCACGTAATCATGGCCGGTTATCGCATTGAAGGCTCGGATGGCCTCGTCAGCGTCCTCGGAACGGTCGGCCACCAGGTCAGCGATCCGAGCGATCTCGCAGCTCAACTCATCCAGTCGTTGTCGGCTCACAGGCGGGGACAGCAGCTCCGGTCTCAGGTCCACAGCCGAATTATGTCCACCGGCGCCGACACACCGGAGCAGAGCCCTCTGCGTGCTGCCAGTTCTCATCAACATTTCTGAGCATCTCGATCAAGAACCGATGCCAGGGCCCAGCGACATTCGCTCTCCGTTCTCACCTACGAAGCCAATCTGCAGGTCGTCCGCAACCATCTGCATGCCACCAAGGGGCACCAGCACTGCGACAGGCCTGCCTCTGGGTGTGTGAAAGTCACCGCGCAAGATGACGTGCTGCGCTGCGTCCTGCTTTGCTGGGGCCAGTGCCACCGCAGTGAGCAGCAACTGAGGGCGCGCCAGGTCACCGAACTGGTGCGCGGACTGTCGAGGCGGCATGTGCCGACGGTACGACGCCGTAAGCGCGGGCTCGGGCACCCCGCCACACGCTGTCCTTACGAGCCGCTGCGGAAGCCGGCAGCTCTGCTGTGTGCGTTGGGGCGGCCACGTTGGCAGGGAGGCTGCCCTCGCGCGGCGGCCGGTACGGCAGCCCCGCCCGCACCCATTACTCACCAGCAAAATCCTTACGTGTCACCGTGTTTCCTTACGGGTTGGTGTGGTATTTTCCTTACGCTTTGCTGGATGTGAGGAGGTCGGTGTGCCGGAGTCGGGAGACGGGGTGTGTTCCGGGCCGTTGCGGGTGGAGGAGGCACGCAGGCGGCTGTATGAGCTGGTGGAGGCCGCCAGTCAGGGGCAGACCGCCCGGATCGCGAAGGGTGGTCGTCAGGCAGTGCTGGTGCCGTTGAAGTGTCTGGATACCAAGCGGCAGGCGGCACTGTCCCAGTTTCCGGCATCGCCGGTCACTGCGGCTCGTACACGGCTGGGAGACCTGATCGTCGCCGCGGCAGAGGGCCGGCCGCAGGTGCTGATGCGCCGCCAAAGGCCGCTGGCTGTCCTGGTATCCGCCGCCGACCCGGCCGCAGCCCCGACAGCCACACGCCACAGCGCCCCCGTCCCCGAGCGCCCGCAGGAGCGCGTCGAGGACCCCGCCGACCCGGCTGCTCCCGACCCCGCGACGCACACACCGTCAACCCACGCACCGCCACCCGGCACCTGCAGCCAGCCAGCACACGGGCACGCCCCACGCCACCTGGCCGCCCTCGGCGACGTGCTCCACACGGTCGTCTCCCCCCAGACCCCGACCCCCCTGTCCTACGGCCTGGAAACCCTCGACCACGCCACCGGCGGCCTGCCACCAGGCCGTCTGGTCCTGGTGGCCGCCGCACCCGGAGCGGGCGGATCCCTGCTCGTGGCCACCGCCGCCCGCCACACGGCGCTCCACCACGGGCGGCCGGTGCTGTACGCGGCCTCTGGAATCACCCGGGCTGACGTCGCGGCCCGCATCGTGGCGGCACAGGCAAGCGCGGACTACCGCCGCCTGCGAGCCGGCACCCTCTCCACCACCCGAACAAGCAGCAGTCAACGAGGCATCCGCACATCTGGTCCAGGCACCGCTGCACATCGATGACGGCACCGACCTGACCGCCAGGCCATCGCCGAAACCGCCCCCTACATCGACCAACTGGCCCTCATCGTCATCG